>DAIUEJ010000077.1:0-2788 GCA_036845225.1 Candidatus Anoxymicrobiaceae bacterium | reverse complement strand
AATTCCCTGAAACGATTACCCGCAGTTCGCGCGGAGCTCCACGCCGTTCCTGTATTTCAAACCCTTTTATGATTTAATACCCCTTACCCCGGAGGGGGGACAGGGCGCCCCACCTCTCTGCTCTGCTACGAACCTATCGGCTCACCAACAGCCAGGCCGCTGATCAGCACGAACTGGTCAGGTCGCAAAACCTGCGCGTCAGCCCTCAGCACTCCTCGGATAGAAGCCTGGTAGGACTCCCAAGCCGTGCCTGAGTAGTTGCTTGCCTCGAGCGTCATCTGCATCCCCAGACCTATCAAGAGGTTAGAGAAGTCGCCCATCACACAATACGAGTCGCCCGCCTCATCGGTCGCTATTGACGACGTGGTGAGCTTGCGCCTCATGTTCTCGAAGAAGCGCGGCGCATTGAGCGGCTGATCGTTCTTGTCGGTAAGCCCCTCAAGCGTGGCGTCCACGGCAGGGCTCATGATCAGGCTCATGCTTGCCGGGTCCACGTTCGCCGTCAGAAGCATCTCGTACGCCTCGATGAACGGTGAGTAGTCGGCGAGCGCGGCGTCATGATCTACCTCGCCGATATTCGGCGTCTGTGCGAGCCCTAGAGGTCCAAACTCGTCTATACCCGCGAGCGATGCCCGGTCGAGCTCGACAGCATACGCCCCGGTTATCGCGGTGGTGACTACCTGCCCGGCATTGACAGCATCCCGGAGAAGCTCGAGCGATGCCAGCACCGGCCCTGCATACAGCGTGTGAGCCGTCAGGAGGACCTGGTCGAGCGTCACGGTGGAGGGGGTCGCTGCCTCATTCTCCTCTTTCCACTCGAGTCCGCAGTCTTCCGTGATCTTAGCCAAGCTCAGCGTCTTACTATCCATCGGGACAGTGCGGGCTCCAGCGGCTATAGTTACCATCTTGGACCTCGCGATGTCGAAGACCTGAGAAGTGATCGGCGAGGGGACTAGATACCTACCCAAGCCATCGGTGCTCGTTCCCATCGCGTCCCGCTCTTCCTCGGCACCTCTCCAGTCGCCTAAGACCACGCCCAGCAACGCCTTCTCGACGGAGAGGTTGCCGACGCTCTGGCCCTTGGCAGCCACGTAATCGGTTAGCCGCTGGTCGGACCTGAGGGCCATGCCCTCGAGGGTCCCGCGCTGTATGATCTCGCGGGCGCCCGCGACCATCTCACCGGCCATCCCTGGCATGATCGCTACGTCCCTAATCTCGCTCAACTGCGCTTCCAGCAGCGAGAACGGAACGTCGGTCGAGCGGTAGAGGTGCGGCCCTTCGGTTTTTTCGATTTTCTCGGTGAGGCCGTCCGCCTCCGCCATTAGCGCGCTGAAGTCTTGCCGGTCAGATTTCGTCAGGTCGCGTTCCCCGTGATCCTCGGAAGCATCAAGCAGGTCGCGCGCGCGCTGTATCAGTCCTGCGCGCTTCTTTTGTAGTTCGATAACAGACATAATGTCTCCTTAGTTAGTTGTCATGGTACGTTCGGCTGAATCGCCGCGATGCGTTTCATGCCCTTCGACCTGGCCGCGCCTTTGCGTCCCGCTCCAGCGCCCGGATTCCGAACCCGTCCTCCGGTGGTCAGTGTCGGACAATCTCGTGTAAGTATAACAGAAGAGGGTGACACGTTTATTCACCCCTCAACCCGCATTAATCATATGAAGGAAGGACTCTTCCCTTGTATTCGGGATGACTGTCCCCGGACAACGGGAAAAAACGAGGCCTGGATGTGACATGGAGAGGTCGGTCGGCGAGGGAGCGGCAACCGCCAACCAAATATGCCGGAAAGGCGCGATTCGAGGTAGAATAGCGGCGCTGGCAGTGGTAAATGGAGGATACCGGATGAATGTGGAAGGCAGATCAAATACGGTGAAAAACGTATAATGTAGAAAACAATTTCGAGAAAGGACAGGCCCTCTTTTCTATGGTCGGAAAGATACTGAACTCCCGATACGAGCTCGAGCAGCTCATCGGAACGGGCGGAATGGCCGATGTCTACCGCGCTCGGGACACACTCCTCGGTCGGACCGTAGCCGTTAAGATACTGCACCCTCAGTTCGCCAAGGACCCCGTCTTCATCGAGCGGTTCAGGCAGGAGGCGCAGGCGGCCGCCAACCTCAACCAGCCGAACATCGTGAACGTGTACGACTGGGGCATCGAGGACAGCACGTACTACATCGTCATGGAGTACGTGATGGGGCGCGACCTCAAGGACATCATCGTCCAGGGCGGGCCACTCCTCCCGGAGCGGGCGGTGGAGATCGCGATGGCGATCTGCCTGGCGCTGGACGTCGCCGGCGCCCACGGGATAGTCCACAGGGACATCAAGCCGCAGAACATAATCGTCACCAACGACGGCCAGATCAAGGTCATGGACTTCGGCATCGCGCGCACCGCGGGCGGCTCGGCGATGACGCAGACCGGGACCATCATGGGGACGGCCCAGTACATCAGCCCCGAGCAGGCCCAGGGCCGCGTAGCCGACCCGCGCTCGGACCTGTACTCGCTCGGCGTGGTCCTCTACGAGATGCTGACCGGCAGGGTCCCCTTTGACGGCGAGAACCCGGTCGCCATCGTCTACAAGCACGTCCGCGAGGACCCGCTCGCGCCGTCGCTCATGAACCCCGACATCTCCCCCGAGCTCGAGGCCGTGGTCATGAAGGCCCTCGCCAAGAACCCGGAGAACCGATACCAGACTGCCATGGAGATGCGCTCCGACCTCGAGCGGTGCCTCGAGGGAGCGCCTGTCTACGCGACGCTCGTCCTCCCTCCGGAAGAGGGCCAGACCCAG
>DAIUEJ010000076.1:0-2820 GCA_036845225.1 Candidatus Anoxymicrobiaceae bacterium | reverse complement strand
CCCCAGAACTGCGGCCAGGACGCCGCCGGCTCGATGCCGACGTGATGAGCCATGATCATGTAGTAGCCGCCGAGCCCCCGGTAGGAGCCCCAGTTCTCCGCCACGCGCCTCAAGTCATCGCTGGAAGCCCTGCCTTCCTTGCCGTAGTAATGCGACATCTTCGCCTGCAACCCGATGTCGTCGGCGGGAAAAGAATCCATCTTGTGGAGCCCGCGTATCATCGTCATCTCGGCGGTCCAGTCGCCGATGCCGCGTATCGCCTTCAGCTCGTCGCGGATCGCGCCTATGTCCTGGTAAGCATCGAACTTGTCGAGGTCCAGCTCTCCGGTCACGACCATGTGGGAGATCTCTTTTATGTACTCGGATTTCCGAGAGCTCAGACCGCACGACTTGAGGGCCGCGATGCTGGCGCCGGCGAGGGTCTCGGGCGTGGGATACAGGAAGAACGTCTCGCCGCCCGCCGTGAACTTCTGGCCGAACTTCCTGATGAGCTTGTTCTGCATACTGTGCGCCGCGATGAGTGAGATCTGTTGCTCGATAATGGAGTCGACGAGCGCCTCGTGCACCGTCGGTGTGGTCGGGCTCTTGAGCCCGTAGAGGTTCTTTATGAAACGGGCCATCACCGGGTCGCCGCCGGCCGCCCTGTAGAATGGCTTGAGGTCGACGTCCAGGTTGAACATCCGGGTGACCAGCCGGCGCGCCGCGTCGAGCTCCTTCCGGGAGAGCTCCCGATCGGACTTGAGCTCCGCTCTGAGCATAGGCTCCTCGACGGTGCCGGTGGACCAGATGGTCAGCAACGCGACCGAGTCGCCGACACGGACGGCCTGCTTGAACTTCCCGTCTTCGTAATTGCGGAACGGCGGGTCGCCGCGCGAGAAGATGGTCGCTGACAGGTCGAAGTTGAACGGAGGCACAGGCTTCAGAGTCAGCCGGTGTGTCACCGCCTCGCGCACCGCGGTCTTCTGTGGCATCTAGCCTGGTCACCTCTTCTTTCGCGCACGAGTAACAAGTCGTGGGTACTCTATTCGCTGCCGGCACCGGGAATCTTGCTGAACAGTCCTGATGTCTGGACGGGATAGTTGCGGCGGTTCGCGCTCAGCTCTCCACGAGCCTCCGCTGCACCGCCTCGCTCTGGAGTTCCCTCAGTGCGTCCGCGGCAATCCACCTCGCGCTTTTCGAGTCGAGCGCCTGGATCTGGAAGGCAGTCGCGATCGCCTGTTCGTTGAGGGCGATGTCGCGCTTGCCGATCTGCCTGAGCGCCCAGTTCACGGCCTTCTTCACGAAATTACGCTCGTCGGTCGCCTCTTTCTTTATCACCGGCAGGAAACCTGCGATGCGCTCGTCCGAGACGTCCTTGTCGCGCCAGGCGATGCGCGCCATCAGCGCGAAGCCCGCGCGCTTGACGAACTCCTCCTCACGCGAAGCCCACTCGAAGCACTTGTCGTATGCGAAGGGGGTCAGCCAGAAGAGGTTCATGCAGACCTGGTCGCAAACGTCCCACGAATTGAAATCGCTCACCCACGATTCGGCCTGTTCCTCGGTGACCAGCGCGGGGTCTTCCACCAGGCTCGCGAGGATGCGCGCTTCGTTGAACCCCGAGCCCCACAGCCGGAGAGCGAGGGCATGGTCCCGCCCGGCCTCGCTGGCCAGTTTCCTGATGTTGGGCATGGTCACACCGAGCGCGTGCTCGGGCTTAATGCCGAAGCGTTCCATGCCCGCTACGTTTTCGGGCGTGCCGAGGGCCTCGAGCTTCTTGATGACGTCCGCATATTCCATTGGTTTTTTCGCCATCTCAGCTCCTCGTTCGCGCCGGCCGCGCGTTTGCCGCATCCGGTCCGCGCGAAGCCATAATATCATCGCGCGGGCGGACCATCTTTCCTAATCATGCGCACGCGTTTTGCCGAAACTAGCAGTGACGCAGTAAACGAACCCGGGGCGAGGTCAGTTTTATGCCGGAAGAAAACCCCACGCTTGAAGTACCGAAGAAGTCTCTCGAGGAGCGCGCCCACTCCGGGCGGGCGGTTGCCGCCTGTGCGTAGGGCGGCCTGGCGCGGGCCGCTTCCGAACTGCTTGAAGGTATAGCAACCGATCCCCGAAAACTATTGATTGTACAGTCGTGCATGTCGGGGAGGGAACTTGAAGGGCGCAATCGTCTACTACGGCGACTGGGGGCACTGCAGGCAACTGGCAGAGATGATCATCAAGGGTTTGCTCGAACAGGGGCATGAGGTCGCGCTGTTCGAGGCCCGGACCCAGCCGCCGGATGACATGGAGTTCCTGATCGTGGGAGCTCCGACCGAGCTCGGTAAACTGCCCGGCCATGTCAGGCGCTTTATCGACAAGCGTGTTACTGACGATTGGAAGGGCAAGCTTTTTGGCGCGTTCAGCACCGGGGACAGGAAGCTCGTCGACAAGGGCGAACGCCAGGCGGCGGACCTGATCTACGAGGCGCTGCTGGACAAGGGATTGATACCTGCCGCCCCGGCTTTCAAAGCCGGGGTAGTTTTCATGAAGGGGCCGCTTAGCCCGGGGATGATGGGAGCGGCGTATAGATTTGGCCTGGAACTTGGCGAGGCGCTTAAAGGGAAGACGGGTGGCGTGATTGTGAGGTAGTGCTGGTAGACGTAGCGCCGGCGTCCCGCCGGGAGCGAAGGCCTGTCGGAGCCCCAACGAATTGGCCAACAGTTCCTACATTTGTTTTGAAGTGATGGATCAGGCTGCACGGCGATAATGCAGCAAGCCGGTCCACGAGGCGCATCCAGACTTGGTAGTTAAAATCATCCGGGGCTGATTCGCGGGGGGACCTTCCCCCCCCCCCCC
>DAIUEJ010000075.1:0-3125 GCA_036845225.1 Candidatus Anoxymicrobiaceae bacterium | reverse complement strand
TACCAGGTCTCCCAGTGGACGATGTCGCCCAGCTCGTTGCGCGGGCGCTCGCCCGGTATCTTCGCCGGCACGCCCAGCGGCGTCAGCCCGACAATGCGGAACTCGGCGGGAACCCCGAGCACCTCGCGCACCTTGTCCTCATCGAACATGCCGATGAACACCGTGCCCAGCCCGAGGTCCGCGGCCTCCAGCATGAGGTGGTCCATCAGTATGCCGGCGTCGGTCATGAAGTACTCGCGCCCGGGCAGCGAGCCCGAGGCCGCCGGGTCCATGCACACCGCGAGCAGCACGGGAGCCTGCGCCACCGCTTTCGCGCCGGGGTTGCCTTCGAGCGCGGCAGCGAGCTTCGCGCGCGTGTCGGCGCTCTTAACGACGAGGATGTGCCAGCCCTGCTTGTTCGCCCAGGACTCCGCGTACCGCGCGCTCTCGAGAACCTGGTTGATCTGTTCATCGGAGACCGCGGTCTCTTCGTACTTGCGCACGCTGCGCCTGGTGCGTATCGCTTCGACAGCCACGTCCACCACCCCTTAAGTCTAGATATCGGCCCCGGAAAAGTCCGCCTCTTTCCGTGTATTCTACACGAGTCGCGACGTGTCTTACACGTGGGCCTGCCCCCGCGGGCTGAAGCCTCGTCAGGCTCTTTCGTCCTCACTTAACAGATTGAACTTTGGAGCCGAAATGTACTTGCGTGTTAAGCCATGCTTGTTCTCTTGACGATGACAATATCGAGAAACGCGGGCGGTATGCCCGGGAACATGGCTTCGTCGCGGAGCGCGCAATGTACTTCGAATACAACGGAATAGTGGGCGGGCATTGCTCGCTCGGCGTCGGCGAGTATTGACGGCTTCCTGGCATTGCCGGCACTGAAGGCGGGGGCTCCCGCGGGCGCGGAGGCCCCCGTTTCCGCTGCCATGCTGCGGTGTTGACCGCGATGATAGAATAACCAGCGTCGCAGGGCGGTTGCCCCGCTTGGCATGATAGACCGGGGAGGTCGGTTGATGGCGAAAAAGAACTCAGTGATGCGCTGCCGTGAGTGCGGGTTCCCGAGGATCGTGAGCTTCTTCATCAAGTGGAACGACAACGGCACCATCACGCAGATGATGCGCCGTGACTTCAGGGTGGTAGTGCTCCACTTCGGGTTCCTCGACAACCTCTTCTCCAACATCGAGGCGAAACTCGGCATATCCATCGAGCACATCGCCTTCGAGGCGCAGCGCAACGCCAGCAAAGCGACCTTCCAGGCGTTCACAGACAAGATCCCCGGCGCCCGGCTCATGCTGACCCCCGGATTCGTGAAGCGCATCGGCGTAGAGCTGTTCAACAAAGTGGGAGTGATCACGGGGCAGTGCCACTCGGAGACACTGGCGTATAAGCCCGGGCAATACGGCATCGCGCGCATCCGGAACCCCTTCAACTTCGGCCTGATGGCGGCGAACGTGGTAGGGGCTTTCGAGACGCTCGAGGGAGTGCCTTTCAAGCACTCCTGGGAAGAGGAGTCCAGCGATGCCTACGTAATCCGTGTGGAGCCGACGGGCGAACGCCCCGAGATCGCGGAGCGTATGAATCTGGCATATGCTCCCATGTTTCCGGGCAACCTGTCCCACACGAGGTGCCCGAGGTGTAAGGTTCCCCTCGCCCTCTCCTCACACCTGAAGTGGATGGAGAACGAGGGCACCATCCTCGACACCAGGACGGGGACCAGGGTTGTGATGCTCGACGGATATATGGTCACCACCGTCTTCCGCGAGATGGTGCAGGAGCTGGGCGAGGAGGTCAATGACCTGCTCGTGGACGCCCAGCGCGAGTGGACCGTCGACCACGTGGCACAACTGGGCCTCATTGAGGTCGCCGGCGCGGTGTCGGACGAAGAGCTCGAGAAGTCGTACAAGGAGTACTTGAAGAACATGCCGCTGTACGGGATCGGGAACCCGGTGGCATTTTCCATGGAGGACAGCAGCATCAAGGTGATGGTCGAGAACCCCTACGAGGTCCACATAATCGCCGGAACCCTCCAGGGCCTGCGCGAGGCGCTCGAGAAGAGCAAGAGCAGCGTGACCTGGGAGGAGAAAGCCCGCGGATCGGTCGAGTACACCGTCACCCCCTCTGCAATATAGGGGTCAAACCTTTTTAAAGAGGTTTGACCCCTGTATTACAGTGTCCCGTTCGAGCGACCCGGCGCGTATACAAGGTAGCGTTTTCGGGTTTCAGCGTTTATAATTCTTGAAAGCCGGGGGACCGAAGGTGTGGTCAGCCGGCTTTTCGTGCCCTTATACGGGGTTGGAAGCCCACGGAGGTGGACTTTTTGGTTTTTGGAACTAGAAGCAGGGGACTGTTGGCCGTTCTGCTTACGGCCGCGATCATGGGGATGCTGGTGCCTGCGGCTCTGGCCTCGGGAAGCAACGGCTCTCCGTCGAACCTTTCGGTCGGGCTGCCGACGTCCAGCGCGGGGGGCTGCCTCAAGCTCTCCTGGCAGGTAGGCGATCCGGCAAGCGTGGGCGGGTTCAAGGTCTATCGCTCCGCGCGGCAGAGCGGCGGCTTCGTGTCCGTGTTCTCAGATTCAGCAGACACCCAACTGGGCCGTATGGAGTTCGTGGACACCGGCTTGAAAGACGGCGCGACCTACTACTACCGCGTGACGCTGATAGACAAAGCGGGCAGGGAGAGTGCGCCGAGCAACACCGCCAAGGGGACTCTCGCAGCGCGCTCCGCGTCCAGTAATGGAGGCGTCTCCGTCCCCGGCAAGCACATCATCATCTCTATTACCGACCAGCGCATCTATTTCCTTGAGAACGATGTCCTGGTGCGGTCTCACCTGTGCTCCACGGGCACCGAGTCCCACCCGACACCCCTGGGCGTCTTCTCGGTCCTTTACCACGAGTACTGCGCCGTGTCGGTGATATACGGCGGCGTCTACTGCTACTGGTGGATGGGCTTCGCCCCTGATACCGGGATGCACGCGCTCCCGTACGACCCGAAGTCGGGCACGTGGACGTCGGCCGACTGCCTGGGACACCGCGCATCCCACGGGTGCGTGAGGCAGGGTATCGCCGACGCGCAGTGGGCTTACCAGTGGGCACCGAACGGGACGCGCATTGACGTCATCGGGTACCACTGGACCTATGTCC
>DAIUEJ010000074.1:0-3159 GCA_036845225.1 Candidatus Anoxymicrobiaceae bacterium | reverse complement strand
ACAGAGGGGGTTCCCCTCGCCAGCGCCAGGGCCGGAATTATTGACACTCTTGCCAGCGCGGAAATAATATGTGCCAAAAGCAAATAATGCATAAGGAGCATATCGCCTTTGGCACACAAACATGCCCTCGACGTGGACGTCTTCACGCGACAGGCGGTGATGAAGATCCTCCACATCATGAGAAACTTGCGCAACAGCGGCATGGAGATGAACTTCGAGATCGAGCTCTCTTACCCGCAGATGCTGATGATGTACGTGCTCCTGGAGACCGGCCCCGCCACGATGACGCAGATCTCCAACTGGCTCAAAGTCTCTCACGGCGTGGCGACGCGGACCGTCGACAGGCTCCTCGAGAAAGGGATCGTCGAGCGGGAGCGTGACACCCACGACCGGCGCGTCGTCCTGGTGTCGCTTTCCACCGACGGCCGGGAGTACGCCGAGAAGCTGATCACGTATCACCTCGAGAAGCTGAACCAGGTCTTCGAGACGGTCAGCCCGGATGACCTCGGCGCTTTCTTCAACCTCCTGGACGAGATAGACAGGCGGCTCGACGAGTAGGAAAGGCAGCAGTACACAAATGGTAGAGAAGATCTTCAAGTGGCTCGGCTCCCTCAGTGAAAAGAGGCCCTGGTGGGTTCTGGCGGCCATCGTGCTTGTCACCGCTGTCGCCGTGCTGGGCATGACAAAGATAAAGCAGGAATTCGGCTACAAGTCGATGCTCCCCCAGAAGGCCGAATCGGTGAAGACGCTCACCGAGGCCGACAAGATATTCGGGGGGACCATCGAGGAGCAGGTGCTTGTCGAGGCCCCCGACGTGCTGAGCCCGGCAAATCTGCGCAAGGTCGCCGGCTACACTGAAGCGCTCAAAGCCTCCAAAGACCTCTGGCCCGTCTTCGCGAACGACGTCACCACTCCGCTCGACGACATGGTCTATTTCCCGGACGGGGCGCAGGCGTCCGGCACCGTAGCATCCGCGGGGCCCGTGACTGCCGCTGCCCGGACCGCATCTCTCTCTGCGCAGGGCGTGCCGCTGATGACAAAGGTCGACAGCCTGACCGATGCCCAACTGGTGGAGCAGGTCAAGGTGAACGTCGACGCCGCGAACGCGCAGGCGAAGAAGCTGGGCCTCTCCGGCCTGCAGACTATCGCGGCCGACCAGCAGAAACCCGGGACCTCGCCGGCGATGCTGATAAGCGTGAAGCTCAATCCGGCCGCGCCGTCCAACAGGCAGATCAAGGACGTCGAGGCATTCGAGAAGTTCTCGAAGAGCTACTTCGGCGGAGTCGCCGGGACTACGGCATTTGTGAGCGGGCAGGCCTCGATGAACAAGGACTCGAGCCAGCGCACCATGGCCGACATGAAGATCCTGTTCCTGTTCGCCTTTGTGTTCATCGTCATCGTCCTGTTTATCACGTTCCGGCGCATCTCCGATGTCCTGGCCACCCTGCTCGTCATCATGATCACAGTGGTGTGGGTCGAGGGCATGGGAGGCTGGTTGAAGTTTCCCTTCAACTACACCAGCGCCGCGATCGTCCCGCTTCTGCTGGGGATCGACATCGCGTACGCGATCCACGTCCTCTCGCGGTACTACGAGGAGAGGCGCAAAGGCCTCGACCCCTGGAAGTCCTCAGTCAACTCCGTTGTCACGGTCGGCGTCGCGGTATTCCTCACGGCGGCGACCACCGCTTTCGGGTTCGCGTCGTTCGGCATCTCCAACATGCCGCCCATACAGCAGTTCGGCGCGCTGTGCGTGGCCGGGGTGATGTTCAGTTTCGTCCTCGCGGTCACCCTCCTTCCCGCGGTCCTCATCCTTCGCGACCGGCGCCCGAAGGCGCAGGCGAAGTGGGACAGCAAGAAGGAGCAGCGCGAGGAGCAGAAAGAGGGGTGGCTCGACAGGTTCCTGGTGAGGATCGCCATCATCTCGGAGCACCACCGGACGGTCGTGCTGGTAGCGACGCTCGTGGTCCTTGCCGCCTGCGTGGTGCTGGGGATGAGGACCACCACCGAAGCCGACATGCAGAAGATGATGCCGAAGGACATGCCGTTCGCGGTGGCCCAGGCGCACATCGACAAGTACTTCGGGGGCCAGGACGTGGCTTTCACCCTGGTGAAAGGCAACGTGCTCACGCCTGCGGGACTGAACGCGATGCTTGCTTATGAGGACGCTCTGGGGGCGAACAAGGACGTCAACGAGAACGGCAGCCCCCTGTTCGAGCGCGACAAGATATTCAGCCTTGCCGATGTCGTGAAGAAAGTGAACGGTTCCATCCCGGCGACACAGGCTGATGTCATGAAGGTGCTGATGGGGATGAGCACCGGCAAGAAGAGCGAGTCACAGAACACGCTCATCAACCCCAGGTACCCGGACGCGACGATGATAAGCATCCGGGTCGGCCGCGGCTCTCAGTCAGACATGAAGAATATCGCCGGTTTGATGAGGACCGAGAGTGCGAGAATCGTGAGCGGGAACGAGGGCCTGTCCATGTCCTCGAGCGGCATGCCCGTGCTGATGAACGACGTGATGGGGTCGATAGTGCCGACCCAGCTCAAGACCTCCGCGGTGGCGCTGGTCCTCTGTGCGCTCATCGTGATCCTGGTGTTCGGGTCCATATTCTTCGGGCTTGCCGCGACCAGCGTGGTGTTCATCGGGATCGCGCTGGAGATCGGGGGGCTGGCTCTCCTCAACTGGCCGCTCGACTTCATGACGGTGATGGTCTCGTCGCTGGTCATCGGCGCGGGAATCGACTTCGGCATCCACGTGACTCACCGCTTCCGGGAGGAGTGGCACCACGGAGGGGTCGAGATAGACGAGGCGATGCGCCGGACGATCGGCAACGTGGGCAAGGCGCTCGTTGCGGCGGCGGTCACCACTGCCGGTGCCTTCGCAATAATCGCGATCTCACAGATATCCTACCTGCGCAGGTTCGGCGGGATCACGGCGCTTTCACTGACTTTCGCGCTGCTCGCGGCGCTGCTGGTGCTCCCCTCGATCCTGGCATGGAGGGCCTCCCGGGTGGAGAAGTCGAGGGCCAGAAAAGAGGCGGCGGCCGCGGCCGGTTGACCCTCGTATTTTCGCAGGACTGCCTTCCGCCGCGTCGAATAAGGGGCACTGTAGTCTTTCAAAGGAGGCAGCATGCCGCGCAAGAACAGAGTGCTCAA
>DAIUEJ010000073.1:0-4292 GCA_036845225.1 Candidatus Anoxymicrobiaceae bacterium | reverse complement strand
GAATTACAAGGAGGACAAGCGGTGGAAGGGCAAACGAAAGGCGGGACGCAAGTGGCTAATAGTGACTACCTCGAGGAGTTCATCAGCCATGCCAAGAAAAACCTGCAGGCCCGGCTGAAGGAGAAGTCCAGCCACAGCACGCTCGACAGGGGGCAGTTTGTCTTCTTCGAGGGGGACGCGGCTTCATCGCTGTTCCTGGTGGAGTCGGGCGTTGTGGAGGCGAACGTCATCCACGGAGACGGCAAAGTCTACATCTTCCACTTCATCTTCCCCGGCGAGATATTCGGGGAGGGCATCGTATACGGGCAGGATTTCTACCCGTTCTCGGCGGTCGTGCGAAAGGAAGCCGTCATCTGGCGCATCAGCAAGGACGACCTCATGCCCATCCTGGAGGCTGACCCGGAGCTCGAACGCTACATCCTCCAGATGGTCGGCCAGAAGCTCGACAGCTCGTACATCAAGGCGCGCTGTATCGCCGGGGAGCGTGTTGAGAGGCGCGTGGCCTGCATACTGCTCAAGACTCTGGACGAGAACGCCGGGATAAGGCCCTGCAAGGAGCGCATGGACACGCCGCTCACCAACCGCGACATCTCCGGGCTGATCGGCTCCACCGAGGAGACGGTCTCGCGGGTGATGAGCCGGCTCAAGAAAGAGGGAATCGTCGGGACCCAGGACAAGCAGCTCGTCGTGCTCGACCGGGACGCCCTGCTGGAATACTTCGAGTCTATGTAGGGGCTGAGGCTCCGGGAGGTCACGATGCCTGAGGTTTACCTGGACCATTACGCCGCCACACCGGTCCTCGCAGAGGTGGCGGACGCCATGCGGCCTTTTCTCACGGACGAATTCGGCAACCCCTCTTCCCTGCACAGCCGCGGTGACACCGCCCGCGAAGCCCTCGAGGAAGCCCGCGAGCGGGTAGCCGCTCTCATCGGCGCGAGCCCGGAGGAAGTCATCTTCACCTCGGGGGGCACGGAGGCGAACAACACCGCGGTGAAAGGCATCGCGTGGGCAGCCCGCAGGAAAGGCAACCACGTCGTGGTGTCCGCCGTCGAGCATTTCTCGGTCCTCCACGCAGCCCGCACTCTTGCCAAGTTCGACTTCGAGGTCACCGAGGTCGGTGTCGACGAGCAGGGCATGGTGGACCCCGCCCTCCTCGAGGCGTCGCTTCGGGACGACACAGTGCTGGTATCCGTGATGGCCGCCAACGGCGAGGTCGGCACGATACAGAAGGTGAAAGAGATCGCGGCCGTCGTGAAGTCGAAGGGCATCCCCTTCCACACGGACGCCGTCGCCGCGGCCGGGTACCTCCCGCTGGACGTGAACGAGCTCGGGGTGGACGCGATGTCGATCGCGTCCGACCTCCTTTACGGGCCCAAAGGCGCCGGCGCCCTCTTCCTCCGCAAAGGCGTGCGCCTGATGCCGCTGCTCGACGGAGGGGTGCAGGAAGGCGGCCGGCGGGGCGGCACAGAGAACATGCCCGGCATCGTCGGGATGGGAAAAGCGGCGGAGCTTGCCGCGCGAGACCTCGGCGAGAGGGCCGCCAGCCTTTCTTCGATGCGCGACAGGCTCATAAGCGGCCTGCTGGATGCGATCCCGAGGCTGAGGCTGACCGGCCATCCCTCCAGCAGGCTGCCGTGGAACGCCAGCTTTCTGGTGGAGTTCATCGAAGGCGAGAGCATGCTACTCTTCCTGGACCAGAAGGGCATCGCGGTGTCGAGCGGCTCGGCGTGCACCTCTCGCGCGCTCAAGGGGTCGCACGTGCTCACCGCGTGCGACGTGCCGGCGGAGCTCGCCTCGGGCTCGCTTTTGTTCTCACTGGGTATCGAGAACACGCCCGAAGATATAGATTATGTGCTGGAGACGCTGCCGCCCATAGTCGAGAGGCTGAGGCAGATGTCTCCGCTTTACGCCAAGTACCTCAAAGAGGGGGGTGGTTGAGATAGCGCAGTACAGCGACATGGTGATGGAACACTTCATGAACCCGCGCAACGTCGGCGAGATCGAGAACGCCGACGGCGTCGGGGAGGTCGGAAACCCGGTGTGCGGTGACATGATGACGTTCTATATCAAGGTGGACGACGGACGCCTGAGCGACGTCAAGTTCAAGACCTTCGGTTGCGGCGCGGCCATCGCGGTCTCGAGCATGGTGAGCGAGATGGCGATCGGCAAGACCCTGGACGAGGCCCTCAAGATCACCCGCGAGAATGTCGCGGAGCAGCTTGGAGGCCTTCCAAAGCAGAAGATGCATTGCTCGAACCTGGGCGCCGACGCGCTCCACAAAGCAATCCAGGACTACCAGAGCAAGCAGAAGGAGGCACAGAATGGATGATCCGAAGAATGACAAGGTCGTTGTGTGCCGGTGCCCCTACTGCGACGTGGTCGTCGAGGAGGAGAGCGCTATCTGCGTGGCTTGCAGGATGGTCATAGTAGAGTGCGTTCACTGCGGGGAGCCGGTACGCGATAGCGCGGAAGAGTGCCCTAATTGCGGCGAGGCGCCGAAGTAGCCGGTCGGGCGATTGACGTCTCTGGTGTGGCTAAGGAGGCTTTCCAATGGCTGAAGAAGAAAGCATGACACTCATCGTGTTCAGCGGGGACCTGGACAAAGCGCTTGCGGCGTTCAACCTCGCCAACACGGGCGCGTCCATGGGCATGACGGTCAACATGTTCTTCACTTTCTGGGGCCTTTCGGTGATCGAGAAAGGCTCACTGGATCGCGGCAAGAAGAGCCCGATGCAGTGGATGATGGGGATGATGAACCGCGGAGGCCCGGGGCGGAGGAAGCTCTCCAAGATGAACATGGCGGGCTTCGGCACCCACACCATGAAAGGGCTCATGAAGCGCTACCGGATGCCGAACCTCGACGAGAGCATAACACTCGCAAAGGAGCAGGGAGTGAGGTTCCTGGCCTGCACCACGTCGATGGCGATCATGGGGCTCGAAGAAAGTGACTTCCTTGACGTGGTTGACGATTTCGTGGGCGCCGCGACGTACCTGTCGCTCGCCACGGAAGGCAAGGTCAACCTCTTCATCTAGCCGGCGCCGGGCCGCTCTGGTTCGCGCGTCCTCGGAGGTGGGATATGGAAGCTGACAGGACCATTGACTGTGTGGGGCTCTATTGCCCGATGCCGATAGTGAAGACCGCCCAGGAGATAAAGAAGATGGAACCCGGCCAGGTCCTGGAGGTCCTCGCGGACGACGTCGGCATCAAGAGCGACATGCCCGCATGGGCGGAAAAGACGGGAAACGAGTTCCTCGGGCTCGAGGAAGACGGCGGCGAGATAAAGGTGTACGTGCGGAAAGCCAAGTAGTGCCCGCGGGCCGTGAACCGACTGGAGGTGTGTGAGGTGGCGGACGAGATCCAGGATGCCATTTACAAAGCGTACGAGGGCGAGTCGAAGGCCAGTGTCAGGCTGAAGGTCTTCGCCGACAAGGCCGACGAGGAAGAGTACTCCAGCGTGGCGAAGCTCTTTCGCGCCGTTGCGGATTCGGAGGCCATACACGCGCGCAACGCCCTGCGCCTCCTGCACGAGATCAAAGACACAGAGACCAACCTCTCCGACTCCCTGGCCAGCGAGCAGAAGATAGCCCAGGTCGCCTACGGCGACTTCATCACGAAGGCTGAGGCGCAGGAGAACAAGCCGGTGGCGACGATGTTCACCTGGGCCCGCGACGTCGAAGACGTGCACGCCAAGTTGTACGAGAAGGCCCTGGAGCACCTGCTGGCCGAAGAAGAGCCCACCTATTACGTCTGCGATGTGTGCGGTTATGTGGCCGATGGCGCCATCCCGGACAAGTGCCCGGTCTGCCAGAACCCGGCCAAGGTCTTCTACGAGGTGACCTGCAAGTACGATTGAGAGCCCTTTGCGGGCATTAGACCACATGAACAAGGCATCCGTGCGCCCTTATCGAAGTCCCCCCCAACGGCCGGACACCATCCAGGCGAACACGCGCAAGACGTACAACATGGGCGAGAAGATCCCGAACGGGAAAGCGTCCATATACGTCACCTGCACGACTTCGGGAAAGCAGATCATGGTCGAACGCCCGGCCGGTTTCTTTTGGGCCACGCGTAGTCGCCCGGCCCGATTTCCGGGCACACCGCCGTATAAATACCAAAGTCAAAAACGTATAATGTAGAAAACCATCAAGAAAGGCAGGCTCTTTTTATATGGTCGGAAAGATACTGAACTCCCGTTACGAGCTCGAGCAGCTCATCGGAACGGGCGGAATGGCCGACGTCTACCGCGCTCGGGACACACTCCTCGGTCGGACCGTAGCCGTTAAGATACTGC
>DAIUEJ010000072.1:0-5022 GCA_036845225.1 Candidatus Anoxymicrobiaceae bacterium | reverse complement strand
CAGGCGCCGCCGAAAAAGCGGAAGAGGCTTTGAGGCCGGGCCGCCGGCACCGTCCTGGCATCCAGCGATGAAAGAACCAGGCGACAACCCACCCGAGAACACCCCCACCGGCAGACAGCAGAAGGTGAGCGACTGGTGGTCGCGCGAGGCTGCCAGGCACGCCGGTGAGGAATCTTACATGCTCGACTGGACGTGCTCGCCTGTCATAGTCGAGGTCCTCAACAGGCGCGCCACCGGAAGAGACGACCGCAACTGGCTGCAGTGGGTCAAGGAGCGGCTTCCCGGCGGCAAGGTAGAGCTCGCCCTCAGCATCGGCTGCGGGCGCGGGGTGCTCGAGCGGGACGCGCTCCGGCAGGGCCTCTGCGAGAGGATAGAGGGCATAGACATCGCCGCGGGCGCCATCGAGATAGCGGTGAAGGAGGCAGGCGACCTTCCCGTCACTTACAGGGTCGCCGACCTGCAGAAGGATGCTCTGGAGCCCGGCCGCTACGACGCGGTCTTCTGCGCGAGCACGCTCCACCACATCAAGGACCTCGGCTACTCCCTTGCGCAGATCAGCGACAGCCTGAAGAGCGGCGGCGTCCTGGTGCTGAGCGAGTACGTGGGGCCAACCAGGTTCCAGTGGGAGCCGGAGCAGTTGAGGCGCGTGATGGACGTCTACTCTTTTCTGCCCGCGGCTTACCGCTTCAACATGCTCTCGGGCGGGACCGTCTTCTTCCCCATGCGCCCGGGCATCGCCGAGATGGTCGACGGCGACCCGAGCGAGGCGGTCCGTGCGGGTGAGATGCTTCAAGTCGTGGAGTGGTTCTTCGAGCGGACGGCGCGGCTGGACCTCGGCGGCACCCTGCTGAACCCACTCCTCTCGGGGATCGCCGGCAACTTCGACACCGAAGACCCGCTGGACAGGTCTTTCCTGCTGCTCGCCTCCCTGCTGGAGGACCTCTGGGTCGAGGCGGGCGTGCTGCCCTCGGACTTCGTGATAGACATCTACACCAGGAGGCTGGAGCCTTCGGCGCCCCCCGGGGCCCTCGACGCCGACGCGGAGAAGAGCGCGCGCATCGGAGAGCAGGAGGTGCGGATAGCCTCGCTGCAGGAACAGCGCAGGAAGCTCGGCGCGCGGCACGCGGAGTACGAGGCGCGGTACTTCGCGGCGGTGAGGTCGCTCCAGGACGCAGGTCCCGAGGAGGCGCGCCTGAAAGAGCAGATCGCCTCCCTCAGGGAGGGTGTGGCGCCCCGGACCGGGGCTTCTGTCGAGGAGGGAGGGCAGGGCGCTCCCATTGCTGCCACCTTCGAACACGCCATGCGGCTGTTCGCTTCGCCGGACGCCCGGGCGATCGACCTCGAGACGGAGGGCGCACCGGCCTGGGCCCGCTGGGCCGCCGAGGTGACCGGGTGCAGCCCCCAGGGCGTCGTCCTCGGCGCCGGCGCGACAGTATCGGGGAGGAACGGCGAGCGCTTCTTCGTGACCGCGGAGCCGGCGGGCGGCGCGACCGACGAGCGCTTTGAGGCGCGGCTGCTCGGCTGCCTTCCCCAGGGATGGGCGGTCGTCGCGCAAGCACAGCCGCCCCCCGCGGCGGCGGCAGAGGGCATGGCGGTCCCCCCGAGGATGCGGCTCCACTCGAGGCGCCGCTTCTTCGCGGGCGCCGTGGAGCGCCCTGCCGGAGGCGGAGCGATGGCGCGGTGCGTCGAAGGCCTCATCCATTACCTGGCCGCGGAGGCCGCGGGGCTGGGGCTTATGAGCCCGGCGGTGGAGGTCAGCATCTACTCCGAGACGAGCAGGCCCGGGCCACAGGCGCGCAGGACAGAGGACATCTCTTTCGTGCAGGAGGCCGAGATAGCGAGGCTGGAGGGGTTGCTGCGCGAGGTCGAGGATTCGTCCAGGGGGCTGGAAAGTCAGACCGGCCTCGTCGAGGCCGAGCTCGCCCGCGCGCGCGAGTCGCTGGATGCGCTCAAGAGAGAGCGCGATATCCTCGGCAGGCCGTGGCCGCTCAGAAAGGCCGGCATGTGGCGAGAGAAAAGGCGCAGGTCGAAGTGCGGCCTGTGAGGTCTGCCGCTAGCGCGCCGCCGGCTTGAGGGTCACCCCGTTCATCGTCACGCCGAGCAACCGGGTATCGGCCGGCTTTCCTGCTACCGCCGCCGGGGTCCACGTCGGCACCTCTATCCTGAACTCGATGTTGCGGGCTTTGCCCTGGGGCAGGGCGCTCCTGTCGAACTCCACCGTGTAGGCCTTGAAGTCAGCGCTGTCCAGGGCGACCTCGCCGACGAGGCTGCCGCCCGCATAGACTTTCATGGGTACGACCTCGCCCGGGTTTAGCGGCCTGCTCCCCAGCGCGATGTCCATGGTCAGCGCGAGCCTGTCCTGGCCGCCGAGGTCGGGCAGGTGAAACGCCGCGGAACCGGCTGTCCAGCGGGCCTTGCTCACCTCCGGCGCGTAGAAGCCGCTCTGGACGGCTATGGTGTCCGCGCCGCCGATATGGACGCTGAAGGTATCGGTCGAACCCCTGTCCTTCAGCTCGTAGACGTAGAGGGGGAACCCGAAGTCCACGACCTCCCCGGGCCTCACGTCGTACTGGGGGAGCAGAACCTTCATGGATACGATCACGGAGTCGACCGGCTGCAGCACCAGGTTGGACGTGGCATGAGGGATCAGGTCGCCCGAGCCCACCAGGAAGACCTTCTTGTCTTTCGCCTTCATCTTCGCGTAGACAGCGTCAAAGAGCCTGGGGTCTCCGTTGGCCCCGACCAGGGGAACGGCATCGACGCCGAGCAGGTACCGCATGAGGTCCGTGTAGTAGACGAAGCCCCACTTGCCGTAGAAGATCACCCCGGTGTCCCCGCCGCCGACCTGAGCGTTCAGGTCGGTTATAGATTTCAGCGCTCCCTCGTACTGCACCACGGGATAGACCTTCGCGGTATAGATCCCTGAGAAGACCAGGACGACCAGCAGCGCCGCCATGCCGATGCCACCCATCATCTTGCGCACCTGCCGGTCCTTGAAGAGCGTCGGCGTCTTGACCACCGCGTACGCCATGAGGCCGGCCATGAAAGGCACGACGGCCGGCATGTACCGCCGGATGTACCAGAAGTGCAGCGGGTTGCAGGCCGCCCTGTAGAAGAGCAGCGCGGCGAAGAACCCGCAGATGAGGAAGAGCGAGAAGGTCTTGAACTTCAGCCCCTTCACCACGAATATCGCGAGGCCGACCGCGAACAGCAGCACCCCGACGTGCGTGAAGTACCAGGACATCCGGAAGAGCGTCTTGTCGAGCAGTTTGTCGCTCATGTTGGGCCGCACCAGGTAACCGTAGAGGAATACCACAAGGACCCCCGCCGCCAGCAGGTACCTCCACCGGCGCCCGACGGGCGCGAACCACTTGCGCGCCGTCCGGCGCACCACCGGGATCAGCAGCGCGAGGCAGAGGACCGCCACGACCGGCAGCGCAGCCAGCGCCAGCTTGCCCACCGTCGAGTGTCCGAACACAGGAAAAAGAGAGGTGCTGAGCTCGGAGAAATAGTCGCCCGCGAAGTGGACCTGGCTCCAGATGGCGTGGCCGAGCAGCAGGCCCAGTGGGATGAAGAACCACAGGAAGTACGACAGCGGCTCCTTGCGCCGCGAGGAACGGATCATGAACACGATCATGATCACCGCGAGCGGGATCAGAATAGGATAGAGCTCGTAGCGCGTGGTGAAGCTCAGCCCGAACGCCAGCGCCGCCAGGACCCCCCAGTACCCGTTGCCCCTCGGGTAGTAGAGGAGCAGTGCGAAGATGCCGAGGAACACCAGCATCATGGTAAACATCTCCGAGATCGGATACCTCGCGAACCAGACCGTGAGCGGGCTCAACGCCAGCAGCAGTCCCGCGAGCAGCGCCGTGCCCACGCCCAGCAGCCGCTTCAACGCGATGGCCACGGCGAGCAGGGCCAGGAAAGCGATGTACGGGTTGAGGACGGTCAGGGTGCCCCTGAGCCCGAAGAGCTTCAAGCCCACCGCGAGCAGCACCGAGTACAACGGGAAGTACCTGGTCGCCACGGTGCCCGTCGCCTGGTCCTTGATGAGGTAACCCGAGATGTACTCCTGGGCCCCCCTGGCGCCGCGCCCCCCATAGAACATCGCCGCCTCGGCGGGCGTGAGGGACGCAAGGGTGTTGTTCTGCAGGAAGATCCGGCCGTGGTCTGCTATGTTCACGCCTTCGACGAGGTAGGGGCTCACGTCGCGCTCGGTGAGGATCGCCTCCCACCTGCCGATGAAGAGCGACCCCGCGAGGATCGCGAGCGCGAGCACGCCGAGCTGGAACCACTTCGAGGAGAAGGCGGCCGCGCCGTGCGGGCGCATCCCTCTGCGCCGGACGAGCCAGGCGGCCCCGAGCGCTACCGTTATCAGGAGGCAGGCGGCAGAAAGGTTTGTGAGCGAATAGATGGACAGCTCGGCCATCAGGAGCCCCACCAGAGAGGCGATGACCAGGCTCGAACAGAGCGACAGGATTATTATCTCGACCGCCAGGAGGTTCGCCTCGTAGCGGTCCCTGATGTACATGATGAGTGCCGCACCGGGCAGGAAGAATATCACCGGTCCGGCGAGCAGGAACTTGAGTATGCTGTCCTGATGCATCAGACGTGTCCCCGTAGAACAACCAAACGCTGCACAAAAGCCCACGCTGCGCCCCTCGGGCACCCGGGGACAGACCCCGTTACGGGCTTTCCGATATTATATACGCTAGCATTGTTCCTATTCAGACCAACGACGGAGGAGTGGTTTTGTCGAAAGTGCTTGTGCTGGGGCACGCGCCGCTGCCGTGGGAGGACCTCACCAAGTCCTACGGCCCCGGCACCAGGACCTGGCAGTTCGCCCAGCCGCTCATCGCCGACGGCCACGAGGTCACCGTCCTCGCCTCGCGCATACCGTTCGTCTATCCGGAAGGGGTCGATCCCTGCGAATCCGTCAGGGAGCAGGGGTGCGAGGTCCACCGGGTGGACCAGGACCTCTTCGAGATCGGCGGCTACACCGACAGCCTGATCGAGGAGCTC
>DAIUEJ010000071.1:0-5666 GCA_036845225.1 Candidatus Anoxymicrobiaceae bacterium | reverse complement strand
GCTCAAGAAAGCCGGGACTGAGGAGTTCAAGCAGGTCCTGAAGCTGATCAAGTAGGTCGAGGCTCCGCGAGAATGGCGGTTATCAAAGGGGATCACTGTGACCCGACGTTCGTTGCTCCCGGCTAGACCAGTCAATCTTTCCAGGCATCGCCTCAAGGGGATCGTCATCGTCGCGGCGGCAGCGTTACTGGCCGTGCTGCTGGGCGCGACGATGTGTTCTGCCGGTGCCATGTGGAACCCGGGAGGCGTGGCAATCTCCACCGCGTTCGGCTCACAGTACAACCAGCGGGTCGTCCCCGACGGCGCGGGAGGGGCGTTCGTCGTCTTCTCCGACTACAGGAACAACACCGGTGATATCTTCGCCCAGAGGGTGAACGCGAATGGCACCGTGCGGTGGGCTTCGAACGGCGTCCCGGTGGCTTACGGCACCAGTGACCAGTACAGCGCCGACCTCTGTTCGGACGGAGCCGGCGGGATTATCGTGGCCTGGCAGGACAACCGCAACGGTGGGCTCAACGATATCTACGCGCAGAGGCTCAACGGAGCGGGCCACGCTGTCTGGGCGGCGAACGGCGTGCCGGTGGACACGACGCCCGGCTTTCATAAGCAGTCCCCAGCCTGCGTTTCGGACGGGGCTGGGGGCGCAATAGTCACGTCCACCGAGTGGGTCGGACCGCTCTACTCCATATACGCCCAGCGGATTGCCCCGAGCGGGGCCACCGTGTGGGGCTCGCGGGCTGAGCTGACCACCAGGGCCTACGAACAGAACATGCCTGCCGCTGTCACCGATGGAGACGGCGGCGCGATCGTGTCCTGGGTCGACGGCCGAAACGGGACCACCAACTATGATATCTACTCGCAGAAGGTGGACGGTGCCGGCACCGTGCTCTGGGCCGCTGACGGCTCTCCCGTCTGCGTGGCGCCGGGCGTGCAGAGCGCACCTCAGATCACGACCGATGCCGCGGACGGGGCCATCATCGTGTGGCAGGACGGCCGTTCCGGGAGTAACAATGACGTCTTCGGCCAGAGGATGGCTTCCGGCGGGACCAGGTTGTGGGGGACCAACGGGACCCGCGTCTGCGGAGCCTCGGGCAACCAGCGGTATCCCGAACTGGCTGCCGACGGTTCGGGAGGAGCAGTCGTGACCTGGGAGGACAACCGCAGCAGCACCGCCGCGATCTATGCGCAGAAGTTGACTTCCGGGGGCGGGCCGGCGCCTGGCTGGGCTTCGAACGGAGTTCCCATTGCTACCCGTGCTCCGGGAAACTTCGAGCCGGTGATCGTCTCGGACGGATCGGGCGGCGCGATCATCAGCTGGTCGTGGGGACAGTATTGGTCGTGGGGACAGTATTACTACTTCGGGGCAAGCAGCGGCGGGGACAGCGATCTGTTCGTGAGGACGATGGTCCAGCAGGTCCTCGCCAACGGGACCATATCCCCGGGATGGGGCCCGAACGGAGCGGCTGCCTGTACCCTGGAGGCCTCAAACATCAACGCGTACCCGCAGATCGTGACGGACGGCGCAGGCGGTGCCGTAGTGGTGTTCGAGGACTACCGGTCAACTGATACGGACCTTTACGCGCAACGTATGAGGACGACGACCTCGCAGTGGTATCTGGCCGAGGGCTCGACCGCCTGGGGTTACCAGACCTACATGACCATCGAGAACCCGAACCCGGTGGGGGTCACGGCGAGAGTGACTTATATGACCCCGCAGGGCTCGCTCAATCCGCGCAGCATCACGCTTCCGGCCGCGAGCCAGACGACCATATCGCCCATGGACGACCTCAAGCGCCAGACCGACTTTTCCACCAGGGTCGAGTGTGTCGAGGGAAAACCGATAGCCGTCGACCGTACCATGACGTGGACGGGGCCCGGGGCGCCATCCCCGGAGGGGCACTCGTCGGTGGGCGTCAACTCGCCCGCGAGCAACTGGTACCTGCCCGAGGGCTCTTCGGGTTACGGATTCGAGTGCTGGCTTCTGATCCAGAACCCGGATGCCGCTCCCGCGAAGTGCACCCTCATGTACATGATCGAGGGAGGCAAGCCCGTAACCGTCACCAAGACCGTCCCTGCCAACTCGAGGCAGTCGTTCAACATGGCCGATGACATCGGCCAGCAGAACGCGTCGATGATGGTGACCACCGACGTACCCGTGGTCGTCGAGCGGTCGATGTACCGGAACAACCGCAGAGAAGGCCACGAGTCGATCGGGGCCACGGAGTCTTCGACCGACTACTTCCTGGCGGAGGGCACCACCGCCTGGGGCTTCGAGACGTACGTGCTCGTCCAGAACCCCAACGAGAGCCCCTGCTTTGTCAGCCTGACCTACATGACCCCGGCCGGCCCGGTGGCGCAGCCGCCGTTCTCGATGCCGGGGTACTCGCGCAAGACGGTGAAGGTGAGCGACGCGCTCCCGAATACCGACTTCTCAACCCAGGTCCACTCCGACCAGCCCGTCGTGGCTGAGCGAGCGATGTACTGGGGAGAGGGGACTGCCTGCGGCGAGGCGATGCACGATTCTGTCGGGGTCTCCGCGCCTCACAGGATCTTCTACCTGCCGGACGGGCAGACGTCGGAGGGCAGGGAGACATACACGCTGGTACAGAACCCGAACGGCACCGCCGTCGACGTGAAGGTCACCTACCTCACGCCGGACGGGAAAGGCGACGTCTACGTGCTCGAGTCGGTGCCCGCCCTGTCGAGGATGACCTTCGACCTGGCGAAAGAGATCCCGAGCGGGCGTGCCGGGATAATGGTAGAGTGCACTACAGCGGGGAAAAATATAATTGTGGAAAGAGCGATGTACTGGAATAGCAGAGGAGCCGGCACGGACACAATTGGGGGCTCATCGGACTAGACCTTGAGGACTGCGCGCCCGGCTGGCACACAAAGGCGCGCTCGAAATGGTGTGGGGGCTATGGCATGCCATAGCAGGAGGTGCGGGGGTTGCAGTACACTTGGGGCGGGGCGAAAGTCCCGCCCCAAGCCTTTTACACGACACGTGACGGCGGCGGCAGAGGAGGTTGGTGAAGTTGAAGAAGGCAATCGCTCTGGTATTGGTCCTGTTGTTCACTCTCACGCTCACGGCGGTGCTCGCCGGCTGCAACAACTCGCAGCAGCAGGCCGAGCAGAACCTCTCCGCGGACGTCCAGCAACTGAAGACCGACATGTCGGCGCTGTTGAACCCCGCGACTTACAAGTCGCTCGACAGCTTCCAGGCCGCGTGGAAGAAGATCGGCGCCCAGTACGACACGACAGCGGCGGCCGCGCAGGACGTGAAGAACGTCCAGTTCGCGGACGTCAAGACTGCGTACGACAACCTGAAGAGCTCCATCCAGAACATCTCGAGCTCCCAGTCGCTGGAACAGAACATAAGCTCCGTGCTGGCCGCGGGGCAGCAGTTCCTGACCGCTCTGCAGGATCTGAAAACGGCGGTTTCGCCGGGCAAGTAAGAATGAGACGAGAAGAGGGGTCGGACTTCCTTTTCTGCAAAACGCAAAAAAGTGGTTTGACCCCTTTTTTGCGTCGGGGATGCTGCACCAAAAAAACTAGTTGCTTGTTATACATGAGGATTGAATCGTGGTATCATCGACCGTGAGTTAGAGTTCTTAGGTTCGTGTTAGTGTCCCCGGGAGCGTCTCTCGGGGGCCTTTTTTATTATGCGAAGGGGGTGTAAGACATATGAGGATATATGTAGGGAATCTCTCCTATTCTCTTACCGAGGATGAGCTGAGGACGGCGTTCGGCGAGTTCGGTGCCGTGGAGTCGGCCGATATTATCATCGACCGCAGCACGGGCAGGTCGAAGGGATTCGGCTTTGTCGAGATGGGCGATGCCACTGAAGCGAAAGCGGCGATCGAAGGCCTTAACGGCAAGGACATCGGCGGCCGGGCGCTGAACGTGAACGAGGCGAGGCCCAGGGAGGAGCGTCCACAGCGTTCCGACTACCGCTACTAGAAGAAAAGTGTGCCGGTCCGGCGGCATGGTGACGTCCCGCCGGCCGGACACACAAGACGACTCAAGATTGATTCGAGGATCATGAAAGTACACCTCATTGCCCCCACCAAGAACGGCGAGACTTACCTTTTTGACAAGGGCCTCCTCGCCCCGCTCGGCCTCATGTATCTCGCGGCGCACACGCCTGAAGGCGTCGACGTGCGGATAATCGACGAAAGCGTCGGGCCGATCGATTTCAGCCACGTTCCCGACCTGGTCGGGATCAGTTGTATGACGGCCACCGCTCCGCGGGCCTACGACATCGCTGACAGGTACCGCGCCCTGGGCGCCACAGTGGTGATGGGGGGTATCCATGCTTCCATGCTGCCTGAGGAGGCGCTGGCACACGCCGACGCGGTCGTCACGGGCGAGGCCGAGGAGATCTGGCCGCGGGTGGTCGCCGATGCCGAGGCGGGCCGGCTCCAGCCGATCTATCACCAGGAGGAGTTCGAGGACTTCAACCGTCCGCTCATGCCCAGAAGAGACCTGATCGAGACCAATCGGTACTGGAGCGCCAACAGCGTCCAGACCTCTCGCGGGTGCCCGCACCACTGCAACTTCTGCTCGGTCACCGAGTTCAACGGGCGCAGGATCCGCATGCGGGACACCGACAGCGTGCTGGCGGAGGTGGAGGAGCTCTCGCGGGGGAACCTCATGCGCAAGAAGGTGGTGCCTTTCATCGACGACAACATCGCCGCCCATCCTTCGCGCGCCAAGGAGCTTTTCAAAGCCCTCATCCCCATGAAGATACTCTGGGGGTCGCAGGCGTCGATCACGATCGCGGGCGACGAGGAGCTGGTGGCGCTGGCAGCCGAGAGCGGCTGCCGTTTTCTTTTTATCGGCCTCGAGACGCTCTCGCCTGGCAGCCTGGCCGAGATGGGAAAGCGCCAGAACAAAGTCGAGAAGTACGACGAGGCGCTGGCCCTTCTCAAGAAATACAAGATCCCCGTGATGGGGGCTTTCGTGTTCGGCTTTGACGGAGACGACGACTCAACGTTTGCCGAGACGCTCCAGTTCGCGATCAAGAACAAGATACAGGTAGCCCAGTTCGCGAACCTCACGCCGTACCCGGGCACCCGCCTCTACAAGCAGTTGCTCGAGGAGAATCGGCTGCATGACAAGACGTTCTGGCTCGACAGCTCGTGGGACAGCCACGTGGTCTATCAGCCCATGAAGATGGGCCCGCAGCAGCTTTTCGACAACACTCACCAGCTGCACCGCGACTTCTACTCCTACAGGTCGATCCTCAAGAGGATGTCCTGGCGTCGGCACTGGCCTTACTGGCTCGCTTTCAACCTCCTCTACCGCCAGACCGTGGTGGCGGCGAGGTCCCAGAGCCTCGGGGTGCAGGAGCCGGCAGCCGGAACAAGCGTTTCCTAGCAGATCCAGGCTTTCAGCAGGATGCCGGTCGTTGGCGGAATCGACCGCGCCGCAATCGAAGTATTGCCCTTTCCCGTGGTTCCTACCTGTCGGGGTACCTCTTTATCAGACGTCCGCCGGGCGTAGATAACCCCGTTGCGCTATTCAGGACAGCTTGTTATCGGCACGAAACCATCTATGAGAGGAAGAAAAAGCCAGGACGACGGCAAAGGAGCATTGCAATGCCGGTGAGAAAGCGGGCAGGGGCTTTTGTTGTCGTCCTGGCGATCCTCAAGGCCGTGGCTCCG
>DAIUEJ010000070.1:2301-6028 GCA_036845225.1 Candidatus Anoxymicrobiaceae bacterium | reverse complement strand
TCGACCAGCCTCCTCGCCTTCTCCTTAGAGATCAAGCCGGTGAAGAGCGGGAGAACGGATGCGGATTTGCCCCGGCGGAGATCCACCGCGCCTTCCCTTCCCACGTTACCCCTCCGCCCGGTACGGGACTATGCCGCGGGGAACTCCTTCGGTGGGCCGATAAGGGTAAAAGGCCCCGGGTTCAGCGGGCCGCCGGAAGTCGCCATGTAGCCCGCGCAGATGTAGAGGTTCTCGTTGACCAGACGGACTTCGTCGTGCATGGTCTTCACCAGGTCGGTGTTGAAAGCCCCATAATCGAGGTGAAAGGAATCCCTGCCGTCCTTGCCGATAGTGGTCGGTCCCACATAGGTCCTCATCTTGCGCGTGTAGAACACCTCTTGCTCGCCTTCTTCGTCTTCCCCGCTGAAAGCGTTGATGCCCCATCCGGCGTTGTCCTCGGTGGGACTGAATGCCTTTCCATCCCACTTGGTCTTGATGGTCAGGGTGCCCGTTGGGAACACGTGATTTGTGAAGTAGGCTGTTGAGCCACCAAGAACACCGCCGCTGAGGAGCTTGCCCTGGTACTCGCCCTTGATCGACCCGAACGCAGGGGACTTCGCAGCGTAGAAAAGCTGCATCTTGTCCGCGCGGCTCAGCCTCTCAATATCGTCGTACGTAGCCTCTTCGGGGTCCTTGCCCAGGATCTCCTGCATGCTTCGGCCGTCAGGGCTTCGGCTTCCTGCCTGGAGGATATTGACAATGCTGAGCCCTGCAGTGACGGCGGTGAGTACCCCCAGGCCTGCGAGAGTCTTCTTTACAAAACCCATGATCCCGTTCCTCCTCTCGGCCAGCAGACCGTCCGCTACAGGTCCCTCGCTGACCAGGTTCCTTCCTTGTGGGAATATACGGCTGTATAGTCAGTATAGCAGTTCAAATCTCGATGCTCTGAAGACCTGTCGGAACAAAGGGGAGAACGATGAGGCAACTATACGGCAAGAACGCTCTGGTCACCGGAGGCGCTATGGGCATGGGGAAATCGCTGGCCGGGCTCCTGCTTCGAGAAGGGGCCAGGGTCGCTATCGTAGACGTCAGGGATGCTGAGCTCGAGTCCGCCCGGGAAGAGCTTGCCCGGCTGGGCGACGTAGCCGCCTTCAAGTGCGACGTTACGGACCGCCTGGCTGTCTACAACCTTGCCGACAGGGTGCGAGAGGAGTTCGGGACCATCGACCTGCTCGTGAACAACGCCGGCATAGTGAAGGCGCACCCGCTCATGGACAAACCGGACGAGCTCATCGAGCTGACGGTCGCCGTGAACCTGCTGGCACACTTCTGGACGATGAAGGCGTTCCTTCCGGACATGCTTGCCAGAAGGAGCGGGCACATCGTGAACATGGCCTCGGCTGGCGGCATACTGGGGGTTCCATACATCTCCGACTACTGCGCGAGCAAGTTCGGAGCCATCGGCCTCACCGAATCGATAAGGCAGGAGCTGAAGCTGCTGGGCTTCAAGAAGATCAAGGTATCCTACGTGTGCCCTAACACGGTGGGAACAGGGATGTTCGCGGGCAACAAGCCGGTGAAGGGAACAAAGATGCTGGAACCCGAAGATGTCACGACCAGGATAATCCTCGGCATCAAGCGGGGGAAGGAGAGGATCTACATCCCCTCGTCCGTGTACTCCGCGGCGCTGCTCAAGGCGATACTCCCGGTTCCTGCGATGGACCTGACCTCGCGCCTGATGGGGATCGCCACATCTTCAAAGACCATGACCGGCCGTGATATCACCGTCAAGTGACATGTCCACAGCGCGCGCTTGACTCGCCCGCGGATCAACCTGCCCATAGCGAGCTGGGGTTCCCGCAGACCTGAAAGGACGTGGGGAATGGACCGCCTCGAAAAGATACGGCAGGACCTCACAGGTTCGCAGATCGAGCTCTGCCCTGAGAGGGCGTACCTGGTCACCGAGTTCTTCAAGCACCACAACGACTGTGCCGAACCCGTGGTCATGCAGAAAGCCAGGGCGCTCGCATACCTGCTCGAGAACAAAAAGGTCACCATCTTTCCCGGAGAACTGATAGTCGGGAACGCGGGGACCGCGCGAAAGTCGTGCATCCTTCAGCCGGAGCTCGCCAGCGCGTTCATGGCGCAGGAGATACTCTGGTTAGACCGCCGGAAGACCAACCCGTTCAAGATCTCCTGGAAAGACCGCCTGAGGCTTGTGACCAGGGTCATGCCGTACTGGCTTCGGAAGAGCATACCCTCCCGGATGTTTCCCAGCCTCTTGAGGATGGCTGGCTACATGAGGAACCAGTTGCGTCCGCGATACTACATCATCAACGAGGCGGGAGGCATAGGCCATTTCCTCCCCGACTACGAGAAGATCATCGGGCTCGGCACCAACGGTTACATCGAGTCCATGAAGGGCATGGACTCCGACCTGGCCGCGGCCGCCCGCATCACGTGCAAGGCCCTCGAGAGATGGGCGCAGAGGTTCGCCGAAGAGGCCGAGCGGATGGCCCGGGTCGAGAAGGCCAAGGAGCGCAAATGTGAACTCGAGGAGATAGCGCGCATCTGCCGGAAAGTGCCGCGCGAGCCCGCCGAGACCTTCCGGGAAGCGCTCCAGTCTCTGTGGTTCACCCACCTCGCGGTGATGCTCGAGAGCATCAACTCCGCGGTATCGTTCGGGCGTATAGACCAGTACCTCTACCCCTATTACCAGAAGGACATCGACGGGGGCCGCCTCACCCGCGAGGAGGCGCTCGAGCTGATGCTTCTCTTCAGCGCGAAGGCGGTTGAGCACGTCATGCTCATCACCAGTACGGTGGCGGAATACCACGGGGGTTTCCTCATCGTGCAGGCCGCTATCGTAGGCGGCACGGACTCCGAGGGTGAAGATGTCACCAACCCGTTCACCTATGTCATGCTCGACGTGATGGATCGCCACCGCATGCGAGACCCGAACTACCAGGCACGCGTGCACGCCGGCTCGCCTCCGGAGTACCTCGAGAGGGCCCTGGACATCGCCAGGAAGGGCTGGGGGGCGCCAGCCCTCTTCAACGATGGCGCGGTGGTGGCCGCCTTGACAGGGCACGGTTATCCCGTTGAGGTCGCAAGGAACTACGGCATCGTCGGGTGCGTGGAACCCTCCATACCCGGGAAGAGCTTCCTGTCGACCGACGCCGGTCTATTCAACATGCCGGTATGCATGGAGCTCGCCATGAACCGCGGTCGCCGGTGGGACTCGCGGACCAGGTCGGGCGCCCCGACCGTCGACCCACGCGGCTTCGAGAGCATGGACGACGTGATAGAGGCTTTCCGCGCCCAGCTCGACCACCATGTGGATCGCATGATCGACGACTTCCACCTCGTCGAGAAGGGAAACATGGACTACAACCCCACCCCCTTGTCCTCGATGCTTGTAGAGGGTTGCCTCGAGAGCGGGCGCGACCTCACCGAGGGGGGAGCGACCTACAACTCGAGCGGGATCCAGGGGGTCGGCGTGGCGGACGTCGCGGACTCGCTCGCGGCCCTGGACAAGCTCGTCTTCCGTGAGAAGCGCTTCACCATGGGAGAGGTCGTAGAGGCGCTGCGAACAGACTTCGCGGGCCGCGAAGCGCTCCGGTTGGAGCTCACCCGCTCGCCCAAGTTCGGCAATGACGACCCGCTGGCCGATGGGTACGCCGACCTCACCGTCCGCTTGTTCCACGACTCCCTCGCGAGGCACAGGAGTCTCAGGGGCGGCGACTAC
>DAIUEJ010000070.1:0-2201 GCA_036845225.1 Candidatus Anoxymicrobiaceae bacterium | reverse complement strand
CCGCTTGTTCCACGACTCCCTCGCGAGGCACAGGAGTCTCAGGGGCGGCGACTACGTCCCCGGGTTCTACTCGGTCACCTGCCACGTCGCGTTCGGCGCCGTCACCGGAGCGCTGCCGTCGGGGAGAAAGTCTGGTGACCCTTTCGGCAACGGCATCGGCCCTTCGTGCGGGGCCGACCGCTCCGGGCCGACCGCCCTGCTCAACTCGGTCTCGTCGCTCGACTCGAGCCTCATGCCTAACGGGAACGCCCTGAACCTGCGTTTCGACCCAGCGGACCTGGAGGGAGAGAAAGGTATCAGGGTACTCGAGGGGATGGCCAGGGGGTTCTTCGAGCGGGGCGGCATGGAGCTTCAGTTGAACGTGCTCGACCCCCAGATGCTGGAGGACGCGCGCTCGCATCCCGGGAAGTACCCCGAGCTCGTGGTGCGCGTGGCGGGCTACAGCGCGTACTTCGACGACCTTCCAGACTCCGCGAAGGACGAGATAATCAAGAGGACCAGGCTGAAGGTCTAATAGCCCTCCGTTATGGCAAATAGTGAGACTCGGCGAAAGAAGTGAGCCCACAGGCAGACTGTCAGCATTACAAAGGGTTGCTATATGACATGTACTTCGAGGTGGCGAACCTGCGTCTGGGGCGGGGTGGCGAGAAACAGCCTGATTGACGGCACCGCTGTCCTCGACGCCAAGGTTGTCGCTGTAATCCATATATAACCGGCTTCGGATGACAAAGTGCCCGGCGTGACAGAATCAGGACGTGGGGTGGTTTATCAAGGAAGTCGCGGCAAAGGGGGCAGTGCCATGAAGAAAGTCCTTGGGTCGGCAGTGGTTGGGTTGCTGTTGGTAACCGTTCCGGGAGTGGGGCTGGTCGCGGGCTGCGGCGGCACCAAGACCACGACGACGGGTACTTTGCCTTTGCCCTCTCCTACTGCGACGTCGCCGACCACTCCCTCGAGCACTCCGACGACGTCTCCTTCTTCGAGCTCCAGCACGCTGCCGAAGTACGAGCCGTCCACGGTGGTGAGCGATACCGCCGGATCCCTGCAGCTCACGTCGCCCGACTCGGTCCAGAAGGTCACGGCCTTCTACGACAGCGCGATCGCGCAGGGAGGCTGGACCATCGTCTCCACCAGCAAGACCGGGTCCAGCACCAACATCACTGCCAAGAAAGGCAGCACAGGGACGACGCTTTCGATCAGCACGACCGGGTCGGGAACCTACATCTCGCTTGTGACCTACCCGATCTGAGGCTTGCGTTCAGGCCTTTCCGCGTGGATTTGCGGCACCCGGATCTCTGGGGTCAATAGAGTGAGACTTGAGCCGGAGTCACATGGCTTCAAGCTGCTTCAAGAGGGAAAGCATGTCGACGCAATCCCAATGCTCACAGATCTGTGAATCTTTGACACGATAGAAGTCCATGCCGTTGACAGTGACCCGCTTGCTCGTACCGAAGGAGGCCAGATTTGTGGGAGGGTATCGGCGTTGGAGGAGGAACACGAGTAATTGTTGTCAAAGATACGGCAGCACCCAGTTGGATCAAACCTTGAAAAGGGGGCCGACGACATGGATCGCATGCAGCCGGTGCAGCAGCGCGTTGAGATAAATCAGCAGCCGTCCGTCGAGCAGCGGCGCGGGTCCATGCCTTATCCGGCAGCCCCCATCGTCGGAGTGCTGGCCGGCGCCTCTGGGGCCCTCATAATCATATCGACGTTCCTGACGTGGATCTCGGGGAGCGGCATGAGCGGGTGGCGGATGATGTTCTCGAGCGGATTCGGGACGACGCGCAACTTCCTGTTCTCGATTGGGGCGTCAAGGATCATCTTCACCGGCTTCTGGTCGCTGCTCCTCGGGATACTCATCGTTGCCGGGGCGGTGACCCTGGTGACCGGATGGGGTGGCGCGAACGGCCTCGTCCTGACCGCAGGGATTCTCGGCCTCGCCTTCTCGGTCGTAAGCATCGTCATGATCTATCTCGTTAAGCCGATCGCGCTGGCTCCTGGAGCGGGCCTCTGGCTCTTCGCGGTCTTCTCGCTGATCGCGGCAGTCTCCGGAGGTGTCGGCGAGTCGCAGGCGCGCTACGCGGCCGAGGCTTGAGGCAGCACGACGATCAAAGCCTCGCCCGGAGGCAAGGCTTTGGCGCGTCCTACATAAAGATTATTTAGCGTCTATTTGCGAACCTCACGCTTCACCTTTCTTGCCGATT
>DAIUEJ010000069.1:0-6179 GCA_036845225.1 Candidatus Anoxymicrobiaceae bacterium | reverse complement strand
GCCACTATCGCCGTACCATCCATACGTGATTAACTGTGCACTGTAAGCAATCCAGCGAAAGGGCGTGGTGCAGCATGTCCGCAAGCATGACCTCACTAGAGCGCGTGACTGCCGCTCTCGAACTGCGAGAGCCCGATCGCGTCCCCACCTTCGACGTGATGGAAGAGTACGCGAACATCTACAAGATCATCGAGAAGAAGCCCATCCCCCTCGGGTTCCTGTTCTCGAACAAGTACACGGCGATGGCGATCGACAAGCTGGCGCCGCTCATCAACTGGACGCACGTCATGGACCGTGAGATGGATAAGTTCTCTCACGACCGGACTGCCGCCTCGGTGAAGCTCGGCTACGACTCGACCTGGGTGATGCACGTCCCCATCTGGCGCTTCCAGGATTCGATGACGGCCACCGACATCTACGGGCGCGCCTATGACGTCGTCTTCGACAAAGAGGGGAACATGGGGACCCCGATGTACCGCGAAGGCCTCATCAAGAGCCCGGACGACTGGTACGCGTGGGACAAGCGTGCGATCCTGGCCTGGCCCGAGCGCACCAACCGGGCGTTTAAAGCCATCCAGCGCGACATGGGCGACCAGATATTCGTGATGGCCGGCTTCCTGTTCGGGCTCTTCGAGAACACCTGGCAGCCGATGGGGTTCGAGCGGTTCTCGGTGGCGCTGCGGCGCGAGCGCCCCTTCCTCGAGCGGGTCATCAAGTTCTACGAGGACCACTTCTGCATGATGCTCGAAGCATGGGCGGACGCGGGTGTGCCAGGCGCGGTCTACACCGACGACCAGGCGTTCCGCTCGGGCCCGATGATCAACCCGAAGCTCATGAAGGAGCTCTACAACGACTCGTTCTGCCGCATCACCGAGACCGCGCACAAGCTGGGCATGAAAATAATCGTGCACTCGTGCGGCCGAGTCTACGACCTTCTCGAGTGGTGGGCGGACTGCGGTTTCGACGGGGTACATGCCCTCGAGCCGACGGCGGGAGTCGAGCTCGCCAAGGTCAAGGAGATGGTAGGTGACAGGATGTGCCTCATAGGCAACATGGACATTACGCACATCCTTGTCGATGCGAGCAAAGACGAGGTCTTCGAGGCCGTTCGCAAGAGCATTGCCGACGCGGGAGCCGGCGGCGGATACATGATCGCCCCCACCAACAGCCACCCCGACATCTCGCTCGAGCGCCTCGAGTGGATGATGGAGGCGACCGAGAAATACGGCCATTATCCCCTTGGAACCGGCGCATAGGCCGCCCTGGTAGATGATAGTGCTACTCCCACGGCGCAGGAGCTGCTGAGCATGGCGATGACCCCTCGAGAAAGGCTGCTGGCGACAGCGGCTTTCGAGCCGCCGGACAGACCGTTCAGGATGGAGACCCTCGGGTTCTGGAACGAGACCTTCGAGCGATGGCACCGGGAAGGGCTCCCTGGAGAGATCAACGAGGTCGTCAGCGCGACCCTCTATTTCGGCTGCGACCCACAGATCCCGATCCCGATCGGCGACAGCGACCAGTCGGGCTTTTTCCCTGCGTTCGAGGAGGAGGTCATCGAGGACCGGGGCGAGTACGTCATCAAGCGCGACGTGTCGGGTTCGATCGTGCAGGTGCTGGCGAGCGGAGCGAGCACGATACCTTCGATCATCGAAGCGCCGGTCAAGGACGTCGAGAGCTGGAACCGCGTCAAAGAGCGCCTGGACCCCTCGTCGGAGGGACGCCTGGACCAGTTCCTGTGGATACTGGACATCCCCGGGAGCGAAGAATGGCCGATGTGGGTCTACCTGGACGGGCTGTTCGGGACGCACCGCCACCTCCTGGGGTTCACCCCGCTGATGATCGCATACAAGAGGCAGCCGGACCTGCTCAAGGCGATAGCGCGGCACTGGGTGTCTTTCTGGCGGGGAATCATCGAGAAGATTGCCGAGCGCAGGCGCCCCGATGCCATATATGTCTGGGAGGACATGTGCTACAAGAACGGGCCGATGATCGGCCCGAAGGCGTTCGAGGAGTTCATGGCGCCCTACTATCGCGACCTGATAGGCTTTGCCAGGGACGAGATGGGCGTGCCGGTCGTATGCGTTGACACTGACGGCGACCTGCTCGAGCTGGTCCCGAAGTTCGTGGACGCGGGCGTCAACATGCTTGTCCCGTGGGAGGTCCAGGCCGGCATGGACGTCGTGGCAGTGAGGCGCGAGTGGCCGAGCGAGTTCGTGATCTGGGGAGGCATCGACAAGCGGGCGCTCTACGAGGACCGCAAGGCTATCGATGAAGAGGTAATGCGCGTGGTGCCGCCGATGCTCGAAGCAGGGGGCTATATCCCGGCGATCGACCACGCGGTCCCGCCGGAGGTCTCACTGGAGAACTGGAGATACTTCCTCGAGCTCGTGCGCGACCTCGGGGATAAGCACTGTGCTTGATGAAGGATAATCGCGCCGCCAGGGTGGCGCCCGTCAAGGAGGGTTTGATGTCAGAGCAGCTGGACAAACTCAAGCAGGCCATGACCGAACTGGACCTGGATGCCATCGCCCCGCTGGTCAAACAAGGACTGGATGAGGGCGATCAGCCGGTGCTGCTACTGGAGGCGATGTGCCTCGGCATGGCGGGCGTCGGCGACCTGTTCGAGAAGGGGGAGTACTACCTCGCTGACCTGGTGCTGGCCGGCGAAGGGATGAAGGAAGGGCTCGGGGTCCTGCAGCCGCACCTGAAGGCTTCCGACACGGGCGGCAAGGGCACCGTAGTGGTCTGCACGGTGAAGGGCGATATCCACGACATCGGCAAGAACCTGGTCGGCACCATGCTGTCTTCATCGGGGTTCAAAGTCATAGACCTCGGCACCGACGTGCCCGCGGAGGAAATAGTGAAGGCGGTGCGCGATAACGACGCGCAGGCGGTCGGCCTGTCCGTGTTGCTGACCTCGATGGTGCAGTCGATCGGCGACGTGGTCCGGGCGCTCGACGCCGCGGGCCTGCGCTCGAACGTGAAGGTCGCCATCGGCGGCGCCTGCACCACCCAGGAGCTCTGCGACAAGATGGGGGCGGACGCGCTCGGGCGCGACGCGGTCGAAGCAGTCAGGATCTTCGAGGGCTTCTGCAAATAGAGAGGTCAGGCACCGTCCACCTTTCCGTCTACCTCTGAGGAGCGCGTGTGCTAGGCGCGGGATTCTGGCTGACTCTCATAAGCATCGACATCATCGCCGGGTTCGCGTTCACCGCGCTCGGCGTCGCGTACGACAAGCTTCCTCTGATAATCCTGGGGCTGGTGTTTCTGGGCATGGCCACCTTCGCCATTATCTCGAAGCACAGCGAGATAATGGATGAGATGAAGCGCCGGCTCGGGTCCTGACTCAGTCGCCTTTTGATACTATTGCCTTTGAGGTACTGAAATCCGATGGAGGTGCACTGTGTCAAAGGTAACTGTACTGGGTGGATGCGGCGGCATCGGGAGCGTCGCGGCGCGCACCCTTGTTTCGTCCGGCTTCTTCGACGAGATAACCATCGCCGAGAACCGTTACGAGACCGCCTGTGAGTTCGCGGCGTCGCTGGGGCCCAATGTGTCCGCGCTCCAGGTCGACGCCGAAGACCCCGAGAGCCTCAAGTCTGCCATGGCCGGCGCGGACGTCGTGCTCAACTGTATCGGCCCGTTCTACCGCTTCGGGCCACCCATCCTCATGGCGGCGATCGAGGCTGGCATCAATTATGTGGACGTGTGCGACGACCTGGACGCCACCGAGAGGATGCTCGACCTGGACGGCGATGCGCGCGCGGCGGGCATAGGCGCCCTCATCGGCATGGGCAACTCGCCGGGGATGGCTAACGTGCTGGCCAAGTTCTGCGTTGATACGATGCTCGACCAGGTGGAGGAGGTTAACATCTACCACGCCCACGGCGGCGAGCCCTCGGAGGGAGGCGCCGTCATCAAGCACCGTATCCACGCGATGACGAGCGACATCCCGCTCTTCGTGGACGGCGAGTTCATCAAGGTCCGCATGCTGGAGGACAGCGGGCGCGAGCACTGGGTCACCACCGAGTTCAAGAACATAGGCGAATACCCGGTCTATCCCTACCCGCACCCTGAGACCATCACAATGCCAAAGTACTTCAAGGGCATCAAGAAAGTCACCAACATGGGCATCGTCTTCCCGCTCGATTATTTCCAGCTGACAATGGACTCGGTGGCGCTCGGCCTGGCGACCGAGGAGCCCATCATCGTCCAGGGCGCAGAGGTGATCCCCATCGAGTTCGAGGTCGCTTACATAATCTCGAGGCGCCCCGGGTTCATCAAGAAAGCGGGACTCACCGAGCCGAGCGGATGCCTCAAGGTCGAGGTGAAGGGGATCAAGGACGGCGACGCGCACACCTTCGTGTTCTCGATGTACTCCCAGGGCGCGGGCGCGGGCGAAGGCACCGGCATCCCCGCCGCTCTCGGCGCCATCATGATGGTCCAGGGGAAGGTGACCTCCAAGGGCGTGTTCCCGCCGGAGGGCGGGGTCTCGCCGACCGAGATGATCGAGCTCGCAGGCCAGGTCATTAAGGGGACGGGGATGGGCGACGAAGTCCCGATCTTCATCGACCACATCGACAAGGACGGCAAAGTCGAGACCATCGACTTCAAGATCTAGACTCACCACCGGCCCCTGACCCTGGTGGTGCATAAGGAAAAGCGATGCCGGATCTCCTGATTGGCCACGACGTCGGCACCGGGGGCAGCAAGGCTGTCCTCGCCGACACTGAGGGCAACATCCTCGCCTCGGCTTTCGAGCCCTACGAGGTGAGATACCCGCAGCCGCACTGGGCGGAGCAGGACCCGAAGGACTGGTGGCAGGCCGTGGCTGCCAACACACGCCAGGTCCTCGCCGACAGTGGCGCCGACCCTGCCGACGTCAAGGGCATGGGCTTCGCAGGCCAGATGATCGGCGTGGTGCCGGTCGATGCCGCCGGCAAGCTGCTTCGCCCGGCCATCATCTGGCTGGACAGCCGCGCCGACGCACAGGCTGCGCGGCTCATCAGGCGCCTGGGCGGCAAGCGCATCTTCTCGCTCGTCGCCGGCGCGCTGCCGACGGGCAAGGACGTTGTCTGCAAGCTCGCCTGGCTCAAGCAGAACGAGCCCGACGTCTTTAGAGAGACCGCCGCTTTCCTGGACGTCACCGGTTACCTCGTAGCCCGCGCTACCGGACAGATGTCGATGGACCACACCGGGGCGGGGGGCACTGGGCTTCTCACCAGGGAGCGTGAGTGGTCGAGTCTGCTGGCGCGCGTGACAGGGGTTGACCTCGAGAAGATGCCTCCCATCAGACGGAGCATCGACGTGGTCGGCGGGCTGACCGAGGAAGGGTCCCGGTTCACCGGCCTGCCCGAAAATACTCCCATCATCGCCGGCATGGCGGACATCCCCGCGGCCGCGACCGGCTCCGGAGCGCTCGAGAACGGGGACGCCCACGTATACCTGGGCACGTCGTCCTGGCTCTGCCTGTCAGTCGCCAAAGCGAAGAACCTGCCGAAGAACGGCATCGTCTCGGTCGCCTCCCCCGACCCCTCGATGTACATCATGCTCGGTGAGTCGGAGACCGCGGGCCTGTGCCTCAAGTGGTTCGCCGACAACCTCGCCTTCCCGGCTGAGAAAGAGAAGGCCGGCGGCGACGAGATGGCTATATTCAAGGTGCTGGACGAAATGGCCGCCGAGATCCCGCCCGGCTCGAGGCGCCTGCTGTTCATGCCATGGCTCTTCGGGGAGCGTGCCCCGGTGGCCGACACGACCCTCCGTGGGGCGTTCATCAACCTGTCGCTCGAGCACGAGCGCGAGCACATGCTGAGGGCTATCTATGAGGGCGTGGCTTACAACCTGCGCTGGATGATCGACGAAGTGGCGAAGGCCGGATTCCCCGCCCGTTCGCTGCGGGCGATCGGCGGCGGCGCGAAGAGCGATCTGTGGATGCAGATAATCGCCGACGTCACCTCGCGGCGCGTGGAGGCGGTGGACAACCCGCAGGAGGCCGGCGCGCTCGGCTGCGCGATGGCGGTCGCCGTCGCCCTCGGGATATTCGAGGACTACAAGGAGATCAAGAAAGTCGTGAAGGTGCGGAACGCATTCATGCCCGACACAGCGCGCGCCAATGAGTACGACAGGCTGTACGCGAACTACCGCAGGCTCTACCCCGCGCTCTCAAAAGCAGGCCACGA
>DAIUEJ010000068.1:0-6687 GCA_036845225.1 Candidatus Anoxymicrobiaceae bacterium | reverse complement strand
GCCCACGATCCTGGGCCCGGCGAGCTCGAGCTTGTCGACCCCCTCCGATATGTCGTTGAGCAGCCCACAGATGCCCGACGCGTCCCTGATGGTGGTGACGCCATGCGGCGGGCACTCCTCCAGGTTCTTGAGCGTCTGGCGCTTCATGGAGAGGATAAGTTCGAAGTCGAAGATCGCGGCTCCCGGCATCATGGCGTGGACGTGGCAGTTGATGAGGCCCGGTATCGCGAATAAGCCGGGGCAGTCGAACACGCGGTCGGCGGTCACCTTGTCGAGGTCTCGCGCGGCGACCACGTCGGTGATCTGGCCGTCGATGAACAGTATCCCGCGGTCCTTCGAGACCTGACCGCGCTTTACGTCGACCAGGTTGACGCCCCGCAGCAGCACCGAGCGGCCTCGCTCGGGCTTCCACTCAAATGGCGGCCTGGGGGGTGAAAAATTGGAGAGCACGTCGTTCGCGCAGGTGGCCACGTACCCGGCCGCCGCGATCCCGGCGAGCACCGCCCCCTGCTTCGCGCGCCTCGCGAGCCGTCCTTCGTGTACTTCTTCCTTGCGTGCCACAGCCACCTCCCTGAGCCTGAATGACCTGGTAATCATACAGCGAAAAGCGGGCGCAAGGGACTCGAGGCGCGCGCTCGATGCTCGATGATGGGATGGCAGGGGAGTGAGCCAGGCAGCTTGTTTCAGGGCTTCTTCAGGGTTCTGTTGTGTTCGCCGATGTTCCTGAGTTCGACCGTCGAGCTGCGTTCGCCCCAGCACCAGGTCATGCGAATACTTTCGGTGATCGAACTTTCCCAGATGTTGCCCGTTCCCTGGATGCGCTTGCTCCGCAGCGAAGGATGAAAAGGGTCTTCAACAAACGTGCTCAACCTGGCCTTGGCCGCGCGCCTGCTCTCGGCTGGCATCTTCTTGAAGTTGCGCTTGAACCTCTCGGAGTAAACGAGAGCTCTTACCATTTGTCGATCTCTTCGAGGAACTCTTTGGGCGTCATCCTGGTGACACGGCCGGCTTCATGATCTGCAGCAGACTTCTTCTCCTCGGACTGCCACTGTGGAGTCCAGAACCATGCCTGGTCGCGGTCGACCGATACCTGAGGTTTTATCAGGATGGAACTGCCGTCATCGGCGGCTGCGATAAGCACCACATCGGAACCGTTGATGCCAACGGCTTTGCGTATGCTCGCCGGAATGGTGAGAGCGCCCCGTTCGTTGACCTTGACCAGCTCCTCGTGAACCTTGCTCATAATCTGCTCCTTGATCATCGGACTCCTCTCAAGGATAACAGGATTACTGTATTACCGCAATTCTGGATTGCCGCATTTGGAGAGACAGTAGATTTTGCTTGGCTGGATCGCTCAGAGAGCTTCAATTCAACTAGTACTCTGTCATTCACCAAATGATGGGTAGAGTTTCTTCAGTTTAATCCTTGCGTCGTCGGTGGTGAAGCGCCAGTCGATGGATGAACTCTTAGCGTTGCGCGCTTTCTCCCATGCTGCGACCTCATGTCGTAATGTCTGCTGATCGGGAATCCTGCGCGAGAGGCACTGGCGGCCAAGGATGCTCAACTCGATCTCCGCCATGTTCAGCCAGCTGCCGTGCTTCGGGGTGTAGTGAAGCTCAAGGCGGCTCAGTATCCTCCTCGCCTCTTCGGGAGCGAACGCCTCGTACAGCGAGGAGGGGCAGTGCGTGTTCAGGTTGTCCATGACTACCGTGATCCTTTTCGCACCGGGGAAGTGCTCGTCCACAAGTTCGCGCATGGCAAGAGCCCAGTCGATCTTCGTTCGGCGGTCGGTTACCTTAACATGCCGCCAGCCATCCAGGGGCGCGAAGAACATGAACAGGTTGCTGACGCCGTTGCGCTTGTACTCGGAATCGTAGCGGCGGCCTCGGCCCTGCTTCATGGCATGAGGCGGACGCGCCTCCATGATCTGCTGCTTGCTTGTCTCGTCCATGCAGACAAGGGGGCGCTCCGCGTCACAGGGTCGCGTGTACACCTCGAGCACGTCCTCCATCTTCGCGCGCGTCACGGCGCTGGCCGCCGGCGCTATGCACCACTCTTTGACAAGCCACGGTTTTATTTCGTTTTTTTTAGAACCTGGCGGACCGTCTCATGGGAGAGGCTGTCCACATACTCAAGCGCAACCATCTTCCCGGCCAGCATACGCAGGGTCCAGCGCGTGTGGCCCTCCGGCGCCTCGCTGCATGCGAGCGCAATCAGATGCGCCTCCTGCTCACCGTCAAGTTTCCGGGCATAGGGTCTCGGCTTGATGCTGCGGGCTCCCAGGGCAACGTCCATTCCCTCCTCCACAAACCGCTGGCGGATACGCTGCACCGTAGGGAGACTGACAAGAAACGCTTCACAGATCCTCCCGTCGGTCCATCCGGCATCAGCTTTGAGCAGTACGTGCGCCCATCGTATCTTTCTTGCCGAATGCTCCCCGGTGCTGACAATCTCTTTCAGCTCGTCCCGCTCCTCCTCGGTCAGATCAACGACATATTTCTTGGGCATGATCCCCTCCTGTGAAAGAGTATCTCCTACAGGAGAGCATATGGAATATTACTTATCGTTTCAAGCTAGACAGAGTACTAGTCAGCAGTCCTCTTAAATTGTCTTTTAGGCCTATGCACTTTGCTCAGGTTACTACAATAGGTAGTAGATAAAACTGTCGTCTCCATACCACATAGTGTGTCAACCGGACACAAGTGCATAGGCCTATTGTCTTTTATATAGGGGGGAACTTTGACGGGGGCAGGGTGAGCCTTTTGCGCAGCCTCCGCAGCGGCTCTGTGAGCATGGAGAGTCTTCTGATATCACAGACGCGAGGACAGCAAGCAAAAGGCTTACCCTTCCCGTCCCAGTTAAACCCTCATCGGAACAGCGGGTCCATCGCGCCATTCGTTATCGTGTCCGCCGCCAGCACGCCGGACATGATCGACGGATAGATGCCCCCCCCGAGCACCGACTTCGATCCGGTGAAATAGAGCCCTTTGACCGGCGTCTTGAGCCCGCCCCTGCGTGACATCGACTGCCTGGGGGTCTGGGCGCTGTCATACCAGCAGCCGTCGATGGCCATCGTGTAGCGCTCGTAGGTTATGGGCGTGGCTATGTCGTAAGCCTCGACGTCGCTGATGAGCCCCGGGAAGGTCCGGTGCACGGCCTCCACCACGACCTCGGCGTACCTCTCCTTGATGCTCTGGTACTTTTCGCCCCGAACGCCCCCCGGCTCGAGGCCCCACCTGTTCATGAACCGGTAGGGGACCGCGGGCACGATGATGTCCAGGCTGGTCTTGCCGAGCGGGGCCAGCGACCTGTCGATCATGGAGGGCGCCATCAGCCCCCAGCTGATCTTGGCCGGGTCCGGGTAGCTGTCCCGCACCGACACCGCCTCGAGCATCTCGTGCATGTCATAAGAGGGCTGCACCATGATGGGCCCGGCGGCAAACTCCTCGGGGAGCTTCTTGCGCATGCCCAGGTGCATCACCAGCCCGGTCATGGACACCGGCGCCTCGTCCTTGCGCTCGAGGAACGACTGGTTGAAGTTCTCCCTCGCGATCAGCTTGAGGTAAGTGCGCTTGCTGTCGGCGTCGCTCACCACCACGCCGGCGGAGACCTTGGCGCGCGGCACCATCTCCACCTCGCTGGCACGCCCTCCCTCCGTGTTGATGGACGTGACCTCGTGGCCCAGCAGCAGGGTCCCACCGTTCTCGGTGAACGCCCTGGCGAAAGCGTCGGCGAGCTGCTGGAAGCCGCCGACAGGCACGTAGGCGCCGGCCGAGAAGCTCTTTATCATCCCGACCATGGCCAGCGCGGTGACGTCCCAGGGAGGTGAGCCGAGAAAGGGCCATGGCGTCGAGATGACAGCCTTGATCTGCTCGTCGTTGAAATGCTTGTCGAGCATCTTCTGCAGAGTGGTGCCCGACGTCATGTAGGAAAGCATCTTGGGGGCGGTGAACGGGTAACTCAGCCCGCGCATTATCCTGCCCAGGCCCATCGGCCGCCTCACCATGGACATGTCCATCCCGCGCACCAGCGAGCGCACGGATTTGAAGAAGTCGTTGACGTTGCTGGTCTGCGGCTGGAACGCGTCCTTGAGGGCGTCGGCGTACTGCTCCATGTCGCAGGGCACCTTGATGTCGTGGTCGGGATAGATGAACCGCAGGTACGGGTCCAGGCGCGTGAACTCCTGGCGTATGCCCAGGTGGTCCATGACCCGGGTGACCTCGCCGCCCGGCCCGCAGCCGCCCATCACGTGCGGCACCTGGAACGAGTAACCCTTTCTGTGGTAGGCGGTGACGTATCCTCCGGGTTTGGTGTGCCGCTCGACGATGAGGACGCTCGCGCCCTCCTTGGCGAGAAGCGCTCCGCAGGTGAGCCCGCCGATCCCGGCGCCGACGATGACGGCGTCGTAGTGCTCCCCCAACTCCGGCGTCCTGGCGGCCGAAGCATCCTGCTCAGCCATCGTTCCCCCTCCCTCAGCGGCCGCATTTGAGCCCGGCCGTCCCCGCTGTTGCCCTGCCGCTTACTCCACAAACCCTCGCGCGTACACCAGGCGCGCGCCTTGCTTGCGCTCCAGCGACGTCGCCTTGCCCTTGCAGCTCACCACGCAGACTCCGCACCCGAAACACGCCTCGGCGTCGAGAGTGGACTTGCCGCCGGCCTCGGACCTCGCATCGAACGGGCATCTGGCGATGCACGCCCCGCACTCCACCACTCCCAGGCAGCTTTCCGGCGCGACGACCGCGACCGACCTCCCCTTCCTGAACGCCTGCAGCCCCCGCGCCTTCTGCGCGAGCAGCGGGATGCAGACCGACGGGTCGCAGTTGCACATCACGTACGCCGCGCCCTCCTTGCCTCTGAACCCGTAGACCTGATGGATGAACCCGTGACGGTCGAAGTCCTCGAGCAGCTCGGCGGCCTGGCGCCCGTCGAGGCGCGCATAGAGCCCGGGGTAGTTCTCGAGGTACGTGTCCGCCCAGTCGCCGAAGACCATGTCGGTGTTGTTGGGCACTTCATCGGAGATATTGTTGCGCGCGCGCCTGCAGGGGCAGGTGCCGGTGGCGATGGTGTAGCCGGCCCCGGCGATCGAGGCGACCATCTCCTGGGCCTCGGCAAGGCACAGCACCTCGCCGTTCGCGACGGACATTATCTTGTCGCTCAGCCAGTCGGTCATCCCCTTCAAGGTCGGGTTTCGGTAGATGAACTCGCGATTGGCAAGGAAGTTTATCGCGCGCATGATCAGGTGCTCGTAGCGCGAGCCGAGCCGCATCAGGAATCGCGGCATGTTCTGCTCGAGCGTGGCGCCATGGCCGACGTGCGCGATTATCAAACCCGATATGCAAGTCGCCGCGGCGCACAACGACGCCAGCCGGCGGGCCTCTTTGAGCCTTGAGGCGGTAGGCTCGATCAAAGTGATACCCCTTCTAACATCCGCGCTTGTCTATGCCGGTCATCCAGCCAGACAAATAATATCACTTCGGGAAAAACGAAAAATGGAAAGAATTGGTTGCGCAGACAAGCTCGTTGTATTAGCCTCTGGTAGCGAGCGGACTTCAACAGAGACTGGAGCTTTGACTTGTTCGTTATCGACAAGGACCTCGCGTTCGAGGTCACCAAGACGGCACTTGAAACCGGGGGCGTTTACTCCGACATCGTCTGTCAGCGAAGGCTCACCACCAGCGTGCGCTTCGAGGACGGCAAGGTCGACGACGTTTCCACGGGCACGGACAGCGGCGCGGGCGTGCGCGTCATCAAGGGAGACCTCGCCGCATTCGCCCACACCGATATCCTCGACCGCGAGCATCTCCTGCGCGCCGCCAGGACGGCCGCGGAAGCGCTCTCTCACGCCGCCGAGGGTGAGGCGCTCCGCATCGAGGTGCCCACGCGCAGCGCGCCCGCGGCGGTCTGCGAGCCGGACGAGGGAACCGCCTCGATCTCGTTCATCGCGGAGAAGCTGCGGCAGTGCGACGAGGCGGGACGGGGCGCGGGCAAAGACGTGAGGCAGGTCACCGCGGTCCATAACTCCTCCATCGAGCAGGAGCTCATCGCCGACAGCCTGGGTGAGGCGCGCGCGAGCACCTGCCGCCGCACCAGGCTCATCGTGCAGGTGGTCGCGAGCAAGGACGGCGTGATACAGGTCGGGCAGGAAGCGCCTGGCGAGCTGGCCGGCCCCACGTTCTACTCCAAGCACGACCCGGGCGAGGTCGCGCTTAGAGCCGCGCGAAGGGCGCTGGTGATGCTCGGCGCAAGCCCGTCGCCGGCGGGCCGCATGGCGGTGGTGATGAACTCGGGGACCGGGGGCGTGCTGCTGCACGAGGCGGTCGGCCACGGACTCGAGGCCGACCACGTCCACAAGGGCGCGTCCGTCTACTCGGGAAAGATCGGCGAGCGGGTGGCAGCGACAATGGTGTCGGCCTCGGACAACCCCACACGGCCGGGCCTCTGGGGCTCCTACGACTACGACGACGAAGGCACGCCTTCACAGGCGACGCTGCTCATCGAGGAGGGCGTCCTGCGCGGGTACCTCTACGACCGGCACGAGGCGATGAAAGACGGGGTGGCCAGCACCGGTAACGGGCGGCGCCAGTCTTTCAGGAACGTACCGATCCCGCGCATGAGCAACACCTACATCGAGCCGGGCGCCGACACGCACGAGGACATCATCGCCTCCACCTCCAAGGGGCTTTACGC
>DAIUEJ010000067.1:0-7963 GCA_036845225.1 Candidatus Anoxymicrobiaceae bacterium | reverse complement strand
CGCTGAATGACGTCAAGCCCAAATATGATGTGGCCACCGCCAAAAACCTGCTCAATGTCCCCGTGCCCGAGCTCATAGCCCGGTTCATGGACGTCTACAAGCTGCCCCGCGTGAACCGCTGGCACCCCTGGTTGCGCGAGGACAAGACCGACATGCGCTGGCTTCCCATCAACGAGGACATCGAGATGCCCGAGAGCGCGCCCCTGCCCGTTGCACTGCTCGACCGTTTCATCGAGGAAGCCTCGCACCGGATAATCACCGACTACTGCGGCTGCCGGAAGGGCTTCAAGTGCAAGCATTACCCGGTGGAGATCGGGTGTCTGCTCATGGGGGATTCGGCCCCGGAGGCCAAGAACTTCCCATTCAGGGAAGTGGGCGTCGAAGAGGCGAAGGCTCACGCGCGCAAAGCCGTCGAGGCCGGTCTGGTGCCGATCGTGGGCAAGGCCCGTGTCGACAACTTCATCTTCAGGATCAAGGACCGGGGCCGTCTTCTCACCGTCTGCTTCTGCTGCGAGTGCTGCTGCGTCACCCGGTTCTCGGCGTACGCGCCGGTGGGGTACGTCGAGCCCACCTTGAGAAAACTGGACGGGATCGAGATAGAGGTGACCGACGCGTGCAAGGGCTGCAAGAAATGCGTCGACCGCTGCTACACGCAGGCAATCACGGTAACCGACGGGAAAGCCGTGATAAGCGATTACTGCCGCGCGTGCGGCCGGTGCGCCCTGACCTGCCCCAACGGCGTGATTGAAGTGCGGATCACCGACCCCGATTTCCTCGAGAAGTCGTACGAGAGGATAAGGGAGTACGTCTCCTACGAATGATTAGCGAGCGGAACGGAGGCGCCTGCGAGTGAGGAGAATCCTGCTGGACATAGTCGAGTGCCCGTCGTGCGGCGGCAGGTCCCTGACGCTCGCCGACCCTCTCGACGACGGCACGGAGATCAGGTCCGCCGCGATAGACTGCTCCGGGTGCGGGTCCTCCTACCCCGTGGACAAGGGAATCGCCGCCCTGCTTCCGGTGGTAATGGATTCGGTCAACACGGAGGTGGACGCCTGGTCGGGCAAGATAGACCTGGACGAGTTCGACCAGACAATGCACGACACTTACAGGCGGATGATGTTGAGCCTTCCCGACATCACGAGCGAGTTCGAGCCCAGCGACGACGCGCGGGATCTCTGGAGAGCCATCGGGGACAACTTTACCAGGTTCGCCCTCGACAGGACTGTGGAGGGCATGGTGGTCCTGGACGTCGGTGCCGGGCGCTGCTGGTCGTCCGCCGCGCTCGCTGCCAGGGGCGCGTCCGTGGTAGCCCTGGACACCTTGACCAAGATCTACATCGGCCTGGAGACCGCGGACATCTTCATTGAGGAAGCGGGCCTCTTCTTTGAGCGGGTGCGGGGCGACATGCACCGCCTCCCGTTCAGGGACGGGACATTCGACATGGTCGCCGAATCCGAGTCGGCCCACCACGCCGCCGACACGCGGCTCTTCTTCTCCGAGGTCAGGAGGGTGCTCAAGCGCGGGGGGAAGTTCGCTCTCGTATCCGAGCACCTGGCCTGGGCGGGCGACGAGCCGCCCCCCGAGGCGGCCGAAGGCATAACCGAGCGGTTGATCGGCCTCGCGGAATGGTTCGGGCTCTTCCGCCAAGCTGGACTGGTTCCGCAGGAATGCGAGGTGGTCTACGGCCGTTCGTTCTGCTGTCTGCTGGCCAGGAAGGGCGACCGCCCCTGGCCGTTGCAGGCCGCCCGTTCCCTGTCCTGCCGGCTCCAGGCCGAGGCTAACTACCGTTCGTGGAAGCTCGTGGCGCTGGGCAGGAGGGTCGCGGCGAGGGTGCCGCGCGTGCACCCCAAGTCGGCCCTTCGAAACCTGTTCGTCGCCCTGGGACTGCCCACCTCACCCTCCGCGTTCAAGCCCGGCACCGCCTACCTGAACGCGCGCCTGGGACGCGGGGGCGAGGTGCCGTCGAGCCTGGCACCCGGGCTCGAGCAGGACTCGCAATGGCTCGGCAGGGGCTGGTACGCGCTGGACTCCAGGCTCTCAGAGCCGGTCCGAAAGGCACACCGGAAGGCCGACCTGGTGATACGGATTCCGGAGGGGGCCACCGATCTGAACCTGAAGCTCGGACTGGTCGAACTGTACGGATTCGAGCGACCGGCCGAGGTGACGGTCCGCCTGGACGGAGTTGTCCTGGGCACAATCGGGCTGGATGATGAGGTTGAGACGCACCGGCTCGAGATACCCCCGGGTGTCGGCGTGAAGACGGCGCGTGTGTCCCTCGAGGTGGGGCGCACCGAGAAGAAGCCCTTCGCCGGTCGCCTCGGCGCGGGGGCGCCGCTGTGCCTGGTCGTGGAACGGATCGAGGCGGCCGCCTCGCCATCCGCGTGATAGACATTATTGCAATATTTCTCTTGTGTCTCTGTATCATCCCAGGCGTGTTTTACATAATGGCAGTAGCGGGTTCGGGTGATAAGTTCAAGATAGCATCGGTTCAGGTCGGCGATACTGGTCAAGGATACTATTTCAACATAAAAGCACCCGGAGGGCTAAAGAGGAATATCATCAAAATACTAGAGCCGTATCGGATTCAGACTTCTGTTCCAGCGACACAGCTGGCGTCTAAGCACCCTGTCGCGGCAGTTACTGAGCAACCCCCCGTTCCACCCGCAGAAGAAGCAACTAAGAAATGTCCGTACTGCGCTGAAACCATTAAAGCCGAAGCGATTAAGTGTAAGCATTGTGGGTCGGATCTGGGAGAGAAGAGGCTGGACAACTGAAATGCTTGACGGACGCTCTAGCGGCCTTGGTCGGAGAAGCGCGTGACAGGCTTGAGCGCCGCCCGCCGTGATATACTCTGCTTGCTCAACTCAAAGGCTGGGGGTCTCATGAAAGTCGTTGATTCGCCTGAATCCAGAATCTTTTGGAGGTTCCTTACCTTGACGACTGATTACCCCCTTACGAATCCCACTCCTGGAAGAATGCCCCCCATAAACATGTCCTACTCTCGTATTGAAATAATCGGCGATCAGGCCTTCGTCATTGCAGGCAACGACCTGAGTAAGAGACGTTGGACCGCTCAGTTCCCCGTATGTGACATCTCCAATGTTGGCACGAACGAAACTGGCGCGACGGTTGGCAGTGCCGCACTGGCTGGTGTTCTAGGTGGATTGGTCGGAGGTGGGTGTGGCGTAGTTGTAACATTGTGCAACGGATATAGCTTTGCGTTCAAAGTAGGTATGAAGACGAAAGCAAATAGACAACTAGCTTCTCGCATATCTGGTGAAATCAAACGTGCCATTTCTAATGTTGTAGGGAGCGTAAGTTCTGGTGGCGACCCTTCAGAGACCAAGACCTGCCCCTACTGCGCAGAGACTATCAAAGCTGCAGCAATCAAGTGCCGTTATTGCGGCTCAGATCTTGCTGGTTGAAGTCTGTATTCATAAACACGATTAACCAGAGTCAAAACTATCAGCGGCAACTAACGAAAGGGGATGTTGAAGTATGTCCAATGAGCAGCCTCCAGTCACACCAACCAGTCAACCTCAGTATCAACCTTTACAGCAGTTTGCGAGCATCAGTGCTGAACTTGAGAGCGAGTAACATATGGATGGCTTAACTTGGGCTACAGTGGCCCTTGCAGCAGCCACATTTCTATTGGTTTTTTGGACAATACTCGGAGATGGAATCGTTCGGTCATATAGGCAACCAAAACTGCACCTAGAAGTTGAAATGAAGCATCCAGAATTAAACCTGTTCTTAGGTTCAGTTGGTGTCTTCAAGCCAGACTACTGACAGAATGTCGGCGGGCCACGTCCCGTCAAGTGGTGTAAGTTCTCCCCGCACCAACCTTCTCCAGTCTACCAGCCAGCCTGGCTGGCCATCTGCAGCGCCGCTCTCGCCTCCTCGACTGGGAGCCCGAGGTTCCGTCTATCGAAGGCCTCCACCGCAGGATAGACTGGCATTGATAGAAGAAAGATGTGGATGAGGTCGAGAACGTGCCAGCCGCAAGGCTGACAGAAAGATGACCGCAAAGGAGTGGCACCATGCTACAGATCGTTGAGGAGACCGTAAGGGCGATCACGCCCCACGTGCTCGGCGTGGATGCCGTCGGGGAGTTGCCCGGCGCGGACCTGCAGGCCTCCGTTGACTTCCTGGCCGACTGGCACGAGAAAGGGATCCCGGAGTTCCGCGTCGTCTCCAACCTGGCCTTCCTCACCCTGAACCTATACTCGCTTGTGAGGAAGGGGCGGCTGTTCCCGCGGCTCGACTACGGCTCGCAGGCTGCCCTGCTCGAGCGCCTTTATAGAGCGAAGGGCGCGCTCGCCTACCAGTTCCTCTACTTCCTCGCCACGCCGGCGGTGAGCGCTTACTACTCCCGCGTCGACGTCCAGGGTCTCCTCGGGTTCGACATACAGGCGCTCAAAGAGGAATCCGAGCGGCGGCTCGTGACCAGGGACGGCGGGCCCCTGCCGCCCAGGGACGCCGCGCCGGAGGCGGTGGAGCGATCCCGGGGGGAGGGAGAAAGATGATACACACCCGCGGGGAAATAACCGGTGACGTCAGGCTCTCGGTGGAGGTCGTGGTCGTAGGCTCGGGCGCGGGAGGCGCGACCATCGCCAAGGAGCTCTCCGAGGCCGGGCGCGAAGTCCTGGTCCTCGAGGCGGGCCGCCACTTCACCCGCGACGACTTCAACTTGAGGATGGACTACGCCTTCATGAACATGTACTGGTACGGCGGCCAGGTCATGACGATGGGGATGCCGATGTTCCTGCTTCCGCAGGGGAAGACCGTCGGCGGCACGACGACAATAAACTCGGGGACCTGTTTCCGCATGCCGCACCGGGTGCTCAAGAAATGGCACCTGGACTCGGGGTTGACGGACATAACAGAGGAGGAGATGGGCCTCTACTACAGCGCGGTCGAGGAGTACCTGTTCGTGCAGAAGGCTGACCCCGAGGTCACGGGCAGGAACGCGCTCCTCTTCCTCGAGGGCGCGAGGAAGCTCGGGCTGTCGGGCGGGATGCTCGCGCGAAACGCGAAGGACTGCGAGGGGTACGGGGTGTGCTGCTTCGGCTGCCCGTCGGACGCCAAGCAGAGCACCAACGTCTCCTACATACCGGATGCAGTGAAGGCGGGATGCGAGGTCTACTCGGAGTGCATGGTGGACGAGGTCGTCGTGAGGGGCGGCCGGGCGGTGGGCGTCAAGGGCCGGTTCCCCGACACTGAGCGGGACGCGCGCGGACCGGGGATAGAGGTCGAGGCGGACGTGGTCGTACTGGCGGCGGGCACGCTCCACACACCGCGCATGCTCCTGGTCCAGGGGCTGTGCAACTCCAGCGGGCAGGTGGGCAAGAACCTCACGATACATCCGTGCAACGGCACGGTGGCGCTCATGGACGAGGAGCTCGGCAACCCGAAGGGAATCCCGCAGGCGACCTGCGTGGACGAGTTCGCGGACGAAGGCGTCATGCTCGAGGGCGGCACGACGCCTCCCCTCGGCATCGTTATGGGCATGCCGTACAAGGGAAGGCGCCTCGCGGAGTTCATGTGGAAGTACCCGCACTTCGGGATATACGGGGGAATGCTCTCGGAGCACTGCTCCACGGGCAGGGTCGTCCCGCACCCGCGAGACCCCCAGCGGCACCTCGTCTTCTACGGCCTCAAGGGAGAAGACGTGAGGAAGTTCAAGTTCATGACCGAACTGCAGGCGGAGATATGGTTCAGCGTCGGGGCGAAAAGCGTGTTCACGCCGACCGCGAGCTTTCCGGAGATGCGCCCCCCGGACCTCGCGAAATTCAAGAAGCGGAAGGCGAAGGCCTCGGATTACAGGGCCGCGAGCGCATACCATCCACTGGGGACATGCCGCATGGGGAGCGACCCGGAGCAGTCCGTGGTAAGGCACACTGGAGAGACATGGGACGTCGAGAACCTCTTCATCTGCGACGGGAGCGTCGTGCCGACCTCACTCGGGGTCAACCCGCAGATGACGATATTCGCTCTCGCGATGAGGTGCGCGGGTTTCGTGGACGACAGGCTGGAGGCCCTCGCCGGGAGGGCGCCCGCGAACACAGGAGGGAAAAAGGCTTGAACAGTAACTGGCATTTCGGGGACGGGATACTGATGCTCGCGATGGAGCCTTTCGGCGCTGGAGCAGGTGCATGGGAATACCAGCCAGGGTTCATACTCGAGGGGAGAAATCATGGGGAAGAAACTCAATCCCGTGGCAGGGGCTGGCGCAATACTGTTGCTGATAGGTGTTGTGGTATGGCTGTTCGTAAGCATGGCGATAGGGATGGTTATAGGTGTAATCGGACTAGTTCTGGTGATTGTGGGGACGATTCTGTCTACAACTACTGGTGCGCGGAAACAGCCAACAATGCAACCGCCAGTCGCTCAACCGCCAGTAGTCAGCGCTGCCAGTGGAACGACCCCCAACCCTGTGGCGACTCCTCCAGCAGGGCAGGCTAAATTCTGCACTGGCTGCGGTACTCAGATTGCTCTTGAGACAAGTTTCTGTGGTAAGTGCGGAAAAAAGAATCCGGCCTGATCAAGAAGTGATCCGAGCTGTACGACCGACCTCCACGCAACCGAGCAGCGCTGCGTCGCACGGGTGACGCGCGAACGCGAGCATCACGATTGACCTTCCCTGCTATTCAAGCCCGAGGTCTTTCATCAAGGCGTCTGCCTCAGCGTCAAGCTTCTTGTAGTCCTCCTCCAGCGTGTTGAGCTCTGCCTCGTACTTGTTAGCGACATCGTTGAGCGCCTGGGTCACTGCCGCCTGGCTCGCCGGGGGAGCGGTTACCCAGCCGCTGATTACTCCGCCGACTTCGTTCAGGAAAACCTTCAACTTGTTGCCGATCGCGATCAGGTCGTCGACCTCGTTGATTCTTATGTCCGCGTAAGCCTTGAAATCCTCGGCGCCTTCGAGTTTGGCAACGGCCTCGTAGTCGGCCTTGAGTTTATTGGCTTTTACCAGGAAGGCGTCTATTTCGGCGGTGACCGTTTTCGACTTCTCTTTGAACTTTGTGTCGAGCTCCTGAAAACCTGTTATCCCGCTGAAATCGCTGAATGCACTAATTACATCGCTATTCAGTTTCTGGTACTCATCGATGAGCGATTGCAGCGTCTTGTCGGCGATTTTCAGGTCCTGCCTGGCGAATTCGCTCGCGAAGTTCTTCTGGCTGAGGAGCCACTTGCCGTCCTTCTTCACCACGTAGAACTCTTTACCGAAATCTTCACTGATAGAGCCTGTCTGCAACTTGCCGTCGGCACCCTTGTATTGGACTGTGCCGCCAGTCACCTTGACGGTCGCTGTATCACCGCTTATGGCGGTGCTGAACTTCGCATCCTTGAACTTGACGTTCGTATCCTTGATGCTCTTGGCCATGTCCGCCTTGAAGGAAGCCTCGAGGCCCGGCTTACTCTTGAAAGGCTCCATGTCGAGCAAGGCATAGAGGTTTTGAGCGTTCTTGCTTTCGAGTGCCTTGAACAAGCTCTCGACAGTTGCCGATGGGGACGGGCTCGCGAACACCACGAATACAAGCGCGAGGACCACAGCCGCAATCGCCAGGACGCACACGGTCGCAATCGCAGGGACGAGCCAGCGCTTCTTCTTTTTCGCGGCGGGCGGGCCCGGCTGTGCGGCGACCGGCGGTGGCGACATTGACGGTGGCGGCCCCACCGGTGCAACGGCTGTCGAAGTGGGGACGGGCGCAGGGGAAGGCGTTGCCTTGTCGGCAGCCTTTACGAGAGTGCCGCAGTGGGGGCAGAAAGCGTTATCGCCAACTTCTTTCCCACAGTTTGTGCAGAACATCGCTACCTCCTCTTGAGGGGCCTTGGTCGCGCTCTGACGGCAAGGACGCAGGCTGGTCCAGGATTTCACCCGGCCGCGGGCCGCCCTGCATCCGGATAGAAGCATTCTACCACCCGCGACAGACCCGACCACGCCTTCGTGTGTGTCGCGAGA
>DAIUEJ010000066.1:0-8351 GCA_036845225.1 Candidatus Anoxymicrobiaceae bacterium | reverse complement strand
TCTGGCACTACGCTCCTCTCCTTCTTCTTTGCCGGCGGGACGCCGGCGCTACGGTTCTTTGCCGGCGGGACGCCGGCGCTACGTTCAGTACGCGATTATCCCGTGGCCCTTGGTGAACTCCTTGAACTCTTTCATGAGCTTTGCCGTCACCGGTCCGGGCTTGCCGTCGGCGATGGGCCTGTCATCGATGTAGGTGACCGGGGCGATCTCGGCCGCCGTGCCGGTGAGGAAGCACTCGTCGGATGTGTAACACTCGACGAGCGAGAGCTGCTCCTCACGGATCGGGATGCCCAGCTCTCCGCATATCTGGAACACGACCATGCGCGTGATGCCGTTCAGCGCGCCCGAGTTGGTCGGCGGCGTGATGACCGCTCCGTCCAGCACTATGAAGAAGTTGTCCACCACGCACTCGGTGATGTAACCGGCGTCGTTGAGCACCAGCCCTTCGTCGACACCCGCGTGCAGCACCTCGAGGTGGGCGAGTATGTGGTTCAGGTAGTTGAGGGACTTGATCTGCGGGCTGAGCGAGTCGGGGTTGTTGCGGCGCGTCGAGACCGTGACCAGCTTCAACCCGTGCTCGTAGACCTCATCGGGATATATCTTGATGGTTGCGGCGATGATGATTATGTTCGGGTTCGCGGTCTTGGAGGGGCTCAGGCCCAGGTCGCCCTTCCCTCTCGTGGCGACCAGCCTCACGTAGCCGTCCTCGATGCCGTTGCGCTCGATGGTCTCGCAGACCTTCGCCTTGAGGTCCTCCGCGCTCATCGGGATCTCGAGCATTATGACCCTGGCGCCGTTGTAGAGCCTCTTGAGGTGCGCATCCAGCATGAACACGTTGCGCTTGTAAACCCTGATCCCCTCGAACACACCGTCGCCGTACAGCAGGCCGTGGTCGAAGACCGACACCTTCGCGTCTTCCTCAGGCACGAACTCGCCGCCGACATAAATCTCCAGGCCCATTTACCTCTCCTTATATCCCCTCTTGTACGTGCTTCACGATGAGGTCTCCCACCTCGTCAGTGCCCATTCCCATCCTGCCTGCGGACAGGCTCACGATCTCACCGTCGCGGAGCGCTTTGATCATGGCGCCCTCGATAAGGTCGGCCGCTTTCTTTTCTCCGAGGAAGTCCAGCATCATCTGGACCGCCGCGATCGCGGCGAGCGGGTTGATGACGTTCTTGCCGGTGTACTTTGGCGCCGAGCCGCCGATGGGCTCGAACATGGACGTCCCCTCGGGGTTGATGTTCCCCCCCGCGGCGATGCCCATGCCCCCCTGGATCATGGCGCCCAGGTCCGTGATTATGTCGCCGAACATGTTGTCCGTCACGATGACGTCAAACCACTCGGGGTTCTTGACCATCCACATGCAGGTCGCGTCGACGTGGGCGTACTCGGTCGTAATTCCCGGGTAGTCGGCGGCGACCTCGTTGAAGGCGCGCTCCCAGAGGTCCCACGCGAACGTGAGCACGTTGGTCTTGCCGCAGAGCGTGACTTTCTTCTCCATGTCGCGCTCCTTCGCGACCTCGAACGCGTACCTGATGCACCGCTCGACACCCATACGGCTGTTGACCGACTCCTGGACGGCGACCTCATCGGCCGTCCCCTTGCGCAGGAAACCGCCAGAGCCGACGTAGAGGCCCTCGGTGTTCTCGCGCACCACGACCATGTCGATGTCCTCCGGGCCCTTGTCCTTGAGGGGGCAATCGACGCCGGGATAGAGCTTTACGGGGCGCAGGTTGATGTACTGGTCGAGATCGAAGCGCAGCCGCAGCAGTATGCCCTGCTCGAGTATGCCCGGCTTGACGTCCGGGTGGCCGATGGCGCCCAGGAATATCGCCCTGTACTGGCGGAGCTCGTCGACCGCGCCGTCCGGCAGCGTCTCGCCTTTCGCCAGCCACCTGTCGCCGCCGTAGTCGAACATCTTCGTCTCGAAGTCGAACCCCGTGACCCCGGCCACGGCCTCGAGCACCTTCAGGCCTTCGCGCACGACCTCCGGGCCCGTTCCATCCCCCGGTATCACCGCTATCTCGTGCATGTCTCTCCCGTCTATCTGTTGCCGGCGGGACGCCGGCGCTACGTTCTTGTTGCCGGCGGGACGCCGGCGCTACGTTCCCCTCGTTTGCCGGTGCTACGATTGCTGCTTCACGTACGCGATGAGCCCGCCAGCGTCCATGATACGCTGCATGAACTCCGGGTACGGCGCCACGCTGAAACTTTTGCCGGTCGTCAGGTCCTCGACCTTGCCCGCCGCGAGGTCCACCCTCACGCGGTCACCCTCCGATATCGCGTCGGCGGCCTCCGGCGACTCCACCAGGGGCAGCCCCACGTTCACCGCGTTGCGATAGAAGATACGCGCGTAGGACCGCGCTATCACGCACGATATCCCCCCGCCCTTGATGGCGAGTGGGGCGTGCTCGCGCGAGGAGCCCGAGCCGAAGTTGTCGCCGGCGACGAGGATGTCACCCTGCTCGACCCTGTTCACAAAATCGGGGTCGTGCCCCGCCATGAGGTACTTGCCCAGCTCCGCGGGGTCGTTCGACACCAGGTGCGTCGCGGGGATGATCAAGTCGGTGTTGACGTGGTCGCCGAGCTTATGTGCCTTGCCCTCCATGACCGCCTGGCCGCCCATCAGATTATCTCCCCCGGGTCGGTGATGGTCCCGGTGACGGCCGACGCCGCGGCCACCGCCGGGTTGGAGAGGTAGACCTCGCTGGTGCGGTGTCCCATCCTCCCCACGAAGTTCCTGTTAGTGGTGGAGATGGCTTTCTCGCCGGCAGCGAGCACTCCCATGTGTCCGCCGAGGCACGGCCCGCAGGTCGGCGGCGAAATGATCGCCCCGGCGTCCAGGAAGATGTCGAACAGCCCCTCCTCCATGGACTTGCGGTAGACCTTCCGGCTGCCCGGGATGATTATCAGCCTGACCTCCGGGGCCACCCGCTTGCCGCGCAGGACCTCGGCCGCCAGCCTCAGGTCCTCCAGCCTGCCGTTCGTGCACGAGCCGATCACCACCTGGTCGAGCTTCACGTGCGGCGCGCGGGTGACCGCCACCGCGTTGCTCGGCAGCGAGGGAAGGGCCACCTGCGGCTCGAGGGACGAGAGGTCTATGTCTATCTGGTCCACATATCCGTACTGATCGGGCTCGATGCCGCTCGCGGTCGCCTTGACCCCGGCTGCCGCGAGGTACAGGATAGCCAGGTTGTCAGCCGGGAATATCCCGTTCTTGGCGCCGGCCTCGATGACCATGTTGGCCACGGTAAGGCGACCCTCGACGCTGACGTTGGTGACGCCCGGTCCGTCGAACTCGAGCGACCGGTAGGTCGCCCCGTCGACACCGAGCAGGCCGATGAGGTGGAGGATGAGGTCTTTGCCGCCCACCCACCTGTGGGGCCTGCCGGTCAGTTTGACCAGCACGGCCTCCGGCACCTTCAGCCAGGTCTTCCCCGTGGCCATCGCCGCCGCGATGTCGGTCGAGCCCATGCCTGTGGAAAAGCAGCCCAGGGCGCCGTAGGTGCAGGTGTGGCTGTCGGCCCCGACAACCACCATACCCGGCTCGATAAGCCCCTCCTCGGGAAGGAGGACGTGCTCGATGCCTACGTTGCCACCGTCGTAGAAGTGGGACAGCTTCTGCTTCAACGCGAACTGCCTCACGTAAGCGCACTGGTCTGCCGACGCGATGTCGCGGTTCGGGGTGAAGTGGTCGAGGACCATCACGACCTTGTCCCGGTCGAAGACTGACTTGCGGCCCAGCTTGCCGAACTCCTCGATGGCCAGCGGCGCCGTGATGTCGTTCGCGAGCACCAGGTCCACCGGGACCTCGACGAACTCTCCCGGCTCCAGCGTCTCACGCCCGGCGTGCTGTGCGAGTATCTTCCTTGTCTGGCTCATTTCAGCCTCTGTATCTCAGGCAGTGGAAAAAAGTGCCTGACCCCGGTCTTTCACCTCAGTACTTTGTTGACCGCGTTCAGGTAAGCGCGGGCGCTCGCCTCGACGATGTCGGTCGAGACCCCTCGCCCGACCACCCGGCGGTCGCCTATGTCGAGCTGGACCGTCACGTCACCAAGCGAGTCCAGGCCCTCCGTTATCGCTTCGACCGTGAACGCGAACAGCTTGGCGTCTATCTTCAGGGCCGAGCGTATCGCCTTGCACGCGGCGTCGACCATGCCGTCCCCGATGGCCCGCTCCGTGATGCGCTCGCCCTCGCGCTCGAGGGTTATCGTCGCGCTGGGCGGGGCTTCCTTGCCGCCGCTGTGGACCTCGTAGGCGGTGAGCTTCCACTCCTGGCCTTCCGTGCGTATGTACTCCAGGGCGATGGCCTCGATGTCCTCGCCGCTGAGAGAAGATTTCTTGTCCGCAAGCTCCTTGAAGCGCGCGAACGCCTGGTTCAGCTCCTCCTCCCCGAGGAAGTAGCCGAGCCTCTCGAGCTGGTCTTTGAGGGCGTGCCGCCCGGAGTGCTTGCCTAGGACGATGTCGCTCTCGACCAGCCCCACGCTCGCCGCGTCCATTATCTCGTAGGTGGTGCGTTCCTTGAGGACGCCGTCCTGGTGGATGCCGGACTCGTGGGCGAAGGCGTTCTTCCCCACGATCGCCTTGTTGGGCTGCACGGGGTAGCCGGTGAGGAGGCTGACCAGCCTGCTGGTCCTGCTTATCTCAGTGGAGTTGATGCCGGTGGAGATCCCCAGCAGGTCGTGCCGGACCTTCAGGGTCATGACTATTTCCTCTAGGCTCGCGTTCCCCGCGCGCTCCCCGAGGCCATTCACCGCGCACTCTACCTGCCTCGCCCCCGCCTCGACGGCCGCGAGCGAGTTGGCAACTGCCAGCCCGAGGTCGTTATGACAGTGCACGCTGATGATCACACTGTCGATGCCCCTCACGTTCTCGCGGATGCCAGCTATGAGTCCGGAAAACTCATCAGGGATCGAATACCCGACAGTGTCCGGGATGTTCAGGACCCCCGCGCCCTCCTCGATCGCCGCTTCCAGCACCTGGTAGAGGAAAGCGGGCTCGCTGCGGGTGGCGTCCATCGGCGAGAACTCGACGTCGTCGCAGTAGCCGCGCGCCTTTGCCACGGCCGCCCTCGCCATTTCCAGCACCTGTTCGCGCGTCTTGTGCAACTGGTGCTCGAGGTGTATGTCCGAGGTGCTGATGAAAGTGTGTATCCGCGGGCGTGCGGCGTCTTTCACCGCGTCCCATGCCCGGTCGATGTCGTCCGTCCTGGCGCGAGCGAGCGCGCAGACGACCGACTTGTCTATCCTGGAAGCGATCTGCCCGACGGCCTCGAAGTCTCCCTGGCTGGTCGCGGGAAACCCGGCCTCGATTATGTCCACTCCCAGGCGCTGGAGCTGCTCCGCGATCTCGAGCTTCTCGCGCACGCCCAGGCTGATGCCCGGGGACTGCTCTCCGTCCCGCAGGGTGGTGTCGAATATTTGTACTCGGTCAGCCAAAGGACTGCGCCTCCTCAGAGGACCAGGAACCGCGCCGACTCGATCCCGTCCTGGGACTCGAGCAGGGAGAGGACGTCGTCGGTGAGCGGCGTGTCGAGGTTGAGGCCCATCCCCGCGATGCCGTCGATGGCCTTGCGCCCGACCTGCAGGCCGCTGATGTTGATCTTGCTCTCGCCCAGGACCGTGCCGACTTTGCCGATCATGCCGGGCCGGTCCTCGTAAGTGACGAACGCCATGAACTCGCTCGGCGCTATCTCGATGTCGAAGTCGAGGACGCCGACGAACCACTCCTGGTTGACCCCGATGAGGGTGGCGCCCGCGGTCACTTTCGAGTCATCTGCGCTCGCCGTGACCTGGATGAGATTGACGTAATCGCGCGAGCGCCTGCTCTTGCTCTCTTTGACCGTGATGCCGCGCTCGATCGCCAGGATGGGGGCGTTCACGTATGTCACGGAGTCCATCGAGATGTTCTCGAAGAAACCCTTGAGGAAGGCGACCGTCAAGAGCGAGGTGTCGAACTCGCTGATGTCTCCCAGTATCTCGAACTCGATCTCGCTTATGGCGCCCTTGGTGAGGTTCACGAAGAGACGGCCCAGCTTCTCGCAGAGAGGCATGAAGGGCCTCAGGGTCTCGACTACCTCCCTGTGCGGCATCGCGATATTGACCGCCCCGCTCACGAACCCTCCGGTGAGCCCAGCGATGACCTGGTCGGCAATAGCCACGCCCGCCTTGTACTGTGCTTCGGTCGTGCTCGCTCCCAGGTGAGGCGTCACTACCACCTCCGGCATTGAGCAGAGCGGGTTGCCTTCCTCTGGCGGTTCGCTCTCGAAGACGTCGATGGCGGCTCCGGCGACCTTGCCGTCCTTGATGGCGTCGGCGAGCGCCTGTTCGTCGATGACCCCCCCGCGCGATACGTTGATCACCCTCACGCCCTTCTTGACCATGTCGAACTGCTTCGCTCCGAGCATATGGTAGGTGTCTTTGTTCCTGGGAACGTGAAGCGTTATGAAATCAGCCTCGGCCAGGAGCTCTTCGACCTCCGGCTTCATGTCGATGCCCAGCGACTTGGCTTTCTGGCTGGAGATGAACGGGTCGTAGCCGATCAGCGTCATCCCGAACCCGGACGCCCTCTCAGCCACCAGAGCACCGATGCGCCCGATGCCGATTATTCCCAGCGTCTTGCCGTAGAGCTCGACGCCCTGGTAGGCGGCCCTCTTCCACTCTCCGTGAGCGAGAGACGCGTTCGCGGCGGGTATCTTACGAGCGGTGGCCATCAGCAGCGCGAAAGTGTGCTCGGCGGCGGAGATGATGTTGCTCTCGGGGACATTGGCGACCATGATGCCCTTCTTGGTCGCCGCGGCCACGTCGATGTTGTCCACGCCGATGCCGGCCCTGCCTATGATCTTGAGGTTGTCCGCCTTTTCTATCGCCTCGGCGTCGACCTTCGTGCCGCTGCGCACGATCAGCCCGTCGTAGTTCCCGATCCCCGCCAGGAACTCGTCACGGGGCATGCTGTCGAAGGCGTCGACGTCGAACTGCTCGCGCAGCTTGTCCACGCCCTCGGGTGATATCTTTTCCGCCACCAGGACTTTCAGCCTGGACTTTCCGGCCATATGTCTCTCCAGTCAAATAGGGAACTACACCATTATCCTGCTAGTCGCGGTGGACAAAAAGGTGGACGGTGCCTGACCCCTCCTAGTCGGCGAGCACTTCCAGCGCCGCCCCCACGCCTTTTCCGAGCTCGACGGGCTGGCCGAGCCTGTCGAGCGCAAGCTCGAGGGCCGCGACCTGCGTGACTATGTCGAACCTGTCGAAGAAGCCCACGTGCCCCAACCTGAATATCTTTCCCTTCAGCTTTCCCTGTCCGCCGGCGATGAAGACGCCGAACTCGTTGCGCATCAGCTTGACGATATCTCCAGATGAGATTCCCTCCGGCGCCCAGACCGACGTCGTCACGAAAGCGCGCGACCGGTCGCTCGCCACGAATCGAAGGCCGAGCGCCTCTACCGCCGCCTGGGTGGCACGCGCCAGCTTCTCGTGCCGCGCGAAAATAGCTTCGAGACCCTCTTCCCTGATCATCGCCAGCGCGACGTCCAGCGCCTGCACCAGCGTGATGGCGGGAGTATACGGCGTCTCGGGCGGCTCCTTGGACTGCGAGTCCCGCGCCGCCTTGAAAGAGAAATAGTAAGACGGGCACCTGGCCGTCTCGGCCGCCTTCCACGCTTGTTCGCTAACGGCACAGAACGCCAGGCCCGGCGGCACCATGAGCCCTTTCTGCGAGCCGCTGATGCAGAGGTCCACGCCCCAGGCGTCGGTCTTGAGGTCCACCGCGCCCAGGCCACTTATCGCGTCGACCAGGAAAAGCGCGTCGGTCTTTGCCACGATGCGGGCGAACGCCTCGACGTCGTTCACCACGCCGGTCGATGTCTCGCTCTGGGTCAGGAACACGCCCCTGGTGTCCGGGTTCTCCGCGAGCGCCTTGTCGAGCGTTGAGGGGTCGGCGCAGTCGCCCCACTCGTACTCGATCGCCACGACGTCCAGGCCGAAGGCCTTGCCGATCTCAACGAGCCGCTCCCCGAACTTGCCTCCCGCATAAGCGATGACTTTGTCACCGGGCGAGAAGCAACTGGCAATCGCACCCTCCATTGCCCCGGTGCCGCTGGCGGTGAAGAGCAGCACGTCGTTCTTCGTCTGGAACACGTACTTCAGCCCGTCCAGCACCCGCGCCAGCAGGGCGCCGAAGTCCGCCGAGCGGTGGTGGATCATCTTCACCTGGGCGAGCCCCACCTCCGGCGGCACGGGCGTCGGGCCCGGGGTGAATATGTAGTCTTTCTTCAACTCTTACCCCTCCGAGTCAGCCGGCGGGACGCCGGCGCTACGTTTCCAGCCGGCGCTACTTCTTCAGCCAGC
>DAIUEJ010000065.1:0-8572 GCA_036845225.1 Candidatus Anoxymicrobiaceae bacterium | reverse complement strand
CCCCACGTGTTTCATGGCCGCGAGCGACCGCACTCCGCCGATGCTGGCGCCGACCGCCGCCTCCAGGGCGACTTTCTCGTTCGGCGCCCACTCCGCGTAGACGCCGTCGAAGCGCGAGAAACTCTCGAGTATCTCGGTCGAAGGCGTGCCTGGGTAGGCCGAGGCGAAGAGCGCGCCCGAGTGGAAAGCCGCGAGCGCAACGGCCTCATTGCCTGTCATCAGCTTCTTCTCTGGCATCTGACCTCCGGTGCAGACATGCAAAGGACCCGGAAGGAGGGCCCAACAAATATTAGCCCAACGCTCCGAATGCAGGCAAACCAGCGCCGGGCCTTCACCCCCGGGCGGCAGGCCGGGCTCGAAATATCGCCGCCGTTCTTGGATAAGATATAATGCCTGCCATGAACGCACCGGAGGACAAGGGGCAGGACCGCGGTGACGACGCCCTCGTCGCCCTGGCGAGAGCCGGCGATCTCGAAGCCCTCGAAGAACTATTCAATCGCTACCGCAACCAGGTGTTCTCGCTCGCTTACCGGATGACCGGCAATCCCTGCGACGCCGAGGACCTCTGCCAGGAGATATTCCTCCAGGTGATGCGCAAAGTAGGGTCTTTTGAGGGCAGGTCCTCCTTCTCCACCTGGCTCTACCGGGTCTCGATGAACCGTTCGAGGGACTATCTGCGTCGAAAGAAGAGAAGCCCGGAGCTATTGAGCCAGGATGGCGACCCGACAGAGTCGTACGAACCGCAGTCGAACGGGTCGGGAGGACTGGAGAACATGGCGATATCGTCCGAGGCACAGAGGCTTGTGCAGGGCGCGCTCATGGAGCTCCCGTTGTCCCTCAGGGCCCCCCTCGTACTCCACGAGCTGGAGGGACTGCAGTACCACGAGGTCGCGAGCCTCCTCAGGCTCCCGGTAGGAACCGTTAAATCCAGGATCTTCCGCGCGAGGATAAAGCTCGCGGAGATTCTCGAGCCACACAAGGAACAATGGCGATGAGCGCTCCGTCTAACCGGGTGGTGGAGGTAGGGAAATGAATTGCCGCCGGTTTAGAAAATCACTGATAGATTACGCTGATGGGAGCCTCCCTTCAGCGCGCGCGGACACCGTGCGCGACCACCTGGAGTCCTGCAAAGAGTGCAGGGGCGCCCTCGAGAAGCTGACCCTTTCGAGCTCCGCGCTGGCGACCCTCTCGACCGTTAAGATGCCGGAGGCCTCGGCGGAGAAAGTGCTGCGGACCCTTCGCACTTCAGTCGAGAGCGCGGGCCAGGCCGGCCGGTTGAGCACGTTCAGGCCGAGCGTACTGTGGTCTCCCCGCGTGCTCGCGGGTGTCGGCACCGCGGCCGCGGTGATAATCGCGCTCCTCGTGGTGGTCATGGTGTATTCAGGCGGTGGAGTGCCGAGCCCTACGCTGACGCGGACCTCGAACGATCAGGCGGGCAAGACCTCTACGACTCCGGGCACAACGGTCTCCACGTCGCCCGGCGAGCAGAAGACGCAGCAGGCTCTGCCCAGCGGCGCCGCCGCGATAATGCCCGTGGTCAAGGTCAGCAACAACAACTACGACGACACGAAGCTACGCACGACTTTCGAGTCCATGGAAGTCAAGAAAGAGATCGCGAAGCGTTATTCCATAACGCACGCCATCACGATGGGCACGATGTTCAGGCGGAAGATGGCCGACATGATGGTCGAGCAGGGGCAGGACGGCGCGTGCCTCGAGGCGATGATCGTGTACCTGACCCAGTCCGAGCCCGTGCTGCTGCCGTACTACGCGGAGAGAGCGCAGTACCTCGGCCAGGGGGTCTTCATAATCGGCTTCGCGGGACCGAGGCGCACCGCGACCACTGGAATGCTCACCAGGACGGAGATCTGGGTGATGAACCCGGACAAGTTCACGAGCAGCCCGGACTCCAGCATCGTCTACTTCATCGAGGAAAAGACCGAGTAGATCAGCCTCTGATCCTCTTCTTCAGCCAGGTCGTCCAGTAATCCAGGCCTTCGGAGGTCCTGCAAGACACTCGGAAGATCACCACTCCCGGATTCATCTTGAGGACAGTTGTCTCGAGTTCCTCCACGTCGAAGTCGGTGTGAGGTATCAGGTCGATCTTGTTGACTATCAGCACGTGGCACTCTGAGAACATGAGGGGATACTTGAGGGGCTTGTCGTGCCCCTCGGCCACCGACAGGATCATGACCTTGAGGTCTTCCCCCAGCTTGAACTCGGCCGGGCACACCAGGTTGCCGACGTTCTCGACTATCACCAGGTCCACGCCTTCGAGGTTCAGGTGGTTCAGCGCGTGGTTGATCTGCTTTGCCTCGAGGTGGCAGGAGCCACCCGTGTTGATCTGGATCGCCGGGACTCCCGCGGCGGCTATGCGCTCGGAGTCCACCTTGCCGGCTATGTCACCTTCGATGACCGCGCAGTTGAGGTCGCCGGACACGCCCTCAAGCGTTTTCATGATGACCGACGTCTTGCCCGCGCCAGGGCTGGCCATCAGGTTGATCATGAACGCGCCCTCCCGGTCGAGCAGCGCCCTGTTCTCTTTTGCGATTATCTCGTTAGCGTCAAAGACGCCCTCGAGGACCTCGATCTCCATCCCTCTGCCTCCTAGCTGATCTCTATCGATTCTACCTGGAACTCGCGCCCGGAGATGATCTCCGTGGAGGTGCCCTTGCACTCGGGGCAGGTGAAGTCGTACTCGACGACCTCGAACTCCTTGCCGCACTCCTTGCACTTCGTGATGAGCTTGGTGTGCCGGAAGTTCAACTCCGCATCCTGGGCGATGGTGTCCTTGCCGATGATCTCGAAGTAGAACCGCACCGAGTCCTCCATCACCGTGCTCATTTCGCCCATCACCATGTTTATCCTGGTAACCTTGGTGGCGTTGTTCGCCTGGGCGTGCCTCAGCACCACCCCGAGCATGCTCTCCGTCACAGACAGTTCGTGCATCTGGATCCGATCTTCGTTCAGTGGGCCACTCGTCAAGTGAACCAGAATTCGCGACTTTGTCAAAGCCATGCCGCGGCGCGTCAGGCGGCGGCGAGGATGATAAACACAAGCGCGGCGAGGCCCACGCGGTAGATGATGAAAGGCAGAAGCGTGTGGCTCTTGAGGTACTTCATCATCCAGGCGATGGCCACGAACCCGCTCAGCGCCGAGGTGATGAACCCGGCGATGAAGATGCCGGGGCCGTGGGCCGGGAAGCCGTTCTTCGCCAGTTTCAAAGCTTCGTAGATCCCGGAGCCCGCTATTATCGGGGCCGCCATCAGAAAAGCGAAATGCGCGGCTGCCTCGCGGTCGAGGCCGTCCAGCATGCCGGCCGAGATTGTGATGCCTGAACGCGATACCCCGGGAAACAGCGCGAGCACCTGGGCGCCGCCGACGATCCCCGCGTCCTTCATCTTCAAGCGGCTGAAGTCCCTGTCCCGCTTCCCGAGCAGCTCGGCGGCGGCCATGACGGAAGCCCCGAGGAGCAGCAGGATCGCGACCCAGCCGGAGGTCCGGAAATGGTCCTCTATCACGTTGTTGAGCAGCGCCCCGGCGATCGCTGCCGGGATGCTCGCGAGGATCAGCATCCAGGCAAGCTTCATGTACCTGTCCCAGTCGGCGGGCCGGTGCCGCAGCGACAGGAAGAAGGCCTTGATGAGCACGATCCACTGCCGGCGGAAGAAGACCAGCAGCGCCAGCAGCGTGCCCAGGTGCAGAGCGACATCGAACGCCGTGCTGACGCCCTTGGTGGCGACGAAGACGTTCCAGCCGAAGAGCTTCGGTATCAGCACCAGGTGCCCGCTGGAGCTTATAGGGATGAACTCCGTCAGGCCCTGGATTATTCCCAGGAACGCCGCCTGCAGTATCAGTACCAAGGTTCTCCTACGGGTCTAACGACTCTGCCGGATCCGCTCAGACGCTCGCCAGCTTCCTCTCGAGGAACTGCTGGTACTCGTAGAGCGCCGCGAGGGTCTTGGCGCCCCGTTCCGGGGACGGGTATATCACTACCTCGCTCTGTCTCGCGAGCATAGGCGTGATAGACCCGGACGTCGGGAACGAGACCGCTATTATCGGCTTCTGTGTCTCCTCCATCAGGCGTATGACCTCGGCGCGGTAAGCCTCGTCGGTCTTCTGCAGCTCTTTAAGGAACTCGCTCGTGATGACCTTGGGCTTGATGCGCTCCCGCTCGATCTCGTCCATCATCGGGCCCTCCAGAACGAACGATTGGAAGGAGGAGGTCGCGCCCATCGTTCCGAGGCTTATTATCGAGTCCACGCAGTTGCAGCGGGCGATGATCTCGAGGCACTGGAAGTGCATCGACAGGTCGAGCGTGCCCACCAGGTCGACAGGGTTGCCGCGGCTCCAGTACGGTGGCAGGACCGCATCAAGCTCTCTGAGCGTCTCCTCCGGGAATTCCACCAGCTCGAGCCCGTGCTGCGCGAGGGCATCCGCGGTTACGACCCCCCAGCCGCCGCCCCAGGTCAGGACCCCGACCCTCTTTCCCTTTGGCGGTGGAATAGCCGCGAACGCCTTGGCGATATCGAGCATCTCCTCGGTGGTGTCCGCCTCTATCATGCCCGTCTGCTTCATGACGCCTTCGAAGATGGCCTCATCGGCCGCGAGCGCCGCGCTGTGGGACGCCGCCGCTCTCGCTCCCGCCTGCGTCTTCCCGGCCTTGAGGACGACGATCGGCTTCTTCGGGGAGGTGTTGGCCGCTACCTCGATGAACCGCCTCGCGTCGCGCAGCCCCTCTATATAGAGGAGGATGACCTCGGTCGCCGGGTCGTCCGCGAAGTACTCCAGGTAATCAGCGGCCTTGAGCTCCGCCTCGTTGCCGATGCAGACGAACCGGGAGAACCCGACCCCCAGCGCCTTGCCGAGGGACAGCATCTGGGTGCCCAGGTTACCGCTCTGCGCAGCGAAACCGATCTTGCCCGCCACCGGGCGGACGGGCGGCATCAAGGCGTGAAGCGAGTTCGGGCCCGAGTAGACCCCCATGGTGTTGGGCCCGACCAGGCGCATCCCCGAGCCTTTGATGACCTCGATCATCTGCCGCTCGAGTACGGTCCCCTCCCCTCCCGTCTCGCTGAAGCCTCCCGATATCACGATGCAGGTCTTGACGCCCTTCTCGACGCACTCTTTGACCACGGCGACCACGTGGTCGGCCGGGACCGTGACAACCGCCAGGTCGACGTCGTCTTCGATGTCCTTCACTGACTTCACGACCGGCCTGTCGAGTATCTCCGTCTCTTTGGGGTTCACGGGGTAGAGCTTGCCTTTCCACCCTCCGGCCAGGATGTTGGCCGGCACGATATAGCCCCACTTCATCTTCACGTTGCTCGCGCCGATGATCGCCACCGACCTCGGCTCGAACAGGTAGTGCAGTTGTTCCGTCAGTTGCTTGCTCACTGAGACCTCCGTCCGGATTTCTGCCCGTCTTGAATGGATCGCGCCGGTGATGGTGTCCCGCCGCCGCGGACCGGGCGCCCTGTAGCGCCGGCGTCCCGCCGGCAATGGTTCACACTGATGCGCCGGTTACTGACTGTGAGCGGCCGCGGACCGCGGCCGGTCACCTCTTTCAAGACTTCGGGCTCTGTTTGGTAATATCGCTGTATTTACGTTTCAACCCCCCGACGAGCCGCATCGCCTCGAGGACGATCCCCTTGCTCATCTTGGACTCTCCGACCCGACGGTCGGCGAACACTATGGGGAGCTCGTAGATGTCGAACCCCATGATGGTGCAGACGTAGGACATCTCCACCTGGAACCCGTAACCGGACGCATCGATGCGCGAGAAATCGATCTGGCGCAGGACTTCCGTCCTGAAGCACCGGAACCCGGCGGTGGTGTCCTTGATCTTCATCCCGGTGAGCGTCCTGGCATACAGGCTGCCGCCCCGGCTTATGAGCTTCCGCGTCCATCCCCAGTCCTCGGTGCCGCCCCCGTCGACGTAGCGGGACCCAATGACGATGTCGTGTTTCCGTATCGCCTCGAGAAAATCGGGGATGTATTTCGGATTGTGAGAGAAATCGGCGTCCATCTCGAAGACGCAATCCGCGCCCATTTCGTCCACCGCGATCTTGAAACCGTGCGTGTACGCAGTACCGAGCCCCAGCTTGCCTTCCCGGTGCGAGACGCGGAGCTGAGGGAACTCGGTGGCGAGGCGGTCGGCGATGTCGCCCGTGCCGTCAGGCGAGTTGTCGTCCACTATCAACATGGAGAGGCCGAGGTCCATGCCGAACAACTGCCGGACCATGTTCTCGATGTTCTCAATCTCGTTATATGTCGGCATTACGATAACTGGTTGCATCTGCACCTCTTTCGGTGTCCGGGCCGCCACTCACGATATTTCATGGCGTTCGCAGCGGTCAAGCGGTCAGGACTGCTCCCAGCCGTACATGCCCACCAGCGGCACGAAGACGCAGGAACCAACCTGGTTTGTCTCAACGTCATCTCCGCGCCTGGTGATGACGTTGAGCATCTGCATGGAAGCGGGGCCCACGGGGATGACGAGACGCCCTCCGTCGGCCAGTTGCTCGACCAGCACTTGTGGGACGCCCGGGGAGCCGGCCGTCACCAGTATGCCGTCGTATGGCGCGTGCTCCTTGAGCCCCTTGCTCCCGTCCCCGACCACGATCTTAACGTTGTCGAGCGAGAGCTCGGTGAGGAGTCTGGCAGCGGCTTCTGCAAGCGAAGGTATTCGCTCGATCGTGTAGACCTTCTTAGCGAGGACGCCCAGCACGGCTGCCTGGTAGCCGCTGCCGGTCCCGACCTCCAGCACCACCTCGTTGCCTCGCAGGCAAAGCAGCTCGGTCATCCAGGCGACCATGTAAGGCTGCGAGATCGTCTGCCCTTCGCCGAGAGGCAGCGGGGTGTCGTCGTATGCCCTGTCCCTGCGGCCGGGGGGGACGAAGAGGTGGCGCGGCACCCTCCTCATCGCTTCGAGCACCCTCTCGTCGGTGATGCCGCGCGCCCGCATCTGTTGCTCGACCATCTCGTCCCTGAGGCTCTGGTAGTAGTCGCCGATCTGCTTCTCTGTCATAAGCGCATCCAATGTTCAACGGGTGATTACAGGCCGAACCCGCCCTTCAACAACGCAAGGCGGACCAAGGTCCGCCTCTGGTTCAAGTATCCTGCAACTCGGTCGGGGCCGCCCGTCAGCTCAGGCCTGGCCGCCTTCGAGCTCGTCAACACCCTTGTACATCTTGAAGATCTTGGTCAGTCCCGTGATCTTGAAGATGCGCAGGATCTTCTCCTGGTTGCAGATTATTCCGAGCTCGCCCTCGTGCTGCTTGACCCTCTTCAAACCCCCCACGAGGACACCCAGACCGGTGCTGTCGAGGAAGTCGACCTCATCGAGGTCGACCGCTATCTTGTAGCGGCCTTTCTCGACCGCGTCCACGATGGTCTCGCGAAGAGACGGCGCGGTGTAGATATCGACCTCGCCTTTCAGCTTGATCACAGTGTGATCTCCGACTTCCCTTGTCGATACTTCCAGTTCCAAGTTTCCCCTCCTGGTTCGATCCCCCCGTGGGAGGTCTTACAGGGCCCCTGCCACCGTCTATTCTTCTGGTTTTGGCTTCTGTTTCTTCGGCTTCTTTACGAGGTTGCCGCAGTGCGGGCACTTGACCTCTTCGTCACCCTGTTCGAACACGACGCGGTTACCGCAGTTACCACACCTTATCCGGTCGATTTCTTCGCCGACTATCTCGTGTCCGTGAGGTCCATACCTTGCCACGTAGCCACCTCCGTATCGATGCCCAGGCTTTAATTTCTAGACTTGCGGGACATATCCTACCCGCAGGACGATTCTCGATAATTATACTACACAGCAGGGCAACCCCACGTCAGAACCACGTCGTTCGTTTTCCACTTCTTATTACACTCGAGGTCGCCCAGGTACCCCCCCCGAAGCATCGGCCCGCCCGAGCGGTTGGTGTGGATGTGGAGGTCGGCGATCATTACTTACCTTCCAGGATCCGGCGGGCGAGTGCGTTCCTGGGCACGATGTCACCTGTGCTGGTATTGACCCGCCATGACAACCAGTGGGACTGGCGGCCGACCTCGAAGACGTATGACACTACCCACTCTTTGTCGCCGACCTGCTCTGCGCCCCAATTGGGCTTGAAGCCCTCGTTTACCACTTTGACGCCCTGGGCTTTGACGAAGTCGAGGATGCCGGCACCCACCGAGGTATCGGTTCCGTGGATGGGCTGCGTCTTCACTATGTCGATAGGCACGCGCGCGCGGTGCGAGAACTGGTAGAGCCCTATGCCGATCACCAGCGTGAGGGAAACCAAGGCGGTGATCACGAGCAGCGGCGTGCGCCAGCGCACCGCCCACGCGGCGAACCGCCTCCAGCGGCTGACCTCGGCCTCTTCGGCTGGTTCATTCACTTCGAGGTCGTCTTCGGGGTCCTGGCGCGCCAACGGCACCTCCATCATCGGTGAACCGGATGTGAAGATTATAGCGCCGCGCAATGCTTCGCGCTTTTTGAAGTGCCGTATGCCTTGCGCTAGAATAGCGGCACAGTGGGGCCGTAGCTCAGTTGGGAGAGCGCATCCCTCGCACGGATGAGGTCAGG
>DAIUEJ010000064.1:0-10445 GCA_036845225.1 Candidatus Anoxymicrobiaceae bacterium | reverse complement strand
TCGCTGCAGTCCTCATACCCACCCGCGCGGATCGTCACCGGTGGGACGAAGCTGCTGCCGTGGTTCAAGTCCATGACTTCGCCAGTGACTTTTTCCAGGTCGCGGCCGATCAGGATCAACTCTGATGTGGCACCTGCGTTCATCAACGCATAGGCAGTCGTCGCTCCCACGGCGCCAACACCGACGATAGCGACCGCGTCTTTCATTTTCCCGCTCCCCATCACGAATCACTCCCTGGCCAGGAACGTTTCCCCTGTAGACCCGGCCCTCACTCTGTCTGTCCCACCCAGCCTTCTTCTTGACATCGCTGCCTGACGTCAGCCTCAACCACCGCGGATGTCTCGTTTGATCTTTTCGAACTCCTCCGCTGTTATCTCGCCGGCCGCGTACCTTCTCTTCGCGATATCCAGAGGTGACTCCGTCAACTGATTCGAACCGGCCCTGTTCTCATAGAAAGGCCGCACAAGCAAAAAGACAATCACGACGATCACTACTGCCGCGAATATCATCATAAGGGCCATCCACAGCCACCCCCCGCCGTTCCAGTCCATCATGTCACCTACTCGTGCAAGCAGTAAGAACCCCGACATAGCGGCACCTCCCATTTTTGAAGTTCGTGTTGCCTGTATTCTTTTCCAGCCAGAACAGTCCTGTTTATTCCGAGCAAATCGATGGACTATCAGGCAGGAGCGCTGGTTGCTCTGTCAAAGGATTGGCGCGACACACTCTAGTTGGGCGTTTCGTTCTTGAGTACGCAATTGCCCTGGAGGCGTCTGTGCCCGGAGACAAGGCCGAGACAAAAATATACAACAGGGTTGCCTGGCGGTACGATCTCCTCGAAGCACCGATGGAGAGGATGTTCTTCTCGAAGCTTCGCCGCGAGATGTTCCCGGGAGTAAAGGGGAAGGTGCTCGACGTCGGCACGGGTACCGGGAAGAATCTCCCGTACTACCCCAGGGGAATCGAGCTGACCGGCATCGACATAAGCCCCAGGATGCTGGATAAGGCCAGGAAGCGGGCCGATAAGCTCGGCATCAAGGTCGACCTCGAGGTCATGGACGTCGAGGACCTCCGGTTTCCGGACAGCAACTTCGACTTCATCGTCGTCACTTTCGTGTTCTGCTCAGCGACCGACCCCGTGAAGGGACTCAGAGAGCTCGCTCGGGTACTCAAGTACGACGGTACGATACTCATGCTGGAGCACGTCAGGAGCGAGACCAGGGTCCTTGGAAAACTCATGGACTGGTTCAACCCTGTCGCGCGCTGGCTGTTCGGGCCTAACATCAACCGCCGGACCGTGGAGAACGTGAAGGCCGCGGGTCTCGAGGTCGTCTCAGTCGAGAGCAAGGGCCCGAAGATCCTCAAGAAGATAATCGCCCGCCGACCGAAGCCCGCCTGAAGACCGATCCGAAGCTGAGCCAGGGCTCCCGGTTCATCCCTGAGCTGATATGGTTCAGCACTCCGCTCTCAAGAGGGGTGCCGTGCCCCGCGGAGCTGTACCTCAGCCCCCGCAGCAGGCTCATCCGCCCGGCGCGGACTTCGGCGCGCCGGTGCCTTTGGGCGCCGGTTTCGCCGGGGCCTTCGCGTCGACGACGTTGATGGTGCCCCTGACCATGCCCATCCAGCAACTGAACTGGTACTGGCCCGGCTTTGTGGGGGTGAACTCCTTGACGCTCGTGGTGCCCGGCGTCAACTGGATCTGGCCGGAGAACAGGGCGTTGGAGATGACCGCGTTGGTGCAGCCGGAGGTGCCGGTGTCCTTGATCTCCCACCTGACCGGCTCTCCGGCTTTCACCGTGAAGTCGCTGGGACTGTACCCTGACGCAGACGCTTCCATGGTGATGACCTGCTTGCCCTCTGCGGCGGCAGGAGATTCCACGCCACTGGAAGCGCTGGTGGAGGCGACGCGGGAGGGGTTGAAGATGCTCCCGAGGTTAGGAGCATTGAGCAACACCAGTTGGTTGTTGATGTTGAAGAGCGCGAAGAAAAGCACCACTATCGCGGCGACCTTCAGGAATGTCGTGGCAAGTCGCGGCTTCTCCAGGAACTTGACGCTCGCCAGGCCGATGATCAGAAGCATCGGAAGGGTTCCGAGGGCGAAGAAAAGCATTATCAGGCTTCCCTGCCCCGGGTTGCGTGAGACGAGCGCAAAGCTCAGCGCCGTCATCGTGAAGCCGCAGGGCAGAAAGACTGTCAGAGCTCCCATGCCGAACGGCATGTACCGGCCTTTGAAGTTCGCCTCGTCCGCGACGTACCGTGTGACTCTCCTGGGCAGCGTGACCTGGAACCGCTGCATGAACCCTATACCGAGCATCTGCAGAGCCAGGGCGATCATCAGACACGACACCGCTACCACCAGGATGGCCGAAAAGGTCGGCGTTATCCGCAGCGTGCTGCCGAGCAGGGCGACGACGGCGCCCATCCCCGCGTAGGCAAGCAACCTTCCGGTGTTGAAGAGCAGGTGGGGCTCGAACCTCTTCTTGAGGGGGTCGTCCGGCGAATGGAGCTCTCCCCACTGCTTGGACATGGAAAGGACTATCCCGCCGGCAAGGGCCGCGCAGCTCGAGAAGCCGGCGACGAGCCCGAGCAGCAGGAATGCGGGCAGCGAGGACCTGGAGTTGACGGTGTCCAGCCTCCCGAGGCCGGCCTTCTGGAGCACGACGATGAGCACTGCCGACACCAGGACCGCTATCGCGACCTTGGAGAACGTCATCGCCCTGTCGACGCCGGTGCGTTCGCTACTCGAGCCAGCGACAGGCGGGGTGAGTGAGAACGCGTAGCCTTCGTCCTCGAACAACTTGTTGAGCTGGCTGGCGCTGGGGGCGCGGCCGTCGTATTCGAGGAGCACGCTGGACCGGGACGTCGACGCCTCCACCGAGTGGACGCCCTCGAGTTCGATCAGCTTCTTCTCGACCACTATCTCGCAGGCGGGGCAATGCATCCCGCTCACGAAGTAGGTCTTCTCTTTCGCCTGGGTCACATCCGGCACTTGAAACTCCCCCGTTCTCCTTCAGACAAGCCGCCTCGTCCCATTTACCACCATGCTGACCTGTTAGTCAATCGATTTAGTAGGGTATGCTTTTTCTATATGCCGTGGGGAAGCGTGGTGGCGTTCCCATGTTACTCGAGATTCGTTTGAAGGGGTGCGGACCCGCCTCAGTCCGGCGCGTCCTCCCTGCGGTGCCCGAAGAGGTCGGTGATGAGGAGTTTGCGCTCCTGGCCGTTCTTGAACTGGAGGAAGAGCCGCTCCTCCTGGCCGGTGACGACCGGGATATCGATCGGGACCGGGTCGCTCGCGTGCCGCAGCTCGAAGGACTCCAGCTCGTCCAGCGGTATGCCTTCCACGTCGGCGATCTCGCGCTTTCCGGAGAGCTTTGCCAGGATGATGCGCCTGTCGGTGAACGCGATGTAGTAGAAGGACTTCCCGGACATGCCCGGGTCGCGGCAAAGCCCGAGTGTCATGATGCTTTCCTCAGGCTCGAGGACCTGTTTGAGCGATTCCTTCTCTGCCTCGAAGAGCGCCCTCTCCTTGTCGGACTTGAACGGGGGTTCGCCTGGCGGTGCGAGGTAGATCCCTTTTACGAGCGCCATCCTCTTGAGCTTCTTGTCCAGTTTGGATAGCGGGATGGACTCCTCTTCTTTGACCTCATAGGACTTCGAGAGCCTGAGGACCAGCCCCCGCTTGTCGGTCTTCCCGACGAAGTAGGGCCGGCCGAGGAGGTCCGTCCCGCGCGCGACCACCGCGAGCTGCTCGCCGTCCTCGAGCCTGTCGATCAACGTCTTCCTTACCGTGACCTCTGTTATGAACGATGCCAATTGCTACCTCCGCGTCGCACCGATTCTATCGATGACGTCGTTCGTTTTCCACTAAACTTTTTGGGGTCAGACCCTTTTTTGTTTAGTCACTGGATTTGTGACGATGCACCACTGGGGTCAGGCACCGGCGGTGCGTTTCATGAGGCAAGCTGGATTTAAGGGTGAAAATGCACCGCCGGTGCCTGACCCCAGTGGTGCATCGTGTTTCCGCTTTCGACTAAACAAAAAAGGGTCTGACCCCAAAAAGTTTAGTCCGTAGGAATGGTGCGCAACCTACCGAAGTAATGCCCAGCGGTCGACGGCGGCTCACGCGAGGTGGCAAAGTGGATTACACGATCAAGATAGGCGGGGCGGCTGGGCAGGGGCTCCAGACGATCGGGGCGTCGCTGTCCAAGGTCTTCGCACGCCACGGGTACCACCTCTTCTCCTTCCAGGACTACGAGTCCAGGGTGCGCGGCGGCCACAACTTCTACCAGGTGAGGTTCTCGGAGGAGAAAGTGTTCTGCCCGCGCGAGCCGGTGGACATCCTCGTCGCCCTCGACAAGGAGAGCATCCCGCTCCACGGCGACGAGCTGTCAGACATCGGATTCGCCATCTACGATTCGGCAGACATAAAGGAGAAGTTCGAGGGAGAGAGATTCATAGACATCCCCTTCAGCCAGATCGCGGTCGACCAGGGCGGAAACAAGGTCATGGCCAATACCGCGGCGACGGGCGCGGTCCTCGGGATGCTGGGCATGGACGTCGAGCTCCTCACCCGGGTGCTCGAGGACACCCTGAAGCGCAAGGACCTGCTCGAGCCTAACGTCAAGGTGGCCCGCGCCGGGCACGAGTTCGGGTCGAAGAACTGTCCGCGCTGCTCTTTCCAGCCGGCCGCCGGCGCCAGCCCCAGGATGACGATCGAGGGCAACGCGGCCATCGCCTTCGCCGCGATTGCTTCCGGCTGCAAGTTCTATTCCGGTTACCCGATGACGCCGTCCACGGGCATCCTCACCTTCATGGCAAACCACGCGGAGCGGCACGGCCTGGTGGTCGAGCAGGCGGAAGACGAGATCTCCGCCATCAACATGGTGCTGGGCGCTTCGTTCGCGGGCGTGCGCTCGATGACGGCGACCTCGGGCGGCGGCTTCGCCCTGATGGTCGAGGGCCTGTCGCTCGCCGGGATGACCGAGACGCCAGTGGTGGTGGTGCTCGCCCAGCGCCCCGGCCCGGCTACCGGCTTCCCGACCCGGACGGAGCAGTCGGACCTCCTCTTCGGACTCTTCGCCGGGCATGGCGAGATACCGCGAATCGCGTTCGCCCCGGGGACCCCAGAGCAGGCTTTCGCGCTGGTCAACAAGGCTTTCGACCTCACCGAGAAATACCAGGTGCCCGTGATCATTTTTACGGACCAGCACTACGCCGACTCGGAGTGGTCGCTCGATAACATCGACCTGGGACAGTTCGAGGTCCGGGACTACCGTGTCCGTGGAGACGCTTTCAAGGCGCTGTCCTCCTACAGGCGGCACGCTTTCACCGATGACGGCGTCTCGCCGCTCGCGGTCCCTGGCGACGCTCCGCACCTGGTCGTCACGGACTCGGACGAGCACGACGAGGAAGGCCACATAGTGGAGGACGCGGAGACGCGCCGCAGGATGGTGGACAAGCGGTACTTCAAGAAGATGCCGAACATCAGGCGCGAGATGGAGCCGCCGCTGGTCTACGGGAGCGATAAGCCGGACATACTGCTGGTCGGCTGGGGCTCGAACTACGGGGTGCTCAAGGAGTCCGTCGACGTCCTCGGCGCGGACCAGCAGGTCGCCATGATGCACTTCACCGAGCTCTATCCCCTTCCGGAAGAGGGGCGCCGAGGCTTCATGGACACGATACGGGGCGCGAAGAAAGCGATCTGTGTCGAGAACAACGCGAGCGGCCGGTTCGCCCAACTGCTCCGGATGGAGACGGGTTACGAGTTCGAGCGAAGCATAAGGAAGTACGACGGAAGGCCGTTCACCCTCGAGGGCTTGCTGGAGGAGATCGATGGTCACCTTAGCGGAGTATAAAGGACAGAAGCCGGCGTGGTGCCCGGGGTGTGGTGACTTCGGCATCCTGACCGCGTTCAAGCGCGCGATGTTCGAGCTGGGGCTCGAGCCCTGGCAGATCACCATGGTCTCGGGGATCGGCCAGGCGAGCAAGCTCCCCCACTACACCATGGGCAACACCTTCAACGGCCTGCACGGGCGAACGCTTCCCGTCGCTACAGGTATAAGGCTCGCGAACCACGGGATGCCCGTCTGGGCTTTCGCCGGTGACGGGGACTGCTACGGCGAAGGAGGCAACCACTGGCTGCACGCGATGCGCAGGAACATCAACGTGAAGCTGGTGGTGCACGACAACCAGGTCTACGGGCTCACCAAGGGGCAGGCCTCTCCCACCAGCATGCTGGGCATGAAGACCCCCACTCAGCCGTTCGGGGTGCTTTCCGACGAGCTGAACCCGGTCTCGGTCGCCGTAGGCTTCGGATGCAGCCTGGTGGCGCGGGGGTTCGCGGCCGACACCGACCAACTGGTCGAGCTCTTCAAAGCCGTCTACGAGCACAAGGGGTTCACGCTGCTGGACATCCTGCAGCCGTGCGTCTCGTTCAACCACCTCAACACCTACGACTGGTACCGGGAGCGTTGCTACAAGCTCGAAGACGATTACGACCCCGAGAACTTCGACCGGGCCTACGAGCGGGCCTCGGAGTTCGGCGACCGCATCCCGACGGGCGTACTGTACAGAAAGGCGCGGCAGGTGTACGAGGACAGGGTGCCCGTACTGGCGGGGCAGCTGCCCCTGGTGAAGCGGCCGCAGGAGCCCCAGGCGCTCGAACAGACCGCGAAGGAGTTCTATTGAGTCTTCTCCCACTCCCCTCGGGGGAGAGGGTTGGGGAGACGGTCCTGGTATAGAATAGCGACCGTGGTGGAGTGCGGGGGTGTCCGGCGGGGCCCGCTGCATCGATGACCTGAAAGCGATCCAATATGTGGAAGTACATCCTGAGGAATATGTGGCGTCGCAAAGCCCGCACTTTCCTCACGGTATTCGGCATCGTAGTCGGCATATTCGCCCTGACCGTTCTGGGCGGACTGTCCGCCCGCCTGACCCAGCAGGTCAAGGGCGCGAGGTCCTGGTTCACGAACTCGATCTCGGTGGTGCCGTCGGGCGGGAGCCTGTTCGGCGGCGGTGAGGGCAGTTTCTTCGACCTGGGCACTGTCGACAAGGTGCTCGCCGTCCCCGGGGTCAAGGACGCCGTGCCCGGGATCGGCGTCACTATCAATCAGTCCAGCGGTTTCTCATTCGGCGCACCGGACCTCATCATCGGGCTCGGGCTCAACGGCGCGAACGACCTGCTCAGACTACTCACGCTGTCGGGCGGCCGCCTTCTGCAGCCGGGCGACAAAGGCAAGGCCGTTCTCGGCTCGGTCATCGCGCAGAAGATGGGTGCCAAAGTCGGCAGCACCGTCGACCTCAGGGGCGTGCCGTTCGAGGTCGTCGGCGTCCTGCAGCCCACCCTGTCGGCGCCTGACAACTTCGCGTTCGTATCCTACGAAGACGCGCTCGCTATCTTCCTCAAAGTGAACCCGTTCTTCCAGCAGCAGAACAAGATCACGAGCGTCATCTACACCACGTGGAAGACGGGCGTCGACCCCGAGGCGCTCGGCGCCAGGATTGCCTCACAGGTCCCCGGCGTGACCGTCATCACACCCGCCAAGGCGGAGCAGCAGATCTCGCAGTTCAGCCTGATCTTCAACGCGATACTGTTCGGAATCGCCTTCATCGCGCTGGTGGTGGGCGGCCTGTCCATCATCAACACCATGGTGATGTCCGTGTCGGAGCGGACTCGCGAGATAGGACTGAAAAAGGCGATCGGCGCTGAGACCAACTCGATCCTGGGCGAGTACCTGCTGGAGTCGGCGACGATAGGCCTTGTCGGCGGTCTCATTGGCACGGGCCTCGGGCTGGTGGCGATCGTGTTGCTGAACCACGCAACGGCATCGAAGCAGGTCACCGTGTTCGCCATCACTAAGGCGGTGGTGATCGGGCCCATAATCTTCGCGACCGTGCTCGGGACGCTGGCCGGGGTCTTCCCGGCGCTGCGGGCGTCGAGGCTCCGGCCGGTCGAGTCGCTCAAGGAGGAGTAAACGCAAAAAGGTGCCTGTCCCCTTTTTGCATGAAGGAGGAATGAGTTGCCCGCGATACGCACGGAGGAGTTGAGAAAGACATACGGGGCGGGGGAATCCGAAGTCCACGCGGTGGACGGCATCAACCTCTCCGTCGAGAAAGGCGAGTTCGTGTCCATCATCGGGCCTTCGGGGTCGGGCAAGACTACACTGTTGAACCTGCTCGGCTGTCTCGACCTGCCGTCGACCGGGCACGTGTTCATCGACTCGCTGGACACCGCCGATCTCTCGCTCAAGGAACTGACGCGCCTCCGGCGCGAGAAGATAGGGTTCGTGTTTCAGGAGTTCAACCTGCTGCCTGTGCTCGGCGCCCTCGAGAACATCGAGCTGCCCCTGCGGTACCTGGGGGTCCACGCGAAGGAGCGTGAGGCCCGCGCGAGGGAGGCGCTCCACGAGGTGGGCCTCGACAACCGCGCGAAGAACCGTCCCTCCCAGATGTCCGGCGGTGAGCGCCAGCGGGTGGCGATCGCGAGGGCGCTCGTGACGCGCCCGGCGCTGGTCCTCGCCGACGAGCCTACCGGAGAGCTCGACACCGCGAACACGTGCAAGGTCATCGAGCTGATGCGCAAGCTCAATGACGAGCTCGAGCAGACTTTCGCGGTGGTGACTCACGACCCCATGGTCGCGGCTTACGCACGGCGGGTGGTCTCCCTGCGTGACGGAAAGGTCATCTCCGACGAGCCGCAGGAGGCAACGCCGGTGGTATGTGATTAGAAACGCAAGAAGCGGCCTGACCCATTTGTGCAAAATGGGGGTCTGACCCCATTTTGCAGAGGAAAGGAGAGCGCGATGGGCAACCTGGCATACCTGGGCCCGGAGTGGACGGAGGAAGCGCGCACGCGCCTGAAGGCCGAGCTGACTCCGGAGAACATGCACCACGTGACGAGCTCGATGTCCAACATCTATCAGAACACTCCCGACGGCAAGGAAAAATATCTCTACATAGCGTTCGAGGACGGCAACGTCGGCGAGTTCGAGGTCGGTGAGGGCGAGCCTCCGGCCGCGGAGTTCAAGATCATCGCGGACTACGAGACGTTCGCAAAGATATCCCGCGGCGAGCTGGGAGCGGTCAGGGCGCTCACGTCCCGCAAGCTGACCCTTCGGGGGAACATGGCGAAGGCCATGAGGCTCGCACCCCGCGTGGATCGCATGAACAAGGTGCTCGCGTCCATTCCGACCGATTACTGATACGGGAGATGATGAGCATGGCAGCCGACAATACCAATAACGAGAGATACGCCGTTGACGTGCAGCAGCGCATCAAGGACATCCAGGCGCTGATGCGCGAGCGCGAAATCGACGTTTACCTGGGCACGCGCATCAGGACGATGAGTTTCATCGTCGATGCGTTCGTCCCCTGGCGCAGCTACCTGGTCATCCCCGCCGAAGGGCTGCCCACTATTTTCACCTTCGTCATCGACGCCGACAGGCTCCTGAGCGAGACGTGGATGGACGAGGACCACGTGCGGGGCTACTTCGGGGCGGGGGGAGCGGACCAGATCGAGGCGGTCCAGTTCTTCATCGAGGACGAGCTCGGCATCAGGAAGGGCAGGCTCGGCTACGAGACCGGCATGGCGACCTACACCGCCGAGGGGTGGATGACGCACTACGAGTTCGAGCAGTACTCGGAGGCCCTGCCGGGCTTCGAGTTCGTCAACGCCCATGACGTCGTGGACCACGTGTCGCTCATCAAGGACGAGGGGACCATCAACCGGTTCCGCGAGGCAGGCAGGATAGTGGACGAGGGCCACAAGGTGGCGCGCGCGGCGGTCGAGAACGGCGGCTGGAAAGGCAAGACGGAGACCGAGCTCGGGGGGATCGCCGCGCTTGCGATGCGGCGCGCCGGAAGCGTCTCCGAGTGGAACTTCGCCGGCCTGAACGAGATATCGAGCGGGTGGCGCACCGGGCTCGGAGCGTGCACGCCTCCTACAACCAAGGAGTTCGCGGCGGGCGAGCCGCTCATGTTCGACCTGCACGGGATGTTCAAGCTGGCCCTGGGCGACCACTCGCACAACTACCTGCTCGCCCCCGCTACGGAGCGGCAGCGATGGCACGCTGACAACTTCGTCGCCTGCGTACAGTTCGTGGCGGACAACTACCGGGCGGGCGCGACCCCCGGGGACTTGATCACGCAGCTCGGAGAGTTCGCCGAGGAGCGCAACTGCTCGGACTTCATTCTGCCAGGCGTAGAGCACGGCATCGGGCTGTTCGGGGACGAGTGGCGCGTCGGCGCGAGCATGGATGTGCCTATCCCGTACTGGACCGACCCTGAGCACACTTACCAGGAGAACGAGATGGTGATCCTGGCGATGCAGTACGCGGCGAAGGAGGAGGACGTCGGTTTCCGTTACGAGAACCCGATCGTCATCCTGAAGGACGGCTGCGAGCTCACTTCCAAGTACCCGCTGGCAATCGAGGAGATCGAATAAA
>DAIUEJ010000063.1:0-11053 GCA_036845225.1 Candidatus Anoxymicrobiaceae bacterium | reverse complement strand
TCCTTCCTTCACCACGCCACGGTCGTCGAGGCCGTACCGCGAAGCCGCAAGCCCGGTGCACCGTCGCACTGCGTCCTCGAGCGTATAGAGGCCGAGCTCCTTCGAGTAGTGCTCGATGACCCGCACGAAGCAGCCATAAGCCGACAGCGGCGGCGCGCCTTTCTCCGGGAACAGGGTGTCCGCGCCGACTGACAACTGCGGGTGCTTCTGGACCTTTGTGAAGACCTTCTCCGTCCACGGCCTCGGCGGCATCCCCATCAGGAACATCACCGCGCCATCCTCCTCCACTGTGAGGTCCGCCAGGAAGTCGAACGGGTCCTTGCCCGCCTCGCGCGCCAGCTCGACCACGCGCCGGCCTTCCATGCGATTGTTCTTCTCGCTTCCTACCGAGAGGATGCGGAACATCCTCCACCCGATGGACCGCAGGTAGTTGTCCGACCAGGCGCCTTCCACCCAGTTGGGCCAGGTCGGCTTGATCGTATGCACGTCATGCCTGATCTTCTCCCGCGCCGCGGGGTCGCGCAGCCTCTCGAGCAGGGCGTCCGTGCCCCCCATGTTCGCCCACGGCGGATAGAGCTGCGTGACAGTCGTGTTGCCGAGCACGTAGGGGATGAAGTCCATCCCGACGTCGATGCCCTCGTCCAGCGCACGGTCGACGTGGCCGATGGCTTTCGCGAGCGCGGCGTTGGGTATCCCCGGCAGCGGGACCACCTTGTTCACCGCTTCCAGCGCCCCGACGGCGTAGTAGATGACGTCGGACATCCGTCCCAGTTCCGGGGCCGCCATGAAGTGGGACACCTGCAGAGCGGACCCACTCCGGCGGGCCACCTCGACCGCCTCCTGCACCGCGCGGTCGAAGTTCTGCGAGAGGCCCCGCGTGTGCGTGGCGTACCTCCCGCCGTACTCGTTCGAGACCCTGGCGAGCTCGACCAGCTCGTCGGTGTGGGCGTACATCCCGGGGAAGTAGGTGAGGCCGGTTGAGAAGCCCCGGCAGCCCGCCTCCATGCTCTGGCGGAGGAGCGCCTTCATCGCTTCCAGCTCCTCGGGCGTGCTGAAGCGCGCCTGCTCCCCCATGACCGCCATGCGGATGGGGCCATGGGCCGCCTGCGGCACCATGTTCATAGGAAGGCCACGTCTCTCGAGCCACCCGTGGAAATCGGCCTGGGTCTCCCACTCCGGCACCAGGTCCTTCGAGACGCCCAGGCTGCGAAGGGTGGAACACATGAGGCCTGAGTGCTCGACCGGCCACGGCGCGACCGACCAGCCGCAGTTGTTGGCGACGCAGGTGGTTATGCCCTGCCGGAGGTAGGGCTCGAAGACGTCCTTGAAGTTGTCCCGGATCACGTAGAGGTCGTTGTGGGTATGGATGTCGATAAAGCCGGGGCAGAGAACTTTTCCTGAGGCATCAATGGTGGTGTCCGCCTCCGCATCACCCAGCTTTCCCATCACGGCGATGAGGCCGTCCTTCACCCCGACATCCGCCTTGAACGCGGCGGCTCCCGTCCCATCCACGACCCTGGCTCCACGAAACAGGTAATCCAGCATGACAACCCCCCGGTGTTGGTTTTCCATCACTATAACATCGGCACGTTCTTTCCCGAGTGCCGCGCTGGTCGGCCAGGTGTGCCGTGAAGGCGCAGCAGTTGATAGACTGTTGGCGTCGACATGAACATATGGTAGTGGCAGATCAGATCTCTGATCCCGATCAAGGGGCAAAACGATGGCGGAAATGCTTGAAATCACCGGCAAAGTGCTGAGCAAGAAGGAGTTCCATTCGGCGCGCAACAACCAGGAATACCTCCTCGTCGAGGATGCGCAGTCGGGCAAGAAGTACCCCGTCTATATCAGCCTCGACAGGTCCAGCTCGCTGCGCGCCAGGAAGTTCAGGAAGGAAACCTTCGAGGTCGGCGACGTGGTGGCGATAAAGGGCAAGACCCAGAAGCTCGTCGCGAAGACTGTCGCGGGGATGGACATCATCCAGGAGTCGGACCTCGACCACAAGGATGCCGGGCTCATGTCCTACGCAGTTGTCGTCGTTCCGCGCGAGATGACGAAGGAATCTCCCTGAGGTCCGCTTCGACGAAGATCCAGGAAGCCTGCCTGTGACTGCGTTCTGCCTGAAACTGGAGAAAGGCAAGCCGTTCCGGCTAGAAGTGTTGGGCGTGACGGGCGGGAGAAACGACGTTGACCACTTCACCCTCGGGGACGCGCCTTGAGCTGTAAGAGTAGCAGAGGAAGTCCTGGTGGTGTCGCAGAAAATAGATAATGCTCGAGAGATGATGCGGTATGACTGCTGAGGAGTAGCACATGCAATCGTTCAACGTGAAGACTTCCGCCCGCAATGACTTCAAGGACATCACGCGTGAGGTCATGCAAGCGGTCGCGGCCACCGGCGTCAGCGAGGGCATCTGCGTGGTCTACGTGCCGCACACGACCGCGGGTGTGACCATCAATGAGAACGCGGACCCCGCCGTTCGGGTTGACATCGAGGGCGCGCTGGACCGCATCATCCCGTGGAACGGGCCGTACAAACACTCCGAAGGCAACTCGGCGGCTCACGTCAAAGCCTCGCTGATGGGTTTCTCGGCGACGATCCCCGTGCGGGGCGGGATGCTCGTCCTGGGGACCTGGCAGGGCATCTACTTCTGCGAGTTCGACGGCCCACGCACCAGGACCGTCCACGTGCAGGCCATTCCTTCTTGAGGGGTCAGGCACCGTCCACTTTTTTGTCCACCAGGACGACCGGCCAGCAGGGCGCGCCACCGTACGGCGCGCGCGTCGTTCGGCCGATAAACCCATTGACGCAGGCTTTGTTGCAGGGTGACTCGCACAATCGTAAGAAATAAGCACACTCTGCAGTCTTGGAGTACGATAGTTGAGGGACCGCGCGGATTGCTCGAGGTGAAGTGATGAAGTGTCCTGATTGCAGCGCCGAGACGTCCGACATGCTCGCGACCTGTGAGTGGTGCGGGGCGCGACTCGTCCAGGGCGGGCCCTCGCAGGCCATTCCGTACGCCGGGCCGACTGACCCGCAACCCCAGTACCAGCAACCGGCTTATCAGCAGGGCCCTGGCCAGCAGGTCCCATACCAGCAACCGCCTTACCAGCCGGCGCCGGGCGAGATGCCGCCGCCCCCGAGCGACGCAAGCTACCACGGTTACGGTCAGAGGCCGACTGGACCCCAGCCGAAGCCTAAGAACCCCTGGTATGCGACTCCGGTGCCGTACGCCATAGCAATAGTGGTAGTGCTGGCGATCATCGCGTCGGTGGTCGTCCTGCACAAGGGAGCCAAGGGTAACACCGCGCTGCTGGTGAACAATCTGCCTACCATGATCGACCTCTACACCGATACGTGAGGCACCTGCCAGGCGATGACGCCCCGTAGTTGACGGGCTCGAGCAGCAGTACCAGGGGAAGGTCGCCGTCCGCAGGATCAACGCCAATACCGACCCGACGGCGCAGACCTTCAACATCCGCGGCGTACCGACCTTCATATTCCTCGATATCAATGGCAAGGAGATCGGGCGGATTGAAGGCGGGAACCAGGTGGGGCTTGAGGCGGGGTTCCGGGCGGCCGCCAAGCAGTAGAATGCACCACTGGGGTCAGGCACCGGTGGTGCGTTTTCATTCCGCTAACGGTTCATACTCAAGAAATGCACCACTGGTGCCTGACCCCACTGGTGCATTTTGAGTCACATCAATAATTCTTGGCCCTTTTCTTGACGCTGGCGCGGTCTTCGATGTATCCCTTCACCATCTCGACCATCGCCTCCGCCGCGTTCATCTTCGGCTCGTAGCCCAGGAGCCGCCGCGCCTTGTCCACGCTGAAGGAGTAATCGCCCTTCAGGTACTGGAGTTGCTCCTCGGGCATGTCCAGGATGCCGGTGCGGGCCGCGAACCTGATGCCCGGCCAGGCGATCCAGGGCGGGACGAAGCCTATCTTGTGCGTGTTGCCCGCGGTGTCCAGGATGGCCTGGATTATCTCGAGCGAGGTGGACGGCGCGGAGCAGCTTACGTTGAAGACCTCGCCGAGCGCCTCGGGCTTCGCGCCGAGGAGGAGGTAGGCGTCCACGCAGTCATCCACCCAGACGAAGTCGCCCTGGTACTGTCGGCCGCCGATCCAGAGGACGGGGCGGTTCGCGAGGACCCAGTCGAACGCGCGGAGCAGGTCGATCCGCACGTAGTACCCGCGGCCGCAGATGGTGGGCAGGCGCGCCATTGTGAGGGGCAGTCCGTGCTGCCAGTGATAGCGCCAGCACAGCTCCTCGCAGGCCTTCTTGTGGCGCCCGTACCAGCCGAACGGCTTGTCGGTGGGCGCGTCCTCGGGGCACGGGAAAGGCGGGAACGGCGAGTAGAGCTCGATGGTCGAGGTGTGGACGAAGCGCTCGACTCCCTCGTCCACCGCCGCACGCAGGAAGTTCTCGGTGCCTGAGAAGTTGATCTGCCACTTCTCGGACTCGGGGCGCTTGGAGAATGCCTGGACGAACGCCAGGTGGTAGACGACTTCGGCTCCGCGCACCGCCTCGCGTACCGCGTCGTAGTCGCGCATGTCGGCCTGGACGAACTCGACGCCGTCGGGGAGAAACTGGGTGCGCTCGATGTCGAAGACGCGCACGTCCCTGCCCATGTCTCTGAGGCGCCTCGCAAGGCACGCACCGAAGAAACCCGCTCCACCGGTCACAAGGTCCACCGCTGCACCTCCTGAAAGAGACAACGCGTGGTACATGTGAATCATACAGCTCCCTCTTCCCCGGAGGGAGAGGGCTGGGGTGAGGGGGACGTCGACAGACTGATATGATTGTGCGGTGGTGGACAAGAAGGTGGACGGTGCCTGACCCCTGAGCGGAGGAGCGCATCTTGGTAGTAGTGATAGTCATAGTTGCGGTGGTCGTGCTGGTGCTCGGGGTGTTCCTCTTCCTGTTCAACAGGCTGGTGCGCCTGCGCAACAAGGTCGACAACGCCTGGCACCAGATCGACGTGGAACTGAAGCGGCGCTATGACCTCGTGCCCGAGCTCGCGGAGGTGGTCAAAGGCTACGCGGGACACGAGAAGACGACGTTCGAGTCCGTCACCCGCGCGCGCACCGACGCCATGAACGCCGGCAGCGTCGGAGAGAAGGGCCCGGCGGAGGACGGGCTGACAGGCGCTATCGGGACGCTGTTCGCCGTCGCCGAGAGCTACCCGGACCTCAAAGCGAACGAGGAGTTCCTCAAGTTCCAGGCGGCGCTGTCATCGACCGAGACCCGGATCGCCGGCTCGAGGAAGTACTACAACGGCGCGGTAATGTACTACGACAACTCGCGCCAGGGGTTCCCCGGCAATATCGTCGCCGGGACGTTCAAGTCGAGCTTCGGCCCGCGTGAATACTTCGAGATAAAGGAGCCGGAGGACCGCCAGGTGCCTTCGGTCTAGGGACGTGCAAAATAGGGGTCTGACCCCTATTTTGCAAGACCTCTATATTGCACTAGCCTGCGCTCGAGCCGCCTCCGCCGAAACCGCCACCGGAGGACCCGCCACCGAAGCCGCCTCCCCCACCGCTGCTCGACTGCGGCGATGAGGTCAGCGTGCTCCCTACGCTGGTCTGCATCCGCGAGAGCGAGTCGTTGAGGTAGACCGTGCTGAAGACCATGCCCGGCGCGTAGCTTCGGTACCAGTCCGGCGGGCTCGTATAGATGTCCTTGAACTTACCGGCCCACTTGTCAGCGACCCCCAGCACCATGGCGTACGGCAGGTTGGTCTGGAAGTTCTCGGGGGTCATGAACTTCATCTCTTCGCGCTCGGCGGTGGACATGTACTCCTGGAAGCCCTTCACGTACGAGAGCGCCTCCGAGCCCTTCGCGGTGCGCCTGGACATAAAGTGCCCGACTATCATGATCGCCAGGCCGCTCACTGCCAGCGCAGGTATCAGCACCAGCAGGTAGCCCGGGTCAAACCAGGCCCGCGAGAAGTACACCGGTATGATGAGCAGCAGGACGACGATCCCGATCCAGTAGTAGTGCCCCTTGACCTTGCCGGGGTCTCCATCGAAGAAGCCTTTGCTCAGCACCTGCTCCTTCAGCTTCGAATCGATCTCGGGGATGCGCGTATAGAACTTGTTCTTCAGGCCATCCTCGGTGGCGAGGTCTCCGCTCTCGAAGAGCCCGCTCAACAGCTCCTGCTCGAAGGGCGCCAGGTCGTCGGTGTTCTTCTCCCAGCGCTGGAAGGTGAACTCTGTATGCTTGAGCATCCCGGAGCCTTCCTGCTCGTTGATCACCAACTTGTGCCGCACGGCGAGGTCTACTATGGTCGCGGTGATGTCGCTCGTCAGAGACATCTCGTTCTTCAGGAAGCCGATCTCCATGGGGCGCAGGTCCGGCGGTGGCTCGTAGCGAACGACGTCGAGCGATGGCGCGGCCACGTCGCGCCCTTTCCTCCACCAGAGCAGGATCATGACGAGGACGATGACTATCGTACCGACCACCGCCAGCCCGATAACCACTCCCCCGAACCAGGCCCGGAAGGTGAGCGGAATCGCGACGAGGCCCTTGGGGAACGCGACGTCTATGGTAACGGTGGTGAACGGAGCGATGTCCTTTGACTCCCACGTCAGCGTGTTCCCCTGGACGCTCGAAGTCACCGAGCTCGGAGGGTTGGTGTCGCTCACATAGTCCTTGGTCTTGACCTGCGACATGTCCGTGCCCGCAGGCAGCGTGACCGTCGTGCGCGATGACTTGATAGGGACATCGCGGTCGGTCGTGACCGTGTTGAAGTACAGGCGGTCGTAGTTCGGCGCGTAGATGATGGCGCCGGTCATGGTGTAGGTGATGATCCAGCCCTTCTGCTCGTTCAAGGCGCTGAAACTGAGGTGCACCCTCTTGCCGCCCTTGAGCTTCTGGAACGATACCTGCTTGTAGGGCTGGCCGTTGAGGTCGGTCACCTGGATGTCCTTGAAGCGCACCGCGCCATAACTGCGCCCCACGGTGAAGTTGGCTTTGCCCGAGGTCAGGTCCCTGTTGAGGAAGCTGAAGCTGCCCGTGAAGTTGACGACCTGCGTCTCTCGGACGGACAGCGAACCGTCCGAGTTGACCTTGATGTCAGTGTCGAAGCGCTCGAAATCCCAGGACTTGACCTGCGCGAGAGGCCCCGCCGAGACTGAGGGTGCCCCGGCTGCCGGACCCTGCGCGCCGGTCCCCGCGGCTGCCGGCATCGCCCCCGTCAGCAGGAGGCAGAACAGCAGCGTCAGGAATGCCGCGCTCAGGCAACGCCTGGTGCAAGTACTCTTTGAGAAAATAGTGGCCATGCCCTCCGTCCTTTCTGTCTCGCCCTGCCTTCGGGGCCTTGTCTTGCCGGCGGGACGCCGGCGCTACGGTCACTTTTCTTGCCGGCGGGACGCCGGCGCTACGTTTTCGACCCCGGTCACTTGTAGACCTTATCACCCACCTGCACTTTCTGGACATAAAAAGCTTCGCACGCGCCGGCCTCGGTGTCCGTCCGGCTGAGGCTGCTGCCGAGGACGAACTGGCCGGTCGGTGAGACCGACCTCGCGAGGTAACCTTCGAGAATGACCTCGTCGTTATGCTTGAGGGACATGATGGCATTGTAGAGGTTCTCGGTCGCGGGACAGACGTGGGTGTTGGAGACGTGCGCGTCGAAGTACCCGGTGCTCCAGGGCGGCGAGTCGGTCTTGTACTGGAACATCAGCCACTGGTTCGCGGAGTAGTCGCTCGAGAAATGGAAGCTGACGTACTTTTCGTAATCGGACTTCGCGACGTCACCCCAGGTCAGGGCGAGGTCGATGGGGAAGCCCGAAGAACCCTTGCCGTAGCCGGCGTATGAGCGGACCCCGAGGACCTTAGCCCAGATCTTGTAAGACGCCAGGGGATTGTAAGACATTCCGTCCTCGCGCTTGTAGATGACCTCGTTCTGGCTTATGAGTCCTGAATCGGCTCGTTCGAGAGGTTGATGACCTCGGGCTTGTCAACCGAGGCAACCGGCGCCGGGCGCTTGCCCATGAGGCTCCACGCAACAACGCCCGCCACGATGACGATGGCGATCGCGATGAGGGCGACCAGGGTGCGCCCGCTGAAGGCTTTTTTCGCGGGCACTGCCGGCCGGCTGGGGCGGTAGGACTGGAACGCGTAATTGTCCTTGAGGACGGAGCCGCACTTTTCGCAGTACACGGCGCCGTCCGCGCCGGTGACGTACTTGTGGAGGCAGTCTGCCTGCTCGACCTGCCCGCCCTGCGGGTAGCCGCCGTAGTTGCCAGGCTGGTATTCGCCTTGGCTGCTCTGCTGTCCGTAGTAGTCATCCATGCGGGCAATGCCCTCCGAATAGGAACATATGCTCAGGATAGTCTAACCATTTGTGACGCCGAGCAGAATGATTATTTGCGGGCGGAGGCGCAGGCCGGCCGGGGCAGGCGTCAGACGGTCGCGCCGCAGGTCGGGCAGAATAGCGCGTCTGGAACCGTTATCGCGGCGCCACAGGTAGGACAGGAACCGTAGTCCGAGGGATATACATCGGCCGCCGACGGTCCAAATGCCTGGCGCGGGGCGGCGTCCCATGGCGCGGGGGCCGACGGGGCCTCGTCCCAGCGCACGGCTTGCGCCGGAGGAGAGTACGGCTGCTCCAGATAGCCTGGCTGGGGCTGGGGCCAGTACTGCTGGTCAGTGTAGCCCTGCGCCATGGCCGGGGCAGGTTGCTGGTATGCGTGAACTGGAGGGCTCGGGCCGTAGCGCGTCTTTCGCCAGGCGATCAGCAGGCCTACCGGGCCGAGAAAGAGACCGAGCACGAAGTAGTCGGCGAAGCTGCGGCCGTCGTTCCTGCCCATCATGCCCGCCCAGGTACCGCATCCGGCGAACACAACAAGCACGCAGAACCCGATCACGGCGATTGTCGCCCAACTGGTGGAGAAGAGGTAGGCGTTGGCCTTGTTGAGGTTGGCTATGCCCTGCTGCCCGAACTCTACGGCATTGTTGACCTGAAGCGTCATGTTGTTCACGTCATTCAGCGTCCTTACGTTCCTGATGTTCGCGATTGCCTGCCCCTCCTGCTGAAGTGACACAACGACGGTATGGTGGTTACCTTGTGCCTGCCAGGTTTGAGCAGTCGAGAATGGTCAGTCTACCTGGCCGGCATCCTCATCGCTGAAGACCTCGCCGGCGACCGTCAAGGCGTTCAAGGCAGCGGGAAAGCCCGCGTAGACCGCCATGTGGATGACGACCTCGATGATCTCCTCGCGGGTCCATCCCAGGCGTAGCATACCGCCCATGTGGACCTTGAGCTCGGGCTCGCAGTGGCCCAGGGCGATAAGTGCGGACACGGTCGCGAGCTCCCGGTGTTTGAGGTCGAGGCCGGGCCGGGACCAGACATCCCCGTATGGGAACTCAATGATGTATCGCGCCAGGTCGGGGCTGAGCGAACCCACACCTTCCATGACGCGCTCGCCGGGCCTGCCGTCTATCTTCTCCAGCAGTTCCCAGCCTCTGTCGAAACGCTCGCTCTCGCTCATGGAGCCTCCCTGGTTATTGATGTCCGCCGGAACGGTGGACCAATGTTATCACGCGCGCGGCGATTGGACGGAGGTTCCCGGCGCCCGAGGTGGACAAAAAAGTGGACGGTGCCTGACCCCTGCTTTGACCCCTATGTTGCGTAGCCGCGCACGAAATGCGGAAGCCTGAGGGCGACCTCCCCGGTGTCGATCCTTGCGAAGCCCGCCTGGCTCATCAGCGCGCGGTATCGCTCGAGCTCCCCGCCCTCCATGTGGCTGGCGAGGTGGCGCGAGAGGAGCCCGGTCTTCTTCTCGATCTTGAAGTCGACGACCACGAGGCGGCCGCCTTTTCGAAGGACCCGGTGCATCTCCTGGAACGCCTTGAGCTTCTCCTCGTCTCCGGGCAGGTGGTGCATCACGAAGACGGTTGCTATCGCGTCGAAGTAAAGGTCTGGAAACGGCAGTTCCTGCGCCGGGGCCTGGCGGAACTCGGCGTAAGGGTACTTCTTCTCCGCTTTCCCGGTCGCGAGCCTTATCATCTCGGGGGACATGTCGACGCCCCAAGCCGCCCCCGGCGCGCCGATCCGTTTGCTCGCGGCAAGGACGAGCCTACCGGGGCCGCATCCGATGTCGAGGAACGCCTCTCCGTGTTTCACAAGAGCGAGGTCAAGGACTTTCTCGCGGAACGAGCGCCCCCTGCCCAGGAACATGAACCTGGTTCCCAGGTCGTACATACGCGCCCAGTGAATCGGGATACCTTGTGCTTGTCCACCGCCGTCCGCCACGTCATCCACCCCCGTTTAAACCCTTCGGTATTAACCCTATTTCTCGCGCGGGGGTTGCTTACCTGCGCTGCGCCTTCGCTTGTTTTTTGGGGCGGCCTTTGCAACACTAATCTAGCGCCCGGCAGGGGCGCGGCGCCGCGCCCCCATCATCTAGCGGCCTAGGATACCGCCCTTTCAAGGCGGCTATCTTCAATCAACACTAGTTGAACTCAGTTGAAAAGACCTTGAATATCCTTTATTTAAAGCCATTTCTTGACAACGCTCATTTTACGCTTTTTAACTAAATACCCACCAATTTGAGTGAGTTTCGGGACCATTTCGGGACAGTAAATAGCCGTGACCCCACCTTCTATACGGCTAAGCGATTCCCCGGACACGATCTCTTCGTTCTCATTTCCAGTATCACTCTTGCCGGGCGAGGACTGCTAGTAAGTCATCGTGAAGAGCATGAGAATTCGGCTTATCGAGCGCATGGGAGTCCGCCGGGCGTAACCAAACATAGGCTACGCCCGGCGGGTTTGACAGCCCTGTCAAACCTCAAACCCTGAGGCAGAAAGTGAGCATCGATGGTGAAGACTCTGGCCGTGTGGTATGGCTAGCTTGTACTGCTTGTACCTGACTTGCGAGACAGCTTCAGGCGATCAGCCTTTATAGCACTGCCAGGTCTTGCGCAGGCTGGATACCCACTCTTGATTGATGTTGCTTTCAACATCTAGCTCTTCGAGCTCGTAACTGAATTCCTCGATAAGAGAAATCGCCACCGGGGAACTAAAGGCTTCCATCACGATATCGGGCTCCA
>DAIUEJ010000062.1:0-11802 GCA_036845225.1 Candidatus Anoxymicrobiaceae bacterium | reverse complement strand
GAGTTGTTGCCGGGTTCGATCGCCACGTACTCGGCGATCGACTTCACCTGCGGGATGGGAAGACCTTGCTCGAGGAGCGAGCGGATGTGGGTCTCGACAGCCTTGGTCATGTTGTGCTCGGCTTCCTCTCGGCTTGAGCCGGTGGCGACGCAGCCGGGCAGGTCCGGAGCGTACACAGTGTAGCTGTCCGAGGTCTTCTCTAGAACTATGAGAAAGCGATGCAACTTCCGTTCTCCTTCAGGCCATCCGTTCCCGAGTTGTAAGCGCCTCTGAAGCGCCCACCCCTCAACGCCGCTACTAAGGCTTCGTCTGATTGTATCGAATCCTTGAACACAGTGAAACAGCGCCCGATCTGGAACTCGTGGTGCGAGTCGCTGCCCCCGGTCCCCGCAAGCCCGTACCTGCCCGCGAGCTCTAGCGCCGCCGCGTTTCCCTGCGGTGTGCACCCCCCGTTGTGCGTCTCGAGCGCGTCGACGTTCCTCAGCAGCCAGTCCGCGCGCTCCGCCCCGTGGACCCGCTCCAGCTCGCCCGTCACCCGGCACGAATGCGCCGGGACGATGACGGCGCCCGCGCGCCTGCACGCCTCGAGGAGCTCTTCAAAGGACGTCTTCCAGCCTGGCGCGTCACGGTACAGCCCGTACACCAGCATGTCGCCGAGCTCGGTGTAGATCTCGATGCCGCGGAAGACGGGAAAGCCGAACTTGCGGCCCAGCGCGCTCGTCACCTCCGCGCCTTCGATCTCGTCGTGCTCGGTCACGCAGATGCCGTCCAGCCCCGCCGCCATCGCCACCACTACTGCGCGCTCGGGGTCGATGAGGCTGCAGGGAGAGGACACGGTTGTGTGCACGTGGAGGTCTATCTTCAAGGCTACTCCCCCGCTCCTGTGACGTCGGCGAAGTACCCGATCAATTGAGCCGTCCTCTCCGCGGCGCTGCACATCAACCGGTTGCGCAGCGTGACCAGGTCGGCGAGTTCGATCCGGGGGCTCGACGGCAGGAACCTGTGGTACGGATAGTATGGGTCGCCGCGGTACGCGCCCTTCCAGCCATCGGACGTCCACCTCGGGCCGCCATAGTACTTCTTGAGGATTGGCGCGATCTCATTCGGCTCATCGGGGTCCAGTGTGTCGCGGCCCCGCGACTCCAGGGCCATCGCGATAAACAGCGCCCGGTGCATGTCGGCGTCCCCGTCGTAAGGCGGGCCCGCGGGCTCGCGCAGGTGGAAGCGACGGGACGACGACACGAGCTCGAGGTTGTCCGCGATGCGCGTGCGAAGCCCGTGGCTGACGCAGTGCGTGTGGGACGGCACCGCCATGTCCTGGAGCAGGTGGCAGCAGTAGCCGAGGAACGTGTAAGCCTTAACAGGGTTGTCTATCCGCAGGTGGACCATCGCGCGCTCCCACCAGTCGGCGAACTCGTCCAGCGCGTTCACTGTGCGCTTGTCGTCGATGCCCCTGCCACCTATGGGGTCGTACATGTGCGAGTATTCCCACTCGAGCTTGCCTGGCTTTTTGCCCATGTCGGACTCGACGAGGTCGAGCATCCCACAGCCCGTCTCGATGTCGCGGGCGTGCTTCGCCAGTTCGGAGTCGCTCGAGACCGCCTTGCCCTTCACCACGTGCCGGACCGCCTGGCGCGCGAGGTCCTTGTGGTCGTCGGTATGGACGATGGGTGTGGCGTAGCGAATGTGCCCGAACCACCCGGGCAACATCAGCAGCGCGAGGCGGGACGCGTCGAACACAGCACCGCACAGCGCAAAGAATCGTGCGTACCTCTTTTTCATGGAGGTAATGTTAGCAGTAACGTGGCGGCGTTACCGGAAGAAGGCGCTCAAGTACTCTCCGGTCTCCGCGAGCATCTCGAAGCGGGGGCCCTGCGCCAGCGTCACCTTGTCCTTATGCCCCTCCACCTTCTCGCGGTGCTGAGCGAGCGCCCCCCAGAGGACGAACCTCCTCACCGCATTCACCATGGTCGTCTTCGACACCGACTCGGGACGCTTGATTGAGCCGTCCTTGAGCATGCGCTCGCCTTCGGCCAGGCACTTCTCGATCAGGTCGTCTCTCGAGATGTTCCCGGCGCCGAGGGAGCCGGCCGCGCGCGTTGCGACCAGGTAACCCTCCAGGTACGAGCGGGTGAGCGAGGCGAAGACGCCGACGTCTTCAGGGCTCACGTCCGCGAGCGAGACGCCGGGGCCTGCCGCCGGTCCGAACACGAACTCCTCATCGAAGAGGTCCCGGAGGAAGGCCAGTTCCTCTTCCCTTTGTCCGTTCCCGGCGGCGTCAACCGAACGACCCCGGCTCGCGGTCGCCTCGAGAGAGGCGTCGAGAAAATGATTGAGCGTGAGGTTCTTGTTGTACTCGAGGAAGCGCCGACCGTTGGCGTCGACGCGGAATCCCTCTTCGCCGTCTCGCGTCACGTGCCCCTCCGTGACCAGCCACTCCACCGCCGACTTCACACCTTCGGGGTCGGCATCCACCGCGAGCGTGCACCCGCGCCTCTCGGCGAAGTCGAGCAGGACCTGCGCGGCGCCCAGGGCGTCCACCTCCGAGACAGTCGAGCCCTCACCCGCCAGCAGAGCGCTCGCCGCGAGCCCCCGCGCTGTGACCGGCGTCACCCTGTTGATGCCGTCGCAGGCGGCCTCACACGTCCCCTGAAGCCCGTACGCGTCCAGCAGCAGCCTCATGCTCATCGGCTCCCCGAACTTCACGTACGCCCTTCCCAGCCTCGTGTTGATCGACCTGTAGATGCGCCCGAAGCCCTTGACGCTCTCTGAGACCTTGCGCCCGCCCGCCATCTCCCTCACGTGAGCGCTCTCCTCGGGCGTCTTGTCGTAGCCGAGGTACACGGGGACCAGCTTGATGTCCCGGCATATCCCCATCTTCAGCGAATCCTCGAGGATGCTCATGAAGCCGGTCTTGGGCTTGGCGAGCTTGCCGTCCCTCGACCGCGTGCCTTCGATGTAGACGACGGTGATGTGGTTCTCCGCGAGCAGGTAGCGCACGTACGCGGAGAACACCTCGGTGTAGAGAGTCTCGCCGGCGAAGGTCCTGCGCAGGTAGAAAGCCCCCGAGTGCCGGAGCAGCCACCCCACCGGCCAGAAGTTCAGGTTGAGCCCCGCTGCCTGCTGCGGCGGCACGAGCCCGGACCGGAACAGCGTGTACCCGATGAGCAGCGGGTCGACGTAGCTCTTGTGCGAACACACCAGCACGATCCTCGAGCGCGGTTCGCACTCAGTGAGGTACTGTATGCCGGCGCGGTCCACCTCGAGGTCGGTGAGGAAGCGGTCGAACACGAAGTCCACCGCGCGCGCGAACCACCGCACGACCCCGACCCTGTAGTCGGAGGCGATCTCGTCGATGTGAGCACGGGCCTCGCCCAGCACCGCTTCGCGCGTCGTGCCCTGCCCGAGCGCGTACTCCTGCATGTAGGAGGCAAGCACCGGGTCGGCAAGCACCCTCCTCTTGACCTCCCGGACCGGCATGACCGGCGGTCCGGCGCACGCCCTGCGCTGTGACTCGATGTTGCCCCTCATCTCGAGGCGCAGCGCGGCCGCGAGCTCGGTGGGCTCCGTCTCCTCGCGCGCGGCGAGCCACTTTGAAAGCACGACGGGCCTGCAGTTCTTGACCCGCCCGGTGCGGACAGTCCGCGCGACGGACGAGGCGCGCCTGACGATGCTCTGAGGTGAGACGCGGTAGGCCTTGGTCGCGGCCGAGACGCTCGACGAGTCAGGCGATAACTGGTGCGAGGCGCGGGCCACGGGGATGAGCCTCATGGACACGTCGCTCTCGCGCTGTATCCAGACCAGGGCCTCAATGGGGCTCGCCGCGCCATCCAAGGCGCGCGCTTTCGCTCCACCCCGCCGGAGCCTTCCAGCGGCTCTCTCGAGCCGTGATGCCTTCCCGGGCGCCTTGACGGTCTCCGGGCCGACCTCGACCACGTTGATCTTCCCGGCGTGCCGCAGCCTCGCCGCGAGCACTATCTTCCGCCAGTAACCCGCCCGCGGCACCACGAAGACATTAAGGGGTGAAGCGATGACCCAGCTCGCGCGGTTCGGCTCGCCCGTGATGCGGCGCCCCTCGTAGGAGCCCTGTTCCAGCGGGCTCATGACCCCCGAGAGCACCTTGATGAGAGCGCGGGCGACGGGGTCGGGCTTCCAGGCGCAGGACGACGAGACGATCTCGACCGTCTCACGGAAATCGAGCCCCGCGAGCTCAACATGCGGGCGCCGTTCCTCAACTGCCGTTTCCAACCTGCCAACCCCCTTCTATCCGGACCACCGGCACGCCGGCGGTCACGCGTTTTCCTCTCTTGCTGCAGGCCAGGTCGAGGAGCGCTTCCAGGCGCGTCTCCACACCCGCCTTCCCTGTCTGTTCGTCGATGCTGAGCGAGAGCACCGGGAAGTCGAGCTCCGACGACACCCGTCCCAGCACCCCCTTGGCTATGACCTCGGGCATGCAGGTGAACGGAAGGAAGTGCACCACCGCGTCGAAGCCCCGCCTCGCGAACATGGCGGTCGCCCCCACCGACTTCAGCCCGTCACCGCCCACCTCGTGCGAGAGGTACGGCTGCGCCGCCCTGGCGACGGCGTGCTCCGTGTACCCGAAGACCGGGTTGCGCCCGCCCGGGTAGACTGTGTCCGCTATGTTGACGCACCTCTCGACGACCACGCCGCGCTTGCCGAGCCAGCGGTCGATGTCGAAGTTGAAGAAAGGCTCGAGCACCACGAATATCTCCCCGACCAGGCCGATGGTGAGATGCTGGCGCTCGCGGTCGAGCCGCACCAGGCTGAAGCGCTCCTGCGCCTCCGCGCGCGCCCGCTTGATCTCGCTCCGCGTGAATGCCGCGCCCACGATCTCGCGTGCCTCATCGAGGGCCGCGTTCACCGAGCCTTTCTCGGCCTCGAGCCCTCGGAGAGCCATGGCCCATTTCTCCAGCGTGTCGAATACGACCACCTTGGACATCACGTTGGAGAGCTCGCGAGCGAGCCTGGCAAGAGGCACCCGCGACGCGGGAATAATGGACCTGATCCCTCGATAGAAGGCGGAAAGGGACACCGACGGCGGGTCGAGCACGTACATCTCGAACTGATAGCCTTCGCGCTCGAGTATCCTGCGCTGGATCTCGCCGTAGTAGCCGAACCGGCACGGGCCGTGACCGCCGCCCATGACCAGCGTGTCCACTCCCGCGTCGAGCATCTCGACGAAGCTGCCCAGCACGGCCTTCAGCGGCAGGCATGCGAACTCCGGGGAAAGCGCTGCACCGGTCTCCATGGTCTTCTCTGTGAACGGCGGCGTCTCCATGAAGTCGAAATCAAAACGGTACGCCAGGTCTCGAACGATGAAAGGCAGGTTGCCCATGCGCGGTACGGCTACCTTCATGGTGCCACCAACCCGGTGCGTTTCCTTGTCCGCGCGGCGTGCCGGAGCATGTCCACGAACGCCTCGAGCCTGGTGACCAGGCCGGCCTCGGCAGCGTGTTCGTCGAGCGTGATGGTCATGATGGGGACCGACCCCTCCCGCCGGAGTTGGTCCTCGAGCAGCGCGCCGACTATCGAGCCGGGCCCGCACGCGAAAGATGTCACGAAGAGGATGCCCGAGACCGCGCCCGTCCGGCTCCAGTGCAGGACCGCGCCGGCCAGCCTGCTCTCGAAACCCCAGAACACTTTCCTCGGGAGGCTGTCCGCCTGTCGGAGCACTTCCGCCGGGTCGACCTCGTCAACGGTCACCGGCCGCGCGCCCATCGCCTTGAGGCGGTCCAGCAGGCCGAGCGACACTCGCTCGTCGTGGACGTTGTAGAGGTGGCCCGCGACGCCGATGGTGATGTCCGACGGCGCGGAGGCGCCCTCCTCCGCTCCCTGCTCGAGCCGCCCCAGCGAACGCAGCAGCCTGCGCACGGCCGCCGCCGACCGCGCCCTTCCCGCTCCCAGCGTCCGCGCCGTGTGATACCACTCCCGCGCCCAGAGCGACCACGGGTCGCATATGTCCATCTTCGGAGCGACGATCGCCGGCAGCTGGGGGTCCAGCGTCCTGGCGAGGTCGGGCAGGCCAAGAAACTTTGGGCATGAACACCTGCCGTGCCCCTGGCTGACCACGCGCGGCACCAGGATGGCGTCCACGTCGTCCTTGAGCGAGAGGATGTGCCCGGAGAAGACTTTCACCGGGAGGCACGTCTCGTTGTCCGCCCGGGTCGCACCGTCCGTGATTATGTCACCGGTGGTCGGCTCCGAGAGGACGGGCTCCGCCCCGATGTCCTCGAGGAACTCCAGCCAGCAGTCTCCGTAGTGGTGGTACAGCAAGGCCCTGGGGATGCCTACTCTCATTCAGCAGCCACCCCCAGGTCGGCGGCGGGCTGGCCGCAGCCGAGAAGCAGCCCACCGGACTTGACAGGTGACGGGGCCAGGCCGAAGCCTGACCCCCGCCTGCAGGCGGCGCGACGGGGTGTGCCGCATGCCGCCTCGAGCACAGCCGCAGGTTTGCGGGCGCCTGCCAGCACCGACCAGATAGCATTAAGCAGGCACATCTCCAGGCCGAGCGAGCGCCCACGCCTGAGCGCCTCTCCCGCGGTCTGAGCTCCTTCTCTGACACCTCTTACCGCTTCATCGGCGCCCACCCCGACAATGGAGCGACCGAGGTCGTGGTTCCTGCTGAGCGGTGAAGTGCACGTCGCCAGGAAATCCCCCACGCCCGCAGGGGTAGCCGTCACCCCAGGGTCTCCTCCAACAGCCGCCGCGAAGCGCGCCGTCTCCTCGAGCCCGCGCCAGACGATCGCCGCCGTGGCGTTGTCGCCCCAGCCCAGGCCGCTTGCCATCCCGCAACCCACGGCGTACACGTTCTTGAGCGCGCCGGACACCTGCGCCCCGACGGGGTCGTGGTAAGGGATGAGTGTCAGCAGCGGATGCGAGAGCGCGCGGGCGGCACGCCTTACCTCTGACGCGTCATGCCCGGCGATGCTGGAGACCGCGGGCATCCCCCGGCAGACCTCGCGCGCCAGGTTGGGGCCCGAGAGGACCAGGAAGTCGTCGTGCTTCCGGCGCGGCGAGCCGAGCGCCGAGAGCTCCTCGCGCCAGACCTCCAGGCTCAACAGACCGGTGCCTTTCTCGAGCCCCTTCGTTGCAAGGACCACCCTCGTCCCCTTTTGAGCATGAGCGAGCGTGCCGCGAGCCGCGTCGCGCGACGCGTGCGACGGCACGGCTGCGATTATCGTGGACGCGCCTGTCACAGCGCGCTCGATCGAACAGGTCGCCAGGACATTGCGTGGGATTACGAAATCGTCGAGGTATCTCGAGTTGCTGTGGAAGCGGTTGATCTCCTCGGCCGCGTCGGCCTCTTGCGTGTACAGGTTCACCCGGCGGAAGTTTGAGGCCTGAAGCGCGGCGAGCGTCGTGCCCCACGCCCCGGCCCCGATGACCGCCAGGGTATCGGCATCCTCCGCCTGTCTGGATTTTGTCTGCCTGCCACCCGGATTCAAATGATACCCCTCACCCCGACCCTCGACACAGCGGGCAGGCTTTAGCCTGACCGCACGGTGCGTTAGCACCTCATATCTCACAGCGGTGGAGCGTTTCGAAGAAATGCGCCGCCGCTGAGTTGAATCAGCATCGCTAAACGCTTCCTACCCCTCACCCCAGCCCTCTCCCCAAACAGGAGAGGGAGAATGCTCACGCCGAGCTGGCTACCGCAGCGATCTCTTCGGCGTGCTCCCGTCCCAGCACCCACCTCACGATGGCCAGTGCCACCGCAATCGCAACCCCTGCTCCGGCCGCCGCCACCCAGACCAGGTTGCGGGAACCGCGCTCACCCTCCCGCGCCTCGATCCTTTCACTCCCCAGCAGGCTCTGGACGAGCCTCGCCATCACCAGCGCCGCGAAGTCGTCCGGCGCGCTCACGCGCTCCATCTGAGAAAGGGTCTCGAAAAGGGTCTCGACGACCGCGCTCATGCGCTCGAGGTACGTGCCACACTCGGGGCAGTCTTTCACGTGGCGTCTCAGGAACATCCACCTGACGCGCCCGACGCGTCCGTCCCCGAGGTCCTCTATCGCGTTCTCGGCCCTGATGCATTCGCCGGTCTTCTCTTCTCGGCCGTATCGCAAGTCACATCACTCCCTCCAGTGCCTCACAGAGGAGGCCGCGTGCGCGGTGCCCCCACGTCTTGGCGGTGTTCCTCGGGACCCCCATCACGCGGGCTATCTCCGAGTAACTGAGCCCTTCCATGTGGTGGAGCACCATCACCACCCGGTAGTTGTCCGGCAGCCCCTTCAGCGCGTGGTGGACCACTCTCGCCGTCTCGTTGGAGACGCTGACGGCCTCCGGGTTGTCCGTGTCGGGCCCCGGCGGGTCGAAGGCGGCGGCCGTTGTCCCGTCCGCGCCATTCCCCGCTGAGACCATCATCTCCGAGGGCACATCCCGTCCTCGCGAGCGCCGGCGGAGACTGTCGATCGCCGCATTCGTCCCGATGCGCAGCAGCCAGGCCCTGAAAGGCATCCCGGGCTTGTAGGTCTCGAGCCCCTGGTAAGCCTTGATGAACGCCTCCTGCGCAACGTCCATTGCCTCCGAGTCGCCGACCATCCTGCAGGCGACGTTGAACACCTGGTCCTGGTACTTGAGCACCAGTGCCTCGAACGCTCCGTCGTCGCCCCCGAGGCACTCTCTGACCAGGCGGGCGTCCTCCCTGGCGTCGCGGGAAAGCCTGCTGTTCGGCATGCCTGTCCTTATCTGCTACCGGCCGGTAATATGCGCTATATTCTTACATACGTCGGCACGCGCCCACCGGATTCATCGAAGTCGTGTATTTTCCTCTTTTCTTTGCTTTCGACTTAAGAAAAAGGACCTGACCCCCAGAAGTTAAGTACGGTACCCCTTCTGATATGATTTACCCGGCTGAAAATATGACTGGAGGTACACATATGGGAACCACCCGCCAAGAGACAATCAAGGAGATGAAGTCCACCGGCTACGACGTGCTCGTGATCGGCGGTGGAGTCACCGGCGCCTGCATCGCGCGGGACGCCGCGCTGCGGGGCTTCAAGTGCGCCTGCGTGGACAAGAACGACTGGGCTTTCGGCACCAGCAGCCGCTCGTCCAAGATGATCCACGGCGGCATCCGGTACCTGGAGATGTTCGACTTCAAGCTCGTCTTCGAGGCGTGCCGCGAGCGTCGCCAGTTGCTGCTGAACGCGCCGCACCTCGTCTATCCCCAGCCGTTCACCTTCCCCATCTACAAGGGGGACAAGAACGGTATCTTCATGATCGAGTCGGGGCTCATCCTCTACGACATGCTGGCGCTGTTCCGCAACGTCCAGAACCACAAGATGTACATGCACGACAAAGCGATGGAGCTCGAGGACAGCCTGGACAGCGAGCGCATCAAGGCCGCCGGGGTCTTCTACGACTGCTCGACCGACGACGCGCGCCTCACCCTCGCTTTCGCGCTGACCGCCATCGATGACGGCGCCGACTGCGCCAACTACGTCGAGGTGGTCGAGCTGCTCCGCGACGGCGGACGCCTGGCGGGGGCGCACGTGCGCGACGTGCTGACTTCAGAGGAGTTCGACATCGAGGCCCGGGTTGTCGTCAACGCGGCCGGCGCCTGGGGCGACGAGGTCTGCGAGCTCGATGAGAAAGACGCGCCGAAGAAGCTGCAACTGACCAAGGGCTCACACATCATGGTGCCGCGCGGCCGCGCGAGCACCAGGAACGCGCTCCCGATCGTGAGCCCGACTGACAAGCGGCTCATGTTCGTGATACCGAGAGGCCACTTCGCCCTCATCGGCACGACCGACACCTATTACCACGAGGACCTGGACAACCCGTTCGCGACCAGGGAGGACGTGGAGTACATCCTGGAGGCGGCGAATGACATCCTGCCCCGCGCGCACCTCGACAAGGCGGACATCATCAGCACTTACGCGGGCCTCCGGCCGCTCGCCATGCAGGAGGGCGGAGAGGACGTCGCCACCGGCAAGGTCTCGCGCGAGCACCGCATCTACCAGGGCCGCTCGGGGATGCTGACGATCGCGGGCGGGAAGCTCACCACCGCGCGCTCGATGGCCGAAGAGATGATGGACCTCGTCCAGATGAAGCTCCTGAAGGAGTTCAAGGTCAGGGCGAAGCGCGGCTGCGTTACCAAGAACCGCCCGATACTGCACGTCCCCGCCCCGGACACCGAGGCGCGGGTCAGGGCGCTCTCCGCGAAGTTGAAGTTCGACGACGACATCCTTTTCGGGCTCTTCAAGCAGGGCACCGAAGCGCTGAGCGTGCTCGCGCTGTGCGACGAGGACCCGTCGCTCGCCGAACCGCTCGGGCCCACCATCCCCAACATCAAGGCGCAGGTCCGTTTCGCGGCCGAGAGCGAGATGGCACGCACAGTCGACGACTTCCTGGTCCGCAGGACAGAGATCTACTACATAGCACCCGACCAGGGCCTTGGTGTAGCACCGGAGGTGGCCCGCATCATGGGAGACCTCCTCGGCTGGGATGCGGACGAAGGAAAGCGCCAGGTCGAAGCGTATAAGAGAACCGTCGAGCTCTCGAGGAGATACGCCACTTGAGGTGGCGGCCGCGCCGGTGGGGTAAGACCCCGTTGGCGCACTGAGGGGTACATGATGGAGCGAACGGTTTTCGTCGATCGCATCGACGCCGGGCAGCAACTCGCCGACGCGTACGACGGCCCTGCCGACAACCTGGCCGTGCTGGGTATCGCGCGTGGGGGCGTCCCGATAGGCTATCCCATCGCAAGGCATTTCAACGCGCCCCTGGAGGTAGTGACCGCGCGCAAGCTTCCGATCCCCTGGAGCCCGGAGATGGGCTTCGGCGCCATCGCGCCGGATGGGACCCGCTCGCTCAACCGCGAGGTCGTGCGCTCATTCGGTATCTCACCCGAGGAGATCGACAGCATCTCGAGCAACGTGCTCCAGGAGGTTAAGCGGCGCGAGCAGGTCTACCGAGGTGGCAGGCCGCCCATCCCGCTGAAGGGCATGAACGTCATCCTCGCGGACGACGGCCTCGCGACCGGTTACACCATGATCGCGACGATCGAGATGGCGAAGAAGCAGGGCGCGTCTTTTATAACGGTGGCCGTGCCGGTGAGCCCGGCTGATACGGCGGACACGATCAGGGGAATGGTGGACAAGCTCATCGTCCTGCACGTGGCCCACACCTACTCGTTCGCGGTGGCCAGCTTCTACCGCGACTTCCACGACATGAAGGACAGCGAGGTCCTCGAGTACATGGACAAGGCGCGGCTCGAGCGCGAGAAGGTCCTGAAAGCAGCCAGGCCACAGTAAAAACGCAAAAAGTGGTCTGACCCCTTTTTGCGTTTCGGTCAGGCGCCTTTCTTCTTCCCCAGGTACAGCCCGATGATCTTCGAGGCGTCCGGCTCGATTATCTTGCCGTGGCCGGGGTACGCCGTCTGCAGGTCCAGGTCCGCCAGCTGTGCCTGGGACTGGTAGATGTCGTCCAGGCTGTCGCTCGCCAGCAGGGCCGGCATTCCCGGGCGGGAGTAGAAATACGACACCATGTCCCCGATGAAGGCGCGCTTGCGCTCGCGGTCCAGGTAACCGACACCGCCGGCCGTGTGCCCGGGCAGCCCCAGCACCTCGAGCCCGAACTCCTCGATAACGTCTCCGCCCTCCACCTTGCGGTCGATGGTGGTCTTGTCGAACTTCTGGTAATGGTCTACCCAGGACTTCGGAAGCTTGCTCATGATCTTGCCGGAGGTGCTCAGCTCGCTCACCGGCGGCGGCATCTCGTCCCCCTCGATGAGCCCCGCGTCCTGCGCCCCCGCGATCACGGTCGCCCCCGAGACC
>DAIUEJ010000061.1:0-11846 GCA_036845225.1 Candidatus Anoxymicrobiaceae bacterium | reverse complement strand
CAATATACTCGTCCTTGTTCTCAAGCCGATCTACCGTACCAGCCTGCACGTCCATAACCAGCAGCGCTGTGTCTTTGACTTCTTCTTCCATCAAACCTCCTCTTAACTCGCTTTGCACCTTGAGCGTGTCAAGGTGCAATTCTTTTGCTAGGTCAGCTTATTGGCGAGCTTCTTCTTTTTCACGGCGGTCATCTTCGCGATGGTTGACGACGCGTCGGGAGCGATCACGCGCCCGTGACCTGGATAGGCGGTCTTAAGATTCATCCCGGCGAGCTTGTCCTGCGATTCGAATATCTCGGAGAGGCTCTCGCTCGCCATGAGGACCGGCATCCCTGGTCTGCCCAGCCTGTTCGACACCATGTCGCCCATGAAAGCCCGCCTGCCCTCCGCGTCGTGGTAGGTCATGCCGCCGGGCGTGTGCCCCGGCGTCCCGACGACGTTGATGCCTAGTTCCTCGATGATGTCGCCGTCCTTCACTTTCCTGTCGACTGCGACGGGCTCGTATGCCTTTATCGCCTTCTCGGAGACCATCTTGTACATCAGTTTCTGCAGGCCGGTGAAAGTGGAAGGGTCGAGGTGGCCCTCGAGCTCGCCCTCGATGACGGGGACGTCGGCCACCCCGGCGATTACGACCGCCCCCGACAGTCGCTTCATCTCGGCGAGGTTGCCCGTATGATCGTCGTGGTCGTGCGTGATGAGGATGTACTCAATGTCCCGAGGCGCGACGCCGGCTTTCTCGATGGACTCGATGAGTTTGTCGCGATGCTTCGCCGACATCGTGTCCACGAGGGCGGGGTGCTCTCCCTTGAGAAGATAGACGTTGACGCTGGCAGTGATGGGAACGACCTCGAAACTCATGAGCACCTCCACTCGATCGCACCGGGCCATAGTTCTATACACCCGGGACCGCCGCCGTGTCCACTGAAACAATTGGGGTAAGTCGACATTTCCCCATATGCCCTCCTGACACGGCAATTCTACCCTCTTCCCGGCCATTTCACAGCCGCAGTTTCGATGCCGACGGTCAGCAACGCCTGCCGACGTAGACTGTTGCATTCAAGCAGCCCATCCACCGGTCCTCGGGGACGGTTAAACAAAGCCTCTCCTTCTCTCTGTGACGAGCGGTCGCTTTCATCATGTCGGCGCTTCAGCGAGACGATGGATGCGCTCCAACAGGTCGACGAACAGCGCTTGAGACACCGCGACTTCGGCGCACTGGAACACTGTTCTTCTGGAGTGGCTAACCACCCTAGCTCCTATCTTGACGAGCTTGAGCTGGACGCTTCGGAGCGACCAGTGCGAAACCATGCTCGGCAGGGCTAAGCGCCTGAGGAAGTTGCCCAGGTTGTAGGCCAGCACAAACTGGGCCAGGCGGACCTGATTGGCGATGAACCTGGTGCACGAGAGCCTCGTCCAGGTCAGGGCCATCTTCCCTTCCTTTATCTACTGCTCGCAGAGCCCGCGCTGGTTGTAGAACTTCGTAACGTTGGAGGACTTGCGCTTCAGGTTGGTGACGATGAAGCCCACCCTGGGAAAGAGCTCGCCTTGATGCCACTCGACCTTGGCGACCACCCTTCTTGATGTCGTCCAAGAGGCAGCCTTGTAGGAGAACGAGTGGTAGAAGACGCGGGGCTTCCTGGGAGGCCTGCCCACCGGGCGTGTAAGCAGATGCTCTATCTCTGAGTAGAGGTTGCTGTTGGCCGATATCCTGATGGCGTAGAGGATTCCTCTCTCCTCAAGGAACTCGTAGATTTCGGGAGAGCCGAAGGCGGCGTCACCTCGGAAGTAGAGCTTTGTACCAGACTCCGCATAACGTTGAACGACCGGCTCAAGCAAGCTCTTCCAACCCTTGGCGGAATGGACGTTCCCCGGCCTCAAGGCCGCCGCCTCGCAGTCCCCATACTGGTTGAAGACGAACAGCGGGTGGTAGCAGGTGGAGCGGAAGTGGCCGTTGTAGGCGGAGCCCTCCTGATTCCCGTGGACCGGAGACTCCGAGGAGTCCATGTCCAGGATGACCTTCCTGGCCTTCGTGCGCTTCATCGCCTTCGCGACCCAGGAGCCATTTATGGAGCCAAGAGCCTCTATGTTCTCTTGTGTTGTGAGCGTTTCGGTCTCGAAGCGTGAGACCGTGTTGTGGCTGGCCGCGTTGCGTTCAAGAGCTTTCTTGCCGACGACTGCTCTAATCGCGGGGTCGCGGGTTAATGCCTCCTGGTCGTTGACATCCGCATATCCGGCGAGTCTGGCATAGACCGACTGACGCAGGAGCCCGGCAAGATCGTGCCTGGTGTTTCTGCCGGTCCTGCTGTCGAGAAGCAACTCGCCCGCATCGGCGGTCAGCTTGAGCGCTTCGTCCAGCTCTCGCACGACCAGCAGTCCGGCGTCCGTGGTCACCTTCGCGCCCTTGAATTCCAGCCTGAGATGACCGTCGAAATCGAGTTTTAAATCGGCGTTTCCGCTTTCACCCACTGGGTTTCATCTCCTTGAGGCTCAAGAATGCCGTTAATCCCCATTACACTGCATAATTAAGCAATACAAGGACACGTCCCTTCTCGTTTGATACGAGAAATGTGGGTTTAAACATTTACCTTTTCTTAAACTTTCCCTAACCGTTCCTGAACCTCCGGCGTGATAGATTCTGGCTATGAAGACCAGGCCCGTCTCGAAGACGACCACCGTCGCCGTCTGCCTCATGCTGGCAGCGGCGTTACTGCTCACCTCCGCCGGCTGCGCCAGTCCCAGGGTCTCGAAGTTCACGGGTTCGGTGAAAGGGTCAGGCTCCACCACCGTCCTCCCCATCGCCCAGGAAGCCGCGGTCGAGTTCGCGGACGCGAACCCGGCGGTCCGGGTGGACGTCCAGGGTGGCGGCTCGAGCGTAGGCATCACGCAGCTCATCCAGGGGGTCGTGGATGTCGGCAACAGCTCGCGAGAGCTCAACCCGGAAGAGGCGAAAGGCCTGGTTGACTTCAAGATCGCGTTTGACATCATCGCGATCGTCGTGAACCCCCGGATGAACGTGACCAACCTGAGCGACGCTCAGGTCAGGGGGATCTTCACCGGCAATATCGTCAACTGGAACCAGGTCGGAGGCCCGGATAAAGAGATAGTGGTAGTGATCCGCGACCAGGCCTCGGGCACGCGGGAGGTGTTCGACAAGAAAGCGCTCGGCGCCACCAACGAGAAACAGGTGGAATCGGCCCGGTCCGGGATCGAGTCCTCCAGTAACGGCGTGGTCCGCGAGATCGTCGCCACGACCGAGAACGCCATCGGGTATATCTCCTTCGGTTACGTGAACAAGCGCATCAAAGCCATATCGTTCAACGGCGTGATGCCTACGGTGAATAATGCGGTGACAGGCAAATACAATCTGGCGCGCTACCTCCACATGTTCACGAAAGGCGAGCCCAAAGGAGCAGTCAGGGGTTACATCGATTTCGTCCTGAGCAACAAGTTCCAGGGCGACATCGTCTCGCGGGAGTACGTCAAGATCACGGACGTGCAGGTGAAATGAGCGGAGACAAGATGGGGTTCTCAAAGCAGGCGACGATGCGGGCGATAGTCCTGGGCGACCGGGACCGCTACGTCAGGCTGGTGATGTTCGTCTGCGCGTCGATCTCTTTCCTGGCAATCCTCTTGATATTCCTTTTCATCCTCAAGGAGAGCCTGCCCGCGATCAGGCAGGTAGGCATCCCCGGCCTCTTTTTCTCCACGAACTGGAACCCGAACATCGCCAACCCCAACGCCGGGCACTACGGCATGCTCGCGTTCACCTGGGGCACGATCATGACCACGTTCGGCGCCATGATCATCGCCGCTCCCCTGGGAATAGGCGCGGCCATCTTCATCGATCAGGTGGCGCCGGAGAAGATGGGAAGGGTCGTGAGGCGCGGCATCGAACTGCTCGCCGGCATACCTTCGGTGGTGATCGGCTGGTTCGGCATCATACTCCTGATCCCGCTGATCAACGGGCTGACCGGGACGGCCGGGTACGGGGTCCTGGCCGCCTCACTGGTGCTGGTCGTGATGGCGCTCCCCACCATCACCACGCTGAGCGCCGAGACCATGAAGGCGATACCCATCGAGTTGAAGGAAGCGTCCGTGGCCATGGGCGCCACGCGGTGGCAGACGATATACAAGGTGCTGGTGCCGTCCGCGCGAGAGGGGCTCATCATCGCCACCATACTCGGGATGGGGAGGGCCATCGGCGAGACGATGGCGGTCCAGATGGTGATAGGAAACGCCCGGCAGTTGACGTTCTCGCCGTTCCAGCGGACGAGCACCCTGACATCGCGCATCGTCACGAACATGGGCGAGGCGACCGGCGTGTTCAGGTCCGCGCTCTTCGCGCAGGCCCTGATGCTGCTGCTGCTCTCGGTCTTCCTGATAATCTGCATCAGGCTTGTTTCCCGCGAGAGGAAAGCGTGATGAGCGATAGGGTAAGAGACGGCCGCCGGGCCGACAGGGTCGCAACAGGGCTCTTCTGGGCCCTCGGCCTGATAACGGTCGCGCTGCTGGCTTTCATCATCCTCGAGATCTTCGGACGCGGGCTCACGACCGCCTTGAACCCGAAGTTCATCTTCGGAAAGCCCGAGGCCATCAAGAACGGCGGCGGGGTGTTCCCGATGATCGTATCGTCCCTGTACCTGGTGGTGCTCACCCTCATCATCTCGCTCCCGATATCGCTCGGCGCGGCCATCTACATGTCCGAGTACGCCAAGAAAGGCAGAGTCTCAGGCTTCATAAGGTTCTGCCTCGACAGCCTGGCGACCCTGCCCTCCATCGTCTTCGGCCTGTTCGGCATGGCGCTGTTCGTGGTGTACTTCCGCTGGAGCTACTGCCTGATGGCCGGTGCCTGCACGCTCGCGATACTCGACCTGCCCATACTGCTGCGCGGGACCGAAGAGGCTCTCAGGCTGGTGCCCAACTCTCACCGCGAGGCTTCTATGAGCCTCGGGGCGAGCAAGTGGACCACCATACGCCAGGTCGTGGTGCCCGGGGCGATGCCGGGGATCATCACCGCCACTATCCTTCCCATCGGACGGATCGTCGGCGAGTCGGCTGCGATAATCTATACCACGGGCCTCTTCGTCCGGAACATACCGGTGAGCCCCTTCGATACCGCCGCGCCGCTTGCGGGATATGTCTGGTACGCGCAGACGGAAGGGATACAGGCCGATTACATCAAGATCGTGAACGGCGGCGCCGCGCTGCTGCTGATCATGGTGCTCGTCATCTATTTCCTGGCGCGATATTTAGGAAAGCGCTACCAGGAGAAGAGGCTCCTAGGAGGATGATTGGAAACCGCGACTGAGAACAAGATGGTGATCAAGGACCTGACGATGTACTACAGCGGGTTCAAGGCGATAGAGGACGTCTCGCTGGACGTACCGGGCCAGCGGATCACCGCGCTCATCGGCCCCTCCGGGTGCGGCAAGAGCACGCTGGTGCGCTGCCTCAACCGGATGAACGACCTCATCGAGGGCGTCCGGGTGGAGGGGGAGGTGGTCCTGGACGATGAGAACATCTACCGCCCCTCCTATGACACTATCGGGCTGCGGCGCCGGGTAGGCATGGTATTCCAGCGCCCCAACCCGTTCCCCAAGAGCATCTACGAGAACGTCGCCTACGGCCCCAAGCTCATCGGCATCAAGAAGAAGCCGGAGCTCGATTCGATCGTGGAGGAGAGCCTCAAGAAAGCCGCGCTCTGGAACGAGGTGAAGGCGAACCTCCAGGAGTCGGGGATGCGGCTGTCGGGCGGGCAGCAGCAGCGGCTGTGCATCGCGCGAGTGATAGCGGTCCAGCCCGAGGTCATCCTCTTCGACGAGCCTTGCTCGGCTATCGACCCGGTCGCGACCCAGCTCATCGAGGACCTGATGGCGGAGCTCAAGGCCAACTACACCATGGTCATCGTGACGCATAACATGCAGCAGGCGGCACGCGTGAGCGATTTCACGGCCTTCATGCTTGTCGAAGAGCAAGGCCAGCCGGGAAAACTGATAGAATACGGGGATACCAGCACCATCTTCACGAACCCCGAGGACAAGAGGACGGAGCGGTATATCACCGGACGGTTCGGGTAAAGGCTGCCGACGGCGAAAGGTGAGATAAGGCATGGAAGTGCGCAAGACGTTTCACCAGCAGCTTGATGAGCTCTACATCGAGCTGCTCAAGATGGCGAACACGGCGTTCGATGTGATCGAGCAGACCCGCGACGCTTTCTCGACGCTCGACGCCACCAAAGCCGGCAACATCATCGAAGGCGATGACGTCCTTGACGAGTTCCTCGTCAGGATCGAGGAGACGGCGATCGAGCTGCTGGCGCGCCAGGCCCCCGTGGCCATCGACCTGAGGAGCATCATCGTCATCATGTGGTCCGCCCAGCACCTGGAGAGGCTGGGCGACAACTGCGTGAACATCAACAAGGCGATCTGCAACCTGCAAGGCTACACCATCTCCCCGTGGATCCACGAGAACATGGACGAGATGTTCCAGAGGTCGGAACAGATGCTGGTCACCTCTATCGAATCGCTCAAGGAGCGAGACACCAGCAAGGCGGAGGTCGTGCCCAAGATGGATGACACCGTCGACCGCCTCAACCGCACCTTCCTGACCTCGTACAAGGGCGAGAGCGAGGAGGAGCTCGAGCTGATAATCCGAGTGGTGATGATCGCGCGCTTCATCGAGAGGATCGCCGACCACGCCGTCGACATCGCGGAGAACGTGCACTACATGGTGACCGGCGAGTTCGCCTGGAACCCGCCCGAGGAGCCTACGACGTAAGAATCTTCTTGAGCTTGTCTTCTTTATCCACCGAGGTCACTGCGATCACCGTATCGCCCGGCTGGAGCTTGTCGCCCCCCTGAGGGATGACGACGTCGTCCTCCCTGATGATGGAAGCGAGAACGCACCCTGACGGCAATCCGAGGTCTTTGATCTGAGAAGCGCAGGCCTTGCACCCACCGGACGGTATCTCAACCTCCACGATGGCCACCTTGCCCTTCTTGAGGACGTTGAGCGTGATGATGTCGCCGACCGTGGTCTCCGCTTCGATGAGGTGCCCGATCACAGTCGTACTGGAAATGGCGTCGATGCCCATCAGGTTGAAGATACGCTCGTTCTTGGGGTTGTTGACCCGCGCCACGGCGCGAGGGACTCCGAAAGATACGTTCGCCAGCTGACAGGCGACGAGGTTGTCGTCGTCGTCGCCGGTGACGGCGGCGAACACGTCCGCCTTATCGACCCGCGCCTCCTCCTGGAAGCGGTAGTCGCACGCGTCACCCTGGATGATCATCGCGGGGGTGCTGGTCGCCAGCCTCTCGCACTTGTCCGGGTCTTTCTCGATAACCACGACGGTGTGGTCCGCGGACAGCTTCTTAGCGAGAAACGAGCCTACCATGCCGCCGCCGCTTATCACGATGTGAATTGTCCTCACCCCTTCCTGCCTTGTGGAGGAACTTCTCGAGCCTGTCACGTTTTTTCGGACTCGCGAGAGCCGTGATCGAGTCTCCCGCGCGGAGCACGAACTTGTCCTCCGGAAGGTACCCTGTGCTGCGCCTGGTGACGTACGCGAAGTTTATCGCCAGCTGGTCCCTGGCCCAGGTGACCGTCTTCCCTTCCCAGGCCGGCGGGCAGTTGAACTCGACCAGGTCGAACCTGTTGAAGCAGCACGAGGCCTTGACCGTGACCATGGGCTTCATCATGCGCTCGAGCATCCCCTGCGCAACAAGCCGCGTGCCACAGACGTAGGGCATGCCCAGCTTCTGGTAGGTGGCTTCCTTGTCCGTGTTGAACAGCCTGGCCATCACGTGTGGGACCCCGAAGACATGCCGAGCGACCTCCGCCGCCATCAGGTTCTTGTTGTCGAACTTGGTCACCGACACAAAGGCGTCCGCCTCTTCGATGCCAGCGGCGAGGAGCGTCTCTTCGTCGTAGACGACGCCCTCGAGCGTCCGTCCCTTGAACTGCCCGGGAAGGCGCTTGAATTTGAAAGGTTCCTCGTCGATTATGGTGATGTCATAGTCTTCCATGGACAGCAGGTAGCCCAGGTGGGCGCCGACCATGCTGCAGCCCCCGACCACCACCCTGGGGAGCTCGGGCACCACGCCTTGGATCTCGTCGTCGATGTCATCGACCGGTATGATGTCCACGGGGCAGTAGCGTCCGGAAACGCGGTCTTCGCCCAGGCACTCCTTGATGCGCCTCCAGCCATCCTTCCTGAGAGTCACGATCAGGCGGTCGCCCGGCTCCAGGGGCGTGCTCCAGGTCCATCCGAGGGTCTCGCCGCCGCGCATCATGGTGACCAGGTGTGAGCCCACGCCGTAGTTGAGGTCGCCCGCGACCCTGCCGGCAGCGCTCTCTCCCACCGTGAACTCGACGACTTGCAGGCCTACGTCGAGCCTGTCCTGCTGGACTATCACGCTCTCGGTCTGGAAGAGCTTCTCGCGGATCCTGTCGGTCATCATGGTCGTGCCGCAGACATAGTCGATCCCCATCTTGAAGTAGGTGAGCTCTCGCGCGGGGTCGTAGAGCCGCGATATCACGGTGGGCACCCCGTAGACGGTCGTCGCTACCTCGGAGGCCATCAGGTTGGTGTTGTCGTGATTGGTCACCGACGTGAAGATGTCGGCCTGCTCGATACCGGCCTCGACGAGCAGCTCCTCGTCGAAGGCGACCCCCTCCAGCGTGATCCCGTTGAAGGCGCTCCCGAGCCTGCCGAAGGCCGAGGCGTCTTTGTCGATGACAATCACGTCGTGGCGCTCATATGAGAGGGACTGCGCCAGGACCGAGCCTACACGTCCGCATCCCGCAACGATCACATACATCTATTCTTCTCTCTTCGCTCTGGCGACTTTGCCGCGGCGCACGTTCCATAGTACCGCGATGACGACCGCCAGCGTAATGATGACGAACAGCTCGACCCACTTGAAGGGCTTGGAGAAAGGGCGCCCCGGCGCTACGACGTCGACGAGATCCGCATGGATGTCTGTGTCGCCCCCGTGCTCGGGGCACGCACGATGGAAGACGCCGGTGACCCTGACGATCGCTCCCTTGTTCTTCCACCCGCCAAAGACGTTTATCTTGTGTCCCTGCTGCTCGGGTATCCAGACACCGATGCCGGCGTTGGACATGCCGACCAGCGGCCCGCCTTCCTCGATGCTCATCTTGCTGTAGGCGTCATCGTTCACGGTTATCCAGGCGTTGACGCCCCTGACCATGAGGTCGCCGATCGCCTCGCCCTGGATGGTCACCACCTTGTCGTCGTATTTCTTCATGTTGTCTATGAGGGCTACTATCGACACGGTGTCCGCGGCCCCTGCGGTCATTCCCGCGCCCAGCGCGAGGACGATGCCCGCAGAGAGGACCAGCAGCAGGCTGACGGATACGATGGCGCGCAGTGAGCGTCTCATGTCCTTCGCGCCCCCTTGCCCCTGATGAGGGCGACCGCAAGACCGAACAGAGCGAAGATGGACATGAACTCGAGCCTGCCCGCCCACATCTCGAAGATGTACCACGTCTTCAGCAATGCAGGCATGAGGGGAGTCGTGAGCCCCGCGGACAAGCCGGTGTTGCTGCCTGCCGAGACCGCGTCGAAGAAGGCGACCGACGGCGAATATCCGTAGATGATCCCGAGCAGCCCCCCGATAAAGTAGATCGCCACGTACGAGATCAGGATCAGCATGGTCGCCTTGACCAGTGGCTCGTCGATCCAGATGTCCTTCACGTGGTGGACCTTCTCACGGATGACCGCCGACTCGGGCGAGACAATGGATTTGATGTCACCCCACAGTGATTTGGTGAAAATGCCCATGCGCAGGCCTTTGAAGCCGCCGCCGGTCGAGCACGCGCTAGCGCCGATCGCCATGGCGAGCGTTATCGCCCACATCGCGATGAGCCCGAATTCCTTGGAGAACGAGGTGGTAAAGACGGTGCTGTTCCCGGTGGTGGTGTGCCCCGAGATGAGGTTGTAGAAGCCTTTTCGGAAGAACTCGGTGAGCGTGGTGTAGACCTGGAACTTCGAGAAGCCGATTGCGAGGATGAACGTGGTTATGGCGGTCGTTATGGCAAACGACCTGATCTCGATGTTCTTGTAGATCTCGGTGTGCTTCCGCGTCCAGACGGAGTAGTGCAACACGAAGTTGAACGAGCCGATCACGAAGATGATGAGAGTGATGATCTCGATGATGAAGCTGTGGTAGTAGAGCAGGTTCAGGTTCTGGGGCGCGAACCCTCCTGTGGACCAGGCCCCCATGAACAGCCAGACCGCGTGCAGGAATCCCCGCTGCCACGGCATCCCCTGCTGCATCAGGAAGAACCACAGGAAGAGCGTGCCGACCCACAGGTAGGTCAGGCTTATCATCCAGATGGCGCGGGCGGTGCGGACCACGTTCGGTAGCAGTTTTTCTTCCTTGCCCTCACTGACGTAGATCTTGAAAGCTCCGGCGGTGCCGGCGAACAGGAAGGTCAGGGCGATCACTATGATGCCCTGGCCACCGGCGTAAGTGAGCAGGTGCCGCCACATGTTGAGGCCGTGCGAGACGTGGTCGAGGTCCTGTATCTGTATGAGTCCGGTCGTGGTATAGCCGCTCATCAGGTCGAAGCACGCGTCGAGGTACGCCTTGAAGTGCCCCGAGAGCATGTGAGGGATGGCCCCGAAGAGCATGGCTACCAGCCAGCCGCCGGACGCCACGACGAGCCCGTTGAACCACGTCAGATCGCGCTTCACCTTGCAGGTGTTTTCCATGATGAGCCAGAAGGTCACGCAAGCGGTGATGCCCACCAGGAAGTCGAGAACGGTGTTCCACTCGGTGGAGATCAGGGCGACGAACAGCGGCACGCCCATTATTATGCCCACGCCGAGGATGACGCGGCCTATGCCCCATCCTATGAGCTTGAGATCGTCACGCGTCGGCCGGAGGATCACGTGACGATGACCTTGACTATGTAGAGGATGAGCAGGGCCATCAGCGAGATCGTCACGACGGCGGCGACCTCGATCACGATCCCCAGCGAGTAGTCACGCCAACGGCGCCACCTGCTGCTTTCTCTTCCGCGGATGTCACGGGCGTCTGCCAACCGGCCCCCCAGTTTGCCAGCGTAGATTCTATGGACGGATTATAGAATAACGCACGCGCTTGTCACTATTTTCCGCGAAGAATTTTCCGGGAAGAGCCGCGAGGGCGGTTCCGCCACGAGCGCACCTCACTACTGCCGTGGTCCGCGTGGGACTATAATTGGGCGTGCAACCGCGCCGCAGGGCGCTCAAACATTTGGCCGGGAATGGTGAGACTGGGGCCTGGCCGGGGAAAGGAGAGGCCATGTCAACGTCAGACAATCTCAAGGAAGCATTTGCGGGTGAGTCGCAGGCGAACCGGAAATACCTGGCCTTCGCGAAGAAGGCTGACGAGGAAGGATACGCGCAGGTCGCCAGGCTGTTCAGGGCCGCGGCAGATGCGGAGACGGTCCACGCCCACGCCCACCTCAGGGTGATGGGAGGCGTCCACGACACCACCGAGAACCTCAAGGAGGCGATCGGCGGCGAGACGTTCGAGTTCACCTCGATGTACCCGGGGATGATCGAGGAGGCAAAGGAAGAGGGCAACCGCGCTGCGATCGAGACTTTCTCCAACGCCAACACCGTGGAGGAGATCCACGCGGAGCTGTACCAGAAGGCTCTGGACAGCCTCGGCAAGAACGAGGAGGTCGTCTACTACGTCTGCCAGCACTGCGGAAACACGGTCGAGGGTGAGGCGCCGGAGCAGTGCCCGGTCTGCGGCAGGCCGAAGAAGATGTTCAAGAAAGTAGAGTAGTCAGCGCCGGCATGAGAACGTAGCGCCGGCGTCCCGCCGGCA
>DAIUEJ010000060.1:7969-12997 GCA_036845225.1 Candidatus Anoxymicrobiaceae bacterium | reverse complement strand
CAGCCGGCGGGACGCCGGCGCTACGTTTCCAGCCGGCGCTACTTCTTCAGCCAGCTCATCATCGAGCGGAGCTTCTTGCCGAGCGGTTCTAGCGGATGCTCCGCCTCCACCTTGCGCATGGTCGCGAAGGAGGCGCGGTTCGCCTGGTTCTCCAGCACCCACTCGGTCGCGAACTTGCCCGTCTGTATCTCGTCCAGTATCTTCCGCATCTCCTCGCGCACCGCCGGGCTGATGACCCTCGGGCCCCGTGAGATGTCTCCGTATTCCGCCGTGTCGCTCACGCGGGCGCGCATCCCGCTGATGCCGTAGTTGTGGATGAGGTCCACGATGAGCTTCAGCTCGTGCAGGCACTCGAAGTACGCGACCTCCGGCTGGTAGCCCGCCGCGACCAGTGTGTCGAACCCGGCCTTGATGAGCTCGGAAGTCCCTCCGCACAGCACGGCCTGCTCGCCGAACAGGTCCGTCTCGGTCTCCTCTTTGAAGGTCGTCTCCAGGACGCCTGCCCTGGCCGCGCCGATCCCCATCGCGTACGCAAGGCCCTTCTCGAGCGCCATGCCTGTGTAGTCCTGCTCGACCGCGATGAGGGCGGGGACTCCACCGCCCTCGTCGTAGACCTGGCGCACCATCGCGCCAGGGCCCTTGGGAGCGACCATGATGACGTCGACGTCCGCCGGCGGCACTATCTGGTTGTAGTGGATGTTGAACCCGTGAGCGAAGAACAGCGCGTTCCCGCTCTTGAGCCCCGGCCTGATGGAGTCACGGTAGACTTGCGCCTGCCGGTCGTCCGGTATGAGGATCATCACGATGTCAGCGACCATCGCGGCTTCCTCGACCGGCAACACAGTCAGGCCCATGCCCTTTGCCCTGTCCCCGCTGGGGCTTCCGTCCCTGAGCCCGACAACGACGTCCATGCCGCTGTCCTTCAGGTTGAGGGAGTGCGCGTGCCCCTGGCTGCCGTACCCGATGACCGCGATCTTCTGACCCTTGAGAGCCTCGGGGTTCGCGTCCTTCTCATAATATATAGTCGCCATTTCGACCTCCTCGAAATGCAAAATGGGGCCTGTCCCCTTTTTGCGTCTTATCCTCGCGGCAATGCTATCGTCCCGGTCCGGACCATCTCCACCAGCCCGTACGGCCTTAGCAGGTCCTCGAACGCCCGGAGCTTCGGGCCAGGCCCGGTCACCTCTACGCTCAAGGTCCCTTTCCCTACGTCGACGATCTTCCCTCGGAAAATCTCTACTATCTCGATAATCTCGGCGCGCGCGGTGGGGTCGGCCTTGACCTTGGCCAGCACCATCTCGCGCTGCACGCTGTTCTCGTCGGGAAGGTCTATGACCTTGATAACGTTGATGAGCTTGTTCAGTTGCTTGTACACCTGTTCGAGCGAGTGCTCCTCCACGTCCACGACGACGGTCATCCGGCTTATCTCCGGCTTGTCGGTGACGCCGACGGCCAGGCTGTCGATGTTGAAGCCCCTGCGCGCGAAGAGGCCGGCCACGCGAGCCAGCACGCCGGGCTTGTTCTCCACCATCACGGAAAGGGTGTGCTTCACCGCTAACCCCCGATCATGTCGTCGAGCGACGCCCCGGGCGCCACCATCGGGAAGACGTTCTCCTCCTGCTCGACGATGAAGTCGAGGAGCATCGGGACCTTCTTCTCCTTGAACGCAGCCTTGAGCGCGGGCTCGACTTCCCTGGCCTCGGTGACCCGCAGGCCCTTCGCCCCGTAAGCCTCCGCCAGCTTCACAAAGTCGGGCGACTCGCCGCGCCTGAGGTGCGTGTGCGAGTAGCGCTTCTGGAAGAAGAGCTCCTGCCACTGGCGCACCATCCCCAGGTAGCCGTTGTTGATGACCGCGATGGTGATGGGCACCTGGTTGAGCACTGCTGTGGCCAGCTCCTGCGAGTTCATCTGGATCGAGCCGTCGCCGGCGATGTTCACCACCTGCGCCTCGGGCATGCCGATCTTCGCGCCGATGGATGCCGGCAGCCCGAAGCCCATGGTGCCCAGCCCACCCGATGAGATGAACTGGCGCGGCACGGTCGACTTGTAGAACTGCGCCGCCCACATCTGGTGCTGTCCGACGTCGGTCACCACCGTCGCCTTGCCCTGGGTGACGCGGTATATCTCGTCGACCACGAACTGAGGGCGCAGGCCGCCCTCGGGCACCACCAGCGGGTAATCCTTCTTCCACTTCCTGATCTGGGCATGCCACTCTTTAAGGTCCTGGCCCCCCGACTCCTCCACCTTCGACTTGACCAGCGCCAGCAGGTCTTTGAGGACCGACTTCGCGTCACCGACGATGGGCACCGTGACAGGGACGTTCTTCCCTATCTCGGCAGGGTCTATGTCGATGTGGATTATCTTCGCGTGCGGCGCGAACGTGTCCAGCCTCCCCGTGATCCTGTCATCGAACCGAGCACCGACCGCGACGATGAGGTCTGTCTTCATCATCACAAAGTTCGCGTACGAGGTGCCGTGCATCCCGAGCATACCCAGCGACAGCCGGTGCGTCTCGGGGAAGGCTCCCTTCGCGAGCAGGGTCGTGGTCACGGGAAAGCCGAGGAGCTTCGCGAACTCGCGGAGCACGCCGGACGCCTCGGCTGTGATCACGCCTCCGCCGGCGTAGATCACCGGGCGTTTCGCAGTCATTATGAGCTTAGCCGCCTGCTTGATCTGGCCGGGGTGCCCCTTGGTCGTGGGCTTGTAGCCGGGGAGGCTCGTGCGGCGCTCGGGGTACTTGAAGTCGAACACCGCGCGCTGCACGTCCGACGGCAGGTCGATCACAACCGCGCCAGGCCGCCCGGTCGAAGCGATCAGGAACGCGTCCTGCACTATGGAAGCGATGTCTGACGGCTTTGTCACCAGGTAATTGTGCTTCACGACCGGCAGCGTGATGCCGGTGGTGTCTGCTTCCTGGAAAGCGTCCGTGCCTATCACGTGGCTCGCGACCTGCCCCGATATCGCGACCAGCGGTATGGAATCCATGTTGGCGGTGGCGATGCCGGTCACCAGGTTGGTCGCCCCCGGGCCGCTCGTGGACATGCAGACGCCCACCCTGCCGGTGGCGCGCGCGTACCCGTCGGCCGCGTGAGCCGCGCCCTGCTCGTGGCGCGTGAGGATGTGAAGGATGCTCGAGTCCAGCAGCACGTCGTAGGTGGGCATGATCTGCCCGCCCGGGTAGCCGAACATCACCTCGACTCCCTCTTTCTCGAGGCTCTTGATGAGCGCCTGGGCGCCGGTCATCTTCACTCGCGAGACCTCCGTTCACCTTCGATGTTCTCGGGGGACACCACCGCGCCCCCCGTCGCGCTGCCGACCATGGCGCTGTAGACGGAAAGGACCCCCAGGTCCGCCTTCGGCGCCGGCTGTTTCCATGCCTTGCGCCTTTCGGCGAGCTCTCCGTCCGAAACCTTCACCTCGAGCGTGCGGGCTTCGATATCGACCGCCACGATGTCGCCGTCCTTCAGCAATGCTATCGGGCCGCCGACAGCGGCCTCAGGTGAGACGTGGCCGATGGCACCGCCGCGTGTGCCTCCCGAGAACCTGCCGTCGGTGACGAGCATGACCTCATCTCCGAGCCCCATGCCCGCGATCGTCGCGGTGGGAAGCAGCATCTCGCGCATGCCCGGTCCGCCCCTGGGCCCCTCGTACCTGATTACTACCACGTCGCCGGGCTTGATCTTCCCGGCGCGGATCTGTTCTATGCCTTCCTCTTCAGAATCGAACACTCGCGCCGGCCCGCTGTGCTTTCGCATCTTCTCGCCGACGGCAGCCTCCTTGACGACAGCGCCGTCCGGGGCCAGGTTGCCGCGCAGCACCGCGAGGCCGCCTCTAGCCGAGTACGGGTCGCTCGCGGGCCGTATCACATCGGTGTTCAGGCTCCTCCGGCCGCCTACGTTCTCGCTCAGGGTCCGTCCCGTCACCGTCGGAACGTCCAGGTCCACCGCGCCGATGCTGTCGAGCTCTCCCAGCACCGCCGGAACCCCGCCTGCCGCGTGTAAATCTTGCATGTGGTGCTTGCCCGAGGGCACGATCCTGCAGAGGTTGGGGGTCGTGGCGCATATCCTGTCAACGTCCTCGAGTCCGAGCGCGATGCCCATCTCCCGCGCGATCGCCGGAAGGTGGAGCAGGGAATTGGTCGAGCCGCCGATCGCCATGTCCAGCGCCAGCGCGTTCCTGAAAGCGGCCTCGGTCATGATGCTGTCGGGCCTGGTGCCCGCCTCCACCAGCTTCACCAGGGCCTCGCCCGTCTCTTTGGCTATTACCAACCTCTCCGGGTCGACCGCCGGTATGGTGCCGTTTCCGGGGAGTGACATCCCGAGGGCCTCCGAGAGGCAGTTCATGCTGTTCGCGGTGAACAAGCCCGCGCAGCAGCCCGGTCCGGGACATGCGCACTTCTCATACTCCGCCAGCTTCTCGTCGCTGATGCTGTCGTTCGACGACGCCTCCAGCACGCTGATGAAGTTGATATCGAGGTCGCCCAGCCTGCCCGCCATCATCGGCCCGCCGGATACCATCGCGGCCGGCACGCCCATGCGCGCCACGGCCATCAGCATGCCCGGGACGACCTTGTCGCAGTTGGGGATTATCAGAACGCCGTCCAAGGCGTGCGCCCTGACCATGATCTCCACCGAGTAGCTGATAATCTCACGGGAAGGTAGCGAGAACTTCATGCCCTCGTGCCCCATCGCGAGCCCGTCGCAGACGCCTATGGTGTTGAAGAGAAGCGGAGTCCCGCCGCCGAGGGTGATGCCCTCGCACGCCGCGTCGTTCACCTCGTCCAGGTGCACGTGGCCCGGGACCAGCTGGTTGGCTGAGCCCGCGACCCCGATGAGCGGGCGCGACATCTCCTCGTCGGTCAGGCCCAGCGCGCGCAGCAGCGAGCGCTGCCCCGCCTTCTCGCGACCTTTCTTGATGATGTCACTCTGCATGATGCTACCTTGCTCATTGCCGGCGAGACGCCGGCGCTACGACTCATTGCCGGCGAGACGCCGGCGCTACGACTCATTGCCGGCGAGACGCCGGCGC
>DAIUEJ010000060.1:0-7869 GCA_036845225.1 Candidatus Anoxymicrobiaceae bacterium | reverse complement strand
TACGGCCCTGCGGGCGCTACGAGGCCTCTATCGCCTTGACGATGGCGTTCGCCATCTCGCTGGTCTTCGCCTCGCCGCCTATGTCGTAGGTCACGACTTTCCCTTCGCCGATGACCTTCGTTACTCCCGCCAGCACCCTCTCCGCCGCCTCACCCTGGCCGACGTGCTTGAGCAGCAGGTAGCCGGAGAGGATCTGCGCGGTCGGGTCGACCTTGTCCAGGCCCGTGTACTTCGGAGCGCTCCCGTGGGCCGGCTCGAACACGGCCAGCTCGCCGTCGCCCAGGTTCGAGCTCGGTGCGATCCCCAGGCCGCCGATAAGCCCGGCGCATAGGTCGCTCAACATGTCCCCGTAGAGGTTCTCCGTGACCATCACATCGTAGAGGTGAGGCTTCTGGACCAGCTGCATGCACATGTTGTCGACGATGCGCTCCTGGAACTCGATGTCGGGGTACTCCTCCGCCATCTTCCTGCCCACGTCCAGGAACAGCCCGTCGGTCAACTTCATGATGTTCGCCTTGTGGACTATGGTGAGCAGCTTTCGGTTGTTGCGGCGGCAGTACTCGAACGCGTACCTGATGATCCTCTCCGAGCCCGGCCGCGTGATTACCTTGATGGACTCGGCCACGTCGGGCGTCACCATGTGCTCGAGGCCCGCGTAGAGGTCCTCCATATTCTCGCGCACGACCACGAGGTCGATGTCCGTGTACGGGGTCTTGACCCCGGGAATGTAGAACGCCGGGCGTACGCAGGCATACAAGTCCAGCTCTTTGCGCAGCGCCACGTTGACGCTGCGAAACCCGCTCCCTACTGGTGTCGTGATAGGCCCTTTGTAGGCGACGCGGTTCTCGCGGATGTTGTCCAGCACCGCCTCCGGGAGAGGTGTGCCGTACTTGTCCATCACGTCCGCGCCGGCCTCCTGCCAGTCCCATTCGATCTGCGCCCCGGCAGCGTCCAGCACCTGCAGGGCCGCGTCCACGAGCGAGGGCCCAACGCCGTCCCCGGGTATAAGTGTGACTCTTCTCTTCGCCATCTCAGCCTTTCTGGGAATACTGCCGCCGCGCCTACTCGAGGGCCAGCCGGCCGTGCTTTCGCATGTACTCGACGAGGCCGCCTTCCGAGAGTATGTCAAGCATAACACGAGGCAACGGAGGCGATTCGATCTCGCTTCCCTTGGTCACGTTCGTGATGGTGCCCTTTGCCAGGTCCACTTCCAGGGTGTCGCCGTCATCGATCCCCGAGGTGTCGCAGACCAGGGCGGGCAGCCCGTTGTTTATGGAGTTGCGGAAGTAGATGCGCGCGAAAGACTCGGCGAGCACCGCCGCCACGCCCGCGTGTTTCAGCGCCAGGGGCGCCTGCTCCCTCGACGAGCCACAGCCGAAGTTCTTGCCCGCGACGATGAAGTCGCCCTTCTTGAGGCGCTTCACGAAGTGAGGGTCGAGGTCCTCCATCACGTGGCAGGCGAGCTCATCCATGTCGAGCGTCTTGAACTTGTGACGGCCCGATATGATGTAGTCTGTGTTTATGTCGTTGCCGAACCTGTGCGCCTTGCCTTTCATATCTTTCCCGTATCTCTCTTTTTCATCGCTCTTCCCCCGTATTCCCCTCTCCCCCTGTGAGGAGTGGCTTCCTGTATTCCCCTCTCCCCTGGGGGGAGAGGGCAGGGTGAGGGGGTCAGATCATCTTTCTCGGGTCTGTTATCTCGCCCTTCAGGCAGCTCGCCGCGACAGTAGCCGGCGAAGCCAGGTAGATGAACGCCTCAGGGTTGCCCATCCGACCCTTGAAGTTCCTGTTCGCGGTCGAGATGACGTTCTCTCCGTCCGCCGGTATGCCCTGGTGGGTACCTACGCAGGAGGCGCATCCCGGGCACATCACAGACGCGCCGGCCTCGGTGAACACCTCTATGAGGCCCTCGCGAAGGGCGTCGAGCATCACTTCGCGTGACGCGGGCGCGACGATCATCCTCACGCCGTGCGCGACCTTGTTTCCTTTTACGATGGCGGCCGCGGCACGGAGGTCGTCAAGCCTGCCATTGGTGCAGGTCCCGATGAGCCCTTCGGCGATGGGCGTCCCCTCGACCTCTTCGACCCCGACCACGTTATCGACCGTATGCGGCCGAGCGACCCGGGGGCCGAGGGTGGACACGTCGTACTCCCTCTCCTCGGCGTACGCGGCGTCCGCATCGGGCGATACCGGCGTGAACTCCTCAGTCGTCCTACCCTCGAAGAACGCCAGCGTCTTCTCGTCAGCCTCCATCAGGCCGGCCTTGGCGCCCATCTCGACCGCAAGGTTGCTGATGGTGAGCCTGCCGTCCAGAGCGAGGTCCGAGATCGCGGGTCCGCCGATCTCGAGCGCCATGTAGGTGGCGCCGTCGGCGGTGATGTCCCCGACCATCATGAGCGCGATGTCCTTGGCGTAGACGCCGTCCGCCAGCTTTCCTCTCACGGTGACTTTCATGGTCTCAGGGACCCTGAACCACAGCGACCCGGAGAGCAGCCCCGCGGCGAGGTCGGTCGAGCCTACCCCGGTCGCGAAGGCGTTGACCGCGCCGTAGGTGCAGGTGTGTGAGTCCGCGCCGATGACCAGGCTGCCGGGAAGCGCGTGCGCCTTGTCGAGCATCACCTGGTGGCAGACGCCTTCGCCGACGTCATTCAGTTCCAGCCCGTATTTATCGGCGAACTCGCGCATCAGGGCGTGCAGCTGCGATATCGCTCTCAGCGGGCTCGGGGCGCTATGGTCGATGCAGAGCGCGGCCTTGCCCTCCATGGCAACCCTGTCGCCGCCCATGCCCTCGAATGAGCGTATCGCCAGCGGCGCCGTGCCGTCCTGGGCCATGACGAAGTCGAGTTCGGCGATCACTATATCGCCCGCCCGGGCGTCGTGCTCAGAATGACTCGACAGTATTTTCTCGGAAATCGTCTTGCCCACGCTGATATTTCCCTCCAATAATCGTTGTTCCCCCCTAAGGCCTGAGGCCCCGGTGGGGAACTGTCAGCATTTCATTCTATTGGTTTCGTAGGGTTTTGAAAAGTTGCGAAACAGAGCGGTCAGCCTGCCGACGGCCTCAGGGAGAGGCCCATGAGAGCGGGGGCGCCCAGGCGCCGGAGGGCATGCGGAACTGGGTCTTGAGCTTGCCGGCGACGTCGTACGCGCGTACGGAATACGCGGGCGGCTTGGAGGTGGAGGCCCGCAGCCCTGAGGCGAAAAGCACAGCGAACATCGGCGGGGCCGCCGGCGACTGGCTGATACTCACGAAGCGCCCGTCGCTCGGGGCGGGTATCTTGAGCTCGATGCGGGGTGCCGCATCGGCGACGTTTGCGTAATAGATCGCCGTGGGCTGCGAGGCACCGCTGCCGCGCGCGACGATGATCGCCAGCAATCCTTCCTGGACCCAGGCGAAGCTCTCGATGCGGCCGTTCACCACGCGCCCGGCAGTGTCCTTTGTGGCTCCCGGCAACAGGACGGTTTCGGCCCGGAGCGGTTTGCGGTCACGCCCGGTGCCCAGGCCGGTGAGGAGCGTCAGCTTTCCGCCTTCCGCGTACGCGAGCTCGCCGCCCTTCGGTGAGAACCCGGCATAAGTGATCGCCTTCGGCGCCGGCAGGCTGCCCCGTCCGCCGGGCCCCTTGTACGGATAGTCGACGATTGCGCCGCTCTTGATGTCGATCAGGTTCAGCCTGCCTGAGGAGAGGAACCATATCTGGTTGTGCTGCGGCAGGAACCCGACCTGTTTCACCTCCGGGTCGTTGCCCTTGCCCTCGAACGGCCACTCGACCTGCAGCCTCCCGCTGTACGCGCTCCTGCTCTGGACGCTCACCTTGTCCACCTTGCCGCCGGCCTTGTGAAACCATCCGACGACTATCTCCTCCCGGCTCTGAGAGATCGACCAGGTGGAGTAACCCTCGCCTTCCGGTGGCCCGGGCACGTACTGGTGATGCGCCCCTCCGAAGAGCGGCACGACCTCGATGGCCGGCCCGAGGCCGAGGAGGGTTTCGGAGTCATTAATGGTCCCGGGGAGGATGCGAGGGACGAAGATGGCCGCGAGCACCAGGGCAACGACCATCACCGCCAGGTAGATCACGGTCCGCCCCCGCGGGCGCCAGCCCCTGTTTTTCTCTACGTATTTTTTAACCTGCACGACGCGCTGTTCGACCCGTGTTTCAGCCATGAAACCATTATATCTGTACTGTAAGGTTTCAATTGAATTAGCTATCGCCATTTGATATATTCCTTTGGGACTACAAGGAAGGAGATGGCTATGGATAATTTTCCGGAAGATCTCAAGTATCACAAAGAGCACATGTGGGTGCGTTCCGACGGCACCATTGGGATAACCTTCTACGCCCAGGACCAGCTCGGTGAGATAGTGTTCATCGAGACCCCTGAGCCGGGAGCGGACGTCGAGGCTGGCGAGGCGTTCGGCGAGATCGAGTCGCGCAAGTCGGTATCGGACCTGTACGCGCCGATCTCCGGCAGCATCAAGGAGGTCAACCCCGAGGTGGAGGACGCGCCCGAGACCATCAACGAGGACCCCTACGGCAAGGGCTGGGTCGCCCTCATCGACATGACCGATGCGGGCGAGATGGACAGCCTCCTGTCAGCCGCCGAGTACAAGGAACTGGTGGCGGGCGAAGAGGGATAGCCTCAACGAGATAACTAAAGGCGGGCAATTCGTTGCCCGCCTTTTTTGTTGGGTTGATGGGGGCGCTGGAGGCAGCTTGTTTGCTTGCTGGTCCTCGCATCAAGACTCAGACTGTACGGACTTGTGAACGCTGCGGAGGCTACGCAGACAACCCACCTCCATCGCCGCGGTTCAACCTGACGACATCTATGCTCTGCGCCCCTTCTCCTCCTCCTCGAGCAACTCTTCTACCGTGTAAACCCTGCCGGCGATAGTATCCGCTAGACCGCACTCGACGCCTTTCCGGATTTCGGACGCTGCCTGATCTATCATCAGATCGCTGTAGGAGTCTGAGACGAGGTCACCCGCATTGATGTCGAGGTCCTTCATGATAGACCTAGCCTCGGCTTCCCCATCGGTCAGCGGTTCGCCTTCGGCCAGGACGACTTCTATCTCGAGGAACGAGCCGAGGTCCTTTACCTCGTCAAGGTGGACGCGCGTGCGGCCCAGCATGTAGAGATGCCTTTGTTTCTCGACGATGGCCTTGACACCCAGAGCAGCGGAGAGCAGTTGCTTCGTCGCGTCAGGGTCTTGCACCTCCACAATCTCGTACTCCGACAGCTTGGCACCGGAGTCGTTCGCACGCTTGTAGAAGATGAGCTCGCTCGCAGCGTGCTGGTCGTCAACGAACTCCCGGAGCTTCATCCGTCCATCCGGGACATCGAAGTAGGTGTCCACCTGTGCTAAGCGGGAGGTCGGGTCAGCGACGCCCATACCCGCGAGCTTGCCCTGGATCTCGCCGATGCTCGATATCCTGGCTTTGATCTCTACGTTTCTCACGGTCCTTCCCCCTCTTCGTCGGGAGAGGCTTCTACCCACGCCTCGATGCCTTCGCGCACCGCGAAGACTGCGACGACGAGCGCCGCCACGGCGTCCGCCCACCACCACCCGAAGGCAGCGTTCAGGGCGAGGCCGACCAGCAGGACTGCGGCGAGCAGTCCGCAGAACAGTGACTCGGCCCCATCCGCCTCCAGCGCCGAATTGTCGAGGCTGCGCCCGAGCCGCTTCTTGAGGAAAGAGAGCACCGGCATCACCACGATGGCGGCGGCGGCCAGCGCGATGCCGGCGATGGACACCTCGGGACGCGACCCGCTAACGAGGTCGTATATCGCCTCGGCACTGACGTACGCCGCCAGCGCGAAGAACGTGATCGCGATGAGCCTGAGGGCGACGTCCTCCTTCGCCTCCTGCTCCTCGGCGACGCCCCTCAACTGCCAGATGACGACGAAAGCTGCGAACAGTTCGATCAGTGAGTCGAGCCCGAAGGCGATAAGGGCGATCGAATGTGCAATGATCCCCGAGGTGATCGCGACGCCCGCTTCCACAACCATCCAGGCGATGGTGAAGTATTCGAGCCGGAACGCGAGCCTTATCTGCTTTTCGCGTTCCGTGGCAACAGCGTCCACCATGCTGACCTCAGTTGTACTTCACGTACGCGCGGATGGCGTCGTAGGCCTTGTCGAGGAACTCGGGGTCGTCGATGGTTATCTTCACTGCGTCGTTAGGGCACATCGTGGCACATCGCCCGCAGGCGCGGCACTTGTCGCCGATGACAGCGCGGCCGTCCGTGATGGATACGGCCTTGATGTAACAATGCTCGGCGCAGGTCCCGCAGCCGGTGCACTCGTCAGTCACATCTATCCTGATGCCGTCGAGGCGTGGGAACAGCGAGTCCAGGTACTGCGCCGGCGCGTGCCGGTTGAAGCGCGTGATGCAGCAGCACTCGCAGCAGAAACATACGGTGAGCAGGCGGGCCCGGTCCTTGATGCCGAAGATGAAGTTGTCTATCCGCACCTTCCCGACGACGGGCACCAGGCCGTTGTCGATGGCGTTGGCGACGTACTCCTTTGCCTCGCTGACACTGACCTCGCGCACCAGTGAGGAAGGCGCTTCGAGGGCCGAGTCCCCCATCTGAAGGCAGCCGATACCGATGGGATAGTGCTCGCACTTGTTCGCCTGTCTGCAGACGCAATCGCGGTAGACGACCCTGTGGGATGCCTCTTCGATGAAACGGTCGAGCAGTTTCGGTGGCATGGGCGCGCTCGTGGGCAGTTCGATGTCCTGGTTGATCGGGAGCCAGCGGATGTTCGTCTTGTCGAGCCTGGTCCACGGATGCAACCTCCTCAGGCTCGGCACCCGTGCGAGCTTGAAGCCCCACCCTACTGAGAACAACGCGCGTATCCTCAGGAGCGGGAGCCTCCCCCTGTCCATCAGCCTCTGCTTTTCCATCGACCCTCCTGTAGACGCAGGCCTGCCAGGCGCGGTCGACTGATATTACATCGAGGGAGAGCAACCGGGAAACCCGCTCGCCGGGACCTGCGTCTAACGCGCAGGAGCAGACACTGGGCAGTCCTTGGTCAGGGAGGGGGTTCTCATGAAGAAGCCGGTAGCTCTGATTGTCATCCTGGTGCTGGTCCTCGGAGCCGGCGTTAGCGTCGGCGCATTCTACTTACTAAGGTCCGATACATCCGCTCGACCTCCGCTTTCCTCATTGCAGAAGTTCAAATCCCCCGGCGAATTCCTGAAAGCGTTCAAGAAAGGAATGTCCTCCAACGGCTACGCACGTGGGGACATGATGATGAAGTCGGCCGCGCCGACGGGGCAGACCTCGGGCGCCTCAGAGGCGGCGCCCCAGCACTCGACCACCAACGTGCAGGTCGCGGGCGTCGATGAGGCGGACATCGTGAAGAACGACGGCAGGTTCATCTATGCCGTCTCCGGCGGCTCGGTGATCATCGCCCAGGCTTACCCGCCGCAGGAGGCGCGGGTGCTTGCGCGGATCGAGTTGCAGCGCGCGAGCGAGGTCAACCTGTTCATCAATGGGGACCGGCTCGTCGTTATAGGCACCACGTACCCCGGGGAAACCCCAAAGCCGTATACCGACATCATGCCGCCCAGGGGAAACCTGACGTTCGTCCGTGTGTACGACATCTCCAACCGTGAGAAGCCGGCGCTCGTCCGGAACATCCAGTATGAAGGCACCTATTCGACCGCCCGCATGATCGGTAACAACATCCACATCGTCCTCGCGACTTACCCCTCCTATGTGCTCTACCAGAAAAAGGACCCGGGCATCCCGGATATTCTCCCCAGGTACAGCGATACAGGCGGCGAGGATGCGGCCTTCAAGCCGATCGGGGATTACAGCGACATCGAGACCGTCGACCCGAAGCAGTTCACCTCTTTTCTCTCGG
>DAIUEJ010000059.1:0-15294 GCA_036845225.1 Candidatus Anoxymicrobiaceae bacterium | reverse complement strand
ATGGTGCCCACGTTGACGTGGGGCTTGGTCCTCTCGAATTTCTCCTTGGCCATGGTCCCTCCCTAATGTCCCTTGGCTCGAGCGATTATCTCCTGAGCGATCCCCGCGGGGACCTCCGCATATTTATGGAACTCCATGTGGTGCGTCGCCCTGCCCTGGGTCAGCGACCTCAGGTCCGTGGCGTATCCGAACGTCTCCGCGAGGGGGACCAGCACGTCGATGCGCTGGCGGCCGGACTGGTGGTCCACCGACTCCAGCCTGCCTCTGCGGCCGTTGATATCCGATATCACGTCGCCCACGTAGTCGTCGGGCACGGTGATCTCCATTCGCATGATAGGCTCGAGGAGGATCGGCTCGTCCGACTTGACGGCGTCCTTGAACGCCATCGACCCGGCGACCTTGAACGCCAGCTCCGAGGAGTCGACCGGGTGGAACGAGCCGTCGACCAGCTCGACCCTGATGTCCACAAGCGGGTACCCGGCCAGCGGACCGGCTGTCGACGCTTCCTGGATCCCGCGGTCGACCGCGGGGACATATTCCCTGGGGACCTCGCCGCCGTGTATCTTGCTCTCGAACTCGTAACCGGCGCCTCTCTTGAGCGGCTCCACGTTAAGGACGACGTCGCCGTACTGCCCGCGCCCTCCCGTCTGCCGTATGAACCGGCCGCGGACCCCGCGAACCGGCTTCTTGATGGTCTCGCGGTATGAGACCTCAGGCTTTCCGACGTTGGCATCGACCTGGAACTCGCGCAGCAGCCTGTCCACCACTACCTCGAGGTGCAGCTCGCCCATCCCGTTGATGATGGTCTGGCCGCTATCCTTGTCATAGTTGACCCGGAAGGTCGGGTCCTCGTCCGACAGCCGGGTCAGCGACTCCGAAAGCCGGTCCTGGTCCATCTTCGTCTTGGGTTCGATGGCGACGGAGATGACGGGTTCCGGGAAAGTCATCGCTTCGAGGAGGATGGGGTGGGACGGGTCGCTGAGAGTATCGCCGGTCGTCGTCTTCTTGAGGCCCACGCCCGCAACGATGTCACCGGTGCAGACCATGTTGAGGTCCTCGCGGTGATTCGCGTGCATTCGCAGGATGCGCCCGATGCGCTCCTTGTGGCCCCGCGTCGAGTTGAGGACGAACGTGCCGGTGTCCAGCGTCCCCGAGTAGATCCTGAAGTAGGTGAGCTTGCCCACGTACGGGTCGGACATGATCTTGAAGGCGAGCGCCGAGAAAGGCTCTTCGTCGGAGGCGCGCCTGACCTCGTCCTCGTGCGTGAAAGTGTTCTCGCCGATCATCGGGGGCACGTCCAGCGGTGACGGCAGGTATTCGACGACCGCCTCGAGAAGCGGCTGGATGCCGCGGTTCCGAAGAGCGGCGCCACAGAGCACGGGCACGATCTTCGCGGTGACGGTCCCACGCCTGATTGCGCGCCTGATCGTCTCGGGCGCGACCGGCCTGTTCTCGATGTAGGCGTCGAGGACGTCCCCGTCGAAGTCGGCGATCTTCTCGAGCATTATGTGGTGAGCCGCCTCGGCCTTATCGCGCATGTCGCCGGGAATCTCTTCGTATCCCCATTCCTCGCCCATCTCGTCGTACCAGACGACGGACTTCATCTGCACCAGGTCGATGACGCCGCTGAAAGTCTCTTCCCTGCCCACCGGTATCTGGATGGCGACCGGCTTCGACTCCAGCCTGGTCTCGATCATATCGATCGACCTCTCGAAGTCCGCGCCGATCCGGTCCATTTTGTTCACGAAACATATCCTGGGCACGTGGTAGCGGTCCGCCTGCCTCCAGACCGTCTCGGTCTGAGGCTCAACACCTTCAACCGCGTCAAAAACAGCGACTGCCCCGTCAAGCACCCGGAGCGACCTCTCCACCTCGATCGTAAAGTCCACGTGACCTGGCGTATCAATAATGTTAATTCGAGAATCTTCCCATTCGCATGAAGTGGCCGCCGAGGTTATCGTGATGCCGCGCTCCTGCTCCTGGATCATCCAGTCCATGACCGCCGCGCCGTCGTGCACCTCGCCCATCTTGTAGGTCTTACCGGTGTAATACAGGATGCGCTCGGTCACGGTGGTCTTGCCCGCATCGATGTGGGCCATGATCCCGATATTCCTGATGTTCTCGAGGGGGAAATCCCTTTCGGCCTTGTCTGCCATCTTGCTTGTGGAGACACCCCTTTTCTTGACAACCGCACCGTTCATACGCGCTACCACCGGTAGTGAGCGAAAGCCTTGTTCGCCTCTGCCATCCGGTGCAGATCCTCCTTCTTCTTCACGGAATGCCCGGCCCGGTTGGCGGCATCCAGCACCTCGCCCGCCAGCCTCTCGGCCATCGTCTTCTCCCGACGCGTGCGCGAGAAGGACACTATCCATCGCACCGCGAGTGTCCTGCCCCGCCTGGTCTTCACCTCGACCGGCACCTGGTAGGTCGCGCCACCGACGCGGCGAGACCTGACCTCGAGCAACGGCCGCACGTTCTCCACTGCCTTCTGGAGGACCTGGACAGGGTCCACGCCTTCCCTCTGGCCGATGCCGTTCAGCGCGCCATAGACTATCTTCTCGGCGGTGCTCTTCTTGCCGTCCAGCATGATCCTGTTTATGAACTGCGCTACCAGCACGCTGTTGTACACAGGGTCCTGAACCGTGCTCCGTTTTGTTGCTGGCCCTCTTCGAGGCATTGGTCCTCCGCTACTTTACTTTCTTGGTGCCGTACTTGGACCGGCTCTGCGAGCGGTCCTCGACTCCCGCCGCGTCCAGCGCGCTGCGCACGACCTTGTATCTTACGCCCGGCAGGTCTTTCACCCTGCCGCCGCGCACCAGGACTATCGAGTGCTCCTGGAGGTTGTGCCCGATGCCGGGGATGTAGGCAGTTACCTCGATGCCGTTCGTCAGCCTGACGCGGCAGATCTTGCGCAGCGCCGAGTTGGGCTTCTTGGGCGTCGTCGTCTTGACCTGCGTGCACACGCCGCGCTTCTGGGGCGAGCCCTGAAGCGCGGGCGCCGAGGTCTTCTTGACCTTGCGGTTCCTGCCGTTTCTGACCAGCTGGTTGATGGTCGGCACTTATCAGCCTCCAGACTTCTTACAGCGAAAAAGACACCCCGCGCGAGTGGCAGGGGTGTATTGGCACACACACAAAAACGGCGCGCTGGCGCCGGAGTGTGAATGTACCACCACTCCTAAGTCGTGTCAACTTCCTCCTCTTCCTCAAAGGCCTCGTCAGAGGGTATTCCGCCGCGGAACAGCTCCATGGCGTTCAGTGGCGGCTGCAGCTCAGGAAGCTGCTCGCCGGTGTAGAGTGGCTCCCACTCCTCGCCGAGCGGCTTCACGTTGATCCTTCTGTAAGTCTTCATGCCCGAGCCGGTCGGGATGAGCTTGCCTATGATGACGTTCTCCTTGAGGCCCAGCAGCCTGTCCACCTTGCCGGAGAGCGCCGCGTCTGTGAGCACGCGGGTCGTCTCCTGGAACGATGCCGCCGAGAGGAACGACTCGGTCGCCAGGCTCGCCTTGGTGATGCCCAGCAGGACCTCCTTGAACCTGGGGGGCTCGCCGCCTGCGGCGGCCACCTTGTTGGCTTCGTCCTCGAAGTCCATGTACTCTACGAGCTGTCCCGGCAGGAACTCGGCGGAGTCCCCGGGGTCGGAAACCGTGACGCGCTTGAGCATCTGGCGCACGATGACCTCGATGTGCTTGTCGTGGATCTCCACACCCTGGTCCTTGTAGACCTTCTGGACCTCCTCGACCAGGTAGAGCTGCACCGCCTCGCGGTTTACTATCTCGAGCAGCTCCTTGGGGTCGGCCGAACCCTCGGTTATCTGATCGCCCGCCGACACTTCGTCGCCGTCCGAGACCATCAGCTTGAGGCTGACCGGTATCTGGTAATCGTAGTCCTTGGGCAGCACCTTGCCGTCCTCGGAGAGCTCTTCGCCGTGAAGGGTTATCTCGTGGTACTTGTCGCCCTTCTTGACCTCTACCTTTCCGCGGCTCCACGCCAGGTAAGCCTGCCCCTTGGGCTTGCGTGCCTCGAAGAGCTCGACGACCCTGGGGAGGCCGTGGGTGATGTCGCGGCCGGCGCCGGTGTAGACGCCGCCGAAGTGGAAGGTCCTCATGGTGAGCTGGGTTCCCGGCTCGCCGATGGACTGCGCGGCGATGATGCCGACTGCTTCACCGATCGGGACGGGGCCTCCGGTGGCCAGGTTGCGCCCGTAGCAGGCCCCGCAGACGCCGTGCTTGGCCCTGCAGGTGAGGACGGAGCGCACCGTCACGCTCTCGATGCCCTCCTCGATGAGCCTGCGCGCGGTCTCCTTGCTGATGTCCTGGTTGGCCTCGACCAACTTCTTGTTGCGCTGCTTCACCGGCTCGAGGGCGTAGCGGCCCACGATGCTCGGGTTGAGCTCCCCGTCGGCCATGACCGCTATCGGTATGCCGCGGTCGGTGCCGCAATCTTCCTCCCGCACGATGACGTCCTGGGCGACGTCGACCAGGCGGCGGGTCAGGTAGCCCGAGTCCGCGGTGCGAAGGGCCGTGTCCGCCAGGCCCTTGCGGGCGCCGTGCGTGCTGATGAAGTACTCGAGGACCGTGAGGCCCTCACGGAAGTTCGAGGTGATGGGCGAGGCGATGACGTCTCCCTTGGGGTCCTCGACCAGGCCCTTCATGCCCGCGAGCTGCTTGATCTGCTTCAGGTCGCCTCTGGCGCCTGAGCGGGCCATCATGTAGATGGGGTTGAACTCGTCGAAGTTCTCCTCCATCTTGGTGGCCACCAGGTCGGTGGCGCCGTGCCAGACGTCGACCACGCGGCTGTGGCGCTCCTGCTCGGTATAGAATCCGTTGCGGTAGCGCTCTTCGATCTCGCCGATGGCTTTTTCCGCGTCCGCGATTATCTGGGGTTTCTCAGGCGGCACCTCGATGTCGGAGACGCTGATGGTGATGCCCGCGCGGGTCGCGTAGTGGAAGCCGGTCTCCTTGATCTGGTCCAGTATCCGGGCGATGACATCGGAGGGATACTGCTCGGTGACCTGCTCGATTATCTCGGCGATCTCTTTCTTGCCAACGATGCGGTTCTGGTACGGGAAGTCTTCGGGCAGTTGGCGGTTGAAGATGATGCGGCCGACCGAGGTCTCCACGATCTCGCCGTCGGTGCGCACCTTCACCAGAGCCTGCAGGTGGACGTGCCCGAACACCTGCGCCAGTATGGCCTGGTCGGGGTTCGAGAAGACCTTGCCCTCGCCCTTGGCGCCCGCCTTGAGGGCGTTCAGGAAGTAACACCCGAGGACCATGTCCTGGGTGGGGCTCACGATAGGCTTGCCGTGCGCCGGCGAAAGTATGTTGTGCGCCGAGAGCATCAGTATGCGGGCCTCCGCCTGCGCCTCGCTCGAGAGCGGTAGGTGGACCGCCATCTGGTCGCCGTCGAAGTCGGCGTTGAACGCGGTGCAGACCAGCGGGTGGATGCGGATGGCCTTGCCCTCGACCAGCATCGGCTCGAAAGCCTGGATGCCGAGGCGGTGGAGCGTCGGTGCGCGGTTGAGCAGCACCGGGTGCTCCTGGATGACCTTCTCGAGTACGTCCCAGACGATGGGGACCATGCGGTCGATCATGCGCTTGGCGCCCTTGATGTTGTGGGCGAAGCCGAGGTCCACCAGGCGCTTCATCACGAAAGGCTTGAATAGTTCCAGCGCCATCTGCTTGGGCAGGCCGCACTGGTGGAGCTTGAGCTCCGGGCCGACCACGATGACCGAGCGGCCGGAGTAGTCCACGCGCTTGCCGAGCAGGTTCTGGCGGAAACGGCCCTGCTTGCCCTTGAGCATGTCGGAGAGCGACTTCAAGGGTCGGTTGCCGGGGCCCGTCACCGGGCGGCCGCGGCGCCCGTTGTCGAACAGCGCGTCCACCGCCTCCTGGAGCATGCGCTTCTCGTTGTTGACGATGATCTCGGGCGCGCCCAGGTCCAGGAGCCTCTTGAGCCGGTTGTTGCGGTTGATCACCCTCCTGTAGAGGTCGTTCAGGTCGGAGGTCGCGAAGCGGCCGCCGTCCAGTTGCACCATGGGGCGCAGGTCCGGCGGGATGACCGGTATTACGTCCATGATCATGGCCTCAGGCTTGTTCTCGGTCTTGAGGAAGGCCGAGACCACCTTGAGCCGCTTGGTGGCCTTGTTGCGCTTCTGTCCCTTGGAGGTCTTGATGGTCTCGCGCAGCTCCTCGCCCTCCTCCTCGAGGTGGAGGTTCAAGAGGAGGTCGCGGACTGTCTCGGCGCCCATGCCGCCGCGGAAGTAATCGCCGTAGCGCTCCCGGAGATCGCGGAACTTCTGGTCCTCGTCGATGAGTTGCTTGGCGCTCAGGCTCTTGAAGTCGTCGAAGAGCTCCTTCTGGTAATCGATCTGGATCTGGACCGCGTCGCGGGTGTCGTCCTTGTCCTTCTGCAGGGTCTCGGCGAGCTTCTTGATCTTCTTCTCGTACGCGGAGCGCTCTTTGTCGACCTTGACCTTGTACTGCTTCTGGATGTCAGCGGTCCGGTCTTCCTTGGTCTTGTTGCTGTGCGCCTTCGCGTACTCTTCAGCCTTCTTCTTCGACTCTTTCTCTATCTCCCTCACGAGCTTGGAGAGCTCTCCTTCGAGCTCTTTGGCGCGCTTGTCGAAGTCCGTGCGCTCGTCGGTCTTCTTTTCATGGAGCCTCTCGGCCAGGGTCTCCATCCTGGCGTTCAGCTTGCGGATGCGCGGGGCGTAGACGTCCTCTCCCGCCTCGGCCTCACCGACCGGCTTGTCGCCGGGCGCGATCTCGAACGCCTTCTCGATCTCGTCGACGCGGTCGTCCCAGTCGGCCAGCAGCCCCTCGATCTTCTCCTTGAGCTCGTCCTGCTTGGCGGTGCGGTCTTCCTCTTCCATGGACGCGAACTCCGCGGAGGAATCCATCAGGGTCTTGTAGTACCTGGTGGTCTCCGCGATGCGCTCCTCGAAGGCCGCCCTCGAGTCGGCGACGCGCTCTTCCTTGGTCTTCTCTTTCTCGGCCGCCTTCTTCTTGGATTCCTTGCCGATGTTCTCGATCTGGCGGTCGCGGGTCGCCTCGAGTTCCTTGATCTTCTTCTTGCGCTCCGTTTCCCATTTCTCGGGGGTCTTGGCAACCGCCAGCAGGCGGGTGCGCGGCTCGGTCAACGACCCGGGCAGCCGCTTGCCGCGGACGAACGCCTCGAGAGACTCGTACACCAGCGGGAAGTTCTCCCCGACGATGACGTTGTGACGCTCGGCGAGCTCGCCTTCGAGCTCGGCGATCTCGGCGTCCAGGCGCTCCTGGAGCAAGCCCATGTCCTTCTCGCGTCGGTCCTTCTTCACGTCCACGATGATGTAAGACGCGAAGTAGAGCACGCGCTCAAGGCTCTTGGACGGAAGGTCGAGCAGGTATCCCATGCGGGACGGGACGCCCTTGAAGAACCATATGTGCGAGACTGGCGCGGCGAGCTCGATGTGGCCCATCCGCTCGCGGCGCACCTTCGAGCGGGTGACCTCGACGCCGCAGCGCTCGCAGATCATGCCCTTGAATCGGACGCGCTTCTTGTACTTCCCGCAGGAGCACTCCCAGTCCCTGGTCGGGCCGAATATCTTCTCGCAGAAGAGGCCTTCCTTCTCGGGCTTGAGGGTTCGATAGTTGATCGTCTCCGGCTTCTTGACCTCGCCGTTCGACCAGTTGCGTATCTGGTCGGCGGTGGCCAGCCCTATCTTCAGGCTGCTGAATTCATTCACATCGAGCAACTGTGCATCCTCCTATTCGAAAAGGCTGTGGGAGCGTTCGTCTTCTTCGGTGCCCGCCATGGGCTGGTTCGTCCTCAGGTCGATACCGAGTTCCTCGGCGGTCCTGAACACGTCTTCCTCGGTCTCCTGTATTTCAATCGTCTTGCCGTCCTCGTCCTGGACCTTGACGTCCAGGCCCAGCGAGCGCATCTCCTGCACCAGGACCTTGAACGACTCGGGTATCCCGGGCTCGGGTATGTTCTCGCCCTTTACGATGGCTTCGTACACCTTCACCCTGCCCACTACGTCGTCGCTTTTGACGGTCAGAAGTTCCTGCAGCGCGTACGCGGCCCCGTAGGCCTCGAGCGCCCAGACCTCCATCTCGCCGAAGCGCTGGCCGCCGAACTGCGCTTTGCCCCCCAGCGGTTGCTGGGTGACGAGCGAGTAGGGGCCGGTGGAGCGCGCGTGGATCTTGTCGTCGACCAGGTGGATCAACTTCATTATGTATATCTGGCCGACGGTGACCTCGTTCTCGAACGGTTCTCCGGAGCGGCCGTCGTAGAGCTTCGCCTTGCCGGTCTCGGGGAGCCCGGCTTTCTTGAGTGATTGCACGATCTCTTTCTCGGTGGCGCCGTCGAACACCGGGGTCGCCACGTAGGTGGTCTCGTCGCTGTCGATGCCTTCGTAGGCAGCCCAGCCGAGGTGCGTCTCGAGGACCTGGCCGATGTTCATCCGGGACGGGACGCCCAGCGGGTTCAAGACCATGTCCACGGGCGTGCCGTCCTCCATGAAGGGCATGTCCTCTATCGGGAGCACCTTGGATATGACGCCCTTGTTGCCGTGCCGTCCCGCGAGCTTGTCGCCCTCGCGGATCTTGCGGCGCTCGGCGACGTTCACCCGGACGAGCTCGTTCACGCCCGGAGACAGCTCGTCGCCGTTCTCGCGCGAGAACACCTTGACGCCTATGACCTTACCCGACTCGCCGTGCGGGACCTTGAGGGAAGTGTCGCGCACCTCGCGCGCCTTCTCTCCGAAGATCGCGCGCAGCAGCTTCTCCTCGGCGGTCAGCTCGGTCTCGCCCTTGGGGGTGACCTTGCCGACCAGCACGTCGCCGGCCTTGACCTTGGCGCCGATGCGGATGACCCCGTCCTCGTCCAGGTCTTTGAGCACCTCTTCCTGGACGTTGGGGATGTCAGCGGTTATCTCTTCGTCGCCGAGCTTGGTGCTGCGGGCCTCGACCTCGTGCTCCTCGATGTGGATCGAGGTGAGCAGATCGTCGCTCACCAGGCGCTCCGAGACCACGATGGCGTCCTCGAAGTTGTAGCCTTCCCAGGGCATGAACGCGACCAGCAGGTTGCGCCCCAGCGAGAGCTCGCCCTCGTCGGTGCACGGCCCGTCGCCGATGACCTGGTTCCTGTTGACGTGCTCTCCCTCAGTGACCAGCGGCCTCTGGTTGATGCAGGTGCCCTGGTTGGAGCGGCCGAACTTCTCGAGCTTGTAGAGCTCTTTCTTGCCCTTGCTGTCCTTGACCTCGATCTGCTGCGCGTCCACGTAGCTGACGGTCCCCGCGGTCTTGCTGGAGACCACGTCGCCCGTGTCCTTGGCTGCCCGGAACTCCATGCCGGTGGCAACCAGCGGCGCCTCCGGCCTGACGAGGGGCACGGCCTGGCGCTGCATGTTCGAGCCCATGAGGGCGCGGTTGGCGTCGTCGTGCTCGAGGAACGGGATGAGCGCTGTCGCGACGCTCACCGTCTGCCGGGGCGAGACGTCCATGAAGTCGACGTCCTTGGCGCCCACCATGGACACCTCCTCGCCCAGCTTCGGGGCGCGGCAGAGGATGCGGTCGTCCTTGAAGCGGCCGGACTTGGTGAGGGCCGCGTTCGCCTGCGCGATGATGTACACGTCCTCCTCGTCGGCGGTGAGGTAGACGATCTCGTCGGAGACGATGCCTTTGTTCGCCTTCCGGTAGGGGCTCATGAGGAACCCGAACTCGTTGATCTGCGCGTAGGTGGAAAGGTTTCCGATGAGGCCGATATTCGGGCCTTCAGGGGTCTCGATAGGGCACATGCGCCCGTAGTGCGAAGGGTGCACGTCGCGGACCTCGAACCCCGCGCGTTCGCGGGAAAGTCCGCCCGGCCCCAGGGCCGACAGGCGCCTCTTGTGCGTGAGTCCGGCGAGCGGGTTGGTCTGGTCCATGAACTGGGAGAGCTGGCTCGAGCCGAAGAACTCCTTGATGGCGGCGACCACGGGGCGGATGTTGATCAGCGTCTGAGGTGTGATGGAGTCGACGTCCTGAGTGGTCATGCGCTCGCGGACCACGCGCTCCATGCGGGAGAGCCCGATCCTGATCTGGTTCTGGATGAGCTCGCCGACGGTGCGGACCCGCCGGTTGCCGAAGTGGTCGATGTCGTCGACGTCGTAGCCCGGTTTGCCGGCGTGGAGGTTCACTATGTACCGCACCGACTCGAGGATGTCCTCACGAGTGAGCACCGTGGTGCTCTGGGGCACCTTGAGCTGGAGCTTCTTGTTCAGCTTGTAGCGGCCCACGCGCGCAAGGTCGTAGCGGCGCTCGTTGAAGAATAGGTTGTCCAGCAGGCCGCGCGCGCTCTCGACCGTCGGCGGCTCGCCGGGGCGGAGCTTTCTGTATATGTCTATGAGGGCCTCTTCTTTGCTGCCGGTGTGGTCCTTGTCCACGGTGGCCCTGATCGACTCTGCCCCGTCGAAGAGCTCGACGAGGGCGTCAGGCTCGTATCCGAGGGCCTTGAGAAGGACCGAGACCGGCTGGCGCCTCTTCCTGTCGATGCGCACGCCGAGCGTGTCCTTCTTGTCGATCTCGAGCTCGAGCCAGGCCCCCCGCGACGGGATGATCTTGCCCGAGTAGAGCACCTTGTCCGTGTCCTTGTCGATCTCGCGGTCGAAGTAGACTCCCGGAGAGCGCACCAGCTGGCTCACGACCACTCGCTCGGTGCCGTTGAAGATGAACGTAGCCTTGTCGGTCATGAGTGGGAAGTCGCCCATGAAGACCGACTGCTCTTTTATCTCGCCCGTCTCTTTATTGATGAGGCGCACGTCCACGAAGAGCGGCGCCGCAAAGTTCATGTCTTTCTCTTTGCACTCGTCCACGTTGAACTTGGGGTCACCGAAGAAGTGTTGGCCGAACTCCACGGCCATGGTCCCGGTGAAATCCTCGATGGGCGAGATGTCCCTGAATATCTCCGCGAGCCCATCTCCCGTGAACCACTCGAACGACTTTTTCTGGATCCCGATGAGGTCCGGGACCGGAAGGACCTCCGGTATCTTGGCGAAGTTGATGCGCTTACGCTTTCCCTGAAGTGCAACCGACAAAAATATCCCCCCTAACGACTTGGAAAATGGGCTATAATAGGACGAATCGACAAACCCCTCGCGCTACCCGACCGGACTGAAACTACGCAAACTTGTATAATACCAATTTCATCCAGCCGCGTCAAATCTCTTTTTGCAGAAATAAAGGGATTTCTACCCCTGCCGTGGCTGCGGCCCTCGGGAGGTCCAACGGGCCGATGCCGCTGGAATCGGTGAGGGGGGTTGAGGCAAACCGGTAGCTGTCCGGGCGCGGTGTTCGCGGAGGCGCGGAGCACCGACGCCGCCTGCCAGTCGATTGTCAAACGCCCCGGCTTTCCGGCACAAGAAGAGCCAGGTCTTTTCTGTGCCTTGCGCAAGGTCGGGCCGGCGTAAGGAAGACATAATAGACCTGGCTCCAGAGAGCCTATTTCAGTTCTACAGTCGCGCCGGCGTCCTCGAGCTGCTTCTTTATCTTGTCCGCTTCGTCCTTGTTCACGCCTTCCTTGACGGGCTTCGGCGCCTCTTCCACAAGCGCCTTGGCTTCTTTGAGCCCCAGGTTCGTGATGACGCGTACTTCCTTGATAACCGGTATCTTCTTCTCGCCGGCGGATACCAGGACCACGTCGAACTGGGTCTTCTCTTCCGCCTCGGCGGCCTCCTCGCCACCTGCGCCAGCGGGCCCTCCCGCAGCCATGGCGACGGGCGCGGCAGCGGTCACACCGAACTCATCCTCGAACATCTTGATGAATTCGGAGATCTCCATTACCGTCCAGCTCTTGATCCCCTCGATCGCGTCTTTCGGGGTCAACTTCTCGGCCAACTCAATCACCTCTCAATGGTTGCTGATCCTCTATTCTCCCTCGGGCGTTCCCGTTTCGGTCTCTTCACCAGCCGCTTCTGTGGAGCCGGCGGCCTCAGGCTCGCTTCCGGCTTCGGGTTCCGCGCCCTCTACAACGGCTTCCGGCTCGCTCTCGGCCTCCCCTTCCAGGGTCTCGACCGCGGCTTCCGGCTCAGCCTGCTCTGCTCCTTGGGCGCCTTCGGCAACCGCCTCTTCAGTGGGCGGCTTCTCCGCTTCAGGCTCGGGGGCAGGAGCGGCCTTCGGCGCGGGGGCCTCGGCGGCCTTCTTGTCCGCGAGCGCCTGGAACAACCCGAGCATCTTCCTGGCGGGCGCCAGCACGGTCCCGAGGACCCTGGCCAGCGGCGCCTGGACCACGCCGACCATCTGGGCCAGCAAGACCTCGCGCGGCGGCAGCATGGCATATGTCTCGACCTGCTTGCCGTCGAGGACGCGCCCCTCCAGGAGCCCTCCCCTGAGGAAGAATTCCTTGCGTCCCCTGGAGTAATCCCTGAGCACCTTCGCCGTCGCCGCCGCGTCGTCGTGGACGAAGACCACCGCGATCGGTCCCTCCAGCAGCGGTGTGATCCCTTCCTTGGGGGTCTCCGCCACCGCGATGCGCGTGAGGGTGTTCTTAAGTACGCGGAGCTCCGAGTTCAGGTCCTTGAGCGTTACGCGGAGCTCGTTCGCCTCAGAGACCGTGAGCCCCCTGTATTGCAGGACGAGCAGCGTGTCGGTCTTGTCGAACCACTTCGCGATCTCTTTGACCTTGTCTTTCTTCTCCTGGCTCGGCATCCCGTTTACCTCCAAAATAAATGGCCTCGGAGGCGAGGCCAAAAGTAATCCACCTCGGCAGGCATTTCGATTAAGCCACAAGGCGCCTGCTGTCTCCGGTATCTGCTATTCGATTTGCGTCCCCGAATGTAACAGACCTCCGACTGGCTGTCAAAATCAGCCGGTGGTCACTGCCTCCGGCATGAAGTCCCGAGTGACTGTGGTGTCCACCGGGATGCCGGGACCCATGGTGCTCGAGAAGGTGATGCTCCTCAGGTAGCGCCCCTTGGCCGCGGCGGGCCTGGCGCGGATGAGCTCTTCCAGGATCGCGCCGTAGTTGTCCATTATGTCCTCGATGCCGAACGACAGCTTGCCGATGGTGAGGTGGATGTTTGCCTGCTTGTCGACTCTGTACTCCACCTTGCCCCCCTTGGCGTCCGTTACGGCCTTCTCGATGTCGAAGGTGACGGTGCCGCTCTTGGGGTTCGGCATCAGCCCGCGGGGGCCGAGGATCTTTCCGAGCCGGCCCACCAGGCTCATGGCGTCGGGGGTCGCGATGGCGGCGTCGAAGTCGGTCCAGCCTTCCTGCACCTTCGCCACCAGGTCTTCTCCGCCCACGAAGTCGGCTCCGGCCTTCTCCGCCTCCGCGGCCTTGTCGCCGAGGGCGAAGACGGCCACGGTTACCTGCTTGCCGGTTCCCTTGGGCAGCATCACGGTGCCCCTGATCATCTGGTCCGCGCGCCTCGGGTCGACGCCGAGCCTCACGGCTGCCTCAAAAGTCTCGTCGAACTTCGCGTCCGCGTCGTCCAGTATCAGCAGGGCGGCTTCATAAGGGGTGTAGAACTTCCCCGGCTCAATCTTCTCCGCCTTTTCCCTGTACCGCTTGCTTCTCTTCTTCAAGACCAACAACTCCTCTCAGGTTCAAGCGGGCCCCGCGGCCCTCCCTTATTCGCCGACGACCTCGAGGCCCATGCTGCGCGCGGTCCCTTCCAGGATGCGCACCGCGGCGTCGATGTCGTTGGTGTTCAGGTCCGGGAGCTTCGTCTTCGCGACCTCCCTGACCTTGTCCATCGTTATGGTGCCGGCGGTCTCCCTGTTGGGCTCGCTGCTCCCCTTCTCGAGGCCGGCGGCATCCAGAAGGAGCCGGGCCGCGGGCGGGGTCTTGGTGACGAAGGTGAACGAGCGGTCCTCGTAGACCGTGATCTCGACAGGGATTATCTGGCCGAGGTCGTTCATGGTCCTCGCGTTGTACTGCTTGCAGAACTCCATGATGTTCACCCCGTGCTGGCCCAGGGCGGGACCGACCGGAGGCGCCGGGTTTGCCTGGCCCGCGGGTATCTGCAGCTTTATTATCGTCATGACTTTCTTTGCCATCTCGATCCCTTCCCTACAGCTTGATGACCTGTTCGAAAGTGAGCTCGACAGGTGTCTCGCGGCCGAATATCGAAACGAGGACCTTGAGCTTGCTCTGGTCGAGGCTCACCTCGCTGATGACGCCGGTGAAGTCCGCGAACGGACCCTCGACGACCTTGACCCCCTCGCCCTCCGAGAACTCCGCGGATACCTTGGGCTTCTCGGCCTTCTGGCGCGCCAGGACGCGGTCGACCTCCTGCTGGGGGATCGGGGTCGGACGCGCCGAAGTCCCCACAAACCCCGTGACGCCGGGGGTGTTGCGCACCACGTACCATGAGTCGTCGTCGAGCTCCATGCGCACCAGCAGGTAGCCCGGCAGCAGCTTCTTCTGGACGAGCTGTTTCTTTCCGGACTTGTACTCGAGCACGTCCTCAACGGGCACGACGACCTCGAATATCTTCTGCTGCATGTGCATCGACTCGATGCGGTGCTCGAGGTTGGCCTTCACCTTGTTCTCATAGCCTGAGTACGTGTGCACCACGTACCACTTCTCGTTCCGCCGGACCATATAGTCTCATTACTCCTTAAGGCGCGGGAACCCCCCGGGGGCCCGCTTTTCTTGCAGGGGCGTTGCCCCTAGGCGATTATCAGGTGAAGCAGCTTGGAGAGGATCAGGTCGAGGACCAGGATGAAGGTCGCCACGATGGTGACGGTGACCAGCACCACGATGGTGTAGTTGATCACCTCTTGCCTGCTCGGCCAGATGACCTTCTTCATCTCGATGCGGACGTCCTTGAAGAACTGGGTGATGGTCTTCCAGGCGCCCTTCTTCTCGGCCTTCTTCTTCTCTGCGGCCTTCTTGCGCTGGGCCATCTGCTTCTGGCGCTGGCCCGGCGCCTGAGACTTCTCCTGTACCCTTCTGAGCTGTCTGTTTGCCATTTCCCTTACCTGCTTTTCTCGCGGTCACCCGCGAGCCGGCCCTGTTCGAGTGGCAGGCCCGGAGGGTCTCGAACCCCCAACCTCCGGTTTTGGAGACCGGCGCTCTACCAATTGAGCTACGGGCCTACAATCGTCGAGCCTTCCCTTACCGCGTCTCGCGGTGCAGGGTGTGGCACCGGCACCACTTGCAATACTTCTTCATCTCGATCCTGTCAGGATCGTTCGTCTTGTTCTTCCTGGTCGTGTAGTTCCGGCGCTTGCAGTCGGTGCACGCCAGCGTGACTATTACTCTCATTTCCCCGTCCTACTTGTAGATCTTGATGACTCGCCCGGCGCCCACGGTGCGGCCGCCCTCGCG
>DAIUEJ010000058.1:0-15765 GCA_036845225.1 Candidatus Anoxymicrobiaceae bacterium | reverse complement strand
ATATTCACCGAATGACGTTGATGCTGCCAGTGGGGGTAATGGGATCGAATCCGCGATTTAGGCTTTAGATCACGGAAAAAGAGTGGAGGCCTCGGTCGGACTCGAACCGACGACCTACGGTTTAGGAAACCGTTGCTCTATCCAACTGAGCTACGAGGCCTCAAGGCTATGATACCAAATCAGCGCGGCTTCAGACCGCGATGCCCCTGAAGGTGAACTCGAAGCAGGCTCCGTCGTCGTTGTAAGCCCGGACGTCGCCGTCGTAGACGGCTACGATGTTCTTCACTATCGCGAGGCCCAGCCCGCTCGCCCCGCCCTCGCCTTTGTAGAAAGGCTCGAAGACCCTGTCCAGGTGCTCGGGCGGTATCCCTGAGCCGTTGTCCCTGATGAGGAAAGTTGTGCCGCCCCCGTCGCCCTGACCGAGCCGTGAGACCGTTATCGCCGGGTCGACGCTCTCGTTGTGGTTGATGGCGTTGCCTATGATGTTGGCGAAGACCTGGTAGACGTGCGTCGGGTTCGCGGTCACCGTTCCGAGGTCGCGGTCGACATAGAGCTTGATGCCCTTGTCACGTATCGCTTCTTCTCTCTCCTCGATAATCCGCCGGACCAGCTCGGTGATGTCGACATCGCAGACCACCTCCGGCATCTGAGCCGTCCGACCTGGCTCAGCACTCCGCCGGAGTCCGTCTCCACTCGGCCCTGGACCTACCCGTTCCGCTCACTGTTCGAAGCCGGCGTGAGGGTGGCGGGCGCCTCGGACGGGCCGGTCGAGTCGGTCGACGTCCTGCACGCGATCGAGTGCTGCGTGACACGCGAGGGGTTCGAGACGTCGCAGGCGATCACACCCGCCCAGGCCGTGCGCATGTACACCATAGACGCGGCATACGCGCAGTTCGAGGACGGGGTCAAGGGAAGCATCACTCCGGGGAAGCGGGCTGACCTGGTCGTGTTGGGGGCCGACCCCGCGAGCGTTCCTCCCGAGGAGATACGGCATATCCCTGTCGAGCGGACCGTGGTCGGGGGCGTGACCGTCTACCAGCGCGACTGACTGGGGTCAGGCCCGCCGGCGATCCGGTTCGCCGACTACTTGCCCGCCTGCTGGACCAGTTGGATATCCAACCCCTGCACCTTCGATGGCTCGATGGTGAGCTCGCTCCCGGTGGACTTTCCAAGGAGACCGTTCTTCTGGAGGAACGTCTTCGCGGTATCAAGCGAGGCGACCTCGATGATCAGGGTCGCGATCATGTCCGTAGAGCCTTTGATGATGCGTATGGCCGGGCCACTCTGGAACGTCATCGTGCCGTCCGAGGACGTCGAGACCGGTACCATGGCCTTCTTCCAGGTGCTGATGGTGGCCTCAGGGTCGGTCGAGGTGATGACCGCTTCCTTGACCGACGTGACCCCCAGCGGCCCGAGCGGCGGCTTCGACGCGGACGTGACGCTGACGAGGTGTGCCTTGGCTGCCGGCGTGTACGCGCAGAGATAGACGATGTAGTCCTTAGTGCAGAGCGCCTTGAGAGTGACGTTCGTCCACACAGGCACCTGCTTGCCGTTCTCTTCACGGGTCTGCACGGTCGGCTTCTGGGGGTCCGCGCCATTGGCTTTGAACAGCGGGATCGATTTGGTGAGCGGGTAGGGCTCGAAGACGATGCCGAAGAAGAACGCGGGGCTGCCCGGCGCACTGACGCCCTCGAGGAGCAGGGTCTCCATGTTCACGTTTCCGAGGTAGACCCCGCCGGTCGCGAAGCCCGGGTACTGCACGAACGGCCACGCCGCGGGCAGCCCCAGGGTCCCGGTGAAGAAAGTGAACAGCTGCTCGGGCTGGCTCGTGCTCGTGGCGATGTGGTCCACGTCCTTGACCACCGGCTGGCTGGAGCCGCAGCCACCGGTGAGCGCGGCGGCGCCCAGGGCGGTAACAGCAAGCGCGATCGAGATGCCGGCCATGTATTTCTTGCGACTGGACATCAGAGCATCCTCCTGGTGAGTATTGGGCTTGTCCTGCAATACTATAATTGAAATCGATATTCTGCTATGTCAAGAATCGCCTGCGGGGCGGGGGAAGTGTGAGATGGGCACTGTAAAAGCGGTCGAGACCTGGACGGGGCCGGGCGACACCGACGAAGTGATCGTCCCGCTCGAGCCCTCGGAGAACGCGGTCCACCCGAGCCCTCACAAGAACTACTTCGAGCACTGGTACTTCGATGCGAAGCTGGACGACGGCCACGTGGTAGTGGCCTTCCTGCAGGCGTCCGAGCTTATAACCCGCAGGCCGGGGGTGGAGTTGCACGTGTACAAACCCGGCGGCGAGAAGCTCTCGATCGTGAAGGGGTATGCCGAGCCGGACGTGCGGGCGTCGCGCGATAAATGCGACATGTCAATTGGAGACAACAGGTGCGTCGCCGAGTTTCCAGCCGGCGGGCTGCCGGTCCACCGGGTCCACCTCGCGGAGGACGATATGGCATTCGACCTCACCTTCACGAGCGAGCTGCCCGGGTGGAAGCCCGGCGGAGGCAGGACGATGTACGGCGATGAGGAGTTCTTCGCGTGGGTGGTGCCGGCCCCGCGCGCGAGGGTGGAGGGCATGATCAGGTACGGCGACGTCACGCTTGCGGCCTCCGGAACCGGCTACCACGACCACAACTGGGGCGCCGGTGACATGAAACGCATCATCGACTACTGGTACTGGGGCCGGATCTACGCCGAAGACGTCACCCTGCTCTACGCGTACGTGATGACCAGGAAGCATTACGGCCGCGCCTGCTCGAAGCCGCTGATGCTCGCGCTCCGGGACCGGGTGGTCCTCAGCACGGGGGAGATGGTGCTCGAGGCCGGGGAAACCGTGTTCAACGCGGCGGGCAACCGCGACTATCCTTCAAGCCTGGATATCGTGGTGCCGGGAAGCCTCCGGCTGCGGCTGGACGTGAAAGAGGTGATCGACGCGCACGACTTCGTCGAGGACCTGCCGGTCGTCCGCAGCCGGCTGGTGAAGCCCGTGATAAACAGGCTGGTGGGAAGGCCGGGCTACTTCAGGTTCAACTCGGATTACTCGCTGCTCCTGGAGCACGAAGGCAAGACGCTGGAGCGCTCGGGTACGACGCTACATGAGATGGTCGCATTGAAGTGACGGATCAAATGCAAAACGGTGCCTGTCCCCATTTTGCGTTTACTGGGACTGGCGCACCCAGGTCTCCGTCTGGCCGCCGCTCGACATGGTGAGGTCCTGCCCCTGTATCTTCAGCGTGATGTCCTGGCTCTTGCCGCTGCCGCTGGAAGCGGTTATGACGACTGAGTCCCCCGACACCTTGTAAGGCGCCTGGGCGGACTGGCCGCCCGAGGACAGGGTGATGGTGGCGAGTCCCTGCCCTGTCTTGTCGACCTTGCTGAGGGCCAGCGTCCTGCCGTCGCTGGACTTGTAGGTGCCGACCACGGAGCCGTGCCCCGCGAACAGCGCAACCAGGCTGGCCGCGACCCCACCGAAGACCATCGCGAGGATGACGACCAGCACCACGATCTTCGTCATCCTGCCCTTGCGCTTGCTAGCGTTCTTTGATGCCATGTTCCTCAGATCTCGAATCGCCGGACTCTCTCAACTCTAACATGAACGTAGTCTCGTGATTCCATGTTACTACCGATGAGCGCCGAGGCATTTGAGAAGCGTCAATGACTGGTATGCGTCCCCGGCGTTTCAGCCGTAGAAGACTATTATGCCTGTCCCCGACTCCGGGAAATCGAAGGCGATCGCCTCCCTTGGGCAGACCTGCCAGCAGGCGCCGCACTCCAGGCAGCGCTCCCTGTAGTCGTCCGGCAGCACCGCCTTTCCGGCGTCGACCGACCAGATGAAGACGGGGCATACCACGACGCAATCGCCGCAGCCTTCGCACTTCGATTCGTCCACTGAGAGGAAGTCGCTTTCGGGAAGGGTCTTGTGGATCAGGCCCGCGAGCTCTTTTGCGTTCATCTTATCGCCCCCCCGGCCTCTTTCGCTTTTTCATCCACGTACGTCTGCACGAAGTCGCGCATCACGACGTCGCTCAACACTTCGCCGTAGGCGCTCTTCTTCGCGCGGGCCGCGCGCCGCGCCAGGAACGGTAACACCGGCGACAGGGCCCGCCTCAGCAGGCGCTCGACCTTCGGCGACGGTTTCTTCGGAGGCGGCTCTGCTATCTTGTTCGCAAGCGGCATGAGGTCGCGGACCAGCGTCTCGACCAGGACCGGCAGGTAGGGCGTCAGCGTCGGCACCAGGTTGCGGGCGCTCGCGGTGTGCGACTCAGCGACGTTCAACAGGCCGTAAGCCGCGTCGTTGAGCAGAGGCACGACCCAGCGGCCCACGTCCGGGTTGAAGCCGATCCCGCGCACGAAACCGTCGATAGCATCGCCGCCGATGAACTCCTCGCCGATGGGCGAATCGCGCCAGGCCTTCTCGTACCGCCCCAGGAAAGAGGCGCTGGTGTCGCCGCCGGCGTGGGCTTCGAGGGCGACCTTCGCGGCCAGCATCCCCGAGTACATGGCGTAGTAGACGCCTTCTGCCTCGAACGGGCAGGCGAAGCCGGCGGCGTCGCCGACCAGCATCACCGAGTCGCCGTAAGTGGTCTTCGGGTCCAGCAGGAAAGTCACCATGTGGTTCTGGAACTCGCGGGGCTTGCCGCCGCACAGATCGATCTGCCGCCGCACGCCTTCGAGCTCGAACATCTGCTTGAGGTAGTAGTGCGGGCTCTTCTTCCACCAGTTCACGTAGTTGCCCAGGCCGGCGTGAAAGCCTTCCGCCGAGAAAAACGTGTAGCCGACGGGGAAGAGGGCCGAATACCAGTAGTGCAGCGCGTTGCCGCCGATCGCCCGGTCGATGCTCTCCCGGGTGGCGCCGTAGTCCACGTTGAGGATCATCGCGACCTCGCCCGGGTCCCACCGCTCCCTGATGCCGGCGGTCCTCGCCACCGTCGAGATGACCCCGTCCGCGCCGATTATCAGGTCCCCGGCGATCTTCTCGCCCGAGTCCGTGACCACACCGGTTATCCTGCCGTCCTCGCCGCGGTCGACGGTCGACACCCGCGTGGAGGTGCGGAACTCGGCGCCGGCTTTCTGTGCCAGCTCCGCCAGCCACGGGTCCAGCTCGCTGCGGTAGACGTTCTTGGTCAGGAACTCTCGCGCCTCAGGGTACGGGGCCCGCGCCGAAGGGCTGAAAGAGAAGTTGAGCTTCTCGACGTTCTCCTCGTCTGAGCAGTGCAGGGTCGCCATTGTCGCCACCCGCATGCGTGGCAGGTCCATCTCCCTCATGAAGTCGAAGTCGCGGAAGCACTTGGGAGACAGCCCGGTGCCGGACACGTTCTTCTCACCGGGTTTCACCCCGCGCTCGAGCACGATCGTCTCGAGGCCGGACTCGGCCGCCGTCTTCGCCGCCACGGAGCCGCCGGGGCCGCCGCCAACGACGATGAGGTCATACCGCTTCATGTTTCCTCCAAGCAGTCGTTGAATCAGGACAGTATATCAATTGACAACGTGGTGTGTTTTCCGAGTGTAAAGAAAGTGCAATATCGAACGACTTGACCGGGGTCAGTACGCCGGGTGGACCGCCTCAGACCAGCCCGGTTCGCAGCGGTTCTGCGTGCTCGAAGTCCCTGAGCGTGATATCGAAGCGGGCGCCGCCGTCGTTGCTCGCTACGATGTCCCCGCCGTATACCTCGAGTATCCTCGACACGATCGACAGCCCGACGCCGGTGGCTCCCCCCGGCCCTTTGCGGAAAGGCTTGAAGATGTTGCCAAGCTGGTCCGGCGCGATGCCGGAGCCGTTGTCCTTCACCACGTAGCGCTTCGCCTCATGCCCCCCGTTATCCAGCCTCCTCACCTCAACCACCGGCGCCGGGCTGTCGTTGTGCGTGATCGCATTGCCTATTACGTTGGAGAAGACCTGGTAGATCTGCGTCGGGTTGGCGAACACGGCTCCCAGGTTGTCGTCAACCATGGTCTTGACCTGCCTGGTGTCGATGTCCAGGGCGCGCTCCTCGAGCACGCGGTCCACTATGCCGGAGACCTCGACCGTGCAGAGGATGTTGGGCGCCTGCCCCGCCTCCGCCAGCTCGAGGGTGTCTTCCACCAGCAAGTCCGCCTTGTCGACGTTTCGCAGCAGTATCTCCAGGACCTCACGAGTGTCGGACTTGACGTCCTGCGTCTGCGGCAGTTGCATCAGGTGGAGGAGCATATGGTTGGATGCCCCTATGGCTGCCAGTGGCGCCTTCAGGTCGTGGGTAACGGTATGCGCGAAGGCGTCGAGCTCGGTGTTGATCATCTGGAGCTCGTCCGCTATCCGTTCGCGCTCGGAGACCCTCGCGATCAGCCGGTCGTTCAGGGCGACGAGCTCGTCCTCGGCGCGCCTGCGGTGCTCGAGGAGCTTGCCGGTCTCTTCGGCGAGCATGACTATGCCGGCGGCGACCGCGTCCATCACGTCGTGGCGCTCCGAGATGCCGATGTCGACATGGAAGTCTCCAGCGGCCATGGCGCAGACAGCGTCCATCACATTCTCAAGAGGGTCGCCCGAGCGCCTGAGCCACGAGACCGCGTCCTCGCGGCTGGTGGTTATCGCGATGGGCACCATGATCTTGTTCAGGCCCCTGAAGAACGACGCGATCACCCGCTGGACGGGGTTGTGGCATACGCAGGCGATCTCTTTGTTCCAGCGGGGAGTGAGGATGGCAGAGGCAAACTCCCTCGCGTCTTTGTCGATGCATTCGAGCACGCCCAGGTCCAGCAGGAGGGGCACGGGCTCGAAGGCCTCCGCCTCGCGGACGAAGTCGATCTGTGCTTTCAACACGGGAACTGTCAGCAGCTCGTGGGTGATGCGGACGCAGACGATGCCCGGCTCGCCCCAGATTTCACCGACGCTTGTCTTGACCAATGAAGTCTCCCCGGTTGGCACCGGTGAATCTCCAGTCCTTGATCGTTTTGCTGAATGTCGCCATACTCACTTCAGAGTTGCGCGAGCATTATAACACGATGACCGGTGCTGAACAGCCCTTAAATGGTATTTATTTGACCACAGACGGTAACAGATGCTGTTTCCAGGTGGGTGCCGGCAGTCATGCGGTCTCCGCGCCGTCTGATATAATCCGTGCGGATTTTGCGGAGGAAGGCCGGCGGGACGCCGGCGCTACGACAGGCCGGCGGGACGCCGGCGCTACGAAACGGCCGGCGCTACGGCAGGTACTTCATGTTCAAGATCAGGGACTGGCTCTTCAATGACGGCGGCATGCTGGCGGCCTTCGGCGAGCGCGACTTCAAGCTCTTCTGGCCGGGCTCACTGATATCCAACGCGGGCACGTGGGTCCAGACGACCGCCCTGCTCTGGTACGTGAAGAGCACCACCACTTCAAACGCCTGGGTCGGCGCGGTGAACCTCGCCGCGTTCCTGCCCATCCTGCTGTTCATCCTGCTGGCGGGTTATTTCGCGGACCGCTTTAACCGGCGCAAGCTGATCATATTCAACCAGACCGTGCTGATGGTCTTCGCTTTCGTGCTGGCGGTCGCGACTCACCTCAAGGCATCGCTTCCGTTCATCATGACCATCGTGTTCATCCAGGGCACGGCGTTCGCGTTCAACTTCCCGGCCTGGCAGACCATAGTGTCCGACATCGTGCCCCCCGAGAACCTGCTGAACGGCCTGGCGCTGACCTCGGCTTCTTTCAACCTGGGACAGTTCCTCGGTCCGGCGATAGGCGCGCTCATCCTGAGCGCGTGGACCGCGAGCGGCGCTTTCCTTGTCAACGGCATCAGCTTCCTCTTCGTCATCGCCGCGCTCCTGATGCTGCGCGTCAAGACGCCAAGGTGCGACCTGGGAGCCGGGGGCGCGGTGCCTCACATCAAGGTGGGCTTCGCCTATGTCAGGCGGAACGCCTGGGCGCGCAACATCCTGATGGCTCTCGGGGTCGTCTCGTTCTTCGGCCTGCCTTATCTTGTCCTGATGCCGACAGTGGCGAAGGATGTGCTGAAGATGGGGACGGGGGCGTACGGAGTGTTGCTCAGCGCCTCGGGGCTGGGGGCGGTCCTCTGCGCCCCGCTGGTGACCGGGCTCGGGAGGCGGTTCCCGGCCAACCAGATCATCAAGGTGGCTGTTGCGGCGATCGCCGGGCTGCTGCTCGCGCTGTCGTTCTCGCGCACTCTGTGGATATCGTCCCTGGTCGCGTTCGGGCTCGGGGGGTCTTTCCTGACGCTCACCGCAACCATCAACACCGTACTGCAGTCGCGGACCGACAGGGAGATGCGCGGGCGCGTGATGAGCTATTACGTCCTGATGCTCCTCGGGACGTTCTCGCTGGGCGGGCAGTTGATGGGGATAATCGCCGAGCACCCCGACGCGCCTGCCGCCCTGCTGGTCGGCGGCATAGCGTGCGGCTCTCTAGCGCTGGTCCTCTTCCTGGTTCCCGGGCTGACCAGGGACGCGGTCGAGCCGCGTGCCGGAGGCCTGGAACTGCCTGGTGTCGAGCCACGCGAGGTCACCGCGGACTGATTGCGGTCAGGCGGCACGCAAGTGGGTCCTGCCTATCCGGCTCCCCACCAGAACGGCTTCTTCGAGCAGTCCCACCCGGGGTTGCCCGACTCCCTGATGATGTAGACGGGCATCCCGATGGTGACGTGTTCGAAAAGGGCCTCTACCTCAGGGATGCGCATGCGGACGCAGCCGTGGGACGCGGAGTAACCGATCGAGCCGGTGTCGGGGGTCCCGTGGATGAGCACACCGCCGCCGTTTATCGTGATGGCGCGCGTGCCGAGCGGGTTGTCAGGCCCGGGAGGCAGGCTGTCGGGCATGTTCTCCGCCCACGTCGAGCCCCGGTTGTACCAGGTGGGGTTCTTCTCCGCCTTGACGACCTTCCACTGGCCGATGCAGGTCGGATACTTCTTCGAGCCTGTTGCCACGGACCATTGCCCGAGGAGCTGGTCCCCGTTGTAGAGGGATAGCACGTGGTCGTGGAGGTTCACGAGGATCAACTTCTCGATCTTGACCTGCGTCGCTTTGGCGGGCATGCGCTTCACCAGTGGGACTTTCACCGTCCGCTCCCCGGCGAGAAGAGCCTGCTCCGCGGCGGTGAAGACCTGGTTCGTATCGGCCTGGCGGCCGTCCCTCGACGGCATGATGACCGCCCTGCCGCTCGAGACGTCCAGGAAGGCGTTGCGGGTCTTGCAGTTGATGGAGCCCATCGCCCCGTTCACGAACTCCGCGAGCATGGTCCTGTCGTAGGTGACGCGGGTGACAGCAATGTCCACTTTCCTGGGCTTACCCAGGAACCGCCGGATCATCCGCTCCGCGAGGCTGACGTGCCACGCCTGGTTGTACGCCTCGTCGACCATCTTCTGGTAGTCGAGCTGGAGGCCGATGCCGGAGGCCGGGATGACGTAATTCTCGTTGTCTACCTTGAGGGTGACAGGCTGGGACGCGAGCCCTGAGAGTTGCTCCTTGCACTTCGCGACCGCGGCGTCCTTGGTCAGCGCTCCCACGCTTACGCCCAGGAGCTTCGCACCGTCGGGGAACCGCCCGAACGAGTGCGCGTCGTTGGCGAGCAGGAACGGGCAGACAGCCAGCATCAGGAAAGCAAGAAAGGCCACGCCTACCAGGAGGGTGACCCTGTAGCTCTTCTGCTCGCCGATCCAGATGATCGACTTGTATGTGACGCTGGTGTTCCTCAAGTTGCCTCCGCCCCGCCGTTCATGTGCACATTCTATTGCGCGCCCGCCATTATGCAATAGGGTTTGACGCGTTATTCGGCGCCTGTGTTGCCTTTCCCGCCCGCCGCGGGCCCCGGACGGCAGGGCGCCGGCCGCGCCGCTCTAGTACAATATCCGTATACCGCAGGGCGTTCGCCCCGCTTGCTCTGGAAGGTGCACGTGAGGAAAGAACTCGCCGATATTCTCCTGTGTCCAAGGTGCTACCGGAAGGTCGACCTCTCGGTCAAGGCTGAGAGGTACGGCGGCGCCTGGGAGGGAGAGTTGGCGTGCCGGGGGTGCGGCACAGCCTTCCCCGTACTCGACGGGGTGGCGTTTCTATCGGTGATCGACGCCACCTGGAAGCCGATGGTCAGCGAGTTCCTGGCGAGGGTCGAGATCACCGAGGCGCTGATGGAGGACGGCGGCTTCGAGAAGGACCGTGAGCGCCAGGCGGCGACCGAGCACGAGGTGACGCGCGACATCATGGACCGACTCTTCGCCCGCGCGGTCGACGGTCTGGAGATAACAGAGGGGACCAGGGTGCTTGACCTCGGGGCCGACCTCTGCCAGGCGTCGCGCTACTTCGCCGGGCTGGGGGCTGATGTGGTGGCGGCCGACGTGGAGTACACGCACCTCCAGGCAGTGGACTTCGGCCAGGACCACGGTGAGGCTCCGGAAGGTTATTTCTCGCGCGTCATGGCTGACGCCCACCGGCTGCCGTTTGAAGACGCCGCGTTCGATATATGCTTCTGCCGCTCGACCATACATCACCTGGACCGGATGCATGGCGCCCTCAAGGAGATGGCGAGGGTGACCGCCCCGGGAGGGATGGTGGTGCTTGCCTCGGAGCCGGTGAGGTCCGTGCTGGACAGTGAATCGGTCGAGCTGCAGGCCCTGTTCGACCACGAGCAGGGGTTGAACGAGCGCAAGAAGCCCGTCTTCTTCATGACCGTGCCCCTGTTGCCCTACACCGCGGACATGGCCCTCGAGTATTTCGCGCCGACGTGCCAGCAGAGGACGAGGCGTTTCTTCAGGCTGCTGGGCACGGAGTTCGAACAGCGATACCGGGAAGCCGAGAGGCTGGACTTCGCCCGCTCGTTCAAGCTGGCGCTGGCGACCGCGGCTGTGAACGTGACAGGGAGGCGGAACACACGCAAGGCGCGCAAGCCGCGCGCGCTCCGGGATTCCGACGTCGTGTGCGACGTGCGGGATATCATCGCCTCGGAGATCGCGCTCGCCGCCCCGCCGCTGCAGCCGGGGGGCGAAGACCCCGAGATCTACGGACTGAAGCTCTACAAGCAACGGCTCGGAGAGGTGTACCGGGGGATGCTTGCTGTCGGCGGAATCCCGCGGAGTCTCGACATGCGGCGCGCAGGGAGGCCTCTGTTGCGCAAGGGTTTCAGAGAAGTCGAGGCGGTGGAAGGCGGGCCGCCTTTCCGCTGGACCCACCGGCGCGCGAACTGCTACATCAGGAACGTGCCCGCCTCGCGAACCGTTTTCATGAGAGCGAGAGGTTTCCCGGCCGGCGGGGGAGCGGCGGCCGGGTCCTTCTACGTGAACGGCGTGCTTGCCGGAGGGTTCGAGGTCACTGGAACAGGCCGGAGTGTGGTATCGGTGACCAAGCCCGCCGGTTGTGTCAACGAGCAGGTGCTGGAGGTCGAGATACGAAACTCCACGACTTACGTGCCGGACGAACACCTGCACAACGGCGACACGCGCGAGCTGGGCGTGGGCGTGGAGAGCATATGGCAAGCCTGAGGAGTCTCAAAGCCGGAGGTCGAAGATGAACTGCCCGAATTGCGGCGCCGAGAACCCGCAGGAGGCGTCCTTCTGCAATCTCTGCCATGCCAGGTTCGGCGAGCCACAACAACCACCGGTGCCTGCGGCTCCTCCCGAGCAACAACTGCCGCCCGGCGCGTTTACCCCTCCTGCGGTGCCCGGTGTGTCCCCCGGGGCGTACACAGGCCCGCCGCCGGGCGCCTACGATGCATTCGGGTTCTCGCCAACGGGGGCGCTTCCTCCCATCAAGAAGGTAAAGACCATGGACCCGACGCTGGTGTGGGTCCTGAGGATAGTCGTCATCGCGGTCTGCTTCGCGATCGGCTGGTACGCCGCGGACTGGGTCCTGACCCGTCCGAAGACGTTTAAGAGCCCGACCTCCGGCATCTCGTTCACCTACCCCGGGAACTGGAAGCACGTCACCGGGTCGGGCTTCGGGATCGCCGCCGCGGCCAACACCGGCGGCCAGATGAGCGTTGAGACCGAACTGGCCGACGGCAACACCGAGACAAACGCCGCCTACTACCTCGCGGTCGGCTCCATCAAGGGGATGACCATCGATTTCGAAACCTTCAAGTCGCGGGTCCGCGGCGCGACCGCCTCGAGTATCACGGCCAACATGCCGGCAGGCTCCGCCGTGACAGGGCTCACCTTCAGCGACGTCACGGTCGCGGGCTCTCCGGGGCTCAGCATGAAGTACACCGCCTCGTACTCGGGTATGACCTTCGACTGCGACGTCACCTTCGTGGAAAACGGGGGCGTCCTCTACCTGTTCGGGTTCCAGGCGAAGAAGCCGACGGGCACGAACGGGGCCTTCCAGAACCTGCTCAAGACTGTCAAGTTCAAGACGTGATCGAGTAGCGCGACGCGGGTGGCGCTTCTCTGGCGTAGTGGACCATGAACTGCTCCACGTACTCGTCCGCGTAGCACGTCGAGTCGCACACGCAGCAGAAGCCTCTCATCACCAGGTCGAGCAACGCCCGCCACTGCCCCCGGAGCATGTGATACTCCGTCCGTTCGCCGCGGGGCCTGGTCAGTATCGAGATGGCCTCGGTCATCAGGAAGGTATCGGCGCAGGCGCGGCGGACTTCGTCGGGGGCGTCCTCGGTGAATATCCACTGGATCCCCCTGCCAAATATCTGGTATGCCGAGAAAGCCAGCTCCGGGGACGACTGCTCGGGGTAGTCGTGGTTCGCCTCGAGCTCCGAGAGCAGGAAGTGATCTATGGACCCGGAGAGCGCTCCGAGGTGTTCGGCCTTGAGCTCCGCGGGCATGTGATGGACGGAAGAGGAGGCGAGGGCCACGTCGTAGCGCTCGCCGAGGGCGCCCGCGTCCTCGAGCCGCGATTGGATGAGACGGATCTCCGCCCCCGGGAACGCTTCTGCAACGTTCCTGCCCGCGGCCTCGAGCATTCCCGCCGAGGGGTCAATCAGCGCGACCGCGCCGACGCGGCCGACTTTGCCGGCCTCGATGAGAGACCGCATCAGCCTGACTCCCAGCTCACCGCTCCCGCAGCCGACGTCGATCAATCTCAGAGGCTCCTCGAAATGCGGCAGCGAGTCGGTGGCGATCCTCAGAAAATTCTCCCTGGCTGTGCGTAGAGTCGGCAATCCCGCGAAGTGGCCCCACGGCCTGGGGTCGCTGAAGATGACCTCGGGGATGACCAGTGTGTCGCCGTGCCGGTCCAACACGTCGAGCAGGCAGGCGCAGGCGGGTATCGGCTCGATATCGCGCCCGGCCTCGAGCCATCTCCTCGCATCGCTCACGAGGCCCGCCGCCGCGAACAGGCCCCCCACGTAGTAGAAGAATGCAGCGCGCATTGTCGGAGCGACAACGAAGGCGTGGTCCCGCGGCCCGGCCGGACCGTCCTCGAGCGCGTGCCTGGCGAGCTCACTCCATTGGTTCGATTCGCTTTCTGAAAGCAGGAACATCTGTACCCCTTTGCTGGTCCCGACCATTGTATCGGACTGCGCGCCGCCTTTGTCGCGCCGCAGGGAAAGCCCCGCGAGCGTTGTATGGTAGTATCTACGGGCTGTTCCGATGAAAGAGAGGTTGACGTGTTCGGAATGGGACCAACAGAGCTGGTGATCCTTATCGTGGTCGCCCTTATCGTGTTCGGGCCGTCCAGGCTGCCCAAGGTCGGCAAGATGCTGGGCGAGACAATGGGCAACTACAAGAAGGTCAAGAACACCACGAGCGACGTCCAGAAGAAAGTCCAGACGGAGCTCGAGAAAATGATCCTGGGCCCGCCGAGCGACAACTAGCTCCTGCCGGCTCCCCGCCTGAAATCGCCGTAATCGCACATCGCCGCAATGGCGGTGCAAGCTGATTCCACGTCGATGTAGACCATCGGGTTGTCGCCCCCGCCCAGTGTTCCCGGCTCCGCCCCGCCTACTCTGTCGAAGTTCGAGGCGACGTAGAGGGGGACGCCAGTCTCGGCGGCGAGGCCGTACAGCTCTTTGAGGTAACCTGCAAGCTTCGCGGTCATCATGTCCCACAGGGCGCCGACCTCTATGCCAAGCCCGCCCGCGTCCTGGATCTTGACCCCTTTGCTCCTCTGCGACTCGATGAAGATGAAGAGTACAGAGTCCACCTCGCCGCTCGTCATAAGTGCTTCGAGGATCGGCTGGACGACGGTGAGGTCGAGTCCCGCCACCAGGTCGATGGGGTTTCCGGGGACCCAGTACTCAGGCAGCAGGGCGCCCACCTTGTCGAGCGTCTCGCTCGAGAGCGCCGGGATCTCGAGCCCCATGTCGTAGCACGCGTCAGCGGATATGACACCGAGGCCCCCGCCGCCTGTGACTATCCCGACCCGCCTTCCTTTTGGAAGCGGCCGGTTCACGAAAGAGCTCGCCACGATGCCCGCCTCTTCGATGGTGCCCGCCACGGTCAGTCCCGCCTGCCGGCATGCCGACTCGAACACGTCCGCGCTCACGGCCAGCGCTCCGGTGTGGGACGCGGCTGCCTTCATGCCCGGGCTGGTGCGCCCGCCTTTGAGGACCACGACCGGCTTGGCGAGCGCCGCCTCGCGCGACATCTCGAAAAATCGGCGGCCGTCTTCGACGCCTTCGATGTAGGCCACGATGACTTCGGTCGAGGGGTCGCCCGCGAGGTAGGAGAAGAAGTCCTCCGTCTTCAACTGAGCCTCGTTGCCGCTGGAGACACCCTTGGATATTCCGAAGCCGGCGTCGAGCGCCTCGCCGATCAGCATGTTGAGGATGTTCCCGCTCTGGCAGATGACCCCGACCGAACCCGCCGGAGGATAGAACGGCGGCATCCAGGGGTAGAGGTGGCTCGCCGGGCAGCACACCCCCTGGCAGTTCGGGCCCACCAGGACCATCCCGGCCTCGTCTGCCTTGCGGACCAGCTCGGCTTCGCGCGCGGCGCCTTCTTCACCCAGCTCGCTGAAGCCGGCGCTTATAACCAGGCCCGCCTTCACACCCTTGGCCGCGCAGTCGTCCAGCGCGCCCGGTACGCTTGCCGCGGGCACGGTGAAGACGGCGAGGTCGACGTCGGCGGGGATGTCGCGGACGCTGGGGTAGCAGGGCATCCCCATCAGCTCGGTGTGGCCCGGGTTGACGGGGTAGAGAGCGCCCTCATACCCTGCGACGATGAGGTTGTTGAACACGATGAATCCCCACTTGACCTTCGCCTGGGTCGCGCCGACGAAGGCGATGGAGCGGGGGTTGAACAGGTAATCGAGGTTGTCCAGTCGTCTCAAGCGCGATCATCCTTTCAGTTTATCTGATGTCGGTCGGCGCGTACTGCCGTGCCCCGGCTACCGCGCGGCATCACCGACAACGGACAATGTTACAGCAGTTGGAGCCTGTTGTGCCTCGCAGCAGGGAAGAACAAAGCCGGGCCTTGGAAGACCCGGCCTTTGTAGATAGATGCAAAAAGGTGCCTGGCCCCTTTTTGCGTTCAGTCCTCGGGGTAGTGGCGCCTGCGGGCGCACTTGGTGGGCCTGTGCAGCGTGGCTCGCAGCGAACACCATCCGAACAGCCCACCGATGACGATGAGGTAAGTGCCGAAAGCGGCAAGGGCCGCCGACTTCGGCATGTCGTCCTTCATCTTGGACGCCCCGTAGAGCATCGCGACCCCGGCGACGATCCGGTTCAGCCTTCCCAGGCCACCTACGTTCTTCCAGAAGAACTTCCACTTTTTCTTTTCCTTCTTCTCCTTCTTGGACATGGCGTCACCCCCGAGGTTGGATGCTTCTCCGACGTGCAAGTTACATTCTATACACAGAGGGGGTTCCCCTCGCCAGCGCCAGGGCCGGAATTATTGACACTCTTGCCA
>DAIUEJ010000057.1:0-15933 GCA_036845225.1 Candidatus Anoxymicrobiaceae bacterium | reverse complement strand
ATAGTGCAGATCACTACGACATGTGCTTCGAGGTGGCGATCTTGCGGCTGGGACGGAGTTGGGAGAAACCGCTTGATTAAAGGCTATTTCGGGATCTTGGACTTTCTGGAAAAACGGCCATTCAGAGGGTAGGGGTCAGGAGGCTATCCCGGATTACGACACGCGGAAACACCGACCTTCCGGCGTCCTGCGAAGGCGAGTATTCAAATGTCCCGGGCCAGCGCCTCTATACCATCTCGATTAGCGAGGCTATGCCCATTCCTCCGCCCACGCACAGCGACGCCACTCCACGCTTCGCACCGCGTCGCCCCATCTCGTTCACGAGTGTGACCATGATGCGGGCGCCCGTGCACCCGACGGGGTGTCCCAGGGCGACGCCTGAACCGTGGACGTTGGTGATCTCGCGGTCCAGCCCGAGCGCGCGCTCGCACGCGATGTACTGCGCGGCGAACGCCTCGTTCAGCTCGAAGAGGTCGATGTCTTCCAGCTTCAGATCGTTCCTCTCCATCAGCTTGCGGATGGCCGGCACGGGCCCGAACCCCATGCGCTCGGGCTCCACCCCGGCGACCGTCCAATCGACGAAGCGGGCGATCGGCCGCAGCCCCTTCTTCTCGGCCCAGTCCGCCGAGGCGATCACCAGCATCGCGGCGCCGTCGTTCATCCCGGATGCGTTACCGGCCGTCACCGTCCCGCCCTTCTTGAAGATGGGTTGCAGCTTGCCGAGGGCTTCCATGCTGGCGTCCGCCCTAGGGTGCTCGTCCCTATCCAGCTTCTTGGGATCGCCCTTCTTCTGCGGGATAATGATCGGCACGATCTCCTGCGCGAAGGTGCCGTCCTCCCGCGCGGCGCTGGCCCTCTGGTTCGAGGTGAGAGCGAGCTCGTCCTGGTCCTCCCTGGTGATGCCGAACTCCTCGGCAAGCACTTCGGCAGTCGCCCCCATCATCATCCCGGGGATCGGGTCATACAGGATCTCCCATACCGAGTCCGTCATCTCGCCGTTCTGAAGCCGCTGTCCCCAGCGCGCCGTCTTTAGGACGTACGGTCCGCTGCTCATGCTCTCCGCTCCCCCAGCCAGGGCCACGTCGTACTGGCCAGAGATTATGCCCATCGCCGCGCTGGCCACCGCCTGCATCCCCGAGGCGCACTGCCTGGTCAGGGTAAACGCGGGGGTCGTAAACGGGATGCCAGCCTTGAGGCCCACGATGCGCGCAAGGTTGGGCTCGTCGCTGCGGCTCACGCAGTTACCCAGTATGACGTCCCCCAGCTCGGACTTGTCCACGCCCGCCTTCGCGATGACTTCCTCGGCTACAGGTACCGCCAGCTCGTTGGCCAGCAGGTCGCGGAATATCCCTCCGAACCTCCCGACAGCGGTTCTCGCGCCCGACAGGATCACTACCTCAGTATGTTTTTCCATTGTTCTCCCAGCCTTTCAGTGAAAAGGTGCGAGAGTCGGTCAGTACCTCTCGCAGACGCAAGGTTACTAATTGCGATGCCCGCAGGCAAGCGGCACCGAAAGGGAACGGGCTCTAGCCGCCGGCACTTTCCTTCTCTTCCTCGTCCAGCAGGACCTCAACCGTCCACATGGCCGCCTTGCCGACCACGTCCGGGCACTTGTCCGCATGGCCGCCCGCGGCCTCGAAGGCCTTGTAGTCTTGCGGGTCCCACAGGTCGAACGAACGCCCCATTATCCTAGTTTGTACGTCGGGGCAGGCGGTGCTGCCGAACTCTTCCACGAACCGCTCCTGCAGCTTCTTCGCCAGGACGTAGGAGTTGATGAAACGGCCGTTCCCGAAGTTCTCCCTGTCGCGCCCGTGGCTCGCGCTTAGGGCGAGCATCCCGCCAGCGAGAGCGCCGCACGTCCCCCGGCACGTCAGCGCGCCGCCTGCCGCCAGGGCGTGGCTTGCCTTAAACACCTCATCTGGGATCGGCCCCGCAGTCTCCGAGACGGCCGCCACGACGCACTGCGAACAACCCCCATATTCGCGTTCGTAATCGAAAGCCGTCCTGTAGGCTTTCTCCATCGCTTCCTGCTTTTTTCTGGATGCGTCTGTCATGGCATTCTCCTTCTATTGCCTCGCGCCAGCCGGCCGTGCCGGGCTCCGACATCTTGTCGATCGTTATCCTTCGCGCACTCCACGGCTGCCGCAATCACAGGTCCTCGATCGTTCCACGGCCACCGCTTCTTCCTCCTTGTACTGCGAGAGCCGGTTCAGGAGAAGGTCCCAGTCGACCGCATATCCGTCGAATTCCGGCCCCTCCACGCATGCGAACCTGGTCACTCCGTCGACCTCGACCCGGCAGGTGCCGCACATGCCGGTCCCGTCTAGCATGATGGAGTTGAGGCTTACCCTCATGGGCGCCTGAAACGGCCTGGTCGCCTCGCTCGCGAACTTCATCATCACCGCGGGGCCGATCGCCAGCACCAGGTCGGCACCGCCGGCCCGGAGCTCCTCTTCCATCGCTCTCGTGACCAGCCCTTTCCGGCCCGCGCTCCCGTCGTCCGTCATGACGATGAGGCGGTCCGAAGTCTCTCTCATCTCCCGCTCGAGTATGAGCATGTCCGCGCCGCGAGCCCCGATGATGCTAAGGACCTCGTTTCCCGCCTGCTTGAGCGCGCGGCATATCGGAAGAACGGCGGCGATGCCGACACCGCCGCCAACACACATCACTTTGCCCACCCGGTCGATCTCGGAAGGGACGCCAAGCGGCCCAACGACGTCGGCCAGCTCGTCCCCGAGGTCCATCCTGCTGAGCTTTTCCGTGGAGGCCCCCACCACCTGGAACACCACCAGTGTCCAGGCCTCCTCGGCAGACCAGTCACACAGCGTGAGCGGAAAGCGCTCTCCCGTCTCGTCTATGCGAAGGATCGCAAACTGGCCGGCGAGCGCTTCCCGCGCTATGTCCGGCGCCCGCAGTCGCATTGCGAACACGTTCTCCGAGAACCTGTCCTTTGAAATGATAGTGAAGGACACCGTCCCTGCTCCTCTTATCTAGTCGTTATCGGTTGGTTCAGCCCGCCGTCGTCACACACACCGGGCATGTCAAGCTTCCCCGATCATCCTGCGGTTCATCGCGCGGGCCGCGACCTTCCCAGCGCCCATCGCCTCGATCACGGTGGCCGAACCGGTGACAATGTCTCCTCCGGAGTAGACCCCCGGCATTGTGGTCTCGCCGGTCTCCCCGTAGGCTTCGATATAGCCCCGCCTGTTCAGATTCAGCTCAGGAAGCGTACCTGGGAGCAGCGGGTTCGCGCGGGTGCCGATGGCCATTATCACCAGGTCGCAGACGATCTCGAAATCCGAGCCCTCGATCGGTACGGGCCTTCTCCTCCCGCTCTCGTCTGGCTCTCCCAGCTCCATCTGAATGCAGTTCATACCGCGGGCCCGACCGCCTTCTCCCCTTATCTCAGTCGGAAGGGTCAGGAAGCGGAACTTCACGCCTTCCTCCATGGCATGTACCGCCTCCTCCGCCCGAGCTGGCATCTCTTCGCGTGACCTCCGATAGACGAGGAATACCTCCTCGGCGCCCAGGCGAAGGGCTGTGCGGGCGCTGTCCAGCGCCACGTTGCCTCCACCTACCACTGCTATGCGGCGGCCCAGCTTTATCGGGGTATCGTAATCAGGAAAGAGGTAGGCCTTCATCAGGTTCGACCTGGTCAGGTACTCGTTCGCCGAGTAGACCCCGTTGAGGTTTTCCCCTGGGATACCCATGAAGACAGGCAGCCCCGCGCCGATGCCTATGAACGCGCTGGAATAGCCGTCTTCAAGCAGGTTCTGCATCCTGATTGTCCGTCCGACCACCTTGTCGTATTCCAGGCGCACCCCGAGGGAGGCGATGTAATCAACCTCCCTGCGTATGACCGCTTTCGGCAGCCTGAACTCGGGGATGCCGTACGCCAGCACGCCACCCGGGGCGTGCAGAGCCTCAAAGAGGGTGACCTCGTGGCCAAGCCTGGCCAGGTCCCCGGCGCAGCTCAAGCCGGCCGGGCCTGCCCCGATGACCGCCGCCTTCATCCCCGTAGGGCTCGCTTTCTCCGGCGCGCGAGCCATGCCGCTGTCCGCCTCGTAGTCCGCCGCTAGCCTCTCAAGCCTGCCGATAGCGACTGGGTTCCCCTTCTTGGAGAGCGTGCAGCTCTTCTCGCACTGGCTCTCCTGCGGGCAGACCCGCCCGCAGATCGCCGGGAGGTTGTTGTTCTCCTTTATTATCGCGACCGCCCCCAGGGGATCCCGCTCCCTGATGCGCTCGATGAAGGCCGGTATGTCGACTTCCACCGGGCACCCGCTCACGCATGGGACCTTCTTGCACTGCAGGCATCGCGACGCCTCCAACACCCCTTCCTCGAGGGTGTACCCGAGCGCGACCTCGTTGAAATTGCGGATGCGCTCCTCAGCCTCCTGCTCCCGCATGGCCACCCGGTCTCGTTTGTGGGCCTCGTCAACCATCTTCGTCTCCACATTTCGTCGTTTGAAGATTAAAAGCTTCGTTATGTCGCTCGGCCTGCGAGCTGGATCATCTTCCCTCGGGGCGTCCACCGAGAGAGCTCCCCCCAACTCCTGGGCGGATGAACCCTCCCGTGAGACGCGCCCCCTGCCAGGTAACTCTTACGCTCGGCGGGCGGACCTATACGGGCCCGCCGAAGCCATACCATCCACCGTCCACTATCAACAGCAGGCCCGTTGCGAGGCTGCTTGCGTCAGAAGCCAGGAAAACGGCGGGGCCCACTATCTCCTCGGGCTTGCCCAACCGTCCGAGCATGTTCTGCCTTCTGATGTTCTCGTACCATTCCTTGTCCACCATAACCTGCTTCACAAGCGGCGTTTCGATGTAGCCTGGGCCGATCGCGTTGACGCGCACGTTCGGTGCCCACTCGGCGGCGAGCACCCTTGTCATCTGGCGCACGGCGCCCTTGCTGGTCGCGTACCCGACCTGTTTTGCCATCATGATCTCGGCGAAGACCGAGGCCATGTTGATCATGCTGCCGCTCTTCTGGTCGACCATCACCCTTCCGACCTCCCTGGCGCACCTGTAGACGCCGAAGAGGTTTATGCCGATTATCCTGTCGAACTCCTCGTAGGACAGCTCGAGGGCAGGTTTCCTGATGTTGATCCCGGGGATGTTGAACGAGACGTCTATCCTCCCATGCCTGTCCATGACCTGCCTGACCGCGCCCTGCACGCTGTCCAGGTCCGTCACATCGAGCCTCACCTTCAAGACGTCTCCACCGATACACTCTCCAGCCGTCGTCTCCATCCCCTCTTCATCCACGTCCGCCAGTATTACCTTGGCGCCGAGGGAGTCGAACCCGAGCGCGATGGCCCTGCCAAGCCCCGAGGCGGCTCCCGTCACGAGAGTCACCTTGTCCTCGACGCTGAACATGTCCTGTGGCCGGTACATCCATCTGTCGATCGTCCAGTCCTTGTCCTTGTCCGTCATGTCGACACCTCCTGGTGAAGTAATCGCTGAGGTCCGGGAGCCGGACCAGTCTCAGTATCTCTGATCCGGCTCGGGGCCAGCTTCGTCGCGGCCGGGCTGTTTAGCCCTCGAAGAGCCGCCTGGGGTTCTTGACCATGATCGTCTCGATCTGGTCGTCGGTCACACCCGACTCCTTCAGCTTCGGGATGATGTGCTGGAAGACGTGGGTCGGGTACCAGTTGCCCACGAACTCCTCGGGAAGCACGACGTCCCCGCCGGGCCAGTTGAGCACCACATCATGGGAGAATATCAACTGGTCGGCATAACCCATCGCGATGAGGCCCACGATGGAACCGATGCGGAACTTGTCGGGGCCGGCCTTCCAGAGGTCGGCGTCCAGGCCGAGCCTGTCGAACGCGAGGAAGACTCCCTTGTCAAGTATCTCGCAGTGGTATTTGAGGTCCGCGGATCCCCCTGCGTGCCCTATGGAGAGCTGCTTCGGGCTGGCGCCCGCCTCGACCAGGATATCGACCTGCTCGGGACCCATCGTTCCCGCCTCGGTGTGGGTGATGACCGGGATCCCTGTGTCCTTCTGGGCGCGGCCCGCGGCCTGCAGTATGCTCTTCTCGAAATCGGTTATGACATCCTGGCCGGTCGCGACCTTGATGATGCCCGCCTTTATCCCCGTGTCACATATGCCCTTGGTGAGCTCGGTCACGAAGATATTCTGCATCATGTCGACCACGTCCTCGAGCCCGCCGCGGAACTTGAAGTACGGGGCGCCGCCCTGGCCTTCAGTGTACAGCCCCGTAGTGCATACAATCTTGACTCCCGAAGCCTCGGACAGCTCCTTCAGGAACTCGGGGTCCCTGCCCGAATCGTTAGGCGTCGCGTCTACGTAAGTCATGACCCCCTCGGCCTTGACATCGTTCAGGGCCTTGAGGGCGATCTTGCGCGCCTTCTCTTTGTCGTATTTCTGGCACGTGTTCGCGTACCAGCCTGCATAGTCGTACTGTATGTGCTCGTGCATGAGGGTGACTCCGAGCTCTTTCGTGGAGATCGGGCCAGTCACCGTGTTAACCGTCTTTGCCATTTGCTTGTCCTCCTTGCGTCAAATCGGCGTTACCTGTCGTTGCATCGCTGCCCATTTCACGGTCCATCAGCTTTTGAACCACCTCCTGTTCAGGGGCGTGTCGTACGACAGCGCCTCAGTCCTGCGTGAGGACAATGCGTATCGGCTTGCCCACCTTATTGAGCAGGTGGTCCAGAGCCGTGTTGACGTCGTCCAGGGCGAACCGCTCGGTGATTGAGCCCGAGATGTCCAGCTTTCCAGCCGCGATCAGGCCGAGGGCGCTGCCGATGTCAATTCGGTCCCAGCCGTAGGAGCCGATCACCGAGAGCTCGGCCCTGACGAAGATGGTCGGGGGCAGGACGCTGATGTTGTCGGGTCCCAGGCCGCAGACAACACAGCGGCCCCCTATCTTCAAGGACTCCACGCCCATTGCTATCGTGTCCTGGCGCCCCACGAACTCCATCGCGAGGTCCACGCCGATGCCGCCCGCTATCTCTTTCACACGCGCGACCGCGTCGCCCCCGCGGATGTTCACGGTATCGGTGGCGCCGACCTTCTTCGTCCTCTCGAGGATCTCGTCGTCCACGTCGATCGCTATGACCTTGGACGCCCCGCCTATGCTCGCGAGCTGCACGGCGTGGATGCCGAGCCCGCCGCAGCCGACGACCGCGACGGTCTCGCCCACGCAGAGCTTCCCGCGTATCGCAACCGCGTGGAACGGCGTCGCGACGGCGTCCGTCACGGCGGCGCCCTGGTCGAACGGGACGTTGTCGTCAAGCTTGACAAGGTTCGCCCGGGGGGTGGCCATGTACTCTGCGAGCCCGCCGTTGAGGTGGATTCCCAGGAGCTTCCTGTTAGTGCAGACGGATTCCCGTCCGCGCAGGCAGTTGTAGCATTTGCCGCAGGTGACTATGGAGCTGACCGCGACCCTGTCACCCACCTTCCAGTCGTCCACGTTCTCCCCCAGCTCCGCGATGACGCCGGCCGGCTCGTGGCCTAGCGTGATCGGCAGGAAGCCAGTGGGCGTTACACCCTCGAAGACTATGTGGATGTCAGAGCCGCAGATCCCACAGGCCTTGACATCGACCAGGACTTCGTCGGGCCCGATCTCGGGTATCGGTATCGTCTCGATCTTCAGTGGTTCGTTGACCTCGTAGAACCTTGCCGCCTTCATTTCACCCTTCATCTCTCACTCCTTTTATTGTCACCTTTACCTTCACGGGCAGGACCTATTCGTCTGTCGAGTGGTCCTCGACCAGGCTGTCGCCGAAAGTCGGTTTGACTCCCCGGTCCTTCGAATCGTCTAGCACGTCGTCGATGCCTGCGAGATACCTGGCCACGTTCTTCTTGGATTCGAAGTCGTACCCCGCGTTCAGCGAGATCGTCTCCATGATGGGAGACCCTCCGCCGTGGACTCCCGCGATCTCGTACCATGCTGACATCGGGGAAGCCCCGATGCTCTCGACGAACTTCCAGATCTTCAGGGATATCTCGGGAGACAGCTTCGGGTTGCGCACGATGAACTCCTCAAGCGCCTTCCTGGTCTCCTCCGCGTGGAAATCGCCCTCGAAGGGTAGCGTTACCGCTATCCCGCCCGCTATCTCGGTGAGGATGTTGTACTCGTGATATATGAGCTCTCCCGTCATCCTCCGACCGACGTTGGCGTAGATCGTGTTGGGGAAGAAGACCCCGCTCGACGTCTTCTCGCCGAAGACCGCGGCGGCGATGCCCGCGGCGAACGCCAGCTCAGCGGCGCCCGCGAACTCGGACAGCTTCTCCTTCACGTGCGCGATCTTCTGGATATTGTTGGCCTCCGCGGCCAGCGCGGTGGTCCCGCACAATATGTCTGAGACACCTGGCTTGCATCCCGAGTAGCTGTGCCTGTGGGAGTCCGCGAACAGTAGCGCGACCCTGCGCCCGAACTGGAACTCGCCCGCCATAAACACCCTTTCCAACGGGATGAAGACGTTGTCGAAGATGATCACTGAATCGGAGACGCCGTACTTGCAGAAGGGTGATGCCTCCTCGTCGTCCTTGTCCCTGAGCCAGACGGGACGCGTCACCAGGCTTATGCCGTCGGCGTCCGCGGGGATGGCGAAGGCAACTGCGTAGTCCTTGTCCTCTTCACCGAGGGCGCGGGTCGGCAGGACGATTATCTCGTCCGCGTAAGCCACCTGCGTGATCGACATCTTGACCCCGCTGACCACTATCCCGTCTTCCCTCTTCTCGACTATGTGGACGTACGCGTTCGGGTTCTCCTGCTCGCTGGGCCGCTTGGTCCTGTCGCCCTTGCTGTCGGTCTGGGCGCAGCAGCCGTCGAGGTCCTTGTCGTGGTACATGCGCAGCCAGTCGATGAACCTCTTGTGGTAGTCCGTCCCCAGCTTCTCGTCCATCTCCTTCGTGCAGATGGCGAGAGCGTTGATCGCGTCGTGACCCATACAGCGCTGAATGCACCCACCGACCCTGCGGGCGGAGAGCCGTATGAGCTTCTGCTTCTGCATCAGGTCGTAAGGGCTCTGGGGCAGGTGAGCCCAGCGGCTTATCTCCTCCCCCGTGATCGGGGAGATCGCTGTCGCCAGGCCTTTCCACTCGGGGTCCTGGGCGAGGTCAAAGGTAACGTCCAGGACGTTTATCCCTGGCCTCAACCGATGGTCGTCCCTGCCTACCCTCTCTCCCCCGATGAAGATGTTCGGCTTCATGGCGAACATGTCTTCGTGGTACTGTTCCTTGGTCCGTAACATCTCGTTACTTCCTTTCGTTGAATGAAGCCGGTCGTCCCGGCCCATGCCTCCCCCGGAGCTACCCTTCTCGCGCCTCCGACGCATCCTGGGACCCGGCGTTCAGCGTTACGTCAAATGATGCCATGGCCCCCGTCGACGTACAGCTCTGTTCCTGTCAGGAAAGGCGGACAGGTCGCGAGAAACAGTGCCGATGACCTCAACTCCTCGAGATCGCCTACCCTGTTCAGCGGGATCATCTTCTTGATGAGACCCTTTCCTGCATCCGACTCGAAGAAGCTGCGGTTGAACTCGGTGAGGATGTAACCTGGGCACAGGACGTTGACCTGTATGTTGTCTCTCATCAGCTCAAGCGCGAGCACCCGTGTCAACTGGATCACCGCCGCCTTGCTGGCGCAGTATCCCGCCATGTTCCGCGCCGAGATCTTGCCGAGAAGCGAGGCGACGTTGATGATCTTGCCGCGCTTCTGCTTGGCCATCTCGGCCGCGACCGCCCTGCAGGCCAGAAAAGTGCCGCGGAAGTCGACGTTCATGACGTCGTCCAGGTCCTTGTCGGTCATCTTGAGCACTGGCTTCTCGCTGCCTGAGATTCCAGCGCAGTTGACCAGTATGTCTATCTTTCCGAACTCGTCGATGACCTGCTGGACCACGCGGTCCACCGATTCCGTGTCGTGGACGTCCATCGACAACCCGATGGCGCGAACGCCGAATTTCTTCTCGATATCTCTCGCGGCCTGCTCGCACTTGTCGAGCGTCCTGGCGACTATCGCCACGTCGGCGCCCGCCTCCGCGTAGGTCTCGGAGAACATCAGCCCGATCCCCTTGTACCCGCCCGTGATCAGGGCGGTCTCGCCCTTCAGCGAGAATAGCCGTTCGATTAGGTCCCCGCTCATATCGTTAACCCTCCTATTGGTCGTTGAGCTCCCTCGATACTCACCCGAGCATCTCCTTGAGCTTGTCGTGTGAGTTCTCGAGCATCGAAATGTATGCTTCGAACGTGAGGCCCTTGAGGCCGGACCCCGTGTAGATCTTGTTCTCGTCCAGGAGGCGGATTATCTCCACTTCCCGTTTTGTCGGCGGCGGCGTCGACTTGACGTCGGGGCTGACCTTCAGGTCCCAGGAGACCTCGTTCCTGACGTCGTCCACGGTCACGCCCGGATGGACCGAGTCGAGGTACGCCTCCTTGGTCTCGTCGTCGAACCTGAATATCGCCATGTTCGAGATGATGACGGCGGGGCCGCCGCCCGCGTACCCGTACTTTTCCCTTGAGCCAGGCCCGTCGAGGTAACCGGGAGAGGTGACGTAGTCGACTTTCTCCAGGAAGCGCCTCTTCTGCTGGTTCATCATGATCAAGGTTCTGTTCGCCGAGCAGGCGATGTCGTTGGCCCCACCGCTTCCCGGGAGCCTGGTCTTGGGATTGGCATAGTCACCATCACCGAAAATAGCGGTGCTGTTAAGGTTTCCGTACTTGTCGACCTGCGCGCCGCCGAGCATCCCCAGGTCGAAGTAGCCGCGCTGCTGGTCCGAGAACGCCCTCCAGAGGGAGCAGACGGAAATCGCGTTCTCCACGCAGGCATTGTCCCCGATGCCCAGGATCAACCGGTAGGACATGGGGCCTATCGAGCCCGACTCCATCGCCAGCGTGACATTGGGTGCATGAATGAACTTCGCGACCAACGCCCCGAGGCACGGTATCCCAACTCCCACGAACACGACCTCGTTGTCATTTATCTCCCTTGAAGCCGCCGCCACCAGCAGTTCCTGGAGCGTGTAATCCTCCGAAAAGTCCTGGTCCATCTTGCTCTCCTTGTTGCCGCGCCCCCCGGGGGCTCAATCGACGATACTGCAGCAGAACTTCGTCTCGATGTCTGTAAGCCGGCGCAACCTGTCGATCCCCACCTTCTCGCAGTACGCTTCGTGGTCCTCGCAGCCGAACGCCCACTCCTCGAGCCACGACTTGAAGCCCTCTTCCGAACTTATCCTGTCCATCATCTCCATGTGGAACGGGAGGTCGTAGGCGTAGGCGTAGGGCATGTTCCAGGGGTGGCTGCCGAACGGGACCTCCACAACGGCGTCTACTGCGTACTGCGGGATTACCGTAAGGCACGAGCTCTTCCTGATCTCGTCCGTGGATACGATCTCCTCGCAGGTTATGATCGTCCGCTCGGCCGCCCTGGCTATGTTCTCACTGTTAGCGGAGAATCCGAGAAACTGTGCGTTCCCGAGGATGTCCGCTCGGTTTACGTGGACTATCGCAACATCAGGCGTCGCGGCGGGCACGAGGGCGATCGGCTTGCTGGTGTAGGGGTCATCGATGACCTTTATCATGTCGTTGTACTGCGGTATCGAGGAGCCGAGGAGCGACCGTGTCACCATGAAAGGAATGTTGAGCGCCCCTGCAAGGAACCGAAGCCCCATGGTGTAGTTCGAAAACTCGAAGACCTCTATCTCGTGCGGAACGCCCTGTTCGACCGCGCGGCGGTAGTTGGGGCTGACGCCGGCGATAGCGTAGGCCAGCCATGCCACCTCGATCCGCTTGATCTGCCCGGTGCCCAGGAGAAAGTCCCCGGGCTCACAGGGGCTGTCGCCCATCAGCGTCAGGCCCTTCTGCCCCTGGCGGATGATCTCGTAGGTAGGCGCAACTACCTGATCGCCTCCCATTCCCCCGAAAGCAATCGAGCTGCCGTCGCGCACGAACCTGCCGATCGCGTCTTTCAGGCTCATCCGCTTGTCGAGTTCTTTCTTGGTATCCACTGTTGTCGTTCCCGTATTTGCTGTAGTCATAAGCACTCATCTCCTGGCGACATCGCCATGCGCTAGTCTCGATACGACCGCCCTGCCGTGGCTATCTGCTCGCGTTTATGGGGCACAATTCAAGGATAGGCGCATGAATTTCGGGTCGGTATCGGGATAATGCTGAATCTCTTGTAAGGAATCGGGCGCCCGCTTGTAAGCCGCAGCGCTGATGACGGGGGCTCCGCTCGGATAACGCATAGTCCCAGATGCTGGATCTGGGACTGGTGCGCGAGGGTATGGCGGGACCCGCCCCGAAGGACAGGGCCGTCATGGGACTTCAGTGAAGCACGTTTCCGACGGTAAGCTCGAAGATGTATCTGAAGCACATGTAAGCGGCCCACAGCCCTACGACTACGAACATGTACCCGACGACTTTCAGTATCCTGGGCCAGAAGGAGATGGCGATAAAAGCCACAAACAGCGCGATGGCCGCTATCACCCAAAGGACAAAGGAATCCCCGAACATCCCCGAGCCGTAGCCTGCGGTCGCGCTGCCGAAAAACGGAATGCCCAGATTGTGGATGACCTTGGCGGTAGTGACGGCGTACGCCACGAGCAGGGCCCCTGAGAACAAGTACATCACGGCTACGGGCTTCAGGTCGCCGCCTTTCCTCAGGCATTCGGACGTCACGAGCCAGAGGACGCCAAAGAAAGCGAGGATACTTCCGAACATGATCGATATGCCCGTGTTGCCAGGGGTATCGGCCGAGCTGCCGAGCATAACGAGAAAAGCCGATACCAGGAGGGCTATCCCCGCGTATTTTTGGATGGCGGTTACCGAGAGCCCCAGCTTCTCGTCCGACTCCCCGAGGATGCCCGCGAACATCAACCCCGAGACAATGGCGCTCAGGGTAAAAGCAAAGAAACCGATAAACGCGGCGTTTGCAACAAGTAGGTGTACCGTCTGGACCTTCATCGCGTTCCCCCTATCTCGATACGTTCGCTCACCGCTGTCAATCAAGATTATTAGACACAACGGGCTTGACAGGGTATCAGGCCGATGCTGATTTTCATGTAAGGTATCCAGTGCGGCCTTGTAGGGCAGGCCTGTAGGTCATGGACCTACAAGGCGAGGCGTATTCGCGCCAGAGAGCGCCTGGCGGGCGGTGCATGTGAGAGGGGGAAGGCTTAACCGATGAGGTGGTTTTCGACCACGTATCTGATGAGCTCGGTATTGTTCTGCATGTTCATCTTCTCGAGTATCCTCGCCCTGTAGGTGCCGATGGTCTTCGGGCTCAGGTAGAGCTCGTCGGCTATCTCCTTGACGGTCTTTCCCGATGCGAGCAGGCACATGACCTGGAACTCGCGGTTCGACAGCCTGGCGTGCAGGGGTTGCGAGCCCGTGGTGCCAAGGTTGTTCAGCATCTTTTCGTTCATGGCGTCGCTAACGTATTTCCTGCCGCTCAGGACCCGCCTTATCGCCCTCACCAGCTCGTCGGGCGCGTTCTGCTTGGAGATATACCCCGCAGCGCCCGCCTGCAGCGCCCTGATGGCGAACTGGTCCTCGGGAAGCATGCTGAGGATCAGCACGGGCAGATCGGGTCGCTTCTCCGTCAGCTCGAGCAGCACGTCGAGACCGCTCCGGTCGGGAAGGCTTATGTCTAGGACGACCACGCTCCAATCGGCCTTCGGCAGTTGCTCGATGAGGCTGGCGGCGTCCGAGGCTTCACCACACGTCGCGATGTCCGGCTCCTCCTTGAGTATATCCACCAGTCCCCGACGTACTATCGGGTGGTCGTCAACTATGAGTACGTTTATCCCTGGCGTTCCCTCGTCTATTGCCCTACCTCCTCGGACGACGCCTCGTTCTTGACGAGCGGCATCGTAACGGTCACCGTTGTCCCCTCGCCCCCGGCGCCCTCAAAAGAGACCTCGCCTCCGAAAACGAGCGCTCTCTCTCTCATTCCCAGCAATCCCAGGGACTCGCGGCTGTATATGGCGTCCTCCCTTATGCCCACCCCGTTATCCATTATTTTGAGCACGACGCACCCTTCCTCCTTTTCGAGGGAGAGCGCGACCCGGGTCGCCGCCGCGTGCCTGGCGACGTTCGTTAGCCCCTCCAGCACGATCCTGAATATGGCCGTAGAGCGGTCGTCGTCGAGCTTCAGAACGGCGTTCGCGGACAGGTCGCACATTATCCCCGTGTGGTCCTGGAATTCTCGCGCCTGCCATTCCAGCGCGGCCACGAGCCCGAGCTCGTCGAGGATCCTCGGCCTGAGCTCCCTGGAGATCTTGCGAACCAACTCGATCGTATCACCGACCTGGCTGGATATGGAACTTACCTTGCTCTGCAGCGCCTCATCGCCGGCCGGGACATGGCGCCCGAGCCAGGCCACGTCTATTGTGATCGCGGTCAGCGCCTGTCCCAGCCCGTCGTGGATCTCGCGCGAGAGGGCCGTCGACTGCTCCTCCCTGACCGACTGGAGGCGAGCCGCGAGCGCGTGCAGTTGATCGGACGACCGTCTCAGCTCTTCCTCGGCCTGCTCGCGGTGGGTTATGTCCAATAGGGAAGCAACGTGTTTCTTGGTCCCAGGGACCACGTTTATCCTGCAGAAGACGCTCTTCTCGTTGCCATAACGGTCCAGGAACTTGAACTCGTACCTGGTGGGCGCCAGGCTCGGGTCGATCCTCCTCAGCACGTGGTACTGCTTCATCCTCTCGAGATCGTCCCGCCTGGCCACGAAGTCCTTCCAGCTCTTGTGGCCCTCGACCTCTTCCTTGGAAAACCCCCAGATCTTTTCTCCCTCGGAATTAATCTTGGAGATCGTGGTATCTTCCTCGATTATCATCGAAGCGGCGCCTGTCGCCTCGAACACGGCCCTGTACAGGTCCTCGGAGGCCTTGAGTGTGTCCGACGACCTCTTTCGCTGCGTAACGTCCTGGGCGATTATCGATGTGCCTTCAATCTCATCACACGAGTCAAAGAGTGGAACGACCGTGGTGTCCCAATAGGAAAAGATTTCCTTTCCATCGACCCTCGACCGGATCTCGTACTCTTCCAGTCTCCCTGGCTCTCCCGTGTCCATTATTCTCGAGACAACCTCGATCGCCCGCAAGCCGCTTACCGGAAAGACCTCTCTGAACGTCGCCCCGAGCACCATGTTGGCCGTAAGCTCCGTATACGTTTGGATGAACTCGGCGAACCTCCTGTTGAAAGCGCGCAGGGTCAACTCGCGATCAAAGAGAGCTATTCCGACGGGAATCTCGTCGAGGATGCCCGGGCTTCCCACCTTCTGCTGGAACCCTATGTCTCCGTACATCACACACCTTCAATTAAAGTCATGTTTCCTGGTTAGGACTCCCGTGTCCCGCCGACCCGGATTGTCTTCCTCATTATATGGTAATAGTGAAAGTCCATTTTTTCACTGATATTCAGCATGTTCGGCGGTCTGTTAAGAGCCCTCCCTGCGAAGGAAGGCGAGCGCCTCGGCGCGCGCACCCAGGGCTGTTCTCTCGACGAACTCCAAGAGAACCCCCAATGAGGTCTTGAGGCTTTGCCTGGAAGAGTTCGAGGGCTCCTCCCTTCCTGCCCTGGCCCCTGTCTACGACAAGTACTTCGAAGTGGCTTCCCGAGCTAACGGAATAGTTGTTTCTTCAGTGCATTTGTGGCCAGAGTGGTGAGGCAGACGCTATCATCGCCGCATTCGTCTTGAATATATAGCTTAATAAGGTTTCCAGCGACGAACTCGCCGGATGGGTACCCAGACACCCCTTAGGCCTATCGGTCAAGAAAAGCCTTGTTTTTATCGTGTCTAATTACTTTGGGGCTGACGACAACTAGAAATGAGGTTTCCGGCTATATGAATAGAACGCACTACGAGAATGAAGAGGGCTGGTCACCTTAGCGACAACAACCCTGATGGTGGTAACATGACGACGTTGGAGGAGGCACATGAGGCATGCCGGTACACCATA
>DAIUEJ010000056.1:4729-15973 GCA_036845225.1 Candidatus Anoxymicrobiaceae bacterium | reverse complement strand
AAACAGGTGCCACACAGATACTTCTGGCAATAGAGGACATCACAGAGCGGAAGCGAGCCGAGGAAGAGCTACAAAGAATAAATATAGAGCTGGAGGAGGTTCTTGAGCGTGAGACGAACGTCTCTCAAAGCCTGCAAGCGGTCTTCTATCCAAGGATCAAGCAAATAGAAGGTTACCAGTTCGCCGCTCGATACAGATCGGTGCTGCAGGAGTCCGAGCTGGGCGGCGATAACTATGACGTCTTCTCGCTGGGAGGCGACGAAACCGCTCTCGCAATAGTGGACGTCAGCGGCAAGGGCCTTCAGGCAGCGATACTGGGGGCCTTCGTGAAGTCTATCATCCGAGCGTATCTGCGGGGGAGCTCCGTCGTGTCCGAAACCGCTGCTCGGATCAGCTCGGCCGTCTACCGTGAACACGGCCCGGACCTGTTCGTAACAGCGTTCATAGCGGTCCTGGACGAGCCCTCGGGGACCGTTCGTTACGTGAACGCGGGGCACCCCGGCCCATTGCACGTCTCGGCAGAGCGATCGGTCGAGGTATTGCGTACCGCTTCGATGCCCCTCGGTATATTCCCGGAGCAGGAATTCATCGAGGGTGAGGTCGTGCTGGCACCCGGCGATTACCTGGTCCTTTACACCGACGGTCTATACGAGATCAAGGGTTGGGATGATGCCTCGCCCGAGGCCGTCGCCGGTGAGGTTCGCAAACTCTTGCCCGCCGACTCCGACTCGCTTGCGGAGAAACTGGTCGCTGGAGCGAAGGACCGCGCCGGGGGCAAGCTCGACGACGATGTCGCCGTGCTCGCGCTCAGGCGCAACCCGGGATAACGTAACCTTCTGTGTGTAAATTCTGTCTCTGCAAATCTAGTTCATCAAGAATATTTCGCCTCGTCTTTTCCTTAATATCTCGGGATTGTACGAACTTAGGCCCAGTCACTTTCTTCACGCCCGTGCACGATTAGTGCTGGTCAGGTCAGCCCAGTTCCTTAGCGCCCTCGGTGATGGCGTTGGCGATGATGAGCGCCTGGTTGCGGTCCTCCATGCGGTTGGCGTCCTCGAGGCTGGAGCCGTTGAGCGCCGCGTTGAAGGCGTCCTTGGTCATGCGCAGGCCGAACTTGTTCTTGGAGCACATCACCGCGGCCATCGCGCGCGCGGCGGGCAGCAGTTCCTCGCGGGTGACGACGTGGTTGGCGAGCCCCACACGGTAGGCGTCCTGTGCGAACACTCGCTCCCCGGTCATGCACATCTCGGCGGCCTTGCCCCAGCCGACGATCTTGGGCAGGAAGAACGAGGACGAGAGGTCGGCGCCCCCGGTCCCTATGTTGATGTACTGGGCGCAGAAGAAGGCGTCCTCGCTTGCGAGCCTGACATCGGCTGATAGCGCGAAAGACAACCCCGCGCCCATAGCGGGTCCGTGGACGGCTGCGATGATTGGCTGCGGGCACGAGCGTATCAGGCGCATGAGGACCGAGAAGTGGATCTGGCCATCGAAGGTGCTCTCGGCGGTCGCCCCACCCGGGGGTGCGAACTCGGTGACGACCGCCTTCATGTCCAGTCCCGAGCAGAAGCCTTTGTCGCCGGCCCCGGTGACGATGATCACGCGCGTGTCGAAATCGCGCTGCCGTGCCTGCCAGAAATCGTATAGCTCCTCGACCATCTGCTTGTTGATCGCGTTGACCACCTTCGGGCGGTTGTAGGTGAGGATGCCGACCTCGCCCTCGGTCTCGTATATCAGTGTCTCGTAGGTCATGGCGCGCCTCCCGTTTCCCAAAGGGTCTGGCCCAGCTGGACGACCGCGTTCTGGATTGCTTTGAAAGCTTATCCTAAAAACCGTCCGAGTGAAAAAAATGGCGAAAAAGTGCCTGACCCTCCCTTGTTCAGTATAGACATATGGTCATTAGTGTACTATCGTCATTAATGGCAGTAGTTCGATAGTGACACACGGAGGTAACGAGATGCACAAAGAAGACAAAGACGCCGATTGCGGCTGCGGGGGCCACGAGGGACGGCACGCCCACCACGGCCACCACGGGATGGACGGCTGCCCCGGGGCGGGGTTCTCCAACCGCTTCATGAGGCCGTACATCCTCCTGCTCCTCGCGGAGAAGCCGGCACACGGGTACGAGCTGATGAGCCGGCTGTCGGACTTCGGGGTCGCACCGGGCAGCACCGACCCGTCCATCCTCTACCGGGTGCTCCGCATGATGGAGATGAGAGGGCTCACCTCATCCACGCTCGACCCGTCGGGCTCGGGGCCCGCGCGTAAGGTCTATCACTTGACGGACGAAGGCCACGAGGTTCTCAGCATGTGGGCGGCCCAGTTGCAGGAGACCTCGAGCGTCTTCGCGAAGTTCGCGGACAGGTACAAGAAGCTTTCCGCAAAGAAATGATCGGGGGACGGGTGAACGCTTCCATCCGGGTCAAGGACCTGACGAAGAAGTTCGGGGAACTGGTCGCCGTGGACCACGTCTCGTTCGAGGTCGAGGAAGGAGAGATCTTCGGCTTCCTCGGGCCGAACGGCGCTGGCAAGACCACGACCCTGCGGATGCTCACCAACCTGACGCGGCCCAGCGAGGGAAGCGCGACCATACTCGGCATGGACACCGTGCGCGACTCGCTCAAGGTCAAAGCCGTTGTGGGCATCGTGCCCGAGGCGTCCAACGTCTTTCTCGAGTTGGACACGGTCGCCAACCTGACCTTCACCGGCGCTCTGTACGGGGTCTCCCGCAGAGATCGGGCCGTGCGCGCGGGGGAGCTGATCTCACTGTTCGGGCTGGAGGAGCACCGGGGCAAGAAAGCCATCGAGCTGAGCCTCGGGCTGCGCCGGCGCCTCACCATTGCGATGTCCATGATGCACGGCCCGAAGGTCATGTTCCTGGACGAGCCGACCTCCGGCCTCGACGTCGAGAGCTCGCGGCTCATCCGCGATATCATGCGCGACCTGCACGACGAGGGGGTCACCGTTTTCATCACCACCCACAACATGGAAGAGGCTAACCAGCTCTGCGAGCGGATCGCCGTCATAGACCGCGCGAAGCTCATCGCTATCGACACTCCCGAACGGCTGAAGCAGGCGGCCTCAGAAGCGCAGGCGGTCGAGGTAGCGTTTGACCGCGAGCTTGAGCACGACGAGGAAAGCGCTCTGTCGCGGTTGCCCTGCGTCAGCGAGGTGCGCGCCCTCGGGGACAAGTACCACCTGGTGGCTTCCGACCCGCCGTGCGTGCTCGGCGCCATCTACCCGTTCATGAACGAGCACGGGTTGAAGCCTGTGTCGCTCAACACCTTCGGCCCTTCGCTGGAGGACGTCTTCATCAAGCTCACCGCCTCCGAGGAGGTGGGCGCCCGTGGATGATGCCACCGCCATCGCAAAGAGGTTCCCGGTGTGGGACGGTCTCAAGAAGTCCTGGGCCGTCTCCAGCAAGGACATGAAGATCTACTACTTCCAGCCCGCCGTGCTCATGTTCGGCCTCGTGTTCCCGGTAGCGATCTTCTTCGCGTTCATGATCGGGCGGAACGTGAAGGCTGTGAACCTGTTCCCGGGACTCATCGCTCTGACCCTCTTCTTCTCGACCACCACGGTAGCGCCTTTCAGCGTGCCGTGGGAGAAGATGAACCGCACCTTCGAGCGCCTGCTTTTCGCTCCGCTGTCGATGTCCGAGGCGGTGCTCGGCAAGGTCATGTCCGCGTTCGTGTTCGGGGTCGTCGTGTCGGTCTTCCCACTCTTGATCGGGCTGGTATTCTACGGCTCGACCATAACGTACTGGGGGGCGCTGATACTGGCATTCTTCCTCGGGAGCGTCTGCATGTCCACCATGGGCATGCTGATATCGACGGTGAAAGCGGACACGCCTCCCAAGGTCATGATGGTGCTGAACGTGGTGCGCCTGCCGCTGATGTTCATAAGCGGCATCTTCCTCGCGATACCGACGCTGCCGACTTACGGGCGGGTGCTGTCGTGGTTCAGCCCGGTGTCGTACTGCGCGGACCTCCTGTACAAGGGGCTGGGGTTCAAAGACTACTTCGGGGTGCTGGTGGACGTGCTGATGCTCGTCGCTTTCACCGCCGCGATGTTCGCCTGGAGCGTGGTCCGTATGAGAGCATGGAACCGATGAGAGGACGATGACAGGAGGCGCGACATGCTGATCGACGATTTCGACCTGGAGCTTTCAACGCCGGAGTGCGACCTGGCATCCGCCGTGTACAAAGCCGATATCCACCTGGACGCCGATATCGGCGAGGTGCTCCCCTATCTCAACGCGACCCTGGAGAGGGCCGAGTTCATACCCGGGATGCCGGTGCTGGTGTGGACTGAGGGTGGCCACCGGTATGCGCTGCGCCCCCACGAGATCGCCATAAGCACGATACTGGAGAAGAAGGAAGCCAACGAGCTTGCTTACGCCCTCGTCAGGAGGATCAACAAGGTCTGGGAGGACCGGGAGAACATCGAGCCCAGCTACGAGTCCTGGGAGAAGCCCAAGGTCCTCGAAGTGATGAAGCTCCTGCCACGCACCAACTGCAAGGAGTGCGGCGTTCCCACCTGCATGGCTTTCGCCACGAAACTGTCTGAGGGAAAGGCTGGCCTGGAAGAGTGTCCCGCTCTCTCGAGCGACGAGTGCGCGGAGCAGTTGGAGGCGCTCCGCGACATGCGCCTGTAACGCCGGCGTCCCGCCGGCACCGGCCTAGCGATCGAAGAGGCGGAACGGGTCGAAGTCGTGCTTCGACAGCCAGGCGAAGTAGCTGAATGCGGTAAGGTCCACGAGCGCCACGAGCCAGCACGGCGCGCCGCGTCCTTCCTCCTGGTCGAAGTGGTGATACCAGGGCACCGTGAACGGTGGCGCGAGGGTCGCGCTTGATGGCGGCCCAGAATATCGCTGAAGACAGGTCCCAGGTGAAGCCACCCATCCCGCAGGCCGCGAGGAACCGCCGGTCCCTGCAGGCGAGCACAGCACCGACCGCGAGCATCGCCATGGCCAGGTAACGGGCTCCGATCCGCTTGAAGAGGACCCACTCCCCGCCGGAGCGGTACTCCCCCGCCATCATCCCTGACCCCGTGAGGACCAGCAGCCATCCCAGAGAGGACCAGCCGTCCAGGCCTTTCCTGCGCAACCTGGACACCGCCGGCACGAGGCCGATCAGCAGCATCAGGACACCGACGAAACCGAGCGCCGGCACGCTTATCTCCCGCACCGCGGGGACCAGGTACGATACTTCTCCGGTCGGCATTATCAGGAGATACTGCTGGGCGGTCAGGGTGTCCCCCAGCTTCTTGAGGTGGCCCATCGCGGGCTCGATGAGCGCGAGCCCTGCAACTATGTTGAGCGCGAAGAACGGAGCGAACCTGCGCGCGGCACTTGTGTCCTGGTTCCCGGGCTCCTGGGCCATTACGTCCCGCCTTCCTTCATGCCGCCGTCGTCATGCCGCTTCGAAACAGGTGGATTGTGGCGTCTCATAGTCTAGCACCCGGGGGCGAACGTGGGCTCAGTAGAAAAATGCACCACCGGTGCCTGACCCCGGTGGTGCATTTTGAGTTCTTATCGTATCAGCAGGGACAGCCGGCCTTGCCGTGCTTCTTCCATTCCATCTTCTTAGCGCGCCAGTCCGGCGGCTTCATGCCCTTGCCCATCATCTTGTGAGCGTGGTGTTGCGGATGACCGCAGTGGCCGTGCGCGTGCTTGTGCATCATCTTCGGTCCCATCATCGGGCCCATCCACGGCGCGCCACCGTGCATCTGCCCCATCTTCATGTGCATCATCTTGTGCTTGCACATCACCAGGAATATCACGCCAAGGGGGACCATCATCTTCGCGATGTGCTCCCAGTCGTGTATTCGGTGGAACTTAACGCATGAGCCCTTGATCTTTATGTAGCCGACGGGCTTGACCCCGCCCATGAACCCGTAACCTCCGCCCTGGCCTTTGGGTTTCCGCTCCTCGGCGACCTCGCCTTCGGCCGGCGGCTCGGAGTTCTGCATCTCTTCGCCACCACCGCCACCGCCGGACATCTTGACCCTTGCGACCGGTATGATCGTCACCTCGTCGTTGACCTTGATCGGCTCGCCGAAGGCGCGCTTCACCCCGAAGCCCTTCTTCATGTGCCCCATGCCGCCGTGCATGCCTCCGTGCATGCCGCCATGCATCTCACCACTTTTCAAACCGTCCACCCCCCGTTGGAATTGTGCATCTTATTCTCGCAAGTTCTGATTTCGATGCGCTCACTGACTGTCCTCCGCGGGTGGGCAGCGAGAAGGAGATTTCAATCCGTCGTTCAATAGAAATAGTGGAGTCGAGCGGAACTCCGTGATCCGAAAGTGGGATTGCTGTGGGCGAAGACGCTGCGGCGCCGGAAACAGAACTTGATAATGCCGGACTTGAAGGTGAGCGTGCCGCGCCCGCGAAACCCGACCGTGTCGCGGCAGCGCTCCTGACCGCCTCCGGCATCGTGGTCCTGATCTCCGCGTTCCTGCCCTGGTTCGAGGGGTTCACGGGGTGGAACATCATGTCCGGCACTAACCTGTGGCCGCACCACAACGTCGCGTACACCAGCCGCGGCGGCCTGCTCGTCTTCACAGGTTTCTGGGCCATTCTGCTCGGGATACTCATCATTGCGGGCGGCCTGTTGCTCCTCACGAAGGTCCGCGCGGGCGCCGCGGTCGCGGTCGTGGCTTCACTTCTGGGCCTGACCTTCGCGGCGATAAGCGTCGTGACTCTCTCCAACCGGAACCTTAACGCCGGCGCGGGCCTCTATATATTTGGAGTGTTTTCTCTGGTGTCGGTCGTGCTCGGCGTTACGGCCGTATCCGACCGGGGAAATTACGGTTATTATCAAGGTAGCGATGTTGACGGGGGCCCGCCCCGGCCGGCAGGCTGACGGAGGCCTGAAACTGATGAAGAAGATGAAGACGTCAATCTCCTCGAGCTCGACGGTGAGGGTCTCACTGGTCGCGGCGAGCGCGTTCCTCATTCTCTGCCTGCTCGGGGTCGTCGGGTACTTCTTTGTCCAGGACGCGACCAGGTGGGGCAAGTTCCCTCCCCACTCGAAGGTGGCGGGGGTCAGTGTCGCGGGCCTGAGCAAGGCCGACGCGGTGGCCAAGTGCCAGGCGGAGCTCAAGGAGGTCGAGAGCAAGCTCGTGACTCTCACACTGGACGGCGTCAACTACAGCTCCACGGCAGAAAACCTCGGACTGCATCTCAACTACCAGCAGATGGTGGACGAAGCGTACGACAGGGCGTGGTCGCCCAACGTCTTCGAGCGGATGTTCCGCTCGTTTGTGAACCGTCCCACCAGAGTGAACGAGCTCGTCCTCCCCGAGAACGACAACGCGCTGGTCGCTGCCTTCGTGAAATCGGTGAACGAGCAGGTGAACCGGCCGCCGCACGACGCTTACGTGGACGTGACCTCCGGTCTTCCGGTCATCGTGCCGGCGCGCGACGGGTACTCGGTGCCCGAGGCGACGATACGGCAAGAAGTGCTCAAGGCGGAAAGTTCCATGACGCGCACCATCGGCATCCGGGCGCAGAGGACGCCGGCGGCATACAAGGACGACATCTTCGGCAAGCTCATCGTCGTCAACCTGTCGCAGCACATGCTCGTGCTGTACAACAGGCAGACGCCGACGGCGCAGTTCCCCATCGCCTGCGGCCAGCCGGCCTACCCGACTCCCGTGGGTCAGTGGCGCATCGTGGGCAAGCAGATGAACCCGACCTGGTACAACCCGCACGACGCGTGGTCAGCCTCCATGCCCGATACGATCGGACCAGGCTACAGCAACCCGCTGGGGCTCAGGGCGCTGCCGCTCAACGCCTCCGGGGTGCTCATCCACGGCACCTCCAACGACGGCAGCATCGGCACCTCCGCCTCGCACGGGTGCATGAGGATGCACATGCCGGACGTCATCAAGCTCTTTGACATGGTCGAGGTGGGAACGACGGTCTACATCATCCGCGCAGCGGGCGACCCGGGGTTCAACGTGGCCGTTACTCCTTCGTGGCGTAAGCCCGGTGGGGACACGGGGCCGATCAAGTACACCGGCGACTGATCAGCCGCAAGAGAGCGCAAGGTACTCTTCCAGAGCCGCGACCGCCTCGGGCAGATCGCTCCTTCCAAACCCAACCCTGCAGTGGTCCGTCCCGAACTCGAAGACGGACGCCGGCAGCAGCAGCACCCCTGCGCCCTCGAGGACCTCTTCGCAGAAGGTGTCCGCGTCGAGCCCCGCAAGGATGCGGGGAAAAGCGATGGTCCCGGCGGGCGGGCGGTCCCAGTAGAACACCTGGTCGTGCTTCTCGAAGAACCCGTCGAGCGTGTCCAGGTTGGCGCGGATTATGTCGCGGTTGCGCTCGAGTATCTTCTCCTTCGAGCGGAGAGCGATGGTCGAGAGCACCTCGCTCGGCGCGCTGGAGCAGATGGTGGAGTAGTCCTTGAACTCCTGGAGGCGCTGGCGGAGCCCGGGGTCCTTCGTCACCAGCCAGCCGATCCTGACCCCTGCCATCCCGAACGCCTTGGACATCCCATATAGGCAGACCGCCCGGTCGTAGACGTCGCAGGCGGACGGCAGCCGCGCGCCATCCTCGAGCTCGAGGTGCCGGTACATCTCGTCGGAGAACAGGTAGGCGCCGCGCTCGCGCGCCATGTAGACGATGCGCTCGAAGTCCTCGAGGCAAGGCAGGAAGCCGGTCGGGTTGTTGGGGAAGTTGACCACGATGAGTTTTGTGTCAGGCCGTATGTGCTTCTGGAGCCAGGCGGGGTCGAAACGCCAGCCCTGGCCTTCATCGGCGGTCCACCGCTCGACCTCGCAGCCGATCGCGCGTGCGACCTCGTCGAGGGCCTGGTAGTCGGGGAAGCCGCAGATAACGTGGTCGCCTTTCTCGAGGATCGCGTTCATCGCGACGAAGATGCCCTCGACCGGCGAGCACACCAGCACCTCTGCGGGGTCGACATCCGCGTACAGTCCGGCGATCTCTTCCCTCAGGTGCGGGGCGCCGAGCGACTCCGTGTAGCCCAGCTTGAGGTTATCCCACAGCTCCATCGAGTCGTCGTCGGCCATCTCGAGGAGCTCCGCTTGAGAGAGCGGCTCGCAGTCGGAGCTGCACAGCGTGTGGCGCACGTTGAACTCGTGAGCGACAAAGAACCTCTCGAGCTTGAACGGTCTCATGCGCATCGTCGGAGCCTCCGTGCAAAATAGGGGTCAAACCTTTTTCTTGCAGACGCAATTGCATCAATCAGTCTAGCACTGCCTTATTCGGTGCGCCCGCGCGCCCGCCTTTGTCGCGGCGAGGCAGGTGGGCTAGTCTATGGTGGGAAAACACAGCGACTCTTCAGGAGGCGACCATGGCTCTATATGTCTTCGAGGGAAGGAAGCCGAAGGTGGGCAAGACCGCATACGTGCACGACAAAGCTGTTGTCATCGGCAGGGTCACGATCGGAGAAGGGTGCTTCATCGGGGCGGGAGCGGTTCTGCGCGGTGACTGGGGCGAGATCGTTGTCGGCGACGGCTCGAACATCCAGGAGAACGCGGTCCTGCACGCGGGCCCCGAATCGACCACCCGCCTGGGCAAGAACTCCCACATCGGGCACGCCGCCATCCTGCACGGCTGCGTGCTGGACGAGCACGTCCTGGTCGGGATGGGCGCCATCGTGAACGACGGCGTGAAGATCGGCGAGAACTCGCTCATCGGGTCGGGGGCTCTGCTGCCTCCCCGCATGCAGGTCCCGCCCAACAGCCTGTGCGTGGGCGTGCCGGCTCGGGTGATAAAAGAAGTCGATCAGAAGATGGCGGAGTTCGCGTGGATGGGGACGCGGCTTTATCAGACCCTTCCCGGGCGGTACCGCGCAACGCTCGTGGAGGTCAGCCTGCTGGACTGCCAGTAGATTACGTCGTTCGTTTTCCACTTTTCTTTCCACTTCTTGACGTTGCGCCACTGGGGTCAGACCCCGATGGCGCATGCAGATTCTGCGAGTGGGATTGTAATGTGCGCCAGTGGGGTCTGACCCCAGTGGAGCACGTCAGATTCCGCTTGAAAGTGTAAAGAAAAGTGGAAAACGAACGACGTGTTTAGTGTTTTGTTGCCCACTCCATCCAGTCCATAATCTCCGGCAGCGGCAGGTGATACACCATGTCTACGTGCCCGCAGCCCTGGATCGGCAGGAACAGGGTGTGCTCCGATGACACTGCCCCCAGCACCTTCTCCTTGATGTCGACCGGGCGCATGAAATCCCTGGTCCCGGCCGCAGCCGCGAGCGGCACCGTGATGTCTGACATCCCGTCCTGGTAGACGAGCGCCTTTTCGCCAGCGGCGTCGAATGAGGTCAGTCCCCCGGTCATGATGGTGTCGACCGCCTGCGCGGCGTGGACGCAGGTGACGTCCCCACCGGCCCAGGTGCCGAAGACGCCGCACGCCTCACGGGTCATCATCCTCGGCTGCATGTACGCCTTCATGAGCGGGCTGTGCATCAGGACCTTCGTCAGCCAGGGGTGGGCGAAGCCGAACCGGATGGAAATCCTGCCGATCGGTATGACAGGCTTCCTTTCGGAATCTTGAGGAGGAAGCGCACCATGCGCCCGGCCACGGCCTGGACCCATGGGTGGCGTCGCACCCTCTCCATGGTGTCGAGGACTTCCTCGGCAGTCCCGGCCGGGCTTCCGGCGGTCAACGCGGCGGCGATCTTACTGTTGCGCTCGCGCGCCACCTGCGGGTCTCGCCTTATCCCGGAGCGGCCGTCATCATCGAACACGACGCCCTGCAGATAGATGTACAGCGACATGCCCCCGAACGAGTGCCCTATGTAGAACGGCGGCTTGCCCGTCTCCTCTATCACACGATCGATCACGGCGGGGAAATCGAGCGCGCCCATCTGGTCCCCCGAGTTGAGCCCGTCACCGCCGTCGCTCTGCCAGGGTGGATGTCCCGCCCCCCGGAAGTTCACGAGCCAGACCTCGTACCCGAGTTCGTAGAGCTGTTCGGCGACGCTGAACCCGTACAGGGGGAGGTCGAACTGGTAAGCGTTGGACGCCTGCCCGTGCCCGCACACGACCGCGCGCGCGCCGGGGCGCCTGTATCTGCGGCAGCGGAGGGTGAGGCCGTCCGACGTCTCTATCTCGACCGTCTCGGGTGACGGGATCGTTGATGCCGTGGCGTTCACCTCGCTTGGCTGCCGGAGGCCGGCGGGACGCCGGCGCTACGTCACACTGCTCTTGCCGGCGGGACGCCGGCGCTACGTCACACTGCTCTTGCCGGCGGGACGCCGGCGC
>DAIUEJ010000056.1:0-4629 GCA_036845225.1 Candidatus Anoxymicrobiaceae bacterium | reverse complement strand
TACGTTCCATGCCGGCGCTACGGTACGTACATCACGCCGTTCTCGACGTGCGCCGGGGTCCCGAACTGCTGCGAAAGCCCCGCGACCTGTGAGATCTGGTTCGTCCCGTCCGCCCCTCCCACGATCCCGGGGCGGCCGTTGTTTATATAGACCGGCATGGCGCTCAAGGAGAGGAACCCGCGCGCGTCCATGGAGAACTCGGTCAGCATGCTGTAGTGACCCTCGGCGCTGCCCGGGCTGAACACGAAGTTCCCCAGCGAGTTGGCGATGACCTTTCCCTTGTAGAACTCGAACCCCTGGTCGACGTGCGGGTGGGTGCCCAGCACCACGTCGGCGCCCTGGTCGACCGCCAGGTGCGCGAGCGCTGTCTGCACGGCGTCGGGCGTGTACTTCCTCTCCGTGCCCCAGTGGAACGACACCACCACGAAGTCGGCGTTGGCCCTGGCGCCCGCGATGTCCGCGACCATCTTCGCCGTGTCGGTCGCGTCGCACACGCCGGGGTAGTTGGTGTCCGCGTACCAGCCGCCGAACCCGATGTCGTCGTAGGCCAGGAACGCGACGCGCAGCCCCTTGGCGTCCAGGTACGCGGGCACGTGCGCGGAGGCGTAGTCCCCTCCCGCTCCGCAGTGCGCGATGCCGTCGGCGTCCATGTATCCGAGGCAGTCCATCAGCGCGGTCGCCCCGAAGTCGCGCGCGTGGTTGTTCGCCTGTGACACGACGTCGACGCCCGCGTCGCGCATCGCCGGCAGCGCCGCGGGGTCGCCCCTGAAGGTGAAGGTCTTCCCCTGGACCTGCTCGCCCCGGTAGGACATGGTGCACTCGAGGTTCGCGAAGGTGAGGGTCGCCGCGCGAAGCCGGTCGCTCACGCCGCTCCAGACGTAGCCGAAGCCGTTGGCTGAAAGTATCGGCGACATGTCGCCGCCCAGGTTGACGTCCCCGACCGCGCAGAGGGTCCACTTCGCGGTGCTGTAGTAGTTGAAGTACATCGGCCGCTCGACGACGATCGTCGACCCGAGCGGCGCCTCGACCTTCGCGGAGAAGTCGTGCGCGGCGTCGTTGGCTTCGCCGAGCGCATCCTTGACGAAGACGGTGGCGCGCGAGTTCTTCCCCACTCCCACCTGCTGCACACGGCTCGAGCCGTCACCGAGCATGTAGGTGATGTTCACCGTCGCGTCGGCTGCGCCCGCGTTCTGGATGCAGAGGTAGGGGTCGAAGCCCGGGCGGCAGGTGCCCTCGGCGAAGTAGTATCGGGTTGACGGCGCGAGCGCCCCGACGACGTCGTGGCCTCCCGTCCAGGCGCCTTTGTACGCAAAGTACATCGGGCGCTCGGCGATTATCATGCTGCCATCGGTGGTCTCGACCTTGGCGGAGAAGTCGTGCTCAGGGTTGTCGTACTCCCCGAGCAACTGCTTGACGACGACCGTGTACCGCGAGTTGCGCGCAACGGTCAGGGCCTGCTGCTTGACCGCGCCGTTACCCAGCATGTAAGTGATCTTGACGTGCGAGGTGGTCGCGCCCGGGTTCTGGATGCAGATGTAAGGGTCGAAGCCGGGGCGGCAGGTGCCCTCCGCGAAATAGAAAGCGGTGGCGGGCGCCTGGGCGCCTACCACGTCGTGGCCTCCTGTCCAGTTACCCTTGTAGTTGAAATACATCGGGCGCTCGGCGACGACCGTCGCGCCGTTGGTGGTCTCGACCTTCGCGGAGAAGTCGTGGGCCGCGTCGTCCCCCTCCCCGAGGGCTTGCTTGACGACCACGGTGTACCGCGAGTTGTGCGCCACGTTGACGTTCTGCACGGCGGTCTTGCCGTTGCCCAGCATGTAGGTCACCCTGACGGCCGCGTCGGAGCCGCCGGGGTTCTGGATGCAGATGTACGGGGCGAAGCCGGGCCGGCAGGTGCCCTCGGCGAAGAACCAGGTCTGGCGGGGCGCCGTGGCGCCCACCACGTCGTGTCCGCCTGTGATGGTGCCGTTGTAGCGGAAATACATGGGCCGCTCGGCGACCACCGGGGCGCCGGACTCGACCTTGACCGACACATCGTTGCCTGCCTCGACGTCGTTGTCGACGTCGACTGTGGTGCGGCTCCTAGCCGGCAGGTTGTAGTCTTTGCCGATTGTCTTGCCGTCCGCGAGCATGTAGGTGAGGTGGGCGCTTGTGGCGCCGGCGTTCGGGTTGAGTAGGCATATCCACTCGTTGAAGCCTGAGCGGGTCGTGCCCTCGGCGAAGTACCAGCTCTTTCCGGCGGCGTTGCAGCCGACTACGTCGTGGCCGCCGTTCCAGGCCGCGTACGACATGGCCGGCGCGGCGAGGCTCATCACGACCGCCACTAGTATCGATGCTATGAGGGTTCGCCTGGAGAACATCACACCTCCTGAAAACGTGCGAGAACATTCTAACACGCGGCCCTCCGGGACACGGGAGGCGCGGCCTCGCGGTCACCCTGTGCGCGCGCCCGGCAGATTTCGCCTCGGAAACAAGACCTTGCAAGGCTCATTTGATAATATATGGGCAGGCGAGCGGGCACCTGGTGCCCGGGCAGCGGCTGAAGCAGGTTAAGGAGGTCTTATGTTCTGCGAAAAGTGCGGAAAGGAAGTCCCCGAAGGAAGCGCGTTCTGTACAGAGTGTGGAGCGAAGGCAGAGATGCCGCCGGGAGCAACTGCTCCTGCCGCGGCCGCTCCTGCCGCCCCACCGGCGGAGGCACCACCTCCACCGCCTCCCGGGGTAACAGTGAGCCCTCTCGCTCCCGAGCCGGAAGCAGCAGCGCCCGTTATGCCGGCCGCGCCGGCCGCGGCGGGTGGCCCACCGCCCGGCCCGCCTCCCGCTCCCGCGATGGGAGCCATGCCGCCGAAGAAGAAAGGCAGGGGGCTCAAAGTAGCCATCGCCGTCATCGCCGCCATCATAATCCTGGCGGTCGTGGTCGTGGTCTTGATCCTCGTGATCCCGAACGGCAACAGCAAAGCGAGGGACCTCATCAACAAGGCCGCAAAGCCTATGGCGACTGTGACGACCAAAGGCGATACTTTGAGCACCGACGTCAACTCGCTGCTCCAGAACATCGCGAGCGTCACCAGTTCCGCGGACTACGAAAAGCAGGCCAACCAGATACGCGCGGAGGTGAAAGGGGTCGACTCCCTGCTCACCGAAGCCAGGACTTCGCTGAACCAGGTGTCAGGGCTCTCGGCCAAGCAGGACTACAAGACCTACGCGGGCATCGCTCTCGACATCATCAAGGCCGACCTCGCGCTGACCGCGGAGATCAACTCTTACCTCGACTACCTGAGCCAGGCGTTCAAGGACGCCGACGCCGGAAAGCCGATCAGCTCCGAGGCTGTCGCGGCGCGGACCTCGGAGTTCATCGCCGCTGTCAACAAGCTGAGCGCGGAAGCGACCACACTGAAGGACAAAGCGGAGAAGTTCAAGACGGACCACAAGCTGTAACTGAAAAAGAGGGGGTCAAGCACTTTTTCCCGTTTTTCACATTCGATAATGCACCACCGGGATCAGGCGCCGGTGGTGCATTTTAGTGTAAAGAAGGTGCCTGGCACCGGTTTTCTACTTGATGTCTTTGCGCTGGAAGACCCACAGCGACAGGCCGAAGCCCACCACAGCGAACGCCAGCAGCAGCAGGATGCTCTTGACCGGCACGGTGCCGCTGTCCAGCGTGGCCAGGGGGTTGTAGTAGTGGAAGATGCCGAACCAGTCGATCTTGTCGATGACCTTCGAATAAGTACCACCGAAGTGGATGAGGTAGAACAGCAGCGTCAGCCCCGCTGATGCCATGACCGCCCGCCTGGGATCGTTCACCAGCGCCGACAACAGCAGAGAGTAACCCGCCATCGCCAGCCCGAGGGCTATCCCCAGCGGCAGGAACACGGCAAACCCCGAGTATGAGACCTTCGCCCCGAACGCCGCGCCGAGCGCCATGCTCCCGACGGCGGTGACCACGGCCAGCGAGACGATGCCGACCAGCAGACCAGTGCCCTCGCTCGTCAGCACCTGCCACCGCGCGACCGGCTGCGACAGCAGAAGCTCCATCGTCCCGTCGTGTATCTCGCCGGATATCATCGCCCGCGTCCACGCGATCACGAACGCCGCCATGATCACGATCCAGATCAGGCCCAGCAGCTCGATGGTGATGTAGTTGTTGAACGACGCCGCGTTGATGCTTTTCACCCCGAAGAACTGCAGGACAGCTTTCGGGTAGTCCTTGAGCAACTGTGACTTGGCGGTCATGGTCTTCTTGAACGTCGGATAGACGGCCACGATCATCAGCAGGTAACCGAGGATGCCCAGCGCGTAGACCAGCGTGCCGCGCCAGCGCTCGCTCACGATCTTGTTGAAGACGGTGCGGCTCATGGCGCATCACCTTCAGGGCTCGAGCCACCGGTGTCAACGCCCGCCTCCTCGTAGAACTCGAGGAAGACGTCCTCCAGGCTCGCGTGCGTTACGCTGAAGTCAGCGACGTCATATTGCGCAACCAGCTTGATCAGAGGGTTGATGTCCCCCTTCAGCTTCAACTGGATGCGGTTGCCGAGCGTCTCGATGCCGGTCACCCCCGGCAGGGATTCAAGCGCCAGGCCGGCCGGCAGCTCTCCGTCGAAGATGACCTCCACGTTGCGGAGGCGCTTGGCT
>DAIUEJ010000055.1:0-16509 GCA_036845225.1 Candidatus Anoxymicrobiaceae bacterium | reverse complement strand
TCGGCTGTCGTCGGTTGGCGCGACGGCGATTTCTGGTTGTTGAGCTCGCTCGATACTGTTGGCATGGAGGAAGGCGACCTGAGGGACGGAGGCCTCGAAGCCGCGTGCGAGAAGCTCTCGCGCAGGTTCGGTGGGAGAGTCCGCGCCGTGGTCACGGAGCGTTCGGAGCTGGAGCGCCTTGCGCGCTCGCGCCTCCCCGCGGTCGACATCCTGTGGGCGCTCAACACGGGGGACATCCGCATGATCGACGTGCCCAGGCGCTGGAAGGCGCTCCTGTCCGCGGCCTCCCTGGCGGCAACCCGGAGATAAAAACGCACCACTGGGGTCAGGCACCGGTGGTGCATTTTTATTGGCTGTTATGACTCAGCGGTGGTGCATTTCTTCGAAACGCACCACCGCTGTGAGAGTTGAGGCGCCAAAGCACCGTGCGGTCAGGTTAAAACCTGCCCGCTAGACCAGCTCGAGGATCACCATCGACGCGTTGTCGCCCTGGCGCGGCCCCAGCTTGAGTATCCGTGTGTACCCGCCGTTGCGGTCCACGTACCTCGGGGCGACCTCGGCAAAGAGGCGATGCACCACGTCGCGGTCGTTGATCACCTTGAGGGCCTCGCGCCTGGCGGCGACGTCGCCCTTCTTCCCGTAGGTGACCAGCCTCTCGACCAGGGGCTTGGCCATCTTCGCCCTCGTCTCGGTCGTGGTTATCCGGCCGTGTATTATCACCTCGCGCGCGAGGTTGGACATCATGGCCTTCTGGTGGGAGGGGCTCCCTCCGAGTCGCGGTCCTTTTTTCGGCTTCGGCATCTTTCTTTCACCCAGTCTTACTCGGGCTGCTTCAGGGACAGGCCGCGCGTGTCGAGCTTCTCCTTGATGAGCTCGACCGTCTTCGCGCCCAGGTTCCTGATGCCAAGCAGCTCTTCTTCGGTGTGGCTCACCAGGTCGGCGAGCGTCTCTATCTTCGCCCTCTGCAGGCAATTGTAAGCGCGCACGTTCAGGTCCAGCTCGCTGATGCTCGCGTCCAGCCCGGCGGCGCTCGAGGCCTCGGTCGGCTCGAAGACGTCACCGATGCCCGGCTCCTCCGCGAGGTCCGCGAGCAGCGTGATGTGCTCGATCAGTATCCTCGACCCGATGCTCACTACCTCGTCGGGCTTCATGCTGCCGTCGGTCCGCACGAACAGTGTGAGCTTGTCGAAGTCCGTCCTCTGTCCGACCCTGGTGTATTCCACCTTGAACGTCACGTTGCTGACCGGCGAGAAGATCGAGTCGACCGGGATGAGCCCTATCGGGTCTCCCTCGTGCTCGTTCTCTTCCGCGGAGGCGAACCCACGGCCCTTCTCCACCGTCATCTCCATCTCGAGCTTGCCCTTCTTGGTGAGGGTTGCGATGTGGTGCTCGGGGTTGACCACCGCCACGTTGGACGGCGTCTCGATGTCAGCGGCGGTCACCGCCCCCGCCTTGGTGACCCGCAACCTCACGGTCGCCGTCTCGTCGCCGTCCAGTGACAGCACGAGCTCTTTCAGGTTCAAGAGGATCTCTATGGTATCCTCGCGCACGCCCTCGATCGCCGAGTACTCGTGCTGGACGCCGGTGATCTTGACCTGCGTCACCGCGGCCCCCGGGATAGAGGACAGCAGTATCCGTCTGATGCTGTTCCCGAGCGTGTGGCCGAGCCCTCTCTCGAGAGGCTCGATGACGAACACTCCCTCGGTGTCGTTCAGGTCAAGCACCTTAATCTGCGGCTTCTGTATTCCTAGCAACAGTTTTCCCTCCGTATTCCGGGATTTATCGTGAATAGAGCTCTACTATGAGCTCGTCGCGTATCGGCACGTCAGGGCTTATCCCTTGCGGCGCCTCGATGAGTGACGCGGTCATGCCTTTCCTGTCCACCTGGAGCCATGGCACCTGCTCGCGCTGGAAGCTCGCGGCCGCGATCTTGAAGACCTCGGACTCGCGTGACTTGGGGGCGACCGATATAGCCATGGCCGGCTTCACCAGGAAGGAAGGTATGTCGACCTTCTTGCCGTTCACCTGGATGTGCCCGTGGCGCACGAGCTGACGGGCCTGCTTGCGGCTCACCGCGAACCCGCACCTGTACACTATGTTGTCGAGGCGGCTCTCCAGTATCCGCAGCAGGTTCTCGCCGGTGCGCCCCTTCTCGCGCACCGCCTGCGCGTAGTAGTCACGGAACTGCTTCTCCATGACCCCGTAGACGCGCCTCGCCTTTTGCTTCTCCCTGAGCTGTATCAGGTAATCGGTCTCTTTGACCCGGCGCCGGCCGTGCTGACCGGGCGGATAGGTGCGCCGCTCCACCGAGCATCGGTCGGTGGTGCACCTGTCACCCTTGAGGAACAGCTTGGTCCTCTCTCTTCGGCACAGCTTACAGACTGGTCCCGTGTATCTCGCCATAGCACGCTTGAGGGCTTCTAGCCCTACACTCTCCTTTTCTTCTTGGGCCGGCAGCCGTTATGCGGCACCGGCGTGACGTCCTTGATAGAGCCCACCTCGAGCCCGTTCGCCTGCAGCGTGCGAATAGCCGTCTCCCTTCCGGAGCCCGGCCCCTTCACGCGCACCTCGACCTTACGCATCCCGTGCTCCGCCGCCTGCTTGGCGACGGCCTCGGCAGCCTGCTGAGCGGCATAGGGCGTACTCTTGCGCGAGCCCTTGAAGCCTATCGTTCCCGCGCTCGCCCAGGCGATGGTGTTCCCCTCCGGGTCGGTGATGTTGATTATGGTGTTGTTGAACGTCGCCTTGATGTTGGCAATGCCGTTGGGGACGTTCTTCTTTACTTTCTTGCGTCCCCTCGACTTGGCTTTTCCTGGCTTTGGCACCTGCCGTTCCCCTTTCGATTACCTGCCGGCAGCCTGGCGCTGCTTCTTCTTGATGCCTACCTGCGGCCTCGGGCCCTTGCGGGTGCGCGCGTTGGTGTGGGTCCTCTGCCCCCGCACCGGGAGGCCGCGGCGGTGACGAAGTCCCCTGTAGCACCCTATCTCCATGAGCCTCTTGATGTTCTGGGCGCGCTCGCGCCTCAAGTCACCCTCTATCTGGAAGTTGGCGTCGATGAACTCGCGCAGCCTTACGATCTCCTCGTCGGTGAGGTCGCGCACCTTGGTCTCGGCGTTCACCCCGACTCCCACGCACGCCTTTATCGCGCTCGTCCTGCCTATGCCGTAGATGTAGGTCAGCGCGATCTGGACCTGCTTGTCCCTTGGAAGGTCGATACCCGCGATTCTAGCCAAAGCATGTCCTCCGTATTATCTTCCCTGCCGCTGCTTGTGCCGGGGGTTGCTGCAGATGACCATGACCTTACCGTGCCTTCTGATCACCTTGCACTTGTCACACATCTTCTTTACCGATGGCCTGACTTTCATCTCTGGTCCTCACATTTCCACGCCGCCGCTACTTGTGGCGGTAGGTAATCCTGCCCCGGGACAGATCGTAGGGCGAGAGCTCAACCGTGACCTTGTCGCCCGGCAGGATGCGAATGTAGTGCATCCTCATCTTGCCCGATATGTGCGCGAGCACCTTGTGGCCGTTGTCCAGCTCGACTCTGAACATGGCATTGGGCAGCGGCTCAAGCACTGTGCCCTCTATCTCTATCGCGTCATCCTTTGGTGCCAAACCTAAACTATTCCCCCTAAAAAGCGCACAAAACTATATTTTATGCGAACCGGCTCTTTTTTTCCAGGCCGCTCTCGCCCTCTTCGCCGCGCACGGCGGTCAGGACTTCCGCTCCCGCCTCGGTGATGGCGACCGTCTGTTCGAAATGCGCCGACAGGGCACCGTCTTTGGTGACGACGGGCCAGCAATCCTGCGAGGCCTGCACGTCCGACCCTCCCATGTTGACCATGGGCTCCAGCGCGAGCACCATCCCCGCCTTCAGCGTGGGGCCGGTCCCGGCCACCCCGTAGTTGGGCACCGGCGGGTCCTCGTGCATCTGCCTGCCTATTCCGTGGCCGACGAACCTCCTGACCACCGAGAAACCCGCGACCTCGGCAACCGTCTGTATGGCGCTGGAGATATCCCCCAGCCGGAGGCCCGGCCTGCACGCGTCGATCCCGGCGTCCAGGGCGTTTCGCGTCACCTGGACCAGGCTCTGCGCGCCGGTCGAGGCGTTGCCGACGATGATGGACACCGCCGCGTCTCCGAAATAGCCGTCCATCTCGACCCCGGTGTCGATGCTCAGTATGTCGCCGTCCGCCAGGGGCCTCAGGCCGGGGACCCCGTGCACGACCTCCTCGTTGATGGAGGTGCACAGCGTCGCGGGGAACGGGCCGCACCTCACGAAGTCCGGCTCGTAGCCTTTGAACGCCGGTACCGCGCCCGCTTCGCGGATCATGGCCTCGGCCATCTCGTCAAGCTCGAGGGTGGTCACCCCGACGTCCACTTTGTCGACGACGGCGTCCAGGACCTGGCGGACGAGCCGCCCGGCCCTTCGCATCTTATCGATCTCCTGGCGGGACTTGAGGATGATCAACTCACTTACCGGCCTCTGCGTTCTCTACCGCGTCCCGTATCTGCTCGAAGACGTAATCTGGATGCTGCGCCCCGTCGATGTCCGCTATCTTGCCCCGCGGCCTGTAGTATTCGATGAGCGGCTCGGTCTCCGTGCGATAGACCTCGAGCCTGTTGCGCACGGTGGCCTCGTTGTCGTCGTCACGCTGGTACAGCTCGCCGCCGCACTCCCCGCAGACACCCTCCGCGGCGGAAGGGTCCGTCAGCACGTGGGTGATGCCCTGGCAGTCGCGGCACATCCGCCTTCCGGTCAGGCGCTTCACCAGCTCTTCCGGATCGACTTCGATATTGATGACCAGGTCCATCCCCTTGCCCTTGCCCTCCAGGTAAGCGTCCAGCGCCTCCGCCTGGTGAAGGTTCCTGGGGAAGCCATCGAGGATGAACCCGCCGGTGACGTCGTCGGCCTTGAGCCTGTCGGTGACTATCCTCTCCGTGACCTCATTTGGGACCAGCTCGCCTGCGTTCATGTACTTCTTGGCCTCGAGCCCGAGTGGGGTGCCCTTCGACAGGTTCGCCCTGAAGATGTCACCCGTCGAGATCGGCACCAGGTCGTAACCGTCCGCCATTCTCTCGCTCTGTGTGCCTTTTCCAGCCCCGGGAGGCCCGAGGAGTATCACGTTCATGCTCGGTCCTTACTTGCTCAGGAAGCCTTCGTAATGGCGCATCTGCATCTGCGCCTCGATCTGTTTCATGGTCTCGAGGGCGACGCCGACGATGATCAGGATCGCCGCGCCGCCGAACGGCACGTCCCGCACACCGAACAGCACCAGCGTGACCGCCGGTATCAGGGCGATAGCAGCCAGGTACAGTGACCCCGGCAGGTTGATGCGGTTGACGACCTTCGAGACGTAGTTGGTGGTGGGCATGCCGGGCCTGATGCCCGGTATGAAACCGCCGTACTTCTTCAGGTTGTCGGCCAGCTCGAACGGGTCGAAGATTATCGCCGTGTAGAAGTAGGCGAAGAAGACTATGAGGCCCGTGTACAGGATGAAATATGCCACCGACCCCTGGGCGAAGGAGTTGGCGAACCCCTTAAGCGCCGGGAAGAACTGCGCGATTATCAGCGGGAACGACAGCACCGCCGACGCGAAGATGATCGGGATCACACCTGAGGTGTTTACCTTCACGGGGATGTAGGTGCTCGCCCCCGAGTACATCTTGCGACCGCGCACCTGCTTCGCGTACTGCACGGGTATCCTTCTCTCGCCCTGCTCGATATAGACCACCCCCGCGATGATCGCCAGGGCCGCCCCCGCGATCAGCACCAGTAGGGCCGGCTGCTTGGCCATAATGGTCCTGACCAGGTTGGAGAGCTCTCCGGGCAGCGCGGCGATGATGCCGGCGAATATCAGGATGGACATCCCGTTGCCGACGCCGCGGTCGGTGATGAGCTCGCCCAGCCACATCAGAAGAGCCATGCCGGCGACCAGCGTAGCCACGATCAGGGCGCCCTTCGCCAGGTTCATTCCCGGCAGTATCTGCTCGCCGGTGGTGCCCCGGGAGAGCGAGACCACCAGGCTCGCCGACTGGACAAAGGCCAGCACGAGAGTCATGTAGCGCGTGATCTGGGTGATCTTCTTTCGCCCGATCTCGCCTTCCTCGTGCCACTCCTTGATCTTGGGGATGACGGCCGAGAGGAGCTCCATGATGATGGACGCTGTGATGTAAGGCATGATCCCCAGGCCGAAGATCGCCATCCGTGCCAGGCCGCCGCCGGTGAACAGGTTAAGGAAGCGGAGCAGGCCGCTGCCCTGCATCTGCTTTGCAAGGTTTGAGATGCTGACCCCGGGGGCGGGGATCCAGCAGCCGATGCGATACAGAGCAAGGATGAAGAAAGTGAAAAGGATCTTCTTTCTCAAGTCCGGGATCTTGAAAGCATCCCGGAACCCGGAGAATATCCTCAAGCTATCACCTCGGCCTTACCTCCGGCGGCCTCGATCTTCTCGCGCGCGCCGCGCGTGAAGGCGTGGGCCTTGACAGTCAGGCTTTTGGTGAGCTCCCCGTCACCGAGGATCTTGACGGTCTCGCGCTCCTTCTTTATGAGGCCGGCGCCGGCGAGCGCCGCGGGATCGACCACGGCGGCCTTCTCGAAGCGCTGCTCCAGGTCGGAGACGTTGACTATCGCGAATACCTTGCGGCTCCTCGGGGTGAAGCCTCCCAGCTTGGGGAGGCGCCTGTAGAGGGGCATCTGCCCGCCCTCGAAGCCGACCCTGCTCTTCGAGCCGGACCGGGAGTTCTGGCCTTTCTGCCCCCGGCCGGAAGTCTTGCCGCTGCCCGATCCGTGGCCGCGCCCAATGCGCTTCCGCTCGGTTCGCGAGCCGGCCGCCGGCTTCAGGTTGTGAAGGCGCATCTGCTCGTTTGGTTCCATTTACTTTCCTTCGTCCCCGGAGACCGCCTTGCCCTCCGGTATCTCCTCGACCGAGACCAGGTGCTTGACCTTGAAGATCATGCCCCGTATCTCGGGCCTGTCGTCCTTTACCACCGTGTGGCCGATGCGCTTGAGGCCGAGCGCGCGCACTGTGCCGCGCTGGTCCTCGGGCCTTCCGACCAGGCCCTTCTTCAAGGTCACCTTAAGTCTTGAGCTCATCGAACACGCTCCTCCCGCGGATCTCCTCGACGCGCTTGCCGCGCAGGCGGGCGACCTCGGACGGGCTCCGGAGCGACTGCAGCCCGTTCACGGTGGCCTTTATCACGTTGAGCTTGTTGTCCGAGCCGAGGCTCTTGGTCAGGATGTCCTTGATGCCCGAGAGCTCCATGACAGGCCTTACCGCGCCGCCGGCGATGATGCCGGTGCCTGGTGAGGCGGGCTTCAACAGGACGCGGGCCGCTCCGAATTTCCCCTCGATCTGGTGCGTGATGGTCTGCCCGGACATGGGTATGCGGAACATGCTCCGGCGCGCCTTCTGCGCTCCCTTCTCGATGGCGAGCGGAACCTCGCGCGCCTTGCCGTAGCCGACACCCACTCTTCCCTTGCCGTCACCGACGACCACGAGCGCCGTGAAAGAGAACCTGCGCCCGCCCTTGACGACCTTGGCCACCCTGTTTATGTGGACTACCTGCTCTTCTATTTCTTCTGATGAGACCTCGAGGTCCATCGCACCTCCTAAAAGACGAGCCCGTTCTCACGGGCCGCATCGGCGAGCGCTTTGACCCGCCCGTGGTACTTGTAGCCTCCGCGGTCGAAGACCACCTGGCCGACACCTTTCTCTACAGCACGCGTCGCTATCTGAGCGCCGAGCGCTTTAGCCGCTTCGGTCTTGTTGAGCTTGCCCCGCGCGCGGAACTCCTTTTCCAGGGTCGACGCAGACACTATGGTGACGCCGTTCACGTCATCGATCACCTGGACGTTCATCTCTTTGTTGCCGCGGAAGACTGAGAGCCTCGGGCGCTGGGGGGTCCCCGCGAGCTTCTTGCGGATGCTCTTGCGCCGGCGAGCCCTGCCTTTCGTCGCCTTGATGACTACGCGCTTGCTCACTTTATCGCCTTTCCGACTTTCCGGCGTACCAGCTCGCCACGGTACCTGATGCCCTTGCCTTTGTACGGGTCAGGCTTGCGCAGCGACCTGATGTCCGCCGCCACCTGGCCGACGAGCTGCTTGTCTATGCCCTTCACGATGATCCGCGTCGGGACCGGCACCTCGAAAGCAATCCCGGGCGGTGGCGTGACCTGCCTGGGGTTCGAGTACCCGAGCTGGAGCTCGATGCTGGTGCCCTTCAGCGCCGCCCTGTAGCCGACGCCCTGGATCTCGAGCTGTTTCTCGAAACCTTCGGTCACCCCGTGGACCATGTTGTCGATGAGGGTGCGCGTGAGGCCGTGCATCGACCTGTCGTACGGCTCATCCGTCCGCCTGCTCACGCGGAGCACCCCGCCGCCCTGCTCGACGTCTACCCGGTCCGATATCGACTGCTGCAGCTCGCCCTTCGGCCCCTTCACCTTGACGACGTTGCCGTCGACGATGACCGTGGCGCTGACCGGCACATCTATCGGCATCTTGCCTACGCGTGACATGGGTGGATCCTCTCCCTGGCTACCATACGTAGCACATTACCTCTCCGCCGACGCCCTGCGCGCCGGCCTCTCTCTCGGTCATCACGCCCTTGGAGGTCGAGAGGATCGCGATCCCCAGGCCGCCCAGTACCCTCGGCATGGCGTCCTTCCTCGCGTAGACCCTCAGGCCCGGCGTGCTTATCCGCTTTATCCCTTTTATGACACCGGTCCGGTCCGGCCCGTACTTCAGGTGGACGATGATGGTGTCGAAGTTCTCTTTCTTGATGACCTCGTATCGCTTGATGTAGCCCTCTTTGCCCAGGATCCGCGCAATCTCCACCTTGGTCCTGGACGCGGGTATCTCCACCCGGTCCTTACGCGCACTTGAAGCGTTCCTGACGCGGGTCAGCATATCCGCTATCGGATCGGTCATTGTCATCGAGTAGCCTCCCTACCAGCTCGACTTGGTGACGCCCGGCAGCTCGCCCTCGTGCGCGAGCTCCCTGAGACAGATACGGCACAGTTGGAACTTCCTGTAGTAGGCCCGCGACCGCCCGCACCGCTTGCAGCGGTTGTACTGCCTAGTGGAGTACTTCTGCTTCCTCTGCTGTTTCTCTACCAGGGCTCTTTTCGCCAAATGTAGCCTCCCGGGTCTAACGTGCCTTGAACGGGAAGCCCAGCGATTCCAGCAGGGCCTCGCCTTCTTCGTCGGTCTCGGCGGTCGTGACCACCGTGATGTCCATACCTCTGACCTTGTCTATCTTGTCGTAGTCGATCTCAGGGAAGATCAGTTGCTCCTGCAGGCCGAGGGAGTAGTTCCCGTGCCCGTCGAACGAGTTCCTTCCCAGCCCGCGGAAGTCGCGGACCCTGGGCAGCGCGATCGACAGCAGCCTGTCCAGGAACTCGAACATGCGGTCGCCCCGGAGGGTCACCTTGCACCCGACGGTCATCCCGGCGCGCAGCTTGAAGTTCGCCACCGAGTGCCTCGCCTTTATGAGGATCGGGTGCTGTCCGGTGATTACCGCGAGGTCCCCGGCGGCGGCCTCGACGGCCTTCGCGTTGGTGATGCCCTCGCCGATGCCCATGTTGACCGTTATCTTCACCAGCCGCGGCACCTGGAGCGTGTTGCCATACTCGAACTGCTCCGTGAGCGCCGGGACTATCTCTTCGTCATACTCGACCTTGAGCCGGGGGACGTACCTGCCGGCTTTCTCTTCCACCTGTTCCATCAGAACTCCCGCTCGCACTTCTTGCACACCCTGGTGATGGACTTGCCGCCCAGGCGTACGCGTTTCACCTTCGACGGCCTGTCGCAGCCGACGCACACCAGCATCACGTTCGAGGCGTTCACGGGGAGCTCCCAGTCGACGACGCCGCCCTGCGGGTTCGCCTGGCTGGGGCGCATGTGCTTGCGCGCCCTGTTGATGCCCTCGATGACCACGCGCCTGCGCACCGGGTCCACTTTGAGGACCTTGCCGCGCTTGCCGGCGTCCTTGCCCTTGAGGACCTGGACCGTGTCGCCTTTCCTTATGTGCAGGCTCTTCATACCTGGTTCACTCCTAGAGGACCTCGGGGGACAGCGAGACTATCTTCATGAAGTTCTTCTGCCGGAGCTCGCGCGCCACCGGCCCGAAGATCCTCGTGCCCCTCGGGTTCATCTGGTTGTCGATGAGGACCACCGCGTTCTCGTCGAACTTGATGTAGGTCCCGTCCGGGCGCCTGCGCTCTTTCTTGGTCCGCACCACGACGGCCTTGATGACCTCACCCTTCTTGACCGACGAGCCCGGTATCGCCTCTTTCACTGTTCCGACCACGACGTCGCCGATGGAGGCATAGCGGCGACCGGAACCGCCGAGGACCTTGATTATCAGGACCTCGCGTGCCCCGGTGTTATCCGCGACCCTTACCCTGCTTTCCTGCTGTATCATCTCGCCTCTCCCGGCATCTCAAACTTCAGATGTGGCCCGCTATTAACGGGCTTTCTCGATGACGGACACCAGTCGCCACCTCTTCTGCTTCGAGACCGGCCGCGTCTCCATCACCTGGACGACGTCACCGACCCCGCACTGGTTCTCCTCATCGTGCGCGTACAGCTTGGTGGTGCGTTTGATGGTCTTTCCGTACAGCGGATGCCTGACCATCGACTCCACCGCGACCACGATGGTCTTGTCCATGGAGTCCGAAACCACTTTGCCTGTTCTTACTTTGCGCGACGGCCTTTTAGCCATGTCTTCCCGCCTATAGGTCCTTGAGCTCGTCTTCGACTTCTTCCTCGAGCTGTTCCTCGGTCTCTTCGACCATCTCTTCCTCTTCGGCCAGCTCCTCGGCGTCCTGTTCGATCTCCGCCTCGATCTCCATCTCCACCATTTCCTCGGGCTCCTCGATCTCCTCGCGCGGCGGGGCGGCCAGGGCCTCCTCGAACGCCTCGAGGTGGATCGAGAACTCCCGCTCCGTCATAACAGTGCAGACGCGGGCGATGTCCCTGCGCGTCTCCTTGATCTTCATGGGGTTGTCCAGCTGCCCGGTGGCGTGCTGGAACCGCAGGTTGAAGAGCGTCTCCTTCAGCTCGCGCAGCTTATCCTGAAGACCTTCCTGGTCCAGTACTCTGAGCTCGTTTGCCTGTATCATTCTGTAACCCCCACTGAAGCGTGGTCAGTCTTCCCTCTTAACGAACCGGCACTTGATCGGGAGCTTGTGCGCCGCGAGCCTTATTGCTTCGCGGGCCACCGGCTCGCTTACGCCGGCAAGCTCGAACATGACCTTCCCGGGCTTGACGGGGACGACCCAGTACTCAGGGTTGCCCTTGCCGCTTCCCATCCTGGTCTCCGCGGGCTTCTTCGAAACCGGCTTGTAGGGGAAGATGTTTATCCAGACCTTGCCGCTCCTCTTGATATAGCGGGTCATCGCGACACGCGCGGCTTCAATCTGTCGGGCGGTTATCCAGGCAGGCTCGAGCGCCTGCAGCCCGTAATCCCCGAAGTTGACGCGGGTCCCGCCCTTGGCCTTTCCCTTAAGGCGGCCCCGGTGCACTTTCCTGTGCGGAGGCCTCTTTGGCTGGAGCATTATTCGCTGGCCTCCTCTTCCGGAGCGACCGTCTCGACTACCTCGGCGCTCTCGGGCGCCCCGACCTCGACCGGCTCTTCAACCGGTGTAGCGGCCTCGACCGGCTCTTCAACCGGGGTAGCGGCCTCGACCGGCTCTTCAGCAGGCGCCTCGGCCTCGGGCGGCGCCACGGGCGCGGCTACGGCGGCGGGCTTGGCGGCCATCGCTTTCTCAGGCCGCGGCGGTCGCTGGCGCGATGAGCGTGCCGACCCTAGGGATGCCGGCATCGCGCGCTCATCCTCACGCTTGCCGGTCACGTCTCCCTTGTATATCCAGACCTTCACGCCGATGCGGCCGAACGTGGTCCGGGCTTCGACGAAGCCGTAGTCTATGTCCGCCCTCAAGGTGTGAAGCGGGACCCTTCCCTCGCGGTACCATTCCCTGCGGGCCATCTCCGCCCCGCCGAGCCTGCCGCTGCACTGGACCTTGATGCCCAGGGCACCGAGGCGCATGGTGTTGCCGACCGCTTTCTTCATGGCGCGCCTGAAAGACACGCGGCCCGAGATCTGCTCGGCGATGTTGCGCGCGACGAGCGCGGCGTCCAGGTCCGGAACCGGCACCTCGATTATGTTTATCTGCACGTCATGCCCGACCATCTGCATGAGGTCGTCGCGTATCTTGTCGACCTCGCTCCCCTTGCGGCCGATGACGATACCGGGCCTGGCCGTATGGACGTCCACCGACAGTTCTTTCGCCTTCCGCTCGATCTCGATCTTCGAGACCGCGGCGTTGGCGAGCCGCCGCCTGAGGTAGTTGCGTATCTTGATGTCCTCCTGAACCAGCTCAGGGTACTCCTTGTCGGCTATCCACCGGGATTTCCAGTTGTTGATGACTCCCAGCCGGAAGCCGTAAGGGTGAACTTTCTGCCCCACGTCAATCCTCGCTTTTTTCTTTTGCCGGCGGCTTTTCCTTGTCTTTCGGAGAGGCGGGCTCAGCTTTCTTTTTGGGCTCGGCGGGCTTCTCTTTCTTGGCGGCCTCAGGCTTCGCAGCCTTCGCAGCCTTGGCGGCCGGTGCCTTCTTCGCAGCGGCCTTTTTCGCGGGGGCCTTGGCGGCCGGCTTCTTCGCCTTTGCGGCCTTGGGCTTCGCGGTCGCGGCCTCGGCCTTCTCCTCCGGCTTCTCCTGCTCCTCGGCAGCTTCCGCCTTTTCCTTCTCCTCGGCCTTTCCCCTGGCGGTCGCCGCTTTGCCCCTGCCGGTGACGGCCTTCCGCAGACGGCCCCGCTTAGGCGCGACCTTCTCCAGCTCTCTCTCGTCCAGCACCACGGTTATGTGACAGGTGCGCTTGTTGATACGCGTGGCCCTGCCCATGGCCCGCGGCCTGAAACGCTTCAGCGTGGGGCCCTCGTCAACATACGCCCTGGACACGAAAAGGTTATCGGGGGTCAGGCCGTTGTTGTTCTCGGCGTTTGCCGCCGCGGCGCGGAGCACCTTGCCGACCACCCGTGCTGCCGCCCTGTCCGAGAAATCCAGAATCTGCTGGGCGGCGGCGAGGTCTTTCCCGCGTATGGTGTCCACCACCAGCCGGGCCTTCCTCGCGCTGATCCTTATGTATTTTGAGCTTGCCTTGGTCTCCACCGTTCGTCCTTCCGCCTAATGGACCCGGACCCGCTTTTCCTTAGCCAGCTTTCCCCCGTGTCCCCTGAAGGTGCGGGACGGTGCGAACTCTCCCAGCTTGTGCCCCACCATACTCTCCGTGATGTACACGGGCACGTGCTTCTTGCCGTCGTGCACGGCGATGGTGTGCCCGACCATCTCGGGGAAGATGGTGGAGCGCCTCGACCACGTCTTGAGCACCGCTTTCTCGTTGCGCCGGTTCATGTCGATGATCCGCGCCAGCAGTTTCTCGTCCGCGTAGGGACCCTTCTTCAGTGAACGGGACAACTCGCCCTCCCGTGCTCGCTCGACACTACTGTCACTTCTGCCTCTTGGTCCGGACTATGTACTGGCCCGAGTGCTTCTTCTTGTTCCTGGTACGATAGCCGAGGGTCGGCTTGCCCCAAGGCGTCACCGGGTGACGGCCGCACTTCGACTTGCCCTCGCCGCCCCCATGCGGGTGGTCGACAGGGTTCATCGCCGCGCCTCTGGTCTGCGGCCTGATGCCGCGGTGCCTGGAGGCCCCGGCCTTGCCGATGCGGATCAGCTCGTGCTCGGCGTTCCCGACCACTCCGACCGTCGCCCGACAGTCGGTATGGATCTTTCGCACTTCTCCCGACGGCAGCCTGAGGTGGACGAACCCGCCCTCGCGGGCCATTATCTGGCCGGACGTTCCAGCCGAGCGTACTATGCTGGCGCCCTGGCCGGGCTTGAGCTCGACCGCGTGCACCATGGTGCCGAGCGGTATGGTCCCGAGCGGCATCGCGTTCCCTGCCTTCACGTCGACCACGGGGCCCGACTCCACTATGTCACCTACCGACAGGTCCGCCGGGCAGAGGATGTACCTCTTCTCGCCGTCCCGGTAGTGCAGCAGCGCGATCCGCGCCGACCTGTTGGGGTCGTACTCGATGTGAGCGACCTTCGCGGGCAAGCCGTCCTTGTCGCGCTTGAAGTCGATATGGCGGTAGAGCCTCTTCGCTCCACCACCCCTGTGCCTGGACGTCTTATGCCCGTAGGAGTTCCGCCCGCCGGTCTTGGTGAGCGGGGACGTGAGTGACTTCTCCGGCGCGTCGCGGGTGATCTCCGCGAAGTCCGATACCGTGGCGAACCTTCTGCCCGGTGACGTTGGCTTGTATTTTTTGACGCCCATTGTCTCCCCCGCCTATCGGCTCTCGAAAAACTCTATCTTCTGACCCTCGGCCAGGGTCACGATCGCCTTCTTGCCCGTCGACGTGCGGCCTACGGTCATGCCGCGCCTCCTGGGCTTCCCCTTGGTGCGCAGCGTGTTCACGCTGGTGACCTTGACATCGAAGATCGTCTCAACAGCGTCCTTGATCTCGGACTTGTTGCACCGAGGGTCGACCATGAAGGTGTACCGCCGCATATCGATCGCGGCGTAGCTCTTCTCGCTTATTATCGGGTACAGGACCACATCATGCGGATCCTTCATCGCCACCGTCTCCTTGCAGCGTCTCGAGAGCCCCTTTCAGGAAGAGGAGGCTGTCGAACCTCAAAATGTCGTAAGTGTTCAACTCTTCGGGCAGGAAAGTCTCGATGTTGACCAGGTTCCGGAACGACTTCTCCACGTTCAGGTCGTCGTCGCCGACCACGAACATGATCTTCCCCGGCACCTCGAGCTTGTCCAGTATCGCGACAGCCGTCCTGGTCGACGGCGTCTCCAGCGCGAAGTCGTCCAGAACCGTAACGCGCTCGGAGCCCGCGGCTTCCGAGAGCACGGAACAGAACGCGAGCTTTCGCACCTTCTTGTTCACCCTGAAAGAATAGTCTCTCGGGTGCGGCCCGAAGACGACGCCGCCACCCCGCCATATCGGCGAGCGGCTGCTCCCGGCGCGCGCCCTTCCGGTGCCTTTCTGCCGCCAGGGCTTGGCGCCACCGCCGCGGACCTCTCCGCGCCTCTTGGTGGAAGCGGTGCCCGCCCTTGCCACGGCGCGCTGCATCCGCACCACCATGTGCACCGCGTTCTCGTTCGGCACGACCCCGAAGAGAGCCTCGGACAGCTCGACCTCTCCGACTTTCTTTCCGTCCGTGTCTTTGAGCGGAACCTTCACTTCCATCACCGCTTGCCTTTTCCGGCTCTGACCTTGACCGACTCGCGCACCAGCACTATGGTGCCGCGCGGCCCTGGGACGGAGCCCTTCACCATCATCAGGCCCTTCTCCCTGTCGACCTCGATGACTTTCAGGTTCAGGGCAGTGACCTTCTCGCGGCCCATGTGCCCGGGGAGCTTCTTTCCCTTGAAGACCCTCGAAGGGGTCGCACACTGGCCGACGGATCCCGGTGCCCGGTGTAACCTCGAGCCGTGGGACGCGGGCCCTCCGGAGAAGCCGTGCCTCTTGATGACCCCGGCGAATCCTTTGCCTTTGCTGATGCCCGTGACGTCAGCCTGGTCGCCTTCCTCGAACTGGACCGTCAGCTTCTGACCAGGCTTGTATTCCTTTGGGTCGAGCCCGACCTCGGCGACGACGCGCTGGGGATTGGCCCTGGCCTTGTCGAAGTGGCCCTTCATGGGCATGTTGACCTTCTTCTCGACCTTCTCGCGTGGTATCTCTCCGAATCCCAGTTGTACGGCCTCGTAGCCGTCCTTGTCCTTGGACTTGAGTTGCGTCACCACGCACGGCCCCACCCTGAGGACCGTCACCGGTACGAGCAGGTCGCCCTTGAACAACTGCGTCATACCGAGCTTCTCGCCGATTATCGTTTTTTCCATACCTTTGCCCTCCGGCTAGGCCTATCTGCTTCAGCTCACCGGGCCTGCATCGCGGACGACGCAACCCCGGTGCAATTCTTCTGGCCCCATGGGGCGGAATTTATTCCGACCACACGGCCCGTTCAGGGCCTCTTCCTTCACACCGGTGGTGCGTCGTCCTCGATGCAACGCCGGTGCGCCACGCCCGCTAGAGTTTTATCTCGATGTCCACGCCGGCCGGCAGGTCCATGCCCATCAGGGCGTCGACCGTTGCCGGTGTGGGGTCCAGTATGTCAATCAGTCTCTTGTGAGTCCGTATCTCGAAGTGCTCTCGCGAGTCCTTGTCCACGTGAGGCGAACGGATCACACAGTAGATGTTCTTCTCGGTCGGCAGCGGCACAGGGCCCGAGATGCCCGCGCCGGTCTTCTTGGCCGTCTCCACGATCATCCTGGCGGACTGGTCTATGATCTCGTGGTCGTAGGCCTTGAGCCTGATCCGGATCTTTTCTCTGCTCACTCGGGTTCCTCTCCGCCCGGGCAGTTGCCCTGCGTGCGCTAGCCTACTTGTAGATCTTGATGACTCGCCCGGCGCCCACGGTGCGGCCGCCCTCGCG
>DAIUEJ010000054.1:13003-16576 GCA_036845225.1 Candidatus Anoxymicrobiaceae bacterium | reverse complement strand
CGACCGCGCCGACTTGATAGACACAGAGGTTGTTCACATGAAAGCAGAGACAACGGTCAATGGTCCTCAAACGTCACCGAAGATGGCCTCGACCGGCACGCGGCAACCGACGACTTCTAGAAAGAGAGCCCGCGGCGGGATTGCGCCTAGGAAATCAGCTTCAGGGGGATATAATGATGCCGTTGGCGGCTGAAAATGGGAAATGTCAGGTACAGGGAGAGGAGCTTGGATCATGGCTCCCGTAGGTGCCCGGAACGAGTATGACGTCATAGTGGTCGGCGCTGGATTCGGCGGTCCGGTGGCGGCCAAGAAGTGCGCCGAGGCGGGCCTTCGGACACTGATGCTGGAACGTGGCAGAAGGGCCGGCGAGAAGGTCATCTCGGGGTTGACCATACCTTTCTACGGATTTCTCTTCGGCCCCGAATTCATTCGAGACGGGAACCCCCCCATAGAGAGACCCGTTGACGGCATAATCAACTACATCATCAAGGACATCGACACGGGAGACATCGACATCGAAGACTCGCTCAGGGTTCCGAAGCCGCTATCCCCGGTGATAGCCTTCGGTTACAACGCCTACTGTCAGCCGTTCTGCGAGTGGGAAGCGGAGAGGGCGGTTGAGTCCGGGGCGGAGCTCAGGACTTCGACGGTTGCGGTGAACGTCTTGAGAGAGAACGGATGCGTAAGGGGCGTAGTTACCGATACCGGGGACAGCCTCGGCGCGAAGGTAGTGATAGACGCCGAAGGATGCCAGGGCCTGCTGGCGATCAAGGCGGGGATACGGGAGAAGTACCCGCCCGACACCATATCGCTCGCGGACGTCTACGACTACGAGATGGCCAAGGAAGATGTGGACAGGATATTCGGCCACACCCTCCGCTTCTGCTGGGGCTGGGACGAGCAGCGGGTCGCCCCCCCGCTGGGTTACGGAAACGGCCTGATGGTCTGGCCCTACAGGAACAGCCTGCACTTCATCCAGGACCAGTGCCTGAAGGCGGAAAGCGGAAAGGTCCCCAGCCTGAAAGACTTCGACGAGTATCACAGGAACATCACCACCAGGGTGCCCTGGTGGAAGGACGATGTCGCCCCACACATCAGTTTGAGGTCGCGGATGTGGGACGGCTTCGAGATATACGTGGGGCTGGATGAAGACCTTCGAAATATGCCCAACCACACGGACGGCATGATACTAATCGGGGACGCAGCCGGGCTCGAGAGCACCGAGCTTTGCGACGGCGTACCAGCAGCCTGGTTCTCCGCGGAGATCGCGGCCGACGTCGCAATCGAGGCAATAAGGGCAGGTGACACGTCCACCTCTTTCCTGAAGCGCTACGACGAGCGGATAAGAGCCCATCCGATCATCCAGTGGTCGATATCCCGCACCAACAGGCACGACCTCCGTTACGCGCAACGCGACCACGACGAGAAGAGACTCAAGGCACTCATACACAACGGCTGGGGACTGGGCGGCTTCACCCACATGAGTACCCCGCTCGCAGAGGCGATGCTTGGAGCAATCAGTGAAGATCCCGCAATCGTCACCAGCTGGATAAGGATGTACTTCAGGTACTTCTACAACTGGCTATACGAGCGCTTCGGTGAACATCATGGTGAGCTGTCTGCCGTTTCCTACGGAACTCAGACCGCGGGACACAGAGCCTTCAAACGGAGCCTCGAGTCTCTAGACAGAGTGCTCGAGCGATTCAGCTCCCCCATCAAGAGGGCGGCCGCTTTCGTTGCCCCCGCGTCCGTTGTCGCAAACCCGGTCATGAAGGCACTCCTCCCGATTCTCGAGCCGGTGTACCTGGTCCTCGTGAGAATCCTCGAGCCGGTGACCGAACCCCTGAGTAAAAAGCTTATCGACTTCGTGAAACGGGCCGACCCCTCGATATTCGATTCGCCGCGAAAGAAGGGAGTTCGAGATGCCAAAGACTTTTGAAGAGTTTCCCGGGGTGGAATGGGTCGAGGGCGCCGGTGAGTTCATAAAGATCGACGAGGATAAGTGCAGCGGCTGTGCCGGCTGCGTGAAGGTCTGTCTCGCGGGATGCTACGAGATATCAAAGAAGAAGGCGCGCATCAAGAGTCTCGAGAAGTGCATGGAGTGCGCCGCCTGCTGGTTCGTGTGCACCGAGGGCGCGATAGACTTCTCCTGGCCCCCCGGTGGTACGGGGTACAGAAGCGATTGGGGCTGATACCCGTGGCTGATAACTATGACGTAATAGTCGTCGGCGCCGGGTTCGGTGGGCCGGTAGCGGCAAAGAGGTGTGCAGACGCGGGCTTGAAGACCCTCCTCGTCGAAAGGTCCGGCGTGCCGGGTGAGAAGGTCGTCTCCGGGTTGGTCATACCCATCTACGGCTTCCTTTTCGGGCCTGAATTCATCCGCGAGGGCAACCCGCCGATTCAGAGGCCCATCTGCTCGGTAGTCAACAGGATAGTAAAAGACGGCAAGATCCACGACACGGATCGCTCGCTGAAGTTCCCGAGGCCTCTCGCCGTTGGTTACGCGGCGTACTGCAAACCGTTCTGCACGTGGCTCGCGGACAGGGCTGTCGACTCCGGGGCGGAGCTCCGCACCTCTACCACGGCAGTCGATGTGATCCTCGAGGAGGGGCATGTCAGGGGAATCGTTACCGACAGGGGAGAACGGCTCGGCTCAAAGGTGCTTATCGACTCGGGCGGGACGCAGAACCAGCTCTCCATAAAGGCGGGCTTGAGAAAGAAGTTCGCGCCGGAGGCCATTGAGCTCTACATGCTGTGGGACTTCGAGATGGCGAAGGAAGACGTCGACCGCGTCTTCGGCAACAGTATGGAGTTCTTTCACGCGATGCCCGAAGAGAAGATAGGCGCGCCTCTCGGCTACGGCTCCACCCTTTACTTCTTCACCTACCGGGATAGCATCCACCCCGGCCTCGGGCAGTTCCTGGTAACACGAGGCGAGACCCCTAACGCCGCGAAGCTGCTCCACGAGTACTTCGACAACTTCACCGGCACCATCGAACGCTGGAAGAGAGACATCGCTCCAAAGGTGAAGCTGAGGTCGGTGCTCTGGGACGTTTGCCCGATCTACGCGGGGCTCCTCGAGGAAACGAGGAAAATGCCTATATACGGCGACGGCATGCTCATAATCGGAGACGCCGCCGGGTTTGAGGCGTCGGCTTTTGGCGACGGGGTGCCCAACGCCTGGTTCTCGGCGGATATCGCGGCGAAGGTTGCCATCGACGCGGTCAGGAGAGGCGACAGCTCGAGGGCGTCCCTCCGGGCGTACGAGGACGGGGTAAAGGCGGACCCGTTCATTATCCATACGATTTCCGACTTCCGCCGGTGGGACATGCGCAGGCTGCTGCTGACCGGGGATGATGCCGAGTTCAAGAGGAAGGTACGGGACCACTGGGGCATCGGGGCGTTCAGGTACAAGAACATGGGTGGCCCATGCCTCAAGGCGGCGGGCCGCACGATGAAGGACGACCCCTCAGTGGCCTGGAGCTGGCTCAAGATGTTCGGCAGGTACTTCAGGAACTGGGAGAGCGAGAGCTTCGACAGGCTTTCTACCGACTGAGCCGAGATGGCGGGGAT
>DAIUEJ010000054.1:10031-12903 GCA_036845225.1 Candidatus Anoxymicrobiaceae bacterium | reverse complement strand
TGGATAGGCTCTACTGTGCGGCAGAGGGAGCGTCAGATGAAGGTTGCAGCAGTACAGATGAGCGCCCGGCTCGCGGACGTCGACCACAACCTCGAGCGGGCGGGGGCATTGCTGGAGCGGGCGTTCGGGCAGGGCTGCGAGATGGTCATCCTTCCCGAGTTCTTCCCCTCCGCGGTAGCGTTCCATCCAGATATGGCAAGCGTCGCGATGCCGCTCGAGGGGCCGGCGCTCGAGCTGATGGCGGGCGCGGCGAGGAAGCACGGTGGATACGTGGGGGGCTCGTTCATCTGCTCGAAGGGCGCCGACAACTACAATACCTGGGTGCTGTTATCGCCGGACGGCAGCCGCTGGATGCACGACAAAGACCAGCCGACCATGTGGGAGAACTGCTGGTACGTCGCCGGCTCCGACGACGGCGTGCTCGAGACACCACTCGGGAACGTCGGGGTGGGGATGTGCTGGGAGCTTGTGCGGACGCGAACCGTGCGCCGCCTGCGTGGCAAGGTCGACCTGCTGGTCGGCGGGTCGTGCTGGTGGGACGTGCCCGACAGGGCAATCCCCATCCCCTGGAAGCGTGCCGCCTCCGAGCGGAACATGCAGATAATGACAGACACGCCGGCGAGAATGGCCAGGCTGCTCGGGGCGCCGGTGGTGCACGCGGCGCACGCGGGGGATTTTGAGGCAGGCATGCCGATGCTTCCCGGCTTCCCCTACCGTTCACATTTCCTCGGTGAGACCCAGGTGGTTGACGCGAGGGGGAAGGTGCTGGCGCGCCTCAGGTGGCAGGACGGCGAGGGCCTGGCGGTTGCCGACATCGAACCCGGGCGCGTCCCTCCGTCCGAGGAGCCGCCGTCCGGGTTCTGGATCCCGGGATTGCCCTGGCTCATCAGGGCGGTGTGGCAGTACCAGAACATCCACGGAGGCCTCTACTACCGGCGGCGGAGAGGCTCTAATGCTGGGAGTCGCGGTGGTTTGTAGACCCCAGTGCTGGCAGCTACAGCTTCGCGTCACGTAGACGAAGTCTTGACCAAACCGACATCAAGGTTTCTGAAGTCCCAGGAAATCCATATACCGGGCCAGTGCCCTGCAGGCGGCGTCGGGGGAGAGGTAGCAGGGCATCCCCTTCCAGGACAGCTCCGCCACGAACGGGAACGCAAACCCGCTGGGGATCCCGACCACCACCAGGGGTTTGTCGATGGCGCCGAAAGCCTCCGATATCTCCGCGCCGTGCATCTTCATGAGCCCGGGGTCCCCGTCGCGGTAGCCGGGCGCCCCACCCACCACCAGGAGGACGTCCACCTCCGGGTCGGAGGCCACTATCTCGATGACCTTCCCCATGTTCCCGGGCACGACCGCGCCGAACCCCATGTCCACGGGGTTGTTGAAGCTGGTCCCCACGTGGGGCAGGACCTCGCCCAGCCTCCGGACCGTGTCCGGGTCCAGGGGCGGCATCGCCAGGCCGTTTCGCTCCGCCGCGTCGGACGCGTTCACGGCGACACCTCCCGGGGGGCTGATTACGCAGACCCGCCTGCCGCTCGGCCTTGCCAGGTGATAGAAAGCGGACAGGGTGTCCACGGTGTCGGCGAGCCCGTCGACGGCCACGATGCCGGTCTGTCTGACCACTGCCCGCCATATCTCGGCATTGCCAGCTATCGCGCCGGTGTGGGAGGCCGCGGCCCTGCGCCCCTTGTCGGTCAGGCCCGCCTTCCATACCAGGAGGGGCTTTCTGCCCTCTATCCGCTTGGCCGCATCCAGAAAGCGCCTTGGGTCGCGGACCTGCTCCAGGTAGGCGACTATTATCTCGGTCTCGGGGTCTTCGGCGAAGTACTCCAGGAAGTCGGCGCAGTTGAGGTCGAGCTCGTTGCCGCTGCTCACCATTTTGGAGAACATGATGCCCCGCTCGGCGCCCAGCATGTAGAGCATGGAGGCGAGCGAGCCGCTCTGGGACAGGAAGCTCACCTTCCCGCCCTCGGGACGCTGCCCCCTGAAGAGCGCCAGCCTGCCCCCCGAGGAGTAGATGCCCATGCAGTTCGGCCCCACCAGCCTCAACTCCGAGCCGCGTACCACTTCGAGCAGTTGCCGCTCGAGCTCTTTGCCCTCGACCGTCCCCGCCTCCGAGAAGCCCGCGGTGTTCACCACGCACACGGCTACCCCGATCGCGACGCACTCGGTGACCACAGCGGGGACGGCCTCAGGTGGCACCGAGAGGATGACCATCTCAGGGGGCTCGGGGATGGCCGCCACCGAAGGGTAGCAGGCCAGGCCTAAGATCTCGCCGTGCCTGGGGTTGACTGGATAGAGCGGGCCGCTGAAACCCATGTCTATAAGCGAACGCAACAGCAGGGTACCGGCGTTGTCGAGACGCTCAGAAACCCCCACCACCGCGACGGAACGCGGGTGGAAGACCTTCTCCAGGTGTTTGGTCAGAGCAGCTTCCACTGGCTTACCTTTAGCCGACATTCCCCATTTGTCTCCAAACGCCGCTATCGTATCACCACTGCATAAAATCCCTCAAAACGCCTCAGAACAATTCGGGGTATACCTCTTCTATAGGCGGCATTCATATCGTTGCTTCTAGCCCTTAACGACAAGCTCACGCTATATATCAACAACCCGCACGCGTAAGCGAGGGAGCCCGCGAACACTGGAGCGAAAAGGCTTGAACAGTAACTGGCATTTCGGGGACGGGATATTAATTCCTGGGCGATGAGTTTTTTATATCGATCTACCCCTTTATTGTAGAGACCTGCCATCCAGCAACTTCTATTGCTTACCTCTGAACTTGAGTCTCCAATAGGATGACGCCTGGGCGAATTGTTCAACTTGTTCGCCATTAACGCTCGTGAGATAGGCGACCGCTCCTACCCCAGGA
>DAIUEJ010000054.1:8758-9931 GCA_036845225.1 Candidatus Anoxymicrobiaceae bacterium | reverse complement strand
GTCAGTCGGCGAGCATGCCGCAAAAGCCAGTCAACCATGCCGGAAGGCCGCAACCGTGCTAAGATGTTGGCGCTGGCAATGTCATACAGGAAATGTCGGGTTACAGGAAAGGTCAATCCAGGCATGTGGCTCAGGTATAGGGTACTCCGCCCGTTCGGCCTCGGGCTCTCCAAGATGAGCATCTACCGCCTGAAGTGGTCCGGGTCCGAGAGCGCACCGGTCAGCGGGCCGTTCATCATAGTTTCAAACCACCAGACCAGCGTAGATGCCTTCGCGATAGGAATCGCGTTGAAAAAGGTGGCAAAGAAATGTCCAATCCTGCCCTGGGCGAAGCTGGATATTAAGAAAGGCAAAGAAGGGATCATCGGCTTTATTCTCTGGCGCATATTCGGGAAGATCCCTATCGACCGTGGCGCCGATGATGAGGCGCCCAAGGCTATAAAGAGAAGCCTCGACCTCCTGAAGAAGCAAAGGATTGTCATGGTGTTCCCTGAGGGGACGCGCTATCCCCCCGGCGAGGTCGGCGCCTTCAAGTACGGTGTCGCTAACCTCGCAAGGGCAACTCCAGCGCCGATTCTTCCAGTGGCTGTGTACCGCAGGGATGAGGACAACGGCGTCCAGGTGAACATCGGACACCCTTTCTTTATGCCGGAGTCGCCCCCGGAGGATGAAGACGCCGGTCAACCCAGGAGCAAAGCGGAGGCGCTGCTTCTTAAGCAGCTCGAGGTCGCAAGGCAGTGGGGCGAGAGCGTCGGGCAGGATAAGAAAGGCATGAAGCTCATCGCTGGAATGATCGACCTCATAACCAGGACGATCGCGCGTCAGCAGGCCAGCTCCAGCAGGGTTTTCAGAATGGCCCGCCCCGAGGACAACGACTTCCTCCGCGACAGAGTCATGGAGCTATTGCCTGAAGACTGGCATAAGGTCGAGGGTAAGTCCACGAGAGAGCGTCGAGGTCGCCGCAGGTTCTTTCCGGCATGACTCCCTTCTAACGCACGAGATATCGATTCTAACTGCCTCCGCCGACCCTGGCAGCGAGCTTCGGACCGAGCTCATAGGCCCTTGAGTACCTCGAGCCGGACATCGTCATACTCGAAGAGTTCCAGCGGTTCAAGGACATCCTCGACGAGGACTCGGAGGCCGGGAAGCTCGCGGGGGTGAACGACTACTTCT
>DAIUEJ010000054.1:5315-8658 GCA_036845225.1 Candidatus Anoxymicrobiaceae bacterium | reverse complement strand
AACTCGGCGGTCACCTCGCCCAGCACCTCGACGTAGCGGTCGATGGCCCTCTTGTGCTTGAGCAGGTTGGCGAGGTTCCCTTTGACTTTGAGCTTGCGCATGGTAATCGCCTTGGTGGCGCCAATCTTGCCCGTGAGGACGTCCACGTACACCCCGTACTTGCCACTCATGGTGTAGTTGGCGTCGTCCCGCATGCCCTCCCAGGTCTCGTCGCAGGCGGGCAGCACGATCCCTACCTCCTTGCGCTCGGGGATGCCGCGGTCGGGCTCGGGCTCGACTATGAACTGGAAGATGGCGTCGAAGCCCACCGCCGCCTTCTGGTACTCCTCGTCGGTGGCGAGTGTCTCCGCCAGCGTGTCTATCCACTCTTTGGAAAAGACCTTCATCCTCCCGCCTCCTTTTGGTACAGCGCTACAGTTCGCGCCCGAGCCATTCCCTGTAGAAAGTCTCCAGGTCAGGCTGGAAATCGAATATTACGGGGTACCCGTGGGGCACCGCCTCCACCTCGAGCATGGTGTTGCACCCTGGGCAGTAGTACTCCCGCAGCACTATCCACCTCGGATCCGAATGCATCAGGGGCGGGTACAACTCCTGCAGCTTCTCGTCGGTATCCCTGACGAACACGTTCGCGGCCATCTTCCAGTTCTCGCGGTAGTCCCCGAACTCGTGCCCGCAATCGCACTTGACCACCCTCGAGCCGTCCGCTTTCTCCACCACGTAGAGGTGGAGGGCCAACGGCAGCAGTATCCTTTCCTCCCATGGGACCCTTTCCTGGAGTATCTCGACGTACTTGTCGAACCTCTCGGGGTCCTTGAAAGAGCTCATGATGCCCTTGACCTCGCCCCAGGCGAGCTTGCCGTCTATCAACTTCTCGATGGTCTCGCGGTCGTAGCTCGGCATCCTACTCACCTCCCTCGCTGAAGTGGAAGTCGCCCGGCAGGTCCCAGAAGGAGAGGAACCACTCCCTCCAGCCGACGGAGAGCTCCAGGGACTCGTTGTACATCCGCCTGGTCTCCTTGGAAAGGTCGCCTTCCAGGACCTTCTGCTTCTCCAGCTCGAGGTATTCGGAAACGGGGATAGCCCGCTGCACCCTCGTTGCCCTCATCTCCTCGCGCCGCTTCATCGTGGCTTCTTTGTCTACGTGCCAGAAGCCGTCCTCGTCACGGCTGGCCACGGCCCCGTAGACACTGTCGGCGTAGCGGGGCAGCAGGAAGTTGCCGTTCAGGTCGGCCTCGATGGAGACGGGCTCGCGCTCGAGCGGGTCCCCCAGGCCTCCGCCGCCGCGGTACCAGGAGTAGTAGATGTCCCCGTGCACCATCCTGTACGGGTAGTTCATCGCCCTGCGGTCGAAGAGGTGCTCGCCCCCGCACAGGGCGGAGATCTCGGAGTCGACGGGGTCATCCTCCCGCGTGGGGTACGGCTCCATCTTCCTGAACCGCTCCAACAGGTCGGTGCCCAGGACGTTGTGGCGGTACCCGGATGCGGACGGGTAGCCGCCGAAGATGCCGGGCGAGGGGAAGCAGCCCGAGTCCCCCGCGTTCTGCATTACCAGGTCCAAGGTCTTCCATATGGCGTACAGGGATTGGAAGCCGCTCCCACCGCGGTACTTGCCCATCCCCGCGGTGCTGGGCTTCACGCCCCTTCCCAGGTACAACAGTGGCATTATGAGCTCCCAGACCTCCATGTCGCCCATGTCGCCCTCGGGGTTCCACATGGCCGCCCCGTAGTCGAGCCCGTCGCACACCCCGCGTGCTCCGCCCCCCACGCAGGAGAGCTCGAAGGAGAGCAGCCCCGTCTCGTTGCCGTACTGGTCCTTGCCGCCGCCCTGCAGGGCGTTCATGGTCATGGCGTAGCTGGAGAGTACCTCCTCCACGTACCCTCGGGAGAATACCCCCCGCGAGATGTTGCGGATGAGGCCCGTGAAGGCGGGGATCAGGTAACCCCACGCGGCACCCGTCGACGCCTCCTTGGCGGTGGCGTTGGCGATGGTGTACGGGGGGAAGTCGCTGGAGGTGGCGAAGTAGGCGCCGTCGTTGACCTTGTCGTTGGGGATGAGGGTCTGGGTCAGCAGCACCCAGATGGCGCCCTGCATCGCGGACGGGGGGCAGTTGAACGAGTGGTAACCCCAGCGGTTGGCCCCGTCGAAGGAAATGTGGAACTCGCCCCCCGCCCCTATGACCATCTCCACGGGCGCATGGGACATGGTGTCCACCGCGGCGTACTCGGGCAGCCCCCTCTCGCCCTCGAAGAGCAGCATGTTGAATGTCGGCGCGAAGTACTTGCCAGGGATGAGCAGCTCCTTCACCCTCTCGATGAAGGTCCGTCTGCCTTCCTCGATGGCCTCGCGGATGAACTGCTTGTAGGTGCCTATGCCCTCCTCGCGGATGGTGCGTTCGACGGCGTCGCGGATCATGTGGCACCCCGCGATGCGGCACCGCTCGTCCAGCTTCCAGAACATGGGGGTGCGCACCCCCTGCTCGCACCGAATCTCGTGGTCCCGGAAGACGATGTCGCACTCGCCGATCTTATTCGCGGTCAGGTCGAGGCCGTCCTCGTAGCTGGTGATGGGGCCGACGGGGACGTTCCCCGGGGTCGAGGCGCCGATGTCTGTTACGTGGGTCACGCCGCCCGCCCAGCCGACCAGTTCCCCCTCCCAGAAGATGGGGACAAAAGTCTGGACGTCGGCGTTGTGGACGTCGCCTATCTTCGGGATGTTGTTGGAGAAGAGGTCCCCCTGGCGGATGCGGGGGTTGAGTTCGTAGTCGTTGCGGATCATGAACTTGAGCGCGTCGCTCATGGTGTGGACGTGCACGATGATGCCCGTGGAGATCGCCACCGAGTCCCCCTCGGGGGTGTACAGGGCGAAGCACAGCTCGCCGATCTCCTGCACGATGGGGGAGGCGGAGACGTTCATGGCCGTCTCGCGTGCGTTCACCAGGCCGCCGCGCAGCTTGGAGAATATCTTCTCGTAGCGGATGGGGTCGTTCTCCTTGAGCTCCAGCGTTTCGACGCCGCAGTAGCAGCCCGTCCCGGCGGTGAGGCGCTCGCTCTCATCGAGCATCTCCTTGACCGAAGACCCGCCCCAGCCGATCGGCTCGTAGTCGCCCTCGAGCGGCCCCGTGCTCTTTGGCAGAAAGTCAGACATCCCTCACACCCCCTCTCTCCACTCCAGGTGGAATATCCGGTGCTCGTCGAGGTAGACAAAGGACCCCGGCGGCACCACCAGCGTTGTGGCGGGGCTCTCCACTATGGAAAGCCCCTCGAGGCGGTTGCCCGTCTTCAGGCGGTCCATCTCCCAGATGTCGGCCTTCATCCACTCGCCGCGCCAGTAGACGTCCCTCTG
>DAIUEJ010000054.1:0-5215 GCA_036845225.1 Candidatus Anoxymicrobiaceae bacterium | reverse complement strand
CCGATGCCGCTCTTGGCGAACTCCTCGACTGTCTTCTCCCTTAAGAAAGCGCACTGGCCGTTGATCATCTCGACCAGGCCGTCCTTCTCGTCGGGGGATATGTCGGGGGCCACGGGCAGGTCCAGGGAGGCGTTAAAGCGGTACTCGAAATCGGAGCAGGAGCAGCCGAAGGCGCTGAAGCCCGCGGCCCAGGCGGGTACCAGCACCCTCTCGAACCCCATGCCCTGCGATATGCCTCCCACGTGGAGTGGCCCGGCGCCGCCGTAGGACAGCAGGGTGTAGTTTACGGGCGCGTACCCCTTGCCCATGATGCGCGAGAGCACGTTGTTCTTCAGTCCCTCCTCGAACAGCTCCACCACCCCGCTGGCCGCGCGGTAGACGTCGATACCCAGCGGCACCGCCACCTGCTCCTGAACGTTCTTGAGGGCTTCCTCTCGGTCGAGGGTTATGTCGCCCCCCAGGAAGTAGTCGGGGTTTATGAGCCCGAGGACCACGTCGCAGTCGTTGATGGTCACGGTGTCGATCTTCCCTTCGGGCCAGGACGTGCCAATGCGGTAGCCCGCCGAGTCGGGGCCTATCTCTATGCGGCCCGAGGTCGGGTTGATGCGGACGAAAGAGCCCGTGCCCTCGCCTACCGAGTCCATCTCCACCAGGGGTATGGCAAAGAGCGTCCGCGCCATGTCGGGGTAAGGCTTCACGTCGTACTCGCCGCCCGTGATTATGGCCAGGTCGAAGCTGGTCCCGCCGATGTCGGTGCAGAAGACGTTCTCGATACCTATGCGGTCGCACAGCCACTTGGCCCCGATGACCCCGCCTATGGGCCCCGAGACCAGGGTGCGGGCGAGCTCCCTGGACTCGATGGAGATGGTGCCCCCGTGGCTGGCCATTATCCGCAGGTCGAAGTGGGCGCCGTGCTCCTTGACGCGGGCGTCGATGCTGCGCAGGTGCACCCTCGACGGCTCCGCGGCGAACGCCTCCACCACCAGCGTGTTCAGCCTGGGGAAGTCGCCACGCACCGAGTAATGGTCGCTGCTGATGGTTACTGGCACGTCAACCCCGCGCTCGGCGAGCACCTCCGCGGCCACGTCCTTCACCTGCAGCTCGTGGGCGGGGTTGCGGTAGGAGAACAAGAAGTTCACGCAGATGGCCTCGACGCCAGCGTCCAGGAGCTCCTCCACCGCGCGGCGGGCCGCCTCCTCGTCGATGGGGATGGCGGCGTCGCCGAAGACGTCTATCCGTTCGGGGACCCCCCTGATCAGGTGCCTGGGCACCAGGGGCTCGTTGTGCTGGTGGGTGCAGACGTGGAGTCGGTCGGAGTAGGAGTACCCGAGGTAGCTCTGGACGCCGCGCTCCAGGCGGAAGTAATCCTCGGCACCCTTGGTCACGATCACCCCCACCTTGCGGCCCTTCCTCTCGAGCAGGCGGTTGAGCATGGAGGTGCCCGAGTAGATACCCGTAACCAGAGAGGGGAACGCCTCGTCTACGGACGTGTCCCAGTATGCCAGGGCGTCGCGCGACGAGTTGAGGAACCCCTCGGACTCGTCCTGGGGGGTGGTCTGCGCCTTGCCGACGACGAACGCACCTTTCTCGTCGATGATGAACGTGTCGGTCATGGTCCCGCCTGCGTCAATCGCGAGGATTCGTGGGGCGTGCACGGATGACATCTCGTCCTCCCGCTGTCGTGTTCGAGGTACCAGTTCGAGGGCGCTCTCGGCGCCCCGGGTGAGTCTATTCTATTACTCTAAAACAGCTCTAGCTCCATGAAGGGCTCCACGTCACCCTTCAGCACCAGCTTGCCGCTCATCACGGCCCCCATCGGGTCCAGCTCCTGGTTGAAGAGGTCGACGAAGTTCTGCTCTTCCCCGAGGACCGTGGCGGTCGGTTCGTCGACTGCGCCCTTCTGTAGTGAGAGCTTCCCCTGGTCCGCGACGATGACCAGGTCATCGCCGTCAGTGACCTTGAGCTGGATGGTCTGCCCCATGCACTTGCTCAGTCCTTCCTGCCTTTTGGGGTCGTCGTTTGCGGTCTGAAGCAACACAGTCAAGACTTCCTCGAGCTCCGCCATTGCTACCTCCTCTGCTCAGCTTTACTGCAAGAGTCCCTTGATCGCGTTATAGATGCCGTCCGCGTCCAGTTCGTACCTCTCGTAAAGGTCATCCGGCTGTCCTATCGTGGAGTATATGTCAGGGATTCCGAGCCTCTTGAACTTAACCCCCAGCCCGGCCTCGGCGATAGTCTCGCCTACCGCGCTTCCGAGACCGCCGATGATATTGTGCTCCTCCATGGTGATTATCTTGCCGGTCTCATCGGCTGCCTTGACGATGGCCTCGGTGTCGAGCGGCTTGATGGTGTGCATGTCGATGACCCTCGCACCGATGCCCTCCTTCTCGAGCTTGCGCGAGGCTTTGATGGCGGCCATCACGCATATACCGCAGGCAATAACGGTGACGTCACCACCCTCGCGCACGGTGTTGGCCTTGCCGATCTCGAAGTCGAACTCGCCCTTGTAGACGATCGGCTCGGCCCCGCGCCCCAGCCGCATGTATATGGGGCCCTGGTATTCGAGCGACTCCACAATCACCTTCGCGCAGCAGTTGGCGTCCGCCGGCACGATGACCGTCATGTTGGCCATGCTCCTGGTGATCGCGATATCCTCGGTGGAGTGGTGTGTCGTCCCGCCGTTCCCCATGGAGAGGCCGGAGTGGGTCGAGATGATGCGCACGTTGAGGTTCGGGTAGGCGATGTCCGTCCGGAGCTGCTCGGCGCAGCGGAGCGACGCGAACACGGCCATCGTCGAGGCGAACGGGATCTTGCCGCTGATGGCGAAGCCCGCGGCCGCCCCCATCATGTTCTGTTCCGCGATGCCGAAGTTGAAGAACCTCTCAGGGTGCGCGCGGGCGAAGTCACCGGTCTTGTTGCTCATCATCAGGTCCGACGTCAGCACCACTATGCGGTCATCGGTCGGGGCGATCTCGGCCAGTATCTTGCCATACATCTCGCGAGTGGCGAACTTGTCGACGTCCAGCGTGGTCCAGGTGAATCCTTTCGGCATCGCCCATCACCCCCTCTCCGGGCGACAGGCTTCGAGCTCTTCCAGCGCCTGCGCCGTCAGCTCATCGTCGCACCCGGCGTAGTGCCACTCGTTGGCGTTCTCCATGAACGACACGCCCTTGCCCTTCACCGTGTTGGAGATTATGCAGGTCGGGGTGTCGCCGCCCGCGTCGCCGACCTTGTCGAAGGCCTCTAGCAACTGGTCCATGTCGTGCCCGTCAACCTCACAGCAGTCCCAGCCGAACGAGCGCCACTTCTCGGCGAAAGGCTCGAGCGCCATTATCTCCTCGGTGGGCCCGTCCAGGGAATAGCCGTTCCGGTCGACGATGGCGGTGAGGTTCCCCAGCTTGAAGTGGCTCGCGGACATTGCCGCCTCCCAGACCATGCCCTCGTCGCACTCCCCGTCGCCCAGCAGGCAGAACACCCGCCAGTCCGCCTTGTCCAACTTGCCGGAAAGGGCCACGCCGACGGCGACCGAGAGCCCGTGCCCCAGCGAGCCGGTGGACATCTCGATCCCGGGTATCTTGTTCATGTCCGGGTGCATGCCGAAGGGGCTGTCGAGGTCGTTGAAGTTGGCCATCATCTCCTCGGCGTAATACCCGGCGTCGCACAGCACCGGGCACAGGCCCAGCGCGCCGTGGCCTTTGCTCAGGATGAACCTGTCGCGCTCGGGCCAATCGGGGTTTTTCGGGTCGTACTTGAGGACGTGGTAGTAAAGGGCGACCAGCGCGTCGGCCATCGAGAGGGAGCCACCGAGGTGGCCGCCGCCCGCGACGGCGCTGAGCTCTATAATCTTCTTCCTGATGTCAACGGCTTTGTTCTGGAGTTCCAGCGCGTCCTGGTGCATATAACATCACTCCTCGCTGCTCTTGACCAGTATCTTGATGCCCTGTCCCCTTTCCTGCTCCTCGAAGGCGTCCTTAACCTGGGAGAGGGGGAACACCCTGGAGATCAGCGGCTTGAGATTCAACTTCGGGAGGATGGCCATGGTCCGCGGAAACAGGTAGGGTGACATGAACACACCGCGCACGGTTATCTCGCGAGAGTAGAGGTCAAAGGGTTTTATGGGCAGCTCGAAGTTCATCGGGTACACCGCGAAGTAGACCATCGTACCCGCTTTGCCCACCATGTCCATGGCCGACTTGGCCGAGTCCAGGTTGCCCGAAGCTTCGATGACCGTGTCGAATCCACGGTTACCGGTCACCTTCATGGTGGTGGCCCACATATCCTCGCTGAGGGGGTCGAAAGCCAGGTCGGCCCCCATCTCCAGTGCGATGTTCCTCTTGGACTCGACAGGGTCAGCCACCATTACTTTCGACGCGCCGGCCAGCAGCGCGAGCTGGAGGAGTATCTGACCGATCCCGCCCAGCCCGAGGATGGCAACCGACGAGCCCTCCCTTATGTCCGAGAGGTCTATACCGCGCATGCAGACCGAGACCGGCTCGGCCAGGCAGCCCTCCTCAAAGCTAACTGAGTCCGGCAGCTTGAACACCTGCTGCTCGTGCCACACCACGGACTCAGCCATGGTACCCGGTGGGAAGAAAACGGCCAGCTTCAGGCAGTAGTGCTCCTGGCCGTTGCGGCAGTAATCGCAGACCCCGCAGTAGCGAACCGGGTTGCCGGTGACCCGGTCGCCCACCTTCAGCCCTTTCGTCTTGGCCTCCTCGCCCAACTCGATCACCGTGCCGGACATCTCGTGGCCCATGATCCTGGGCGGGTACGAGACCGGCAGCTTACCGCTGATGATGTGCGGGTCGGAGCCGCATATCGCTGTGTACTCGACCTTGATCTTGACATCCTCGGGCCCGACTTCCTGCTCGGGGATATCGTCGATTTCCAGGACATTCTTCTTCTTCCACATTGCTGCTCTCATCACCGACCCCCCTTTAACCCATCAAATCGCTCGGTAACTCAGATTCGGGGCGTCTCGACATCGTCGAGGAATGCAGCTTCAAAAGATATTCCCGACATGCCTCCTCCAATGCCGACATCCTATCACGATTCCGGCCTTTCGGCGCCCTCGCGCATGCCCTCCCCAGGCGGTGAATTCGAGCATCGACCGGAACAGCTTTTCCGGGACCGCAACCTCGGCCATCTGAAAGACACTTCTTTCAGGAGAGCGAAGCGGTACAAGAAGAAGTCTCAGAAAGGGAAAGTATATTAA
>DAIUEJ010000053.1:0-17656 GCA_036845225.1 Candidatus Anoxymicrobiaceae bacterium | reverse complement strand
GATCTTTCGTTCGTCATGCCCTCGCTTAAAGCCAGAGGCATGTGGCATAAACCGACTTAAACAAATAGGGCCTTTGGCAGTGATGTTTCCAGGACTGGAACTACTCGACATATAGACCTCGTACCTTCAGGGGAGAGAGTGTCAGTCCGCTCTCTCTTTGGTCACCTTGGCGAGGTCGAGCCGCCAGAGCTTCCGCACCGATGGCAGCTCTGATATCACCATCACTATGAGCGCGGCGATCACGATGAATATCACCGTCACCCACGAGATGACCGTGTCCGGCGCCAGGCGGTCGGAGGTCAGCAGGACCTGGACGACCACCCACTCCAGCAAGCGCCCGAGCAGGATGCCCGGTATCAGGGCGGCGACCACCACCGTTGCGGTCTCCACCGTGAGGAAGCCGAATATCGTCCCCCACCCGGCCCCGAGCGTCCTGATGGTGGCGATCTCCCGCGCGCGCTCGAGCAGGTTCACGGTGATCATCGAGAACATGATGGCGAAGCCCATCGCGAAAGCCATGACGTAGAAGATGATGAACAGGGCCTTTATGGCGCCCACCAACTGCTGGAAGATCCGGAGTATGCCGCTCTTGGTGATGACTTGGGCGACCTGGGGCAGGTCCCGGATCTGGTTGGCGACGTGCACCGATGACCTCCCCGGCGCGACCTTCACGACCACGCCGTTGAACTGGCCCGGTATTCCGGTGACCCGCGTGGCGAGCGCCTGCACGTACGGGAGGTTGACGTAGCAGACGCCGCCGAACGGTTCCGAGACGAATCCCGAGACCTTGAACGGCACCGAGCCGACCGGCGTGCTCACGTTCACCACGCTGCCGATCTTCACCGGGAGCTTCGAGGTGATGCCCCGGTTGAGGACGACCTCGGCGGGCCCCGGCGTCGGCTTCGAGCCGGCGGTCGGGTACTGGCCGTGCATGGTCGTGCCGACCTGGTAGGCCTGGACCTGCACGTCCGACGACTTGCCCGCGAACACGACGCGCCCGGGGACAGCGATGAACGGCTCGGCACGCTGTACGCCGTCGATCGCCTGCACCCGCGCCAGCGTGTCCTGCCCGATGGACACTGGCCACACGGCCGCCACGTCCCAGCGCAGGACGCCGTAGAGGTACTTGTGCACGCCGTAGTCGACCGAGTCCTTGCCGCCGCTGGCGGTGACCAGCAGGCAGAGGGTGCCGATGACCCCGAACCAGGTGAGCAGGGTGCGCCGCCTGTTCCTCGAGAGGTTGCGGAACGATACCCTGAGCCAGGACGGGAGGCCGAAGCGCTCGGTCAACCCGGGCTTGCAGGTGAACTTCGCCGCACCGAGCGAGAGGCCGGCCTCCGTCCGCATGGCGTCCGCCGGTTTCATGCGGATGGCGTGCCGAGCGGGGACGAGCGCTCCCACGATGGTGAACGCAAGGCCGACCCCGACGCCGGCGAGGATGATGCCGGCGTAGATGGATGTCTTTATGAGCGGCAGGTCGAAGACGTTCGCGTAGATGTGAGCATATATGCCTGAGAGGAAGTACCCGATCACGACGCCCAGGACGCCCCCCGACAGGCCGAGCGCGATGCCGTAGCCGACGTAGTGCTCGGAAATGGTGTGGCGCCGGTAGCCGATGGCACGGGTGACGCCGATCTCCCGCTGCTGCGAGTAGACTATCTGCGTCATGGTGATATAGACAGCGAGCGAGGCGACCGCGAGCAGCAGCAGCGAGAAGAACAGCGCGATGCGGCTTATGTCGCGCAGCTCGAGGCTGAGGGTCTGGGCGTCCGGCTCGTCCGCGCCCGTGGTGAGGCTCGTGACCTGGTACGGCGCCAGGGCCTTCTCGGCGGCTGCCATGGTGACCTGGAGCTTCTTCTGGTCCGAGACGCGGGCCGCGATGTTGTCAACGCGCCCGGCCGCCCCGAAGAGGCTTGCGGCGTCGCTGTACCGCACGAAGATGACTCCGAACTGCGCGGGGTCGGTCACGTACTCGGCCCTGCTGCGGACCAGGCGCAGGTACTCGGGGCTGACCACCGAGGCGGAGATGCTGAAGGTCATCTCCCCCGTCGGGCCCACTACGGTAAGGGGGAGCCCCGGCTTGAGGTTGAACTCGGAGGCAAGGTGGTGCTCGACCATGCAGAAGCCCAGGGCGCCGGCGGGCAGGTAGCCGCCGTTCTCCAGTATCACGCCGTTCACCGTGGGACGTCCCACGTCCGGGACCGAGATGACGCGCACCGTGAGCCGGTGCCCGAGAACCCTCCCCTGTGTTTCGCGGATGAGGCGCCCCTCGGCGGCAGTGACGTTGGGCAGCGAGGCTACCTGCCCCGTAGCGGTCGCGGGGGCCTGGTCCATGCTCGCGGAGAAGTCCTCGTAGCGCGTGCGCCTGTAGATGTCGTTCACTGAATCCTTCAGGTCGCGCGTCGCCAGGAGCGGCCCGCTGAACATTATTATCCCGAGCGCCACCACGGCGATGATGGCGCCGACCTGCGCCCAGTGGGTGACCAGGTCGCGCAGGAGCTTCTTGTTGAGACGGCTCAAGCCCCTTTCCTTTCGGCTAGCCTTCGGGCCTTATGTATAATCTAACGGTGGAGCCCGCCGCGAGGCGCGGCGGCAATTAGGAGGTTATCAGATATGGACGTTCTTGAGGCGATAGAGAGCAGACGAAGCGTACGAAGGTACAAGGACAAGCCCGTTGGCGAGGAGACTCTGAACAAGGTGCTCGAGGCCGCGCGCCTGGCGCCCTCGACCAGCAACACGCAGTCGTGGAAGTTCAAAGTCGTCACCGACCTCGACACGCGCAAGAAGCTGCGGGAGGTCGCCTACGGGCAGAGGTTCATCGAGGAGGCGCCGGTCGTGGTGGCGTGCTGCCTCGATTTCGAGGCGTTCAAGGAGCGCGGCAAGCAGACGCTGAAGCTCGTGATGAGCGGCGTGCGGCCGTCCCTGGAGATGGTGCTCCGCTCGGTGCGCGGGGGCAAAGCCAAGGACTTCGACCCGGAGCGCGTGGTCATCAACGGGACCATGAACGTCACCATCGCCACCGAGCACATGATCCTGGCGGCGCAGCAGCTCGGCCTGGGGACGTGCTGGGTCAGGGCTTTCGACGCGCCGAAGGTCGCCGAGATACTGGATCTGCCAGAGGGGGTAACGGTGCTCTGCCTTCTGCCCATCGGTTACCCGGCCGAGACGCCGAAGGCGCGTCCCCGCAAGGCGCTGGAAGACATCCTCTTATGAAGTCGTTCGATTTTACACTTTCTTTGCACTCTCAGGTGTAAGCTGACCTGCACCACTGGGGTCTGACCCCAGTGGTGCTGCTCTCATGAGTGTAAAAAAAAGTAGAATCGAACGACTTCTCTATTCTGCGGAGTGGCCCTCGCCCTTCACCTCGTCGTAGAGCACTTTCTTCATGACCTTGCCCAGCGGCGTGAGCGGCAGCGCGTCCCTGAATACGATCTCTGAGGGGACCTTGTACCTGGCCAGGCGCTCGGTGCACCACTCCTTGATCTCGTCCTCGGTCGGCGGCGGCTCGACCCCGGGCATCGCCACTATGTAAGCCCGGCCCACCTCTCCCATGACAGGGTCGTGGATGCCTATGACCGCATTGAACAGCACCTTCGGGTGCTGCTGGATCACTTCCTCCACCTCCGGCGGGTAAACGTTCTCGCCGCCCCTGATGTACATCTCCTTCTTGCGGCCGCGGATGAACACATAGCCGTCGGGGTCCACGTATCCCATGTCGCCGGTGCGGAAGTATCCGTCATCTGTCATGACGAGCGCGGTCTCGTCCGGCCGGTTGTAATAGCCCTTCATCACCGCGTCGCCCTTGATGCAGATCTCGCCCACCTCGCCCGGGGGAAGGTACATCCCCTGCGGGTCGAGTATCCCGATCTCGATGCCCTGGTTGGGGACGCCGACGCTGGTCGAGAGCCTCTCCAGCGAGTCCTCCCCGGCTTTGGTGAACGTGATCGCCCCGCTCGTCTCCGAGAGGCCGAACCCGTTCGTGAGGTACATGCCGAACTTCTCCTTCACCTGCACGAATACTTCCTTCGGGGTCGGGGCAGCCGATACGACCGCAACCCTGACCGAGGACAGGTCGTATTTGTCGAAATCGGGCATCATCATCATCAGTATGTACTGGGCGCCGACCTGCCCCAGGACGGTGATCTTCTCCCGTTCGATGGTCTCGAGCACTTCCTGCGGAATGAACTGGTCCAGGATGACCAGGCAGCCTCCCGTGTAGAGCATCGAGACTATCGCCATGACCCCGCCGCCCACGTGGTTGATGGGGATGTCCAGCAGGAGGCGGTCGTCCCCCGTCACGTCGGACGCGGCCAGCTGGCCTTTCACGTAGCTGATCAGGTTCTTGTGGGTGAGCTCGGCGCCCTTGGGCACCCCGGTGGTGCCGGACGTGTAGACCATGAACGCCGTGTCGTTTTCGTCGACGCCCTTGCGGGCCTCCGCGAAGTCGGCCAGCTCGGACTCGCTTGCCTCGCGGAAGAGCTCGTCGCTCGAGACAGCCCCGGGTACCCGCGCGACCTCGTCATCCGTTCCTATCACCACCACGGTCTCGACCTTCGGGCACGACGGCTTGATGTTGTTGACGACCTCGAGGAAGTCCACGCCTCCGAAGCCTGGGATGGTCGCGAGGAAAGACGAGTCGGAGTTGCCCACGATAAAGCCCGCCTCGAGCTCGCCGAACCTGGTCGACACCGGCACCGCGCACGCGCCGAGCGACGCCGCGCCGATGTAGCAGTAGCAGTAGTCGGGGCCGTTCCCCATGTAGAGGGCGACGTGGTCCCCACGTTTGATCCCCATGCGGTGCATGTTCGCCGCGACGTTGTTGACGTTCTTGAGGTACTCGGCGTAGGTCACCCGCTGGTCGTGGAAGACGATCGCTTCCTTGTCGGGGTGTTCGCCGGCGTGGACCTCCAGCACTTCGTTGAGCAACATTCCCTGACCCTCCTCTTCCTCGTTCCCTGCCCCGGTAATGCTTACTGTCTTAACGCGAAGCGGCCCGCGTCAGGTGCCGCTGACCGTGAGTCCTTCTATCAGGATCGAAGGCGTGCCGATGCCGCCCAGCAGCGGCGTGAAACGCAGGTCGCTTCCGACCCCTACGACTCCCTTGAGGATGCCGTCGATGGTGCCGGCGATGGTGACCTCCCGGACCGCGTGCACGGGTTCGCCGTTCTCGATCCAGCGGCCCCGCGCCCCCAGCGAGACCTCGCCGGTCACCGGGTTCAATCCGACGTGCACGCCCTGTAGCTCGCGGACCTCGAAGCCGGTCCCCATCATGGAGCGCAACTCCTCGGGGGAGACCTCGCCCGGCTCCAGGAATATGTTGGTCGGGGTGACCCCGACCTGCGACCTGAAGGACCCGCGGCCGGCGTTGCCCGTCGTGGTGGTGTCCATGCGCGCGGCCGTGTAGCAGTTGTGAAGGAAAGTCTTGAGGACGCCCGCCTCGATGGGCGACTTCTTAGAGGCCACCACTCCTTCCCCGTCGAAGGGGGCGGTGCCGAAGCCTCCCTTCATCGTCCCGTCGTCGACGACCGTGAGCAGGCTCGAGGCGATCGCCTCGCCCGTCCGCCCTGCGAGGAAAGATTTGCCCTTTACCACCGACTCGCCCGAGAGCGCCATGCCGAGCACCGCGAGTATCTCCGCGGTCGACAGGTTGTCCACGAGCACCGGGACCCTCGCGGATTCTATCTGCCGCCCGCCCAGGAGCATCACCGCCATGTCCGCCGCCTCGACCGATGAGGCCTCAGCGTCCAGTGACGAGAAGGAGCGCCCCGCGGTGAAGCCGAAGCCGGTCTGCGACTCGCCCTCCTGTTCCGCGATGGCGACGACGTACCCGTAGCACACCGACGCCCGGTAGGCGGCCCTGAAACCCCTGGTGCTTGCCAGGACGACTTCGCCCGTGCCCTCCATGTACGCGGAGGTCTCCACGCCGGTCACGCGCTCGTCCTGCTCGCGGGTCAGCCGCTCCATGTTCAGGGCGAACTCGATCTTGTCTCCCGGGGGCACCGTTTCCAGGTCTTCGCCGAGGATGTCCAGGTCCCCTCCGAGGTACTCGCCGCCGGAGGCGCCCTCCGGATAGAGGGACGCGTCAGGCAGGGCTCGCGCCGGGTCGGGAGGGGTGACTTTCGCGCTGTCGATCGCCGAGGCTACGGCCTCTCCGATGGCCCCGTCCGACAGGTCGGAGGTGTATGCCCGCCCCTGGCCGTCCTCGAGGTATACCCGCAGGCCTATGCCGCGGGATTCGGAGAACGCGAACTTCTCCACCTTCCCGCCGAACACGCGCACCGAAAGCCCGACTTCCTTCTCGAGGAATGCCTCGGCGTCGGTCGCGCCCCGCGCCGTGGCGCGCTCGATGGCCTTGTCCAGTGGTTCGAAATCAGGTTGCACCATGGCCTTAACGTATCACGTGACGTCGGTCATTTTCCACTTTTCCTTACACTCGTAGGGGCATCTGTTATCATTTGACTGACCGACCGGGAGGTGGAACCGTTTGGGCGAGGTATTCTACATTACGACGCCGATCTACTACGTCAACGACGTGCCGCACATAGGCACCGCATACACCACTCTGGCGGCCGACGTGGTCGCGCGCTTCAAGCGCCAGCAGGGCCGCGAGGTGTTCTTCCTGACCGGCGTGGACGAGCACGGCCAGAAGGTCGCGCAGGCCGCCGCCGAGCGGAACGAGGCCCCTCAGGCGTGGGTGGACAGCATCGTCTCGCAGTTCACCGACGTCTGGGAGCTGCTCAACATCTCGAACGACGACTTCATCCGCACAACCCAGGAGCGCCACACCCGGGTGGCCCAGCTCTTCATCGAGAAGCTCAAGGAAAAGGGCGATGTCTTCCTGGGGTCTTACGAGGGCTGGTACTGCGTGCACGACGAGTCGTTCCTGCTCTCGAGCCAGCTGGCCGAGGGGGACTGCCCCGAGTGCGGTCGCCCGGTCGACTGGGTGAAGGAGGAGAACTACTTCTTCCGCCTCTCCAAGTACGCCGACCGCGTGCTCTCCTACATAGAGGCCAACCCCGACTTCATCCAGCCCGAGTCGCGCAAGAACGAGGTGGTCTCGTTCATCAAGGCCGGGCTCGAGGACCAGAGCATCTCGCGCACCTCGATCACCTGGGGCATCCCGTGCCCGTTCGACTCGAAACACGTGATGTACGTCTGGTTCGACGCGCTTCTCAACTACCTCTCCGCCATCGACTACGGGACTGACCGGGCACGATTCGAGCGGACGTGGCCCGCCGACTGGCACCTCATGGGCAAGGAGATACTGCGCTTTCACGCGGTCATATGGCCCGCGATGCTGATGGCCGCGGACCTGCCGCTCCCGACGCACGTCTTCGCGCACGGCTGGCTGACCGTGGAGGGGCAGAAGATGTCGAAGTCGCTCGGGAACGTAGTGCGCCCCGCCGACCTGGTGGACGAGTTCGGCGTCGACGCCTACCGCTACTACTTCATGCGCGAGTTCTCGTTCGGCATCGACGGTAACTTCTCCCGGCGCACCATGCTCAAGCGCTACAACGCCGAGCTCGCGAACGACCTCGGCAACCTCGAGAGCCGCGTGCTCACCATGGTCGGCAAGTACCGCGACAATGTGGCGCCCGAGGCCGGGGCGCCCGGCGGCGAGGACAACACCCTCATAGAGAAGGCGGCGTCGACCGTCGAGTCCGCCACCGAGAAGCTGGAGAGCCTCGCGTTCAACGAAGCGCTCGCCGAGATCTGGGAGTTCATCCACGCGGTCAATCGCTACGTGGACGTCTCCGCCCCGTGGGCCCTGGCAAAGGACGAGGCAAAGAGAGCCGACCTGGACCGCGTCCTATACAACAGCCTGGAGAGCCTGCGTCAGATCGCACTGATGGTCTACCCTTACATGCCCGAGAGCGCCGCGAAGATCTGGGAGCACCTCGGCCTCGAGTCCTCGATCGAGTCCGCCAGACTGCCTGACTCGTCCCGCTGGGGGCTGCTGGCTGCCGGGGCGAAGACGGCGCGCGGCGAGGCGCTCTTCCCGAGAAAGCTGGACGCCCCCGCGGAGGATTCTTGATACCGGATTCCCACGCGCACCTCGACCTCATAGAAGAGGACACCGCCCACGTCGTGGCGTCCGCCCGCGCGGCTGGCGTGTCGCCTATCATCACCATCGGCATCAACCTCCCTTCGAGCCTGGAAGCTGTCAAGGCCGCGGCGGCTTTCGAAGGTGTTTTCGCGGCCGTCGGCATCCATCCGAACGATACCGGCGAGGAGAGCCTGGATGCCCTCGACCGGCTGGAGGAACTGGCGCGCTCGAGCAGCGGCGTGGTCGCCATAGGCGAGACCGGCCTCGACTACTTCAGGGACCGGAGCCCCGCCGCCTTGCAGAAAGAGGCATTTCGCGCGCAGGTCAGGCTCGCGAAGAGACTCTCCCTGCCGGTCATCGTGCACGACCGCGAGGCTCACGACGACGCCCTTGCCCTGCTGGCCGAAGAGGCCGCCGGCGAGGTGCCGGTGATCATGCACTGCTTCTCGGGCGACCGGCCAGTGCTGGATGAATGCCTCAAGCACGGGTATTACTTCTCCTTCGCGGGGCCGGTGACGTTCAAGAACTCGCAGAAGACAAGGGAGATGGCCGCGCTGGTGCCCGCGGACCGGCTGCTCAGCGAGACCGACTCCCCGTTCCTCTCCCCCGAACCATTCAGAGGCAAGCCGAACGTGCCCGAGCGTGTGCGATATGTCGCGGAGGCTCTCGCTGCCGCGCGAGGCATCCCGCTCAAAGAGATGGAGGCCCTGCTCGCGGCGAACGTGGCGCGGGTCTTCGGGATCCCGGAGGAGGTCGTTTGAGATGACTGCGGCTGGTGTTGGCGGTGGCAGGGTCGCCCCGGGTGGGCACAGGCGCCTGACGGCGCCGGGGACGGTCAGAGAACTGCTCCAGAGCGAGGGGCTGCACCCGCGCCACGGCATGGGCCAGAACTTCCTCATCGACGCGAACGTCCTTCGAATCATCACGGAGGCATCCAACCTGATGCCGTTCGACACGGTAATAGAGGTCGGGCCCGGGCTGGGGGCTCTCACCCAGGCCCTGGCCGAACAGGGAGGGCGCGTCTACGCGGTCGAGGCGGACGGCGGCCTGGTCGGGCTCCTGGAGCGCGAGCTCTCCCACGCGGGAAACCTGGTCCTCATCGAGGCCGATGCCCTGACCTTTGAAGTGTCGAAGCTGTGGGAAGCAGGCCCCCCCGAAGGCGTCAAGATGATCTCCAACCTGCCCTACCAGATCGCCGCGACCCTGCTGGTGGAGTGGCTCCACGTGTACGAGTGGCTCACCGAGTACACGGTCATGATCCAGCGTGAGGTGGCGGACCGCATCACCGCCGCGCCCGGCGGGCGGGATTACTCGGCGGCATCGGTAAAAATACAGTACCGCGCGAAGGTGAGCCGGGTGGCGAGCGTCTCGCGCAACAGCTTCTACCCGAAGCCGCGGGTGGACTCGTCCATCATCCGCCTGGTGCGCCGGCCGGCGGGTGAAGGGCGGGATATGACGGAAGCCGCCGACGAGCATTTCTTCGACAGGCTCGTCACCGCGGCGTTCCACCAGCGGCGGAAGAAGCTCGTGAACTCGGTGGTATCGCGGATGCCGTCCGTAGAGCGGGACCGACTGGAGGCCGCCCTGAGCGGCATCGGAAAAGGCACAGGGTCCCGCGCCGAGGAGCTCTCGGCCGATGAATTCGCGAGGCTTTCGAATGCGCTCACGGAATCGTAGCGCCGGCGCCTCGCCGGCATGTGTCCGTAGCGCCGGCGTCTCGCCGGCATGTGTCCGTAGCGCCGGCGTCTCGCCGGCAGACTGGTGAACATGATGGAAGATCTACAACCGGAAAAGCATATGAAGGCCTGGCACAGCCTGGAGGTCACTGAGACGCTGCAGGCCCTGGGCACCGATCCCGAAAGAGGCATCTCGGCCGATGAGGCGCGGCGGCGGCTTTCGACCTACGGCCCGAACGCCCTCGAGGAGACCGGCCGGAAGTCGCCGCTCGTCCGATTCCTGCTCCAGTTCAACGACTTCATGATCTGGGTGCTGATAGCGGCGATCATCATCAGCGGCGCCCTGTTGCGGGAGTATGTCGACGCCCTTGTCATCTTCGTCATAGTCCTCTTGAACGCGATACTCGGCTTCGTTCAGGAGGGCAAGGCCGAGTCGGCCCTGGAGAAGCTCAAGGAGCTCGGTGCGCCGACCGTCAAGGTCATCCGCGGGGACGGCGAGGTCGAGATCGCCGCCAGGGACCTGGTCCCCGGCGACCTCATGGTCATCGAGACGGGCGATGCGGTCACGGCCGACGCCAGGCTCGTGACGGCGGTCAACCTGCGGGCGAACGAATCGAGCCTCACCGGCGAGTCAGAGGCCGTCTCGAAGTTCTCGGACGCCGTTGTCAAAGTGGACACGGGCCCGGCCGACCGGCTCAACATGGTCTTCTCGGGCACGCACATAGACTACGGGCGCGGCACCGCGGTGGTGGTCGCCACCGGGGGCCACACCGAGCTCGGGCAGATCGCGGGAATGTTGCGGGAGGGCAAGGAGAAAGCGACCCCGCTCCAGCTGGAGCTGCGGGACGTCGGCAAACGTATCGTCTACCTGTGCCTCATGATAGTCGCGGTCGTCTTTGTCGTCGGGCTCATCAGGAGCTATCCCTGGGCTACCATGCTACTCGTTGCGGTCAGCCTCGCGGTCGCCGCCATCCCGGAAGGGCTGCCGGCGATCGTCACCATCACCCTGGCGCGCGGGACGCAGGTGATGGCAAGGCAAAACGCCATCATCAGGAACCTGCCGGCGGTCGAGACCCTGGGCTCCGCGAACTACATCTGCACCGACAAGACCGGCACGCTGACCATGAACAGGATGACCGTGACGGACATCGTCTTCGCCGACGCGTTCCACCACCTCGTCGAGGATATCCTCCACGAGCGTGTGTCGTGGCAGGCGGGGGCTTACAGCCGGATGGAGCTGGCCGCAGCGCTGTGCAACGACGCGAGGCGCGGGCCCGAAGGCTACATCGGGGACTCCACCGAGGTCGCCCTGCTGGAAGCGGCCGAGTCGGGCGGACTGGATAAAGACGATCTGGAAGAGGAGTACCCCAGGGTCGCCGAGGTTCCCTTCGATTCCGACCGCAAGATGATGACCACGGCGCACCGCGACAACGGCGGATTCATCGTGTTCTCCAAGGGCGCTGTCGAGGTTGTCCTGGAGAAATGCGACCGGATGCTGACGGGAGATGGCGAGGTCCGGCTCACCCCCGATGCGCGTTCGACGGTGCTGGCCGCCACCACTGAGCTCGGTTCGCAGGCCCTGAGGACCCTGGCCGTGGCCTACCGCAAGCTCGACTCGCTGCCGGGGCAGGACGTGATCGAGGGGCTCGAGCGCGACCTGGTGTTCCTGGGCGCCTTCGCTATGAAAGACCCGCCGAGGCCGGAGGCGTTCAAAGCGCTGCAGGAATGCAGGCGGGCCAGGATCGACGTCGCAATGATCACGGGAGACCACAGGGCGACGGCCGCGGCGGTTGCCCGCGAGCTGGACATCCTCGCGCCGGACAGGCACCTGGTGGAGGGCTACGAGCTCGAGAAGATGACACAGGAGCAACTGACCGACCGGGTCGAGGAGATAAGCGTCTACGCGCGTGTATCGCCCCGGCACAAGGTGAACATCGTCGAGGCGCTCCAGGCACGAGGGCACGTGGTCGCGATGACCGGCGACGGGGTGAACGACGCCCCTGCGCTCAAACGTGCGGACATCGGCGTCGCGATGGGGATAACCGGGACGGACGTCGCCAAGGAAGCCTCCGACATGGTGCTCGCCGACGACAACTTCGCCACGATCGTCGCCGCCGTGAGGCAGGGGCGCATCATCTTCGCGAACCTGAAGAAGTTCATCTACTTCCTGCTGTCGTGCAACATAAGCGAAGTGCTGACCGTCTTCATCGCGATAATCGCGTTCAAGACGCTGCCGCTGGTGGCCTCCCAGATCCTGTGGATCAACCTGGTCACGGACGGGCTGCCCGCGCTGGCGCTCGGGATGGACCCCCCCGAGACGGACGTCATGGAGCACCCGCCGCGCAAGATCGGGGAGAACATTCTGGCGGTCCCCAGGCAGCTGGACCTGCTCTGGCAGGGCCTCATAATCACGGCGGGGGCGCTTGCCTCCTTCATCCTGGCGAACTACTGGCTCGGCTATTCGTGGTACACAACTGTGGGCCTCGACATGGCGCGCACCGTACTCTTCACCACGATGGTTCTGACGCAGGTCTTCCACTCGTTCAACCTGCGCTCCGAGAGAAAGTCGATATTCTCGTCATGGCCGTGGGAGAACCTGTACCTCTTCGGCGCGTTCCTGATCTCGATCGCGCTACAGCTGGCAGTGCTCTACCTGCCGTTCATGCACACCGCGTTCCACACACACGCGCCCTCGGCGCAGGCGTGGGCTCTGATTCTGGCGTGCTCGCTCATCCCCGTGCTGCTGATCGACAGGATCAAAGTGCTCCGCGCCCACATCCGTGCCAGGTAGAAAACCGGTGCCAGGCACTTTCTTTACACTGAGCGCAGCCTGCAGCTTTCGCCAGTGGACTTCTTCGCGACGATGAGCTGGGTCATCGGCAGGTCCAGGCGGACCCTCTCGATATCGAACCCGGCGTCGGCAACGTGCCGCTCCAGCCCGCCTCCGAAGAGCTCGCACGCCCAGCGCGGCTCAAAGAAGGCGAAATACAACCGTGCCGCCAGCCGCCTCACTATCCCCTTCGCCTCGCGGTAGTCGGCGACGATTAGCTGGCCGTCGGGCTTCAACACGCGGCAGGCCTCACCCAGCACCAGGCAGCGGTCCATCCGCTTGAGTTCGTGGAGCCCGAAAGAGATGTTGACCAGGTCGGTGGACGATGCCGTCAGTGGCAGGTCGCGCGCGTCGGCGTCGAGAGTCTCGATTGCGCAGCCCGCCTCATCGTCGAGCCGTTTTTTGACCAGCCCGAGCAGGCGGGAGTCCATGTCCACGGCGATGATCCGCGCCCCGGGGAACCGGCTCGCGTAGAAGGGAAGGACCGCGCCGACTCCGGTCAGCAGGTCGACGATGACCGACGGCGTGCCGGTCGCGGCCATCGCCGTGTCACGCCGGACGTGGCGCCCAAAGACCCGCAGCACCGCTTCGATGATGTCGATCTTGAACATGTACCGGGTAAGCGCCAACCGCTCGCGGGTCTTCAAAAGCCGCCACCTCGCTCGGGCTACTCCCCCATAGCTTTTATCACGAGCCGCTTGGGACGCCGCCCATCGAACTCCGCGTAGTAGACCTGCTGCCAGGGGCCGAAGTCGAGCCTCCCATTCGTGATCGGGATGATGACCTCGTGGTGGACAAGAATGCTCTTGAGGTGCGCGTCGCCGTTGGTCTCGCCGGTGCGGTGGTGCTTGTAGTCGGGACCCTCGGGCGCCAGCCTCGAGACCCACTCGTCGATGTCGGCGATGATGCCGCTCTCGGCGTCGTTGATGTAGACTCCAGCCGTGATGTGCATCGCACTCACCAGCACCATGCCCTCCGCGATACCGCTCTCCTCCACAACGCGCGCGACGTCACCGGTGATGTTGATGTACTCGCGCTTGCGCTCGGTGTTGAAAGTGAGGTACTCGGTGGCGCTTTTCATACGTCGCGCATCCGCTGCTCCCGCGCGGTTGGCTTCTCCCCGCCCCAGTCGGCCTCGTCCACCTTCTTCCAGCCCTCAGGGAGCAGCTCCAGCACCCTGTCCCGCAGGTAATCGTTGTCGTTCGGGTCGGCCATGCGGAACATCGTATCGTGCGACATCTTCTGCTCGAGCTTGGTGACCGAGTCGAGCACCAGGCCGATCATGCCGGCCATCAGCTTCATGCCCTTCTTGTCGCGGTCCAGCCCCTCGCTCCACTTCTTGAGCATCTCGACGTTGCGCCGGAACACGTTCTCCGGCATATCTTCCTGCTCGGGCGCGACCGGCGCGAAATCCGGGAGGAAGAATGGCACCCCCACTTTGACCTGGACGCCCCCGTCTTCGTCCAGCCGCCGCCAGACGCCGCAGGGCAGGACAGGGCACGGCACGGCACGCGCGAGGTTAGCCACCCCAAACATGAAAGGCCCCAGCTGCCCGGGCGGGAACCTGGTGCCCTCGGGGTGAACGAATACTATCTTTCCTTTTCGCAGGTGATCGAGGCTCTTTCTTATCGCCTTGGGCGCTTCGTCGGTGGCGTCGCGGTCGATGGGGATCGTCCCGAGCCAGTACCAGAGGATGCGGGGGAGGATACCTTCCTTGCCCTTTCTGATCTCGGTCTTGGCCCAAGGCAACATCCTGCTGCGGTTGAGGACCTTGCGGATGGCGAGTCCTTCAGCGAACACGTCCACACCTGTCTGGTGGTTTGAGACCAGGATGAATGGGCCCTTGTACGGGGCGTGTTCCTCACCGGTGTACTGCAGGTTGTACTTCTTCTTCCTGGCGATCGCCAGCCCGATTGGTTTAACGACTATAAATCTGAACCACATGAGTCTGCCTTCCGTTCGTTGCCGGGGTGACGTACGCTCTGCCATCTCATCTAGAGTATATCTATTAAACGGCAAGGCGGGCATCGTATAAATAACCCGAGGGTGGCATCTTGCAGGCGGCGTGACCTCACCGGCGAGCCGGCGGCCGCCCCGTCTCACTCAAACCACGACTCCAGCTCGAGAACGTAATCGTCGGGCAGCGCCTTCGACTTTGCGGCCGTCACGATCCGCTCGAGATATCCGTCCCCCTGGACGACTTTGCAGGGCATGTTGTTCGAGGCGATGTAGGTGAGCGTCTGGGATGCGCCACCCTTGTCCTCCACCACTCCTACTGTTTCCTTGCGATAAGTGCCGTACTCGACGCCCTCGTAGCGGTCGAGGGTCTTCTCGTCGCCCTCGTCGATCATCCAGAGGAGCCCGTGCACGTGGGCGCTCACATCGGGCGCGATGGTCGCGACCAGCCGGGCATTGATGATGAAACGGAAGCCGTCCAGGGTCGCCGCCCCCACCAGGCGCGCGCCCGGGCATCGCAGGGCCATCTGTCCCGCATCCATGTTGGAGCCGTAGGCGAAATACAGGGTCATCTCGGGATCATTCATGAGAACCTCCTCTGCCGTGGAGATTCTACCTCGAGCCTGTGACACTCAAAACGCAAAAAAGTGGTCTGACCCCTTTCTCGCGTTTCCTAGGACCTGAAGCGCGGCGCGCTCAAGTCTGGGATCTCGCCCTCCAGCTCCTTCTTCCGTTTCTTCTTCTCTTCCCCTGGCAGGAAGATGCTGAAAAGGAACCCGGCCAGGCCGAGGATGCCTACCGCCAGCAGCGCGGAGAGCAAAGCCTTGTTGCGCGCTTTCTGATTGATGTCGTAGAGGGCGTTGGAGACCTTTGGCTCAAACGCCTTCTTTGAGAGGTACTCGCGGGCCTGCTTGTTGCTGACCGTCGTCGCGTCCTTCGCCAACACGGACTCGATCTTCTGCTTCTCCTGGGGCGGTATCACCTTGTTCTGCAGCAGCAGTCCGGAGAAGGAACCGATCAGGACCGACATCAACACCGCGCCGGCCACAGCCGTGCCGAGGGCGCCGCCGAGGTTGGAAAACGCCCTGTTTACACCCGAGATCTCGCTCTGCTGATCCACCTGCACCGAGGACTGCACCATGTTGAGGAGCGGGGCGTTGGCGAAACCGATTCCCAACCCCACCACGATGAATCCCGGGATCATCTGCAGCGCGCTGGGCTTGTCCTCCAGCAGCAGCCACACCAGGCCGATCCCGAGCGGTATGAGGAGCATCCCGATCATGATCAGTGTCCGTGCGGAGTACTTGGCGGTGAGCTTCGCGGTCAACTGGGACGCGGCGATCAGGAACACTGTGAGCGGTAGGATGGTCAGGCCCGCGACCAGCGGGTTGAGCCCGAGTGACATCTGCAGGAAGACAGGCGCCACGAAGAGGAGCCCCGCCTGCATGAACATCAGGACCATGATGGTCGGCAGGCCTATCGCGGCAGCCCTGCCCTTCAGGATCGAAATGTCGATAAGGGGCTGCTTCTTGCCTTTCTTCAAGTGGCTCTGCCACAGCACGAAAAACACGAGCACGATCGCACCGGCGATGACGAGCGGTATCACCGGGGAGATGCCGCCCTTCTTGACGATGGTGAGGCTCCCGATCTTCAGCGGCACCCGCGCATGTATCCAACCGAACGCGGTCGCCTGAACAAGTCCGAGCACGACCAGGGCGAGGCCGAGCGCCGAGAGGACGGCCCCCAGGACGTCCAGCTTCGGCTTGTCAGCGGCCTTGGGCTCCTTGCCGAGCCTCTTCTGCAGGAAGAGTATGACGATAACGACCGCTACCTCGGACAGGAACGACGCGCGCCAGGTGACCACGGTCGCCCAGAAGCCGCAGAGCAGCGGGCCGAGAGCGGCGCCCGCGGCGGCGGCCGAGCCGACCACCGCATACCCCTTCAGCCTGTCTTTGCCCGGCGGGAACACGCCGGCGATCATCGCGAATATGGCGGGGATCATCAGGGCAGAGCCGATGCCCTCGAGGAGCGACCAGCCGCCGACCATCATGCCGAGGTTGAAGCTCAGCGCGGTGATGAGGGCCCCCCCCGTAGAGGATCACGCCCAGGGTGAAAGTGCGCTTTCGCCCCCAGATGTCACCGAGCTTGCTGCCCGTTATCATGCAGGCCGCCATGACCAGCGAGTAGATCACGATGCCTGGCTGCACTCCGGACACCGTCGTGTGGAGGCTCGGGACGACCTTTGAGACGGCTACGTTCATAGCGGTCGTGTCATACGCGTTAATGAGCTGCGCAAGCGCGAGCGGCAGCAACACGTACATCGGTTTTATCTGGGGACCTGAAGAGGCTGAAGGCAGTGCCTGCCCTGCTGGAGTCGCGTCGCTCGCTTGAGTCTCAGCCATTTTCCACCTTGCTTTCTCCGCCCCCGATTTTCACGGGTAACACAGCTTGAAGCCGGTCGAGCCCTCGGTGATTATCCCGTTGATCTTCGCGCTCGAGAAGTCTGCGCCCGTGAGGTCGCAGTCGGTGAAGTCCACCTCGTTCAGGAACGCGCTGATGAATATCGCGTCGCGCAGGTTGGAGCCGTTAAACTTCGTCTGGTGCAGCATCGCCCGCACGAAAAGTCCCTCGAAGGCGTCGACCCCCGTGAAGTCCGCGTTGACCAGGTTGCAGTTGCGCATGTCCGTGCGGTGAAGCTTCGCGCCCCGGAGGTTCGCGTTCGAGAGGTTCGAGTGGGTCATGTAAGCCTGCTTGAGCTGGCAGCCCGAGAGGTTGCAGCCGGAGAGGTCGGTGACCATCCAGTTGATGTAGGTTAGGTCCGCGCCCTTGAAGTCGTGACCGGAAAGGTCGGGCCGCAGGTTCATGTCGCTGCGCCGCCACTCGTTCCAGGCCTTGACGCCCTTGTTGAGCATCTTCAGGTGTTCCTTGTCAGCCATGCTCTACCCCTCGTGAATCTGGTGCTTCTGACGCCCGCAGGCGAGCCGCAGAAAATATATCACAAGAAAGGTCGGGTCGCGGGGGCTGGTGGAGGTGGGCGGGCTCAACCGCCGACGTCGCTTCTCTCCTTCGCTTCGCTCGTCGCTCCGCTCCCGAGGGGGGATCCGGATCCCCCCTCGACACAAGGCCTGCGGCCTTGCTGCACCCCCC
>DAIUEJ010000052.1:0-17677 GCA_036845225.1 Candidatus Anoxymicrobiaceae bacterium | reverse complement strand
GAAAGACACTCATGGGGGAGAGCAGGCAGGCCGAAGGTCTGCCGATGAGGGGGGGGCGAACTGCCCCCTCTCATAGGAGCGGAACCCTGACCGTCCAATCAGCTTAATTCAAGATGACGCAGGGTGAAGCGACGTCGCCGGTTCAGATCCGGTCTCCCGCTCCATTTTGTTCTTCATGATCAGTCCGCGATGCTTCCACTCAAGTGGCTGGATAAACGAGACCGTTCGGGACAGCGTTTATTCATTGAAGGCCCGCGCGAGCAGAGCGGTCCGGTGATTGAACGCTAACGGTTTCTTCAAGGCTTGTTGTAGTCCAGCCTGATATAATCGTCTCACCGCGCGGGGGCAGAAGAGGAGAGCACCCTGGTGGAATGTCCGAAATGCGGCGCTGAGAACAATGATGGGGCATCCTTCTACGGTCTGTGCAGCCACAGGTTCGCCGACGGTGCGGGACTGTCCGCGAAAGCAGGCGCTGACGGAGAGGCCACCCCCGGGTCTGAAACGACAGCCAAAGCATCTGACGATTCTTTCTCCGCGGTTGACAGCGCCTTCTACAGGTCAAAGCTCAAGCAGAAGGAACGCGGGCCTCTCTGGCTTGCCGGGGGGCTGGTGCTCGTAATAGTGCTGGTAAGCGCGGTGCTGGCCCTGGTGTTCCTGCGAGGGAGCGGCAAAGCCGGCCCTGAGGGTACCAACACCTTCAAGAGCAAGTACTCCGGCTTGACGTTCTCATATCCCTCGAGCTGGGAGAACATGGGCCAGGCTTACCTCAAGACGATCTCGAAGAGCACCGATGTCAGCCCGGAGGAGGGGAACGAGCTGGTCTTGCTCAAGCGGGGCGACGTCGTCTTCAAGCACCTCCTTATCGTTACCACCGCTCCTGCGAACTACAGCGACCAGCCCTGGGAGAAGACCAAGGGCGCGCTGGAGGCCGGTTATGCCGACTCCGCGAAGACCCAGGGAACGGCGATGAGCTTCATCGAGCTTCAACTCGCTCCTGACGCCGGGGCCAAAGGCTTCGGCATGATGTTCACCGTCGAGCCCGAAGCCCGCGGCCCGCGCCAGTACCAGCTCGAGGCGTTTCTTCTCAAAGGGAACATCGCCTACACCATAGTGCTCATCACGCCGCTGGAGGGTGGGGGAGCTGACCAGGGCGAAGCCCAGAAGCAGTTCTTCGATCTCATCAACACCGTGCGCGTAAAGTAGCGCCGCCGACCGCGCCTGGAGCGGCTCCTCGAGCGGTCACGGCTTCAGGACCACCTTCGTATATCCCGGCTCGCGTTTGTCGAACATCCTGTAGGCGTCGGGCGCCTCGTCGAGCGGCACGTTGTGACTCACGATGAAGCCCGGTCGCGCCCTGCCGGTGACGATCAGGTCGCGGAGCTGGAAGGCGTACCTCTTTGCCTGGGTCGAACCGGTGCCTATCGTCAGTTGCTTCACCCAGAGCAGCGCCCAGGGCAGGACGTACTCGCCGCGCTGTGCCTCTTCGGAGGCCGCGCCGGGGTCGTACGGTTGGTAGACTCCTATGATGCCGAGAGAGCCGGTGACGTTGACCAGCCTTGCGAGGTCCTCGATGACCTGGGTCGGCCTCTCGCGCGATGGGTCGTTCCTGTCACGCGCCTGGTAGCCGACCGCGTCGATACCGCACATCACTCCTGCCATCTTCTCTTCGCCCGGCAGAGAGGCGCGCTCGCGGCGCATCTGCATGATCACTTCAACAGGGTCCGAGCCTGTGGCGTCGATGGGTATTGCCCCGATCTGCGCGCCCTTCGCGAGCCGGTCCTGGTGGAAGTCGACAAGGTACACTTCGCTCGCCCCGCGCAGCAGAGAGGAGTAAGCGGACAGCAGGCCTACCGGTCCGGCGCCGAAGACCGCAACTGTGCTGCCCGGCTCGACGCCGGCGAGCATTGCGGCGTGATATCCGGTAGGGAAGATGTCGCTGAGCAGGACGAAATCGTCTTCGAGCTCGTCTCCGGGCGTGCCCGGAAGAGGAACGCAGTTCATGTCGGCGAACGGGACGCGGAGGTACTCCGACTGGCCTCCGCCATACGGCGAACCACCGAGGTGGCCGATCCGTCCTCCGATCTTTCCGGGGCTGGAAGTGAGGCACGCCGCGAAGAATCCCCTGGAACAGTTATAGCAGTGTCCGCAGGAGACGCTGAAGGTGATGGCAACCCTGTCGCCCGGCTTCAGCGAGACCACCGCGTCACCCACCTCTTCGACGACCCCGAGCGGTTCGTGGCCGAGCGAGCTTCCGGGGCTGACCGCGGTCCTTCCGTCATAGATGTGAAGGTCGGTCCCGCATATGGCCGTCGATGTTATCTTCACGACCGCGTCCCGTGGGAACTCGATGACGGGGTCTTCGATCTCCTCGACAGAGACTTCCCGCGGGCCTTTATACAGGACAGCTTTCATGATCCACCTCGATGACGTTCGGGCTCTGGTGAGGATTCCTTTCGATATCCCGGACGCGGAACCTACTACCGCGGCGGGGGTTCGGCACACAGGACGCAGCGAGCGTACAGCACAAATGCCCGGAATCTTCGTGTAAAATACAGAAGCCGGGCGGCGTAGCCAAGTGGTAAGGCAGAGGTCTGCAAAACCTCCATCGTCGGTTCAATTCCGACCGCCGCCTCCAGCGCCTCCCCATGAGACCCGTTTGAGACATGCCGGCGTCTAATAAATAGTTGCGCGAGAAGGGTCAAGGGAGGAAGACATTGTCATGGTGTCGGCAGCGGATTCCATACGCTATCAGCGTGAAGGCAGGTGCGTGTCATGAGACGTGGCATGAGCGGGTGTCATAGCGTTGGCTCTACGTTCAGGATCTCTGATGCCGCCGCTTTCACCTTGATCGAACTGATGGTCGTCATCCTCGTGATAGCTATCCTGGTGGGGATCTCTGTTCCGGTCTGGATCCACAGCGTGAGGGCCTCGGCAGACAAGACGAGGCTTGCCAACATGAAGGCTGTCACCGCCGCCCTCAACCTCTACTGCTACAACACCGAGCACTTTCCGGATAACGTGGACAACGACTACAGCGGCTGGGACGGTGACGCGGACGGTGATTTCATACGCGATCTCAAGGCCACCGGATACGTCGAGCACATTATCGCGGACCCGACAGGCCTGCATACCGTCACTCCGACGGGCAACTATCATTACTACAAGTACCCCGCCGGCTCTTACGGCGCGAACCCCGCAAAGGGAGCGTTCTACGTGGTCGGCATCAGGGACCTCGAGTCGTGCACCGGCGCCCACCCCGATAGTCCCGGATGGAACCCGGGCGGCGGCGGACAGCGCGACTGGCAGACAGAATTCGAATGGGTCGCCGGAGCATTCGAGGTCGAACAGGGCCCGTAAGCATCCACCATTGAACGAACGCGCCCCTTCTAATATCCTTTACCTGCAATAGTTTGTCTTGTCTATCCTCTGTGTGTAGCCAGGAACCCCGTTGCACGCCAGGTTTCGCCCCGGAAAGGGAGGTCATGGAAGAATCTAGAGGTTACGTGCTGCTCGTTGACGACGACAAGGACTTCGCCAAAGTCGTCAGGTTGTATCTCGAAAAGTCCGGCATGGAAGTCGCGGTTGCCCTGAGCGGCAAGAAAGCCCTGAAGGCCTTCGACGCCAGGAAGCCCGATGTGATGATACTCGACGTGAACATGCCGAAGATGGACGGTATGGAGGTGTGCAGCGCCGTCAGGGCCAAGATGGGCACGCAGCACCTCCCGATCATCGCCCTCACCGCGTTCCACAGCCCGGAGAAGAAGAAACAGATGATGGAAGTGGGCGCGGACGTCTACCTCACCAAACCCATGGACCTCAAGAAGCTGGTCGCCCAGGTGGAACAGTTGATAGGTGGGTCGAAGTAGGCCGGAGCCTCAAGAGCGCTGCCTCGTCAGAGACCATGCCCCGCGAGGCCGCTGTCGCAGATCACCGTGTATTTCCCGTCCATGCTCTCTATGAGGTACTGGTGACCGGTAGAGGGACACCTGGACGCCCCTTCCAGATATTTGTCGATGACGAGAGGGCTCTTCTCGTTCAGCCGGCCGGTCGGCGGGTACTGGCGGGTGTTCTTGTAGTAGTCGTTAATGGCGGTCTGGATGTTCTGGAGGTGGTGGTGGCAGATGTTCGCCTGTGCCGTGGCCTGGACCTTGGGGTTCGTGGGCACCGCGTTCAAGAGGAGGAAACCCGCGCCGAAGAGGATTGCCGCGAGCACGAAGGCCATCACGGACAGGACCAGCCAGTTTCGCGAACGCCTGGGCTTGTAACGACTCGGAGGGCCCAGGTTCAGCAGCTGATTCGCCCCGTCCTGGTCACGCTGGGCGCAGTCCCCGCACACGTTCTCACCGGGCTCTATCTCTTTGCCGCAGTTAAGGCATACAGGCACAAGAACACCCGCCATTCGGTTTGAACTTTCATACTCCATAAGATAATATAACTCAGTCAAAATCAATGATATCTTTGAGTTGACGTGGGCGCGTAGCTCAGTGGGAGAGCGCTTCCTTGACGCGGAAGAGGTCGGTAGTTCGATCCTACTCGCGCCCACCATTTTTTTTGTACAACCCTGAGAAATAAAGCGGAGATGTCGCATGGCCGATGAGATGCTGAAGGTGGTCCTCGAAGACGGTTCGGCGGTCGAAGTCCAGGCAGGGATGACGCCCCTGGGAGTGCTGGAGATAGCGGGAGAGAGCCTGCCTGAGGGGTCGGTGATAGCCGAGGTCGACGGGGAATCGGTCGAGCTGGACCGTCCGCTACAGACCGGAGGCAACCTCAAGTTCCTGGGCTTCGATGAGCCGAGAGGCGCCGAGGCTTACCGGCACACCGCTTCGCACGTGATGGCGCAGGCGGTCAAGCGGCTCTACCCGGATGCGAAGCTGGCGATAGGCCCGGCGATCGAGGACGGCTTCTACTACGACTTCGGCCTCGAGGACGCCTTCAAGCCCGAGGACCTCGCCGCGATCGAGGAAGAGATGTCCAGGATCGTCGCTGAGGACCTTCCCGTGAGGCGGCGCGTGCTGTCGCGCGAGGAGGCTGTCACGCTGTTCCGCGAGAGGGGAGAGCCGTACAAGGTCGAGCTCATCGAGGACATCGGTGACGAGGCTTTGACCCTCTACGAGGAGGGCGAGTTCGTGGACCTCTGCAGGGGCCCCCACCTCGCGACGACCGGGCGCCTCAAGGCCTTCAAGCTGCTCTCGATCGCCGGCGCGTACTGGCGCGGCGACGAGAACCGCGAGATGCTGCAGCGGATATACGGCACTGCGTTCGAAACCTCAGAGGACCTGGAGGAGTACCTGAGGCTGCGGGAGGAAGCCGAGAAGCGGGACCACCGCCGCCTGGGCCGTGAGCTGGAGCTGTTCTCGATACGGGAGGAGATAGGCCCCGGGCTGGTCGTCTACCATCCCAACGGCGCCATTGTCCGCACCGTCATCGAGGACTTCCTGAAGGTCGAACACGCGAGGCGCGGGTATCAGCTGGTCATCTCGCCCCACGTGATGCGCCGCGAGGTGTGGAAGACCAGCGGGCATCTGGACATGGAGTACCCGATGTACTTCTTCGAGGTCGATGGCCAGGGCTACGGCATCAAGCCCATGAACTGCCCGGCGCATATATACGTTTACAAGTCGCGCACCCGCGGCCACCACGAGCTGCCCATCAGGTACTTCGAACTGGGCACGGTCTACCGGCACGAGCGGTCCGGCGTGTTGCACGGGCTGCTGCGGGTCCGAGGCTTCACCCAGGACGACGCTCACATCTTCTGCACCATGGAGCAGGGGGAGAAAGAGGTCAACGACGCGCTCGAGTTCGCCTTCGAGGCGCAGCGAATGTTCGGGTTCACCACCTTCAAGATCGCGCTTTCCACGCGCCCTGACCACTCGGTCGGCACTGACGCGGACTGGGACACCGCGACCGCCATCCTCAAGAAGGCGCTCGAGGACCAGGGCCTCGATTACTTTGTGGATGAGGGTGAGGGTGTCTTCTATGGCCCCAAGATAGACGTGAAGCTGCAGGATGCCATCGGTCGCTACTGGCAGGGGCCGACCATACAGTTCGACTTCAATCTTCCCCGGCGCTTCGAGATGACCTACGCCGGCGCGGACAACAGGGAGCACACGCCGGTCATGATACACCGCACCGTCCTCGGGAGCCTGGAGCGGTACTTGGGCATACTGATCGAGCACTACGCCGGCGCGTTCCCGACCTGGCTTGCCCCGGTCCAGGTGGAGGTGCTTCCCATAGCCGACCGGCACCTCGACTACGCGCGCTCAGTCGCGTCCAGGATGTCCGAGCGCGGGATACGCGTGAAAGTGAACGAAGAGCGCGAGACCACCGGGAACAAGATCCGCAAGGCCTGGCGCATGAAGGTCCCGTACATGGCGATAGTGGGGGACAAGGAAGTCGAGGCCGGCAACGTCAGCGTGCGTTCCCTCGCGGGCCGTGACGAGAGGGGAGTCGACCTCGCGAAGTTCATGGATGAACTACAGCTAGAGATATCGAGCCGCATGTCCTTAGAGGTCTAGACGTGGATATCATGTATACCCCGTGGAGGTACGATTACGTGAGCACCGTGGACGACCGGACCGGCTGCATATTCTGCGAGAAGTCGGCGGACGACAAGGACCGCGAGAACCTGGTCGTCTATCGCGCGGAGAAGTGCTTCGCGATATTGAACCTGTTCCCGTACTCCTCCGGGCACCTCATGATCGCACCTTACAAGCACACCGGGACCATCGAGGACCTGGACGCCGAGACCCTGTCCGAGATGATGGACGTCGCGAAGCGTTGCATGAAAGCGACGCGGGAGGCGTTCGGCAACGAGGGCTTCAACGTGGGGATAAACATGGCTCGCATCGCGGGGGCCGGCATCACCGAACACGTCCACATGCACGTGGTGCCCCGCTGGGCGGGCGACGCGAATTTCATGCCGGTGATAGCCCAGACGCGCGTGCTGCCGCTCAGCCTGGACCAGGTCTGGGAGAGGCTGACCGAGCAACTGTCAAAGGCGTGAGGCTCAGGACTCTTCCTTTTCCTTCTTCGCCTGCTCGATGATCTTCTGCGCTATGTGCTCGGGGACTTCCTCGTAGTGCGAGAAATCCATCTTGAAGACGCCGCGGCCGCCTGTGATCGAACGGAGGTCTATCGAATAGCGGCGCATCTCGCCCAGCGGCACCTGCGCGCTCACGACCTGCATCTTGCCCTTCGGCAGCATCCCCAGGATGCGGCCGCGCTTCGAGTTCAGGTCGCCGATGACATCCCCCATGAACTGGTCGGGGACCGTGACCTCGATGTCCATGATCGGCTCGAGCAGGACGGGATCCGCTTTGGCGACTCCGTCTCTCATAGCCTTGGAGGCGGCCATCTTGAACGCCAGTTCCGAGGAGTCGACAGCGTGGAACGAGCCGTCGTAGAGGGTGACTTTCATGTCGACCATCGGGTAGCCCGCCAGGTAACCTTCCGTCATCGCCGCAACGACGCCCTTCTCGACCCCGGGGATGTAGTTCCTGGGGATCGCCCCGCCCACGATCTTGTCCTCAAACTCGTAACCCTCGCTGCGCTGGCGTGGCTCGAGGCGCAGGTAAGCGTGTCCGTACTGACCGTGGCCGCCGGTCTGTTTCTTGTGCTTGCCTTCGGATTCCACGCTCTTGCGGATGGTCTCTTTGTAGGGGATGCGCGGCAGGTCGGTCGCGACGTCCACCCCGAACTTGCGGCGCATCTTCTCGACGACCACGTCGATGTGCGTCTCGCCCGCGCCGGAGATGAGTGTCTGGTTGACCTCTGTGTCGCGCCGTACGGTGAGCATCGGGTCTTCTTCGCGGAGCCGGTGGAGAGCGGTCGAGAGCTTGTCCTCGTCACCCTTCGCCTTAGGAGCGACGGCTAGCGACATCACGGGCGCGGGGTACTCGATGCGCGGCAGGACGATAGGTTTGTCTTTGTCGCACATCGTGTCGCCGGTGAACGTCTCCGACAGCTTCGCTACCGCCCCGACCTCGCCCGCGACCAGTTGGGGGACGCTGGCCTGCTCTTTTCCCATGACCCTGTATATCTGCCCGACGCGCTCGACCTTTCCGTGGGTGGAGTTGAGCACAGCCGAGTCCGCCTTGAAGACGCCCGAGAAAACGCGGAAGTAAGTGAGCTTACCGACGTAGGGGTCAGCCAGAGTCTTGAACACCAGCGCGCACATGGGTTCGTCCGTCTTGCGCTCTCGGGTGACCTCCTCATCTTTGCCCGGGAGCGTGCCCGTGACCTCGGGCAGGTCTTCGGGGATGGGGAGCACGCTCGAGGCGAAGTCCATGAACTCCGGGATGCCGATGCCCTTGGAGGCCGAGCCGCAGAGCACAGGGATGAGGGTGCCGTTACGGACACCCTGGTGAAGGCCTTCAGTTATCTCCGCGGGGGAGAGCTCCCCCTCTTCCAGGTACTTCTCGAGCAGAGCGTCGTCGGTCTCCGCGACCGCTTCGGTCAGTTTATCGAGCCCGTCCGCGAGGGCGTCCGCCAGCTCGTCCGGAACCGGGACCTCTTTGGACTTACCCGGGCCGGCGGCCTCGAAAGCCTTGCCGCTGAACAGTTCTACTATCCCCGTAAAGCCGTGCTCCTCTCCGATAGGAAGCATCAGCGCTACCACGTTGCCGCCAAGAGTCTCGCGGATGTCAGCCATGGTGCGGTCGAAGCTCGAACGCTCGCGGTCGAGCTTGCTCACGAATATGACCCTGGGAACGCCGGCTTCCGCGGCGCGCTCCCACATGATCTCGGTCTGGACCTCGACACCGTCGACGCCGGAGACCACGAAGCAGGCCGTATCCACCACTCGCATGCTCGAGATCGCGTCGCCAACGAAGTCGGCATATCCCGGCGTATCTATGAAGGTGATATGCGTTCCCTTCCAGTCAACAGGCGCCATCGCGCAGTTGATCGAGATCTTCCGCTTCATCTCTTCTTCGTCGAAATCGGTTGTGGTGTTGCTCTGCTCGACGTCGCCCATGCGCGTGATGGCGCCGCCGGCATAGAGAATCGATTCCGCGAGCGTGGTCTTGCCGGAACCGCCGTGGCCGAACAGCCCGGCGGTCTTCATTGTCTCGGATGCAGTCACAATCAGTCCCCCTGTAAAGGTCATGGTTAAGACAACGGTATGTAATTATAGCGTATCGGTCAGGTGAAGAGTAACGCGTCCTCAAGCCTCCTTTGACCCATTTCCTTGTCTTGGGGATGCGCTTGGTTTAACGTGAGAAGTCATGATTAGAAGCCATTCCTGGAGGTTGATTGAAGAGAGATGACTTCGGCCCGGCGACTGTTGTCGCGGTGGCCGGCGGGTCCCCGGCCGAGGCGGCGGGAGTCCTGCCCTGCGACCGGATAATACGGGTCGACGGGCGTCCCCTGAGGGACCTCATAGACTTCTATATGGCCCTCAGCGACGACGGCACCCACGTGCTGGACATCGTCCGCACAGAGGATGCGGTTACAGCGATACTGGAGCTGCGCGGGGCCGCCGCTGGCATCGAGATCGCGGAGCCGGTGTTCGGTCGCTTGATGACCTGCGAGAACCAGTGTATGTTCTGCTTCGTCGACCAGTTGCCTGCCGGCTTGAAACCCTCGGCGTATGTGAAAGACGACGATTACCGGCTCAGCTTTCTATCGGGGAACTTCATCACCCTCACCAATCTCGGCAGGCGGGACCTAAAGCGCATCAAGGCCGAGCGGCTTTCACCACTGTACGTGAGCCTGCACTCGTCCGAGGACGACGTCCGCCGGACTCTGTTCGGGAACCCGGGGGCGGGGCGGGCGCTCGGGGTGCTGGAAGAGCTTCTGAGGTCAGGCATAGATATCCACGTACAGATCGTGCTGGTGCGCGGCGTGAACGACGCGGAGCATCTGGACAGGACACTCGAGTACTTGCTCGGGCTTCACGGCGGCGTCGGCTCCGTAGGCGTGGTCCCGGTCGGGCTGACCGCTGGCGGCGTCAAGACCATGCCGGCGAGCTACGGTTTCGACCGTGCGTCCGCGGCGGAGGTTCTCGAGCAGCTCGAGCGCTGGACGAGCGCCTTCGGAGGCGCGGGCCCATTCGCGGCCGACGAGTTTTTCTTCATGGCGGGCCGCCAGCCGCCGGCCGCCGAGTACTACTCGAGCTTCGAGCAGCTCGAGAACGGTATCGGCATCGCCAGGCTTTTCAGGGACTCCTTCACGGAGGCCTTGAAGGAGCCGATTCCGGCCGGCAGCTGTGAGGGGCTGGCACTGGTCACGACCCCGATCGGGGCCTGGGGGCTTGGCTCTCTCGGCATCGAGAAGACGGGCGCGCGCCTGGTAGTCTGTGAGAACACTCTCTTCGGTGATAAGGTGAACGTCTGCGGCCTGCTGCCGGGCAGGGACGCAGCAACAGGTCTGGCCGCTGCCGAGGGCGCGAAGAGGGTGCTGGTGCCGGCGAAGGCGCTGGGCGACGCAATCGATTTCATCGACGGGATGTCGCTGGAGATGTTGACGGAGATGGCGGGGCTGCCGGTTGAGGCCGTGCCTTGTGAAGGGGAGGAACTCGTGGGAGCTCTGAGTCGCCTGTCCCGGGGAGGTCCGGGCAGTTGAAGGCTAACAAGGTTCCGGTGGTCGCGATCCTGGGCCGCCCGAACGTCGGCAAATCGACGCTGATGAACCGGCTCTCCGCGCGCATGGCGGCGATCGTCGACTCGATGCCCGGCGTCACCCGGGACAGGAAATACGTTCCGGCCAGGTGGCGCGACCGTGAGTTCGTCGTGGCCGACACCGGTGGAGTGGGCATCGAAGAGGGGTTTCTGTCCGGCGAGGTCGAGCGGCAGGCGTTCTTCGCGGCGGAGGAAGCCGACGTCATCATCATGCTGGTGGACGTCAAGACAGGCGTGACGGACGACGACGAGTGGCTGGCGCGGCGCCTGAAGCGGCTCAAGCGCGAAGTCCTCCTGGTGGTCAACAAGGTCGACAGCCCCGCGCTCGAGAACGAGGCGAGTGCCTTCTACGCTCTCGCCCTCGGCGACCCCATAACCATCTCCGCGCAGCACGGCCTCGGCATCGGGGACCTGCTCGACCGGATAGTCGAGAAGATGCCCCAGTCGGCGGCGGTCGTTTCGGAGCCCGAGATCGCGGTGGCAATAGTGGGGCGTCCCAACGTGGGCAAGTCGTCGGTCCTCAACCGGATGGCCGGCGAGCAGAGGGCGCTGGTGCACGAAGAGCCGCATACCACCCGGGACACGATCGACACCATCGTGGAGCGTGAAGGCAGGCGCTACCGGATCCTCGACACCGCGGGAATCCGCAAGAAGCGGACGGGGATGACCGACATCGAGTATTACTCGTCGGTGCGGACCTTCCGCGCTATCGAGGACGCGGACGTGGTGCTGCTGGTCGTCGACGCGTCCGAGGGGCCGACGGAGCACGACCAGAGGATAGCGAGCAAGATAGAGGCGCGCGGGCGAGCCTGCATCATCCTCATCAACAAGTGGGACCTGGTCGAGGACAAGGTGAAGGCCAAGGAGGTCATGGAGGGGCTGGGCTACAAGTTCCGTTACGCCACCCACCTGCCCCTGCTGCGCGTCTCGGCCTTGACCGGGCGGGGCATGGACAAGATCCTGCCGCTGGTCGACACGGTGAACGAAGAATGGAACCGTCGCATCCCGACGCCAGTCCTGAACGACTTCCTCTCAAACATCAAAGGGAAGCTCGCGCCCCCGCGAAAGGGAGGCCGCCAGCTCAAGATGTACTACGCTACACAGGCCGGGACCGCTCCGCCGACCGTGGTGATATTCGTGAACGATGCCGGCATCGTCAAGCCCGACTACAGAAAATACATCGCCAGGCAGCTTCGCGAGGAGTACGGGTTCTGGGGCAGCCCGCTGCGGGTCCACTTCCGCACCGCCGGAAAAGAGCGGTCGGGCTAGCCGAAAAAGCCTGTAATAATCGCGATATTTGCCTCTCGACCGCGAAAAACCCCTGAATTGAGCCATTTTTTTTGATTTTCGGAAGGGACATCAGCGCGGATGGTTGAACAATGCCTAAAAGGGGCTCACGGAAGGGGGTGAAGTTCTTGACTAAGAAAGAGCTTGCGGACGAGGTGGCAGCGAAGGTAAAGATCTCCAAGAAGGACGCCGCTGAGGCGGTCGACGCCACGCTCGACGGCATCACCAAGGCGCTGAAGAAGGGCCAGAAGGTACAGCTGGTAGGCTTCGGCACCTTCGAGGTGAGGAAGAGGAAGGCGCGCACGGGCATAAACCCGCAGACCAAGCAGAAGATCAAGATCGCTGCGAGCAAGGCTCCGGCGTTCAGGCCGGGCAAGGCGCTGAAGGACGCGATCGGCAAGAAGTAGCACGCGGCGCTCGGATTCACTAGCAGGGCCCCCGTCCAGGGGGCCTTGTCATTTGCAGGCGTCATTGGACTGTGCCTGACCCCTCTGCGCGGTTTTGCTACAATTACCACATGGCTCGTCGGGACGTGGCGCAGTCAGGTTAGCGCACTGGTCTGGGGGACCAGGGGTCGCCGGTTCAAATCCGGCCGTCCCGACCAAATCCTTCTGTTGAAACCGGACGGTCAAACGGCCGCGTAATGATGACCGAAGCCGATCGCCGGCTGGCATCCTGTCTTTTGGAGGTATATGTTGGAGTGGTTTAAGCGGAACCTCGCAAACATCGTGACCCTGCTCAGGGTCGCACTGCTGCCCTTGTTCATCATCTTCATGGTGCTTTCAAAAGACAACACCGCGTACCGGGTTGCTGCCGCATTCGTCTTCGGCGTCGGCGCCGTGACGGACTGGTTCGACGGCCAGATAGCGAGGCGCACCAAGACGGTCTCCAAGTTCGGTATCATGCTGGACCCGCTTGCCGACCGCCTGTTCATCGGCGGCGCGCTGATCGCTCTATATTGCCTGCACGTGCTGCCCTTGCTGTTCCTCGTCATCGTCCTGGGCAGGGACGTACTGATGGCGGCAGGATATCCGTTCATCAGGAAGATCGACGCCTCCAAGGTGGCCGTACACTGGACGGGCAAGGTCGCGACCGCGACTCTCTTCGCGGCTATCGGCTGCCTGATCCTCTCCATTCCGACCGGCACGAGCTGGGTGGGGTTCGCGGGGTTCAACTTCGGCGCGTTCAACACCTGGGAGACCTGGGGCCTCTGGCTGTTCGTTATCGGGATGTTCTGGTCCCTGGCCTCCATGGGCATATACGTTTCGCGCGTTGCGGCGCTGCTCAAGGAGGAGCAGGAGGGCGGCGCCCCACAGGACCCTACGCCGCAGGCCTCCGAGTAGCCTGAACAAGGTGGTGAGCATGGCCGACAGTGACGCGGTTGACATCCAGACGGTGGTGATGGCCGGAGGGCAGGGCACGCGCCTGCGCCCGCTGACCAGCAACCGGCCAAAGCCCATGGTCCCGGTCGTCAACAAACCGCTCATGGAGCACATCATCGAGCTGCTGAAGAGGCACGGCTTCGGTGACATCGTCGTCACCCTTCAGTTCCTTCCGACGTTGATAGAGAACTACTTCGGTGACGGTGAGGCCCACGGCGTTCGGATGAGCTACGTGACGGAAGAAAGCCCGCTCGGCACCGCGGGAAGCGTCAAGAACGCGCGCAGCCTCCTGAACAGGACATTCCTCGTGGTGAGCGGCGACGCGCTGACCGACATCGACCTCAGGGCCGCGACTGACTTTCACAAAGAGCGCGGGGCGATGGCGACCATCGTCCTCAAGAAAGTGCCGAACCCCCTGGAGTTCGGGCTGGTGATAACCTCCGAGGATGGGAGGATCGAGCGCTTCCTGGAGAAGCCCGGCTGGGGCGAGGTGTTCTCGGACACCATCAACACCGGCATCTATGTCATGGAGCCCGAGGTGCTCAACCTCATCCCCGACGACCGGCCGTACGACTTCTCCAAGGACCTCTTCCCGCAGATGCTCGAGAACGGGTTCCCGCTCTACGGCTTCGTGGCAGACGGATACTGGACCGACGTCGGCAACCTGGAGCAGTACCTTGCCGCGCACCGCGACATACTGGACGGCCTGGTCGACGTCAACGTCCCCGGGCACAGGATGGAGAACAACGTCTGGCTGGGTGACGGCGCGGAGATCGACGAGTCGGTCCGCCTCTCGGGCCCGGCCCTCGTCGGCAACCACGTGAAGATAGAGTCCGACAGCAAGATCCGCGAGTACTCGGTCGTCGGCAACAACGTGGTCATCAAGAGGGACAACTTCGTGCACCGCTCCATAATCATGGACAACACCTACATAGGCCCCTCCGGGCATATCAGGGGATGCGTGGTCTCGCGGAACTGCGACATCAAGTCCGGGGTCCGCATCGACGAGGGTGCCGTGCTCGGCGACGACTGCCTGGTCGGGGACAATGCCATCATCAACCAGGGCGTGCTCATCTTCCCCTTCAAGACAGTCGACGCGGGCGCCACCGTCAACTCCAGCATCATCTGGGAGTCGAGGGGGATGCGCTCCCTGTTCGGCAAGCGCGGCGTCTCGGGGCTCCTCAACGTCGATATCACGCCGGAGATGGCGGTCCGCCTGGGGATGGCGTACGGCTCCACGCTCCCGGTGAACTCCCAGGTCGTCACCAGCCGCGACGGCACCCGCTCGGCACGTATCATCAAGCGAGCCTTCATGGCGGGGATGAACGCCTCGGGGGTCCACTGCCGCGACCTCGAGGTGAGCGCCGTCCCGGTGAACCGCTTCACGGTGGAGAGCCACAACGACCAGGGCGGGGTGGACACCCGCACCAGCGAGAGGGACCCGCAGTGGATAGACATCAACTTCTTCGACGAGCGGGGGCGCGACCTAGACCCCAACGCCCGCAGGAAGATGGAGCAGATCTACTCGCGCAACGACTTCCGGCGCGCGTTTCTTGATGAGCTCGGCGAGATCTACTACCCCGCCCGCGCCAGGGAGGCCTACGCGCGCGCGCTCGAGGAGAAGCTGGACGTCGAGGCGATCACGTCTGCTGATTTCAAAGTCGTGTTCGACTACGGCTACGGCGCCGCCTCGCTGATCATGCCGGGGCTGCTGGGGAAGCTCGGCTGCGAGGTGCTGAGCCTCAACGCCTATACGGACGAGAAGCGCCTCATCACCGCCCGTCCCAGCCGGGAGGAATCCCTCAAGCGGCTCGGTGAGGTTGCGGTGTCATTCAACGCGAACCTGGGGCTGCTGTTCGACAACGGGGCCGAGCGGCTCGCGGTGGTCACCGACAAGGGCGGCATACTTGCGGGCAGCGACCTCCTGGTCGCGATGGTGGAGCTGTTCACCAGGAGCGTGAAACCCCCGGGGAAGCTCGCCATCCCGGTGAACCAGCCGACCGCAATCGACAGCATCGCTGGCCAGCGCGGCTTCGAGGTGCTGCGGACCCGCATCGACCGCTCGAGCATCATGGGAGAGGCGAGGGGGGAGGGCGTGGTCTTCGCCGGCAGCGGGGACGGTGGCTTCATCTTCTCCGATTTCATGCCGGCTTACGACGCTATGATGGCGTTCGCCAAGCTCCTCGAGATGCTGGCGCTCACCGGCATGACGCTCTCGGAACTGGTCGATGGACTCCCCTCCTACAGCCTGATGCGGCGCGAGGTGTTCACCTCGTGGGAGAGCAAGGGAACCGTGATGAGGACACTGCTCGAGACCCACCAGGGCGACGGGGTGGACTCCACCGACGGCATCAAGATCTCCTGGGACCAGGGCTCCAGGTGGGTGCTGGTGATACCCGACCAGGAGGAGCCCGTTCTCCATCTTTACGCCGAGGGCGACGGCGACGCCGACTGCCGCGCCATCCTCGACACCTACGAGGCCGAGATAAAGAAGTCGGCCCTCTAGTGTTCCGTCCTACAGGTAACTTTACTCACAGAGAGCGCCGGGGCGCCGCGCCTGCAAGGCACACGACCGAGTCGTACTCGTTGAATACTCCGAGGGAGCGCAACGTGGCAGGCGTGGATGCAGCGGCCCTCGAATGCCAGGATATCTGTGGGATGGAGCACTGGAGTGCTATACTTTTTCAACCGGCTTGCTTACCCAGGGAGTGGTTGACGTGACTGAGATCACCTTCGGCACCGACGGGTGGCGTTCGACCGTTGACACCGACTTCAACGAGAAGAACGTGAGGGTCATAACGCAGGCGATCAGCAACTACCTTTATGAGAAGGAGCTCGCTCAGAAGGGGTGCGTGGTCGCATACGACACCAGGACGCACTCGGAGGGTTTTGCGGACGTCGTCTCCGACGTCCTCATGAAGAACGGTATCGCGGCGCTCCGCATGGAGACTTTCTGCCCCACCCCCCAGGCTGCGTTCGCGGTCAAGAACGTGGGAGCGGCCGGGGCGATAATGCTGACGGCCAGCCACAATCCGCCGGCCTACAACGGGATAAAGTTCATCCCGCAGTACGCGGGCCCGGCGACCCCCGACATAACTGATGACATCGAGTGGGAGATCGGCACCATCCTCGAGGAGGGCGGCCTTGAGCCACCCCCCGGCAGGACCCTCGCGCCGATGAAGAAGCTGGACGTGAGCAATGAGTACATCAAGCAACTGCTCACGCTCGTCGAGCGGTCGGTGATCGAGCGCTCGAAGGTGAAGATACTCTTCGACCCCATGTACGGGTCCGGACAGAACGTGTTCATGAGGACGCTCGCTCACATGGACGCCTTTGTGGTGCCTCTCCACTGCTACCTGGACCCCGAGTTCGGAGGCATCCTGCCGGAGCCAATCGAGTCCAACCTCAAGGAGTGCCGGAAGGCGGTCCTCGACAACAAGGCCGACCTCGGGGTGGCTCTCGACGGCGACGCCGACCGGTTCGGGGTTGTGGACTCGAAAGGCATCTACCTCACCCCGAACAAGGCTCTCACCCTGATGCTGTGGTACATGCTCACCTACAAGCCTACCGGCGGGGCGGTCGCGCGCACGCTTGCCACCACACACATGCTGGACACGATCGCCGAGCACAACGGCTGCCGCGTGCTCGAGACCCCGGTGGGGTTCAAGTACATCGGCGAGCTGATGCGAAAGAAGATGATAATCCTCGGCGGCGAAGAGAGCGGAGGGATGAGCATCGCGGGCCACATCCCCGAGAAAGACGGCCTCGTCGCGGGGCTGATCCTGATCGAGATAGCGGCGCGGTTCAAGAAGCCGTTCTCGGAGCTGCTCGACAACATCTACCGCGAGTTCGGGCCCTGCTTCGACGAGCGGATCGACGTCGAGATGACAGAGAGCCGCCGCGACGCGCTGATGGAGGCCCTGCGCGAGAGCCCCCCTCGCCAGCTCGGCGACGAGGATGTGCAGAAGGTGGACCTTCGCGACGGCGTCAAGGTCATCACCGCCGACGACACCTGGATGCTGGTACGGGCGTCGGGCACGGAGCCCCTGGTGCGCATCTACGTCGAGGCCAGGAGCAAGGAGGCGTTCGACAAGGCCCGCAAGGCGGCGCTGAAGATAGTAAAGGGAAAGTGACCGTCGGCCAGGAGGGGTTCCCATGGATTACCTGAAGCTGTGCTGCGTTGCGCCTCACCCCCCGATACTGGTGCCGGAGGTCGGCGGCCCGGAAGTTCGCCATGTCCAGAGCAGCGCCGTTGCCCTCGAGAAGATCGCTGACGAGATAGAGGGAATCGCTCCCGAGACTATCGTCATCATGTCGCCGCACAGCCCCATCCACGCTGACACCTTTACGGTCAAGACCGCTCCCGCCCTCGGTGGTTCCTTTTCGATG
>DAIUEJ010000051.1:0-17852 GCA_036845225.1 Candidatus Anoxymicrobiaceae bacterium | reverse complement strand
CTTCGCCAAGGGAATTATCGGACAGGTGGCACCCACAGATTCTTGTGAGGAGCGTTTTTGTTTAGTTTGCTGTCAGGCTGTTGGCCCGCGCCGGGCACCGGTCGAACAGCGCCGTCCAGCCACCGCGAATCGGGAAAAGTGGAAAAATGGGGTAGAAAGTTCCTGGCACCGGTTTTTTACTCGCGGAAGATGACCCGGTTGCGCCCGTTCTCCTTGGCCTCGTAGAGGAAGCCGTCCGCCTTTGCGATGAGGTCCTGCCGGTCGTGGACGTCCATGCTCGGGTAAGCGGCGACCCCCTGGGAGACTGTCACCTTGAGACCGGCCTCCGTGCCCATGAAGGTGGTCTCCTCGACCGAGCGCCTGATCCTCTCCGCGGTCTGGTAGGCTTCCGCGCCGTTGGTCTCGGGCAGCAGCACCGCGAACTCCTCGCCGCCATACCGCGCCACGATGTCCATCGAGCGCAGGCAGCTCTTGATGAGGTTGGCCAGGCCCTTGAGTATCTCGTCTCCGCAGAGGTGCCCGTAGGTGTCGTTGACCTTCTTGAAGTGGTCGATGTCGAGCATGATCAGGCTGAAGACCGTGTTGTACCTGTCCGAGCGCTTGTATTCCTTCTCGAACAGCTCCTGGAAGAACCTGTGGTTGTAGATCTTGGTCAGGCCGTCCGTGATGGCGAGTTGCCGCGCGGCCTCGTATAGCCTCGCGTTGTCGATGACAATCGTGACCTGGTTCTGAACCAGCCCCAGTATCACCTGCGCGTCCCTCACGAACGCCGGGCTCTGGTACTGGAAAAGAGCCAGCATCCCGATGACTTTCTTCTGCGCCGTGAGCGGTATGAAGGTGTGGGAGTACGCCCGTTCGGCCTTGTCCCCCTTCGCCTTCAGGTGGTCTTCATCGCCGTACACGCTCACCTTGATCCGGTCGGGGTTGGAGCCAATCTCCCACCCGTACGCACCGGCAAGCTCGAAGACCTTTTCCTTGATGCCCTCGAGCGCGGTGAGCGTCGTCGCCCGGTTCAGGCTGACGACCATGTCCTCTTCCTCGAACATGAGCACGACCCCGACGGCGTTGCCGACTACCCGCGCCATGATCTCGAGGATCGTCTTGACCGTCTCGCGGTAGTCCTGGCTCGCGCTCGCCAGCGATCCCAGCTCGTTCAGGATTGTGGACTCGAAGAGCTTGGAGTCCAGAAGGTCGATCACGCGGCTGAACACGCCCGCTTCCTCCAGCAACTGCCTCGGGACCTGCTTGCGCTTGTCTCCGGTCCGCCGCGCGACGCCGGCCTCCATCTGCTCCTTGATGACCTCCAGGAGCTGCTCCGGCTTGAATCCCTTTGTCACGTAGGCGTCCGCCCCGGTCTTGAGCCCCCAGAACATGTCGCTCTGCTGGTCGCGTCCCGTGAGCATGACGACGGGGATGTCGCGCGTGAACTCGTCGTCCTTGAGCAGCCGGCAGACCTGGTAACCGTTGATCTTCGGCATCTCGACGTCCAGTATCACCAGGTCCGGGTCCTCTGAATACGCCCTGTTGATGGCTTCGAGGCCGTCCCATGCCACGCTCACGTCGTAGTCGGCGCCCTCCAGGATGGCAGACGTGATCTTCACAACAAGCTTGTTGTCGTCGGCGAGAAGGATCTTCCCTTGTGGCATAATGGCATTGACCTCCGGCGCGGCCGCGCCGACCCGGTAACCTCTTCCCGTCTAATAATAACGAAAGACAGGCCCGTAAACCAACCCAACCAGCGTGCCCTCCGGGCCCGGCGAGGGTGCTCTGCGTCATTGAAACCGGACTCCGCCATATAGTATTATCTGGTAGGACCGGCATCGGCCGTTTTCGGCGAGCCGGTCATTTATATCGTAAGCATCCGGCAGAGGTGATGACTTAAGTTGCCCAGGTACGATTATAAGTGCAAGAAGTGCCACAGGACCTTTGAGGTGACTCACGGCATAGACGATACCGTAAAGTCCTGCGATGAATGCGGCGGCGACGTCCGCAGGGTTTTCCACCCTGTGGGAATCGTCTTCAAGGGCTCGGGCTTCTACGCCACGGATTCGAAGAAGCCCGACAACAAGCCGGGCAAGTCCTACTCGGACATCGCCGAAGAGATGGACAAGCCTTCCTCGGCGTCCTCGGGCAACGACGGCAGCGAGAAGGACAAGAAGAAGGCCAAGGACGACAAGAAGCCCGACGATTCCAAGAAGGCCGAGAAGGCCGCGTCCTGAGGGGCTCCGATCGCCTGTCCCTTCGTTACCCCAGAGTGATCGATAGAGCGGGCCCTGTCGGGCGGAACAGGTGGACGCAGGGGTGGACGGTGCCTGACCCCTGCATCTGGAGGTGTGGAACGTGAGCGGAGACGGGTGTCGCGTCGGCATCATCGGCGGAAGCGGCCTGTACAACATCCCCGATATCGAGATCGTCTCGCGCGTAAAGGTCGACACCCCCTACGGCGAACCCTCTGACGAATACATGCTCGGCCGGCTCCAGGGCATCGACGTCGCCTTCCTGTCGCGCCACGGCCCGGGCCACTCCATCCCCGCGCCCGGCGTCAACTTCCGCGCGAACGTCTACGGTTTCAAGGCGCTCGGCGTCCAGGCGTTGATCGGCGTCAGCGCGGTCGGGAGCATGCGCGAGGAGCTGCACCCGATGAACATCGTCATCCCGGACCAGGTGATCGACCTCACCAAGAGCCGCGAGAGCACTTTCTTCATCGATAACCCGGCGGTCCACGTGAGCATGGCAGACCCGACCTGCAACTCGCTCAACGACGCGCTGTATCAGAGTGCGACTTCCGTGGGCGCGACCGTTCAGCTGGGGGGCACCTACATCTGCATCGAAGGCCCCGCCTTCTCGACCCGTGCGGAATCAAAGCTCTACAGGTCATGGGACGTCGATGTCATCGGCATGACAATGGCGACGGAGGCCAAGCTCTGCCGCGAGGCGGAGATGTGCTACTCGAGCCTCGCCCTCGTGACCGACTACGACGTCTGGAGGGAAGGTTCCCAGGACGTCACCCTCGACATGATAATCGAGTACGTGCAAAAGAACTCCGAGACCGCAAAGAAGATACTCAAAGAGGTCATTCTCAAGATGCCCGACTTGAGCAGATGCGCGTGCAGGGAATCGCTGGTCCCGGCCGTGGCGACGGCCCCGGAGTCCGTCCCCGACGTCACTCGCAACAGGCTGAGCGTCCTCCTCAAGAAGTACCTTCCCCACAAAGGCTGATGTGATGGGTGTCCTGGTCGTAGGTTCGGTAGCGCTCGACAGCGTCAAGACCCCGTTCGGCGCCGTGAAGGACGCCCTGGGCGGCTCGGCGACATTCTTCTCAGTGGCCGCCTCGTACTTCACGGACGTCTCCGTGGTAGCGGTGGTGGGCAGCGATTTCCCGCAAAAGAACATCGACTTCTTCGACTCTCTCGGCATCGACACCAGCGGGCTGACCGTGGAGGAAGGAGAGACCTTCCGCTGGGCGGGCGTCTACGGCTACGACCTCAACGAACGCGACACCATCGATACCAGGCTCAACGTGTTCGAAGGGTTCAAGCCCGTCATCCCGAAGAGCAAGGTGGACAGCGAGTTCGTCTTCCTGGCGAATATCATCCCCGCGCTGCAGTCGTCGGTGCTGGACCAGGTGGCGAAACCCGAGCTCGTGGCGTGTGACACCATGGACTATTACATCGATGGCTACAGGGAGGACCTTCTGAAAACGATGAAGCGGGTCGACGTTATGGTGCTCAACGACGCCGAGTGCCGCCAGCTCACCGACGAGTCCAACCTCATCAAAGCCGCGCGCGGCGTGCTCGACCTCGGGCCGACCACCGCCATCGTCAAGAAGGGCGAACACGGCGCGATGATGTTTACCAGGGACTGCTTCTTCAGCGCCCCGGCCTACCCGTGCGAATCCGTCTTCGACCCTACGGGGGCCGGCGATTCCTTCGCGGGCGGCTTCATGGGGCACCTCGCCTCGACCGGCGACACCTCCGAGAGCAACATCCGCCGCGCGGTCATCTACGGCACCGTGATGGCATCGTTCTGCGTGGAGAAGTTCAGCGTGGACGGCATGACCGGTCTGGGCCGCTCGGACATCGAGCGCCGTTTCCGGATGCTCAAGCAAGTCTCCCACTTCGAGCCCTGAGGGGGAGGCCATGTTTCCGCGAAGCGGCTTCAAGATAGCCCGGATACTGGGCATCGAGATAGTCATCAACCCGACCTGGCTCGTGATCTTCGTCCTCATCGGGTTCTTCCTCGGCGACACTATTCGGCGGATCACGGTAACGGTGAACGGCAAGGCTTACCCCGGAGGTCCCTGGCCCTGGATAGCCGGTTTTCTGACCGCGATAGTGTTCTTCGCGGGCCTGCTCGCGCACGAGCTTTCCCACAGTTACGTCGCGAAGCGCCACGGAGTTCAGATCAAGCGCATAACCCTCTTCATCTTCGGCGGCGTCGCCGAGATGAGCGAGGACGTCACCGACCCGGGGACCGAGCTGAAAATGGCTATTGCCGGGCCGGCGATGACCTTCTTCCTGGCCGGGGTGTTCTACCTGCTGTACCGCCTGGTGGCCTCGAGCCCCACCCGCGGCCCGATACTCGTGGCTCCGCTGTACCTGCTCTTCACCATCAACCTGTTCGTGGGCGCCTTCAACCTCCTGCCCGGGTTCCCGCTCGACGGTGGCAGGGTCTTCCGCGCTATCATCTGGAAGATCACCGGAGACCTGCGCAAGGCCACCCGCGCGGCCAGCATAGGAGGGCAGGTTGTAGCCATCGGAATGGCCGCCGTCGGCCTCTTCTTCATCGTGGCGGTCAACGGCGGCATGTTCAGCGGCTTCTGGCTCATCCTGATCGGCGCCTTCGTCTTCCAGCTCTCCAGGGCCTCTTACCAGCAGACCCTGTTCAGGCTCGCGGTCGCCGACACCAAGGTCCGCGACCTCATGTTCAAGGACGTCCCACTGGTAGGCGAGGCCACCACACTGACCTCGCTGCGCAACAACTACTTCAACGTCTACCACCTGCCGGCGTTCCCCGTCGTCGACGACTCGGGCAAAGTGACAGGCCTCGTCAACCGGGACGACCTGGTCACCATCAACCCCTCCGAGTGGGACGTCCTCAACGCGGGGCGTGTCGCACGCCCGCTCACCGAGGACCAGGTGATCGAGCCGGACGCCAGTCTCGACAAGGTCATGCGTAGGGTGCTGCGCGCCGACCAGTTCCTGCTGGTCATGGAGGATGGGCACGTCGAGGGAATCCTTACGGTGGACGAGCTGATGCGGTACATTAAGGCGAGGACCAACGCGCCTCAACAATGAACCGCGGCCTGCGGACGCCGCACTCGTCTCTACGACGCGGAGCATCGAATGGACATCGAGGTCAAAGTCGCCACCATACTGCTCGGCAAGGCGAGCCCGAGGCTCGAGAAGACCGACTTCGACCTGGCGGTCGCGGAGGGTACCGATGTCCGGGGGCTGATCGACGCCCTGGGCATACCGCGGGGGATGGTGGGCTCGGTCACCATCAACAAGAAGCGCCAGGGCCTCGAAACAAAGATCACAGACGGTGACACGGTAGCAATAATACCCGCGATATCCGGAGGTTGAGCATGGGACCGACGCCCGGGCTTCTGGAGTCAGTCAAAGCCGCGGCCGCCGACCGCCAGGAGGGTTGCGAGCTCTACAAGTGCCTTTCCATCCATGACATAGCCACCATCGCTGAGGAACACGGCCTGACCACGCGAGAGGTCTCGGCGTCCGCACTGGACAACGGCTTTCTGCCCCTGCGCTACGTGAAGAACATCGGCACCATCGGCCTGGGCGGGCAGGCGAAGCTGCTTTCCTCCCGGGTGCTCCTCGTCGGCGCCGGAGGCATCGGGGGCACCGCGGCGGAGCTGCTGGCAAGGATGGGGGTAGGGACCATCGTGATAGTCGACCCCGACGTCTACGACGAGACGAACCTCAACCGGCAGAACTTCGCCTGCAGCGACGTGCTCGGCGTCTCCAAGGTCGATGTCACCGCGGACCGCATCCTGGAGATCAACTGCGACGTGGAAGTCATCCGCCGGCACATGACAGCGGACAGCGAGAACCTTCCCGAACTGGTAACAGGGGCGGACGCCGTCATCGACGCGCTCGACACCCTCGACGACCGGCTGGCCCTCCAGGCGGCGTGCGCCAGCGCGGGGGTCGTGATGATACACGGCGCCATAGCGGGCACCGCCTTGCAGGCGACGACGGTGTTCCCCGGCGACCCCGGGCTCACGAGCTTCACCCCCACCCCTGAAGGCGAAGAGAAGACGAGAGGCATCGAGGTCGAGACCGGCAATCCGGCGACCACGCCGGTCCTCTCGGCGGTCATCCAGGTGCAGGAGGCGGTCAAGGTGATCCTGGGGCTCGGGACCACGCTTCGCGGGAAGATGCTCTTCCTCGACATGTCCGACTGGACGGTCGAATTCATCGACATCTAGCGCCGCGACGCCTGCCCCGCTGCGGTTCCCTGCGGTGTCGACTCGCGCGAGGTGGCCCGTCGGCGCTCTTCCAGAGAGAAAACCCGGGCGTCTCCGGTATCCACGCCGCGCGTCTCGAAGTAACCCAGCCGCGAGCACGCGGCGAACAGAACCACGACCGCGGCAAGCCCGACCGCCAGCACGAGCCATGCCCAGGCGCCGTGCGACTCGAGGCCGGCCAGAGAGAGCAGGGCCGTGATTGCGCTTATGCGTGCGATTGTCTTCATGGCCGCATCGTAGCACCCCCCTGTGACACGGAATCACGGCGACCGCCGGGGCGCTTCGCGCTTGACACGCGGGCTTGGTCTGCTATAACATGAGCTTGTATTGCTGTGCGTCAGTCCGTCTCCCTCTCTCCACCGCCTTCATCTGAAAGGACCAGGTATGCGGCTCTTCAAGAACTTCTCCTCAAGGCCCGGGCTCAGCACCGCCATCGGCACCGCCTTTGCTGTCATCGCCGGCTTGATGCTGCTCGGGTACGTATCCAAGACGATGAAAGGCGAGCGGGGTGGAAGCCTCGTCAAGGTCCCTGTCGCCCGGCACGACATCGCCATGGGCGCGGCGATAACAGACGACATGCTGGGCAGCTGGAGCTTGCCGCGCGATTACCTCGTCCCCGGAACCCTCCGCGACTCATCGGATATCGTCGGTTCCCGGGCGCTGAGGTTCATCGGCAAAGGAGAGCCGGTCACCTCGTCTTCGATCGCGGGTGGGAAGGGAGCGGCGAACCTGGCAGCCCGCATCCCGCCGGACATGCGCGCATACACCATCCTGCTCTCGAGGAGCACCGCGGGGTCCGCCGACCTGCGCCCCGGTGACAGGGTCGACGTCCTCTCGACCAGCGGCGAGCCTCCTCGCACCGGCACTCTGCTGACGGGCAGGCTCATCCTGAGCATCGGAGATGCTGGTGCGCAGGACGACGACGCAGCTCAAGAGTCGGGCGCGCCGGCCATAACGCTGCTGGTCGCCCCGCGCGAGGCCGAGCTGCTCGCGCAGGCCGCCTGCTCAGGTGAGATCTCCGTTTCGCTGTGCCCCGCGGACGCGAAACAGGCTCCAGTTCAAGGTTCGAAATAAGAGGGTCCCCTCAGCCGCCCGCCCGCTAGCTGAACGAGTTGACTTTCTTGCCGAGGTTCTCGAAGTTGAACGCGGGGCGCGCGATGCGCCCGTAGAGGGACACCAGGTTCGGGGTGGTGAACCCCGGGCCCAGCACCACCACGACCGGCGAGTTATACTGTGCGGGGATCTGGTCGTTGGGCACGATATCGGCGTTGGCGAACTCCGGCACGGACTTCTTGATAAGCTCGAAATTGTCCTTTGCCTCGTGCCTGTAGTAGATGGTGGTCTTCGCGAGCGGCTGCTTGGTGGAGCCTTCATAGACCTTCTCGTGGCCCAGCAACCTCAACTCCTGCGCTACGGTAGGTACCGCCCAAGCCGACGCCTTAGCCCCGCTCAGGACCGTTATCGCGTCCGCGTTCGGCGCGTTCAGTTCCTCGATACGACGGCTGTCCCCTGATTGGAGCTTCGCCTGCATCGCAGGCGTGATCTGTGTGTTCGTCTTGACCTCGCTCGCCACCTGAGCGAGGAGCGGCATGTTTGCGACGAAGTAGCTGACGCCTCCGATATACTTCGAGTCGCCCGGAACGGTCACGAACTGGACGTTGTCGAGGCTGAACCCCTGCAGCTCCTGGGCGAGGTCCATCAGTTGCCCCGCCGAGTAATCCATCTTGCAGTTGGCGCAGACTATGTCCACCAACTGGTTTGCCTTCCAGACGCTCTTCTGTGATTCCGCCTTCGCCATCAGGGCCTTGATGAATGCCTGCTGGCTCTTGATCCTGTCCACGTCGCCGTTAGGGAGCTTCCGGCTGCGGACCACGACCAGCGCCTGCTCGCCGTCGAGCAGCAGGTCGCCCGGGGGCAGGGACCCGGCGTGAGGGTCGTTTATTGCCGAGTTCAAGTGTATGGGCACGCCACCCAGCGAGTTGACGATCTTCTTGAAGCCCTCGAACTGCATGCTGATGTAGTGGTGGACGTCGATCCCGAGGAGGTTCTTGGCCGCATCGATGGCACCCGAAGGCCCCTTGAAGGCATGGGCCGCGTTGATCTTCTGGGTCCCATAGCCGGGCATCTGGATCATGGTGTCTCTTGGTATCGAGAACACGACCGCGCGCTTGTCACGCTCCTGGAGGCAGACCAGCATCATGACGTCGCTGCGGCACCATCCGCCCTCACCCTTGTTGCTGCCGGCGTCGCTTCCAAGGATCAACGTGTTCACACTCTGGTTGGGGTCGGTGGACAGGGTGCTCAGCGCGTGCTGGACTTTCTTGGCCTCCTGTCCACCCACGCGAGATTTGTTGAGCTTGAAGGAGAGGTAGACCTTGGCGCTCAGCTTGGCGAGGGGCTTCGCATAGAACCCCAGGGCCCCTCCAAGGGCTATCCCTATCGCAAAGAACAGGATGAAAGAGGACATGCTGATCGAGCCGCGCCGCCTCGGGCCTTTCGCCTTGGCGTTAGCCTTCTTGCGAAGGTCTCTCCTGCGCCGCCTTGCTTCCCAGTATCCTGTGCGCTGCGTTGAATGCTTGCCCATGTCGCCTTCCGCCGTATACCGTCAAAGTAGCCTATATGTTAATTCGTTATGAGGCCCTGCGGCAACTTCTTCCAGGCTGATCTCGCTCGTCGTTTCCGCGATTCTGTTGCCGTGTCAATGTTAATGCGCTTTCCGGTGACCTTTCGGCCCTCTGATAAGAATACGTTCCGGCGCGACAATGCCGGACCGGCGTCATCGGCCGGCATTATTGAGTAGAGACGCTCAAGCCGGCTGCTTTGTTCAGGCAAGAATCACAAAACAAACATATTGCTCAATCGTGATACCTTCATCAAAAGAATTTCAAAAAAAAATATAACCCTTATTTTCAACATCAACAACTCTAATTTATCCTTTCAACAAGGCATTTTTCGCCGTTTGTGCCTGTTTTCCGAACGTTTCAAGCCCAAAAAAATCAAAAAACCCCCCTTGTCTGGCTGTATCTTGTGTGCTAACATGCCCATGACATCAATATGTAGTAGTACCTCTACAGTGGCGCACGAGGGGACAGATTTTTTGGAGATTTTATTACTGCTGCTTCTGATGCTTGGTGCGGGAGTGGTATTTCTACCGGGGTTCCTCAAGGAGCGATCGCTCGATTCTCCCCTCGAAACGGTCTCCGATTTCAGGCGCGGCATGACCGCGCTGGCGGTCAGCACCCACAACCATCAGCCGCGCGGCCAGTATTTCGCGCGCGCCTCCGAGCCCGAACCATACGTCCGCCGCGGCCACTATTCCGATCACCTTGACGAGCGCTCTGAAGAGTTCGTGCCGTACCCCAGCACGAGAGCGCGCGCGGACATGGAAACAAGGCGTAACAGGGTGCTCGCGATGCTGCTTGTCCTGGCGCTGACGACAGCGATAATCGCGCTGATCCCCAACATGAAGTGGATCATACCGCTTCACATCGTGGTGCTGGTGATACTGGCGAGCTATATCGCGCTCGCCATACTGGTGCCGCACACGCAGCGCCGCCGCTAGGCCGGCGCCCTCACTTCGAACGTAATATCACCGCCTGAGGCCCCGACCTCGACCCGGTCTCCCTCCACGATCTCGCCGTTGAGGATCTTGAGCGCAAGGGCGTCCTGGATGTCGCGTTGTATGACCCTCTTCAGAGGGCGCGCGCCGTAGAAGGGGTCGAAGCCTTTGTCGGCGAGGAGGTCTTTCGCCTCATCGCTCAGGTCGATCCTTATCTTCCTGTCCTCGAGCCGATGAGCGAGGAGGCGTATCTGGATGTCCACTATCTTCCTGATGTCCTCCATGGTCAGCGGATTGAAGACCAGTATCTCGTCGACCCTGTTAAGGAACTCCGGGCGGAACCTCGCCCGCAGCTCCTCGAGGACCATGGCCTCGGCCTCCTCACGGTCGATGCCGGCTGCCAGATTCAGCGACTGGCTTCCTATGTTGGAGGTCATGATGACGACCGCATTCTTGAAGTCGACCGTGCGCCCGTGGCCGTCGGTCAGCCTTCCGTCGTCCATTATCTGCAGGAGGATGTTGAACACGTCCTCGTGGGCCTTCTCGATCTCGTCCAGCAGTATCACCGTGTAAGGCCTGCGCCTCACGGCCTCGGTGAGCTGGCCGCCTTCCTCGTATCCGACGTAACCCGGGGGCGCCCCGATGAGCCTCGAGACGGTGTGCTTCTCCATGTACTCGCTCATGTCCAGCCGCACCATCGCCCTCTCGTCATCGAACAGGAACTCCGCGAGCGCCCTGGCGAGCTCTGTCTTCCCCACGCCGGTAGGGCCCAGGAATATGAAAGAGCCGATAGGGCGGTTGGGGTCCTGGAGCCCGGCGCGCGCACGGCGGATCGCGTTCGACACCGTGGCGACGGCGTCGTCCTGGCCGACCACGCGCTCTCGAAGCCGGTCCTCCATTTTGATGAGCTTCTCGACCTCGCCTTCCATCAGACGTGACACCGGGATGCCGGTCCACTTGGCGACGACCTCCGCCACGTCTTCCTCGTCGACCTCTTCCTTGAGCATCTTGCGGTCCTTCTGGAACTCCATGAGCCTGGCGTTCTCCTCCTCGAGTTCCTTCTCCGAGAGCACCAGGGTCCCGTACCTTATCTCGGCCGCTTTTTCGAGGTCGCCCTCACGCTCGGCGGTCTGCTCCTCGTACTTCAGCGCCTCGATGCGCTCCTTGAGCTCGCGGAGCCGTGAGATGGCGGCCTTCTCGTTCTGCCAGTGAGCCAGCAGTTCCTGGTTCTCCTCGCTCAGGTCTGCAAGCTCTTTCTCGAGCTTCTCCAGCCTCTCCATGCTTGCCTTGTCTTTCTCTTTTCTCAAAGCCTCGCGCTCGATCTCGAGCTGTTTCATCCGCCGCTCCACCTCGTCGACCTCGGTGGGCATGCTGTCTATCTCGATGCGCAGCCGGCTGGCGGATTCGTCGATGAGGTCGATCGCTTTGTCGGGCAGAAAACGGTCGGTGATGTACCTGTCCGACAGGATGGCGGCGGCAACCAGGGCGGCGTCCTGGATCCTCACCCCGTGGTGGACCTCGTAGCGCTCCTTCAAGCCCCGGAGGATCGATATGGTGTCTTCAACAGACGGCTCCTGGACCATGATCGGCTGGAACCGCCTCTCGAGCGCGGCGTCTTTCTCCACGTACTTGCGGTATTCGTCGAGGGTCGTCGCGCCGATGGCGTGGAGCTCGCCGCGGGCGAGCGCAGGCTTGAGCATGCTGGACGCGTCGACCGCGCCCTCGGCGGCGCCCGCACCTACGAGAGTGTGCATCTCGTCGATGAACAGGATGACCTCGCCTTCCGCCTGGTCTATCTCCTTGAGCACGGCTTTGAGCCTGTCCTCGAACTCGCCGCGGTACTTGGCGCCCGCGACCAGCGCACCGATGTCGAGTGCCATGAGCCGCCGGTTCTTCAGGCTCTCGGGGACGTCGCCGTCCACGATGCGCCTGGCGAGGCCTTCGGCGATGGCAGTCTTGCCCACTCCCGGGTCCCCGATGAGCACGGGGTTGTTCTTGGTGCGCCTGGAGAGCACCTGGATGACGCGCCTTATCTCATCGTCACGGCCGATCACAGGGTCGAGCTTCCCCTTCCTCGCCTCGGCGGTGAGGTCCCGCGCGAACCGCTCGAGCGCCTGGTACTTCTCCTCCGGGCTCTGGTCGGTCACCCGTTGCGACCCGCGGATGTCGGCGAGCGCCGCCAGGACGTCGTCGGCGGTGACCCCGTGTTCTTTGAGGATCTGGGCGGCGCGCCCGGGCGATTGGAGTATGGCGAGCAGCATGTGTTCGGTGCTGAGGTACTCGTCCTTGAAGCCCTGGGCGATGCTCCAGGCGAGGTCGAGGGCCTGCTCGAGGCCGCGGGAGATGAACTGGTTCTTCGTTCCGCTGACCCTCGGCCGTGACTCGAGCTCATTGGAGATGGCTTCCTCGAGGGCTTCCGGACGCGCGCCGAGCTTCTGCAGCAGCGGCGTGACGACTCCTTCCCTCTGGCCCACCAGCGCAAGGAGGAGGTGCTCCACGTCGACCTCCTGCTGCTGCAGACCGGAAGCGATCGACTGCGCCTGCCCGAGGGCCTGCTGGGCCTTGACCGTCAGCTTCTCAGGGTCGATCATTTCCCCTCCCGTCCTCCCCTGGACCCGGATAACCTTACAGAAATCATTGAATCGAGTCCCCGAAGATGCTACCAGTGATACATCAGTATCGGTATTCGTGGAACAGCCCGTCAAGGCAATATACATTAGAATATGGCCTGTTCCTGCATGTACGGCTCGGAAGGACACAAGTGGCAGACGCGAACGGCCTCGCAGGCCAGATGGGTGACGTGAAGAGCGAGTTCGGCACCCTCGTGCGAAACAAGAACTTCATGCGCCTGTTCTGGGGTCAGCTGATATCCTGCACAGGCGACTGGGTCGCGACGTTCGCCCTGATGTCCCTCGTCTACCGCATCACCGGCTCGTCCCTCGCTGTCGGCGGCATGCTCGCGTTCCGCATCGTCCCGGCGTTGTTCAGCGGGCCGCTCGCGGCTTTCTTCTCGGACAGGGTGAACCGCAAGAGGCTGATGATCTTCTGCGACATCTCGCGCGGAACGATCATCCTCGCCGCCCCCTTCATGACGCAACTCTGGGAAGTGTACCTGCTGCTGTCCTTCCTGGAAGGGCTGTCTATCGTCTGGCTGGCCGCGCGCGACGCGAGCATCCCCAACCTGGTCGCCCCCGAGCAGCTCACCATGGCGAACTCTCTTTCGATGGCAACCACATACGGTGTCATCCCGCTCGCGGCGGTGCTGTTCGGTCTGATGGTGGTGCCTTCGCCGCTCACGAGCCTGTTCGTCAACGGCGGCTTCTTTACCACGCACCCGCAGTCCATCGCCTTCTTCCTCGACTCGCTCAGCTTCTTCCTCGCCGTGTCGTTCTACGTGCGCATGCGCCTTGCCTCGCCGAAGGACCACCTTACCGAGGAGGAGCTCTCCGCCAGCTTCTATGAGTCCATGACCTTCGCGGCCAGAAACCCGTTCGCCCGGTCACTGATGGTCGGCGCTGCTATGGGCTGCATCGGAGGTGGCAGCCTCTACGCCGTGGGCATCGGCTACGTCAAGCAGGTTCTGGGCGCCAGGTCGGACGCCGCCTTCGGATTCCTGATGGCGCTTTTCGGGATCGGCATGATAGCCGGGGTCGTGATGCTCCAGGTGCTCGTGAAACACGAGGAGAAGCCGTGGATGTTGCGCGTCGCGCTCCTTGTCGCCGGCAGCATAATGGTCAGCATGTCTATAGTCCAGTGGCTTCCACTGGTTTACCTGCTCGCGAGCTTCTTCGGGGCGGCCTTCGGCATGCTCCTCATCATAATCATCACCATGGTGCAGGAGGGTATCGATGACCGGGACAGGGGCAAAGCTTTTGCGGCGTTTCACGCCATCGCCCGGATATTCCTCGTGGTGGGAGCCGGCATCTCCGGCGTGATCGCCGCGGTGGTGGGTACCAGGACCATACACATCTTCGGGCTGACCTACGTCGTGCACGGAGTCTCTATCGCCCTGCTGGTAGCCGGGGTCCTCATCGCGGCGGTCTCGGTGATCCCTCTGGGGGACAAGAAGGACCGGTATCGCGAGTACTTCATGCGCGACAAGCGAGAGGCGGCCGAGCAGGCCGACTAGCCTACCTAAACTTCTTGGGGCCAGACCCTAAAAAGTTTAGCCTACCAGCTGCCGATCGTGCAGGTGCCCGCCGACCGGTTGTCCCAGTACATGGAGCGCTCCACGATGATGTTCTTCCCCGCGGTCTTCGATTCCACGACGGTGCCCGCGCTGGCGTCCTTGATCTTGTCCGCCATGTTGTAGCTGCGCCGCGAGTTCGCGGGGATGGTGTCTGTGAAAGACTTGTTGGCCGCGCCGTTGTACGTCAAGTATGTGACGCTGATGTCCACCGGGGTGTCGTTGGGGTTCTGGACCAGAGTCCACGTCTCGAAGGTGCGCTCGAAGCCGTACCCGCTGCGGCCGTCGGCGAGGTACCAGGTGGGCTGCGCCGAGGGCGTCCCGATGGAGTCGTGGCACGCCTCGCCGGTCCCGTTGTCCCAGTACATCGCGCGCTCCGCCACGATGGGCAGGGTGCCGTGGACCATGGCCGAGAGGTCCGTTCCGGGAAGGGCGTCGTTCACCTTGATGGTCTTTCTGGAGAGGCCCGGCAGCGTGAACGCCGGCTTCGTCACTTTGCCGTCGGGGGTCATGTAGGAGACCGTGACGTCACAGGGGCCCGGGTTCGGGTTCTCGATGAGCACGTAGGTCGTGTAGCCCCAGGCCGTGGAACCCTCGGCGAGGTAGAAGTCGTTCGAGGGGGCGGTGACCCCGATGGAGTCGTGGCCCTCCCTGCGGTTGTTGCGGTACATCGCCCGCTCCGGGATCACCGGCACGTCGGAGGTCACCATGATGGAGGCGTCCGCCGATCCTATGTCGTCCGCGATATTGAAGCTCGCCCGCGAGTTCGCCGGCACGGTCTTCTGCTTGAGGACCGGCCCGGTGCCCTCCACCATGTAGGTGACGGTGCAGGTAGCGGGGGTGCTCGACGGGTTCATCAGCAGGAGCCAGCACTCGAATCCCCAGGCGCTCGAGCCCTCGGGCAGGTACCAGGCGGTGGCGGGGTTGGTGACCCCGATCGAGGAGTGGCCTTCCGCGCCCTGCGCGCCCGGTCCGCGCCAGAACATGGTCCTGTCGCAGGCGATCGACTTGCCTTCCAGGCACTCGACCTTGGTGGAGAAGTCGGTATTGAGCAGGTTGTCCTGGTCGACGGGATTGATGGTGGTGCGGCTCAGCGGAGCCATCGTGATGTCAGGCCTGTGCACCGGACCGCCGTTCGTGAGGTACGTGACACGTACTGTGACCTGCTGGTTGTTGGGGTTGATGATGGCGATGTCCGTGTTGAAGCCCCATGCCGTCGAGCCTTCGGCCAGGTACCAGGTCGAGCCGCCCGACCCTGCCGCCTTCACCGCAAACGCCCCGTTCAAAGTCGCGCTCTTATGGTCCGTGTTTTCCATGGTCAGATCCCACGCCCCCGTCGCGGCATCCCCTGATATCGGCAGCTGGCAGGTAATCCTGGTGGGAGATGTCACGCTGACGTCCGTGGCCAAGATATCAGCCTGGCCGCTTCTCTCCAGGCGCACGGACGCACCGGGGCGGAAGCCTGTCCCCGCAAGGTCGGTCACGCTGACCTTTGTCACCCGGGTGCCTGAGTCAGGAGTGATGGAGGTTATGGTGGGAGCAGGGTAGTTGACGTCGAATACCTTGTCGGCGTTGGAGGTGCCGCCAGGCGTCTTGACGGTAACCGGTCCGCTCTCGACGTTGCCCGGGACCTCGCAGACGATGCGGTTGTCGGTCCAGGTGGGACAGGCGGCCGCCGGCTTCCCGCCGAACTCAACCAGGGAGACGGCGTGCCCCCCGAGGTATGAGCGTTCGTCCCCGAACCCGGCTCCGTCGATGGTAATCATGTCGCCCGCGTTTCCGAGGTCCGGGGATACCGCGGTCACCTGCGGCCTTGGAAGCACAGAAAAGCCCCCGGCCAGAGCCATGGCACCTCCTGTCCGGTGACGACGTTGACGTCCCTCGCCCCGGGGGCGGCACCGTCTGCAACGGTGATGTTGGCAACAACCTTGTTTGGCCCGTTTGCGGCGAGGGAGTTGACGGTCACACCGGCCCCGAACAGTGCCTGGCTGGTATCGTCGAACCCCGTGGCGCTGCCGGCCACCTCCACGTCCAGCGTGGAGCCGGCGGCGGCGCTGGCCGGCGACACCTCGGCAATGGTCGGTTGGGTGCCCACCACGAAGCCACCCTTCAGTGTCACTGCCACCTCGTCTCCGGTCGTCACGTTCACATCTCTGGGCCCGAGCGCCGCGCCCGGGTCCACGGTGATCTGGGTGGCCATCCAGGTGGTGGAGTTGTTGTCGTTGTCAACCGGCGTCGCGGTCACACCCGTCCCCATGTCCACTACGCTGCTGTACCTGTCGAAATGCGTGTAGCCGCCGTAGACGACCGCGTCCACAGTCGAGCCGGGGGCCGTGTAGCGCGGGGACACCGCACCCACATACGGGGGGTCTGCGAAGAGCATCGTCCCGCTGAGTCCTGAGGCCCATATGTTGTTCGCGTCGTAGGCCCATACTGCGTAGAGGTCGGTCGTAGAGGCGTTGGTCTGTAGTGTCCAGGTGGCGCCCGCGTTGGTGGTGTAGACTATCTTGCCGCCGTCCCCTACTGCCCAGGCGGTGCTCGCGTTGACGGCAGACACGCTTCGAAGCGCAACCGAAACGCCGCTCGTCTGGGCGCTCCAGGTGGCGCCCGAGTTGGTCGTATACCATATCGCGCCACCTGATCCTGCCGCCCACGCAGTGGAGGAGTTCACCGCTGTGACCCCGTAGAGAGTGGTCGTCGTGTTCGGGACGCTCGTCTGCTGGGTGAAGGCGCTGCCACCGGTCGACGTATACCAGATACCACCGGCGGCCCCGACGGCCCAGACGTGGGTCGTGTCGGCGGCGGACACCCCGTACACGTCTCCGCGGGTGTTGTAGCTATCGTTCCAGTTAGTGCCAGGGTAGTAGCGGATGCGCCCGTCATTGGTCACCGCCCAGCCTCTGGTGGTCGATGCCATCGATATGCCCCTCACGATTATGTTGGCGCTCAACTGCTGCGTGAATGCAGTGCCGTTCCAGTAGTAGATGTAGCGGCCTCCGCAGATCCAGATGTTGTTCTGGTCAATGACAGAAACGCTCTGCATGTTCTTTGCGTTGTCCGGAGTCGTCTTGGTCGTCCAGCTGCGTCCACCGTCAGTGGTGACCTGTACGTTTCCGTACGTTGCGTCGTACGCAGTGGCCATCCACACCCCGGTAGCGCCGTAGCCGTCGATCCCGTAGACCGTCTGGCCGGTTCCGCCTGTCCTCGACGACCAGGTGCCGGTGTAAGTCAGGAATCTCTGGTTTCCGGCGGCGAAGACGCTGTTGGTTGCTACCACCGCGGCGTCGTAGAGGTCCTTGTCGGTGACGGTCTGGACAGCGCCCCAGGACGTGGTGTACGTGCGGGTCTTTCCATCCCAGCCCACCACCCAGACGTTGTTCGTCGCCGAGGCGTTGACGCTCGCCGGCCAGTAGTCCTGGAACTGCAGGGTCCAGCTCGAGCCCCCGTTTGTCGAGCTTAGCACTGAGCCGTCCCACTCGACCCCGTACAGGTTGTTGGCGTCGACCGCGGCAAGCGACAAGAGCGCATAGGTGGTGTTCCGCGAAGTCCACGTCCCATTGCCGGTCGAGAACATCACCCGGCCGTGGTTCACGGTGTCCGACCCTACCGCCCACACGTAC
>DAIUEJ010000050.1:4380-18540 GCA_036845225.1 Candidatus Anoxymicrobiaceae bacterium | reverse complement strand
TAAGGCTGTATACTACATATAGTGGCTACCGGACACAAGTGCATAGGCCTATAAAGCTAAAGGCCCCGTCTACGACGCCGCAGGCGCCGCAGCCGCCGCCTTCATCGTCGCCCGCTCTGACGCCATCCACGAGCCCAGCCAAGTGATGGGAGGCCGGAAACACAGCCCGCTGTCACGCGGGGCGCGAGAAGTGAGTTTTCTCTAGATGGAATGCCCGAAGCATCCTGGATTGGACACCATGGTACCGTGCCCGGGTTGCGGAAGGTCCTTCTGTCGCATCTGTGACCCGCCCAGGGGCGCGGGCCAGTACTGCCCGGCGTGCTACCGGGAACAGCTCGAAAGACTGGCTGGAAAAGGAGAGAGCCGTCCGCTGAGAGCAAGGCCACTGCCGAAGGTCGGAAGGGCATCAGGGTCAGGATCAAGGGCCGCAAGGCCGAGCCGCCCGTTACCGGAGAAACCACCGCTGAGAAACCGAAACGATCGATGCGCCAGAAGATCCTGGTCCCGGTCGACTGGATCGAAGACACGGCAGTCGCCGCGGCCAGGAAGATCGCTTCGGCAGGGAAGTACACCGGCAGGTTGCCGGTCCGGGCGGGCAAGTACATCGCGAGGACGGCCGGCGCCACCGCCCAGCGGGCCAGGGACCATTTCCCCATTGGCCTCGCATCGCGGGAACTACTAGAAGGAGACCCACCTTTTCTCGCTGCGTGGGGGAAGCTCCTTGCGTTTGTCCTAGGCGGAGCCATTCTGTGGGTGGTGGTGGTGGCGCTCGCGCAGACTCGAAACCCGGGCATCTCTCTATGCGTCGCAGTTGTTGTAGCGGCGGGAGTAGTCTGGGCGCTGGGTAGCAAGTACGGTATCACGGTGGCCATAATCGCTGCCGGGCTCGCGCTGGTGAGCTTAATGTTCGCGGAGTTTACGGTGCAGCTCCTCTACAGGGCAAGATTCATCCATAAACTCGACCTACAGCCTGCCGGTCTTTACTCGCTCAACCGGCCGAGTAGTTTTTACCGGGCTTTCGCGTTCAAGCTGATCGTATCCCGGCTATTGCCCGGAGTGATCATAGCGTTCCTTATAGGTTGGTGGCCAATGAAGGAGCGGCTGATGTGGGTCGGTTTCAAGAGCCGCGTGCCGCGTGCCATACGCGCGGCGCGGGCGAAGGAACGTCGCGAAGAGAAGCCTGCCAGGTCAGCCTATCGCAAAGTGGCGCAGAGCAAAGAATCAAAACGGTAACCAGTTCGGGCTCGTCTGTTGTATCTGGTTGGGCTACTGTGGCATCTAGGAGACCGTTCTAAACGCTTGCTTCAAAGGCGGAGGCTCGCAAGGTGACTGCAATACTTCTCCTCCGGGCCGCGGCGTGGCAGGGGCGCCCTTCCCGGCCTCCACTTTCTGCTACGCTAAAAACACCGGCCGGCCCGGCTTCGACCCCTACATCTGCATACTGAACCCATGTTCGTCCGCGGCCGATGTGACCAATCACCTATATGCAGGACGATATGACCACCGACAGCCAGACGCTTTCGGTTGCAGTAAACTCGCGTGCCACCATGGAGATGAAGGACAATCTGGGCCAGGGCAACGATTCCGCGCACGACTTCGTGGGCTTCATGCCGTAAACAGCAATGTATGGTTGGGTTTTGGTCGGTGCCGCATCCCGCCGGCGTCGATCGATAAAGATATGCGCAACCGGTCCTGACCCCCGGTGGTGCGTTCTACCACATCGTTGGCTCTACACTTTTCTTTCCGCTCCTGGGCTGCGTTGTGGCGGATGACAGGGTTCAACAAGTAGCGGAATGAAAAGTGTAAAACGAGCGACTTCACTTAGAAAGTGATGTTCCGCGAGAGGATCTCGACGCCGCCCTCGGTGAGCGCCACTGTCTCCTCGTGGCGCACCCCCATCGAGCCTTCGATGTAGACGCCGGGCTCGACGGTAAATACCATGCCCGGCTCGAGAGTCGCCTGGGAGAGCTGCGACAGCGTCGGCTTCTCGTGCACCTCGAGGCCCACCCCGTGGCCGAGGCTGTGGACGAAGTACTCGGCGAGCCCGAGCTCGGCCAGCTTTTCGCGGGCGGCGCAATCGGCGTCGGCGACCGGCACCCCCACCTCAAGCTTCGCATATGCGGCGTCCCACGCCTGGAGCACTGCCTCCAGTACCTCGCGGGACCTGTCGTCGGGCTCACCGAGACAGACGGTCCGTGTGATGTCGCAGCAGTAGCCGTCCTTCAGCGCCCCGAAGTCTATTACGACCAGGTCGCCGGCCACGAGGACCCGGTCGGTGATCCCTGCGTGCGGCATGGAGGAGTTGGGACCCGAGGCGACGACCGTGTCGAACGCCGGTTTCTCGGCGCCGGCCGACATCATCCGGTAGTCGAGGCCGGCAGCCAGTTGCCGCTCGCTCACGCCGGGCTGCAGCATGGGGAGCAGCGTCTCCCAGGCCTGATGGGCGCATGCGACCGCGCCCCGTATCGCCTCCAACTCTCCGGGCTCTTTGATTGTGCGCAGCCGCTCGACAAGGCCTTCGGTAGGCTCCAGGCCGGTGTCTCCGAGCGCTACGGCGAGCCTCTTCCGGAAGGCCAGCGTCGTAGAGTCCTCGAGCCCCACTGATGCGGCGTCCCCGAGGGCCTCCGCGACGGCCCCCATGAGGTCCTTCGAATAGATGACGACTTCCCAGGACTGAGCCTCGAGAGCAGCCTGCTCCCGGTAGCGGCCATCAGTGATGAGGGTGCCCTGGTCGCCCGTAACCACGGCGACGGCGCTGCTTCCCGTGAAGCCCGACAGGTAGCGGATGTTCTCGCGCTTTGTGATTACGAGCCCGTCGAGGCCGATGCCCGCCATCGCTGCCCTCAGCCCTGTCGTCCGCGCCTCGGTCATGCCTGCTCCATAGATCCGGTGCCGGGGCTGCCCGCCCCGGCCGCGCCTTTTTTCCGGGTGAGCTTCGCCTGCACGTACTGGGTCATGAAACCCGGGCTCTCAGTGTCGCGAAGATAGGCACGGATGTGGCGCTCGTTCTGCGGCATCGGCTTGCGCAGGACGTGCTTGTAGAAGTACATGGTCAGGGAGCTCGCCACGTGGACCCAGCCGCCCCTGGTCTCGCACCTCTCGGTCGTGAAGCCGGCCGCGCTCAATAGCTCGATGATGCCGGCGGTCCTGTAATGCCGATGACCGGTCAGCAGGTAGGCGGGGTCAAAGAGCCTGGAGCGGACGGCCCAGCTGGGAGTGCTCAGCACGATCCTGCCGCCCGGCTTCACGACCCGGGCGATCTCCGCGAAGGCTTCAGGCTCGGTCGCCGTCGGCAGGTGCTCCACCACTTCGAAGAGCGTGACGACGTCAAAGCTGTCGTCCGGGAACGGCAACTCGAACACCGAGCCCTCCACGAAGCTCGCCCCCGGGACGTTCCGGCGGGCCACCTCCAGCGCTTTCGGCTCGATGTCGAGGCCAGTGACGGACTTTGCGACGCCGACCGCGAGCGATTCGAAGTTGCCTGTCCAGCTCCCTACGTTCAGCAGGTCGGCGCCCGTGATGGAGTTGCGAGCGAAATCCAGTTGCGGCTCGTAGTAACGATCGTAGCCTTCGGTGTCATAGGCGCCGAACGTCATCCGCCTGGGGTCTTTCATCAGCCGTCCTTTCGGGTGCACGGGCGGCCGGCCCGTTCGCGCCGCCCTGTGACCTGTATACTCGACAGCATTGGCTTTGGCAAGGCGGAGAGCGCCCCTGAGGCGGTGCAACTGCGCTATAATCCCTCCGGGTAGGCGTCGCGCGTCTGCGCCGCCGCCAGGGTTCAATCGCACAGGAGGTACTACCATCGCTTCTACCGCGGACTTTCGCAACGGGCTTGTGCTCGACCTCGACGGGTCGTTGATGCGTATAGTGGAGTTTCAGCACGTGAAGCCGGGCAAGGGCGCGGCTTTTGTGCGCACGAAGCTCAAGAACGTCGAGACCGGGCAGGTCGTCGACAAGACTTTCCGCGCCGGCGAGAAGGTGGAGGAGGCGGTGCTCGAGCACAGGAAGATGCAGTTCCTGTACAAGGACGGCGATAATTCCATCTTCATGGATACCGAGAACTACGAGCAGACCACGATCGGGCCGGAGGTTGTGGGCGAGAACGCGAACTTCCTGGTCGAGAACCAGGAGTTGAGCGTATTCATCCGAAAAGGAAAGGCTGTGACCATGGAGCTTCCGGCGGCGGTCATGCTGACCGTGGCGAAGGCCGAGCCGGGGCTCAAGGGAGACACCTCCAGTGGTGCCACCAAGCCGGTGACGCTCGAGACGGGGCTCGTCCTCCAGGCCCCGCTTTTTGTGAACGAAGGCGACAAGATCAAGGTGGACACGCGTTCGGGACGCTACATCGAGAGGGTCTAGCACATGACGAGGGGACAGAGCAGCCGGAGCCACCAGCGGAGATACGCGCTGCGGATCCTCTTCGAGATGGACATCAACCGGACGACCATGCGCGAGGTGATCGACGCCAAGCGGGAAGTCGGGGAGGACCCGCCCGGCGAGTTTGCCTATTCGCTCGCTGAAGGCGTGGTCAGCCACATGTCGGATATCGACGCCGTGATCAGCGAGTACGCGGAGGGGTGGGACATCGAGCGGATGCCCCGCGTGGACCGCAACATCCTCCGGATGGCGCTCTACGAGATCTTCTTCACCGATATCCCGCCGGGAGTGACCATCGATGAAGCCGTCGAGCTGGCCAAAGCTTTCTCGACCGAGGATTCAGGGAAGTTTGTGAACGGCCTGCTGGGGCGGGTGAACCGCGACCGGGAAGCGGGGGAGTTGTCCTTGTCAACCGAGTAGAAGAGTGCTATTGTCTGTTAGACCTTTAATCTAGTCCGGCGAGGCTAGCAAGGAAGGAACTTGAAGATAGAAGTTCGAAAAGACACCTTGTCGCTTCGCGGGAAGGCGTTTTTTTATGCCGGCCCGCGCGACAGGGCTCATTCGCAAAAGTGGAAAAAAGGTGCCATGCACCTTCTTTACACTTCCACGCCGGACTATCCCGAAAAATGCAACAAGTGGTCTGACCCCTTGTTGCGTTCAGGAGTGAAATATGGCGTTTAAGGCGCGAGCGAGGGTTCTGGATACCGATGACATCGCAAGGATAGTCAAGCGCATCTCACACGAGATACTGGAGCGGAACAAGGGAGCAGGTGGGATCGCCCTGGTGGGCATCCGCACGCGAGGGGTCTTCTTCGCCCAGCGCATCGCTCGCACCATCGAGGAGATTGAAGACGGCCAGGTCGCGGTGGGAGAGCTCGATGTGTCGCTCTACCGCGATGACATAGCCACCAGGGGAGGAGCCGCCAGCGTAGGCCTCACCCACATGGACTTCGACTTGAACGACAAGCAGGTCGTCATCGTGGACGACGTACTCTATACGGGCCGCACCACCCGGGCCGCCATGGATGCCCTGGTCGACTTCGGCAGGCCGCGCGCCATCCAGCTCGCGGTGCTGGTCGACCGGGGGCACCGCGAGCTGCCCATCAGGGCCGATTACGTGGGCAAGAACATCCCGACCTCAGGCAACGAGAAGGTAAAGGTCTCACTCGCGGAAGTGGACGGAGTGGACGCCGTCGAGATCGGTGAGGAGGAATGATGCCGGGCAGAGCCGACGGCCACAAGCACCTGCTCTCCATAGCGGAGCTGGAAGCGGCCGACATCATCGGGCTCCTCGACTCGGCCCGCTCTTTCGCAGAGGTCTCGACGAGGCCGGTCAAGAAAGTGCCCGCCCTGCGGGGGCGCACCATCGTGAACCTGTTCCTGGAGGCAAGCACCCGCACCAGGATGTCCTTCGAGCTAGCCGCGAAGCGCCTCTCGGCCGACGTCATGAACTTCTCCACCAGCACGAGCAGCCTCTCCAAGGGCGAGAGCCTGAAGGACACCGGAAAGACCATTGTCGCGATGGGGGTGGACGCGGTCGTGATCCGCTGCCCGAGCGCGGGCGCTCCCCAGATGCTGACCGAATGGGTCGATTGCTCGGTCATCAACGCCGGCGACGGCATGCACGAACACCCGACCCAGGCGCTGCTCGACCTGTTCACCATGCGCGAGCGCCTCGGGCGCCTCGAAGGGCTCAAGGTGGCGATCGTGGGCGACATCGATCACTCGCGCGTCGCGCGAAGCAACATCCACGCGCTCAACAAGGTGGGCGCCGAGGTCTTGCTGGTCGCCCCGCGCTCGCTCCTGCCGGAGAAGATAGAACAGATGGGGGTCACCGTGACCGGCTCGCTCGACGAGGCGCTCACCTGGTGCGACGTCCTGTATCTGCTCCGCATCCAGATGGAGCGGGTGAACGAGTCGCGGTTTCCGTCGCTCCGGGAGTACACGCTTCAATACGGGCTGACCCAGACCCGCTGGTCGCGGCTCGAGCGAAAGCCCCTCGTCATGCACCCCGGCCCCATGAACAGGGGAGTGGAGATAGCCTCGGGGGTGGCCGACGAGGTGGAGTCGGTGATAACCGGGCAGGTGTCCGCAGGCGTAGCGGTGCGGATGGCTGTCCTCTACGACGTCCTGGGGGGTAGCCGTGGCTGATGGCATTCTGATCAAGGGCGGCAGGGTCCTCACCTTCCCGGAGGGGTTCATCGGGGAAGCGGACGTCAAGGTCAAAGACGGGGCCGTCGCCAAGATCGGGCGAGGCCTGCGCGGGGACGGCTGCGAGGTCGTCGACGCTTCCGGGTGCATCGTGGCGCCGGGCTTCATCGAGATGCACGCCCACCTGCGCGAGCCCGGAATGGAGTACAAGGAAGACATAGGAAGCGGCAGCAGGGCCGCGGCGTGCGGCGGCTACACGGCGGTCTTCTGCATGCCCAACACCGACCCATCGATAGACAACTCGTCGGTTGCCGAGTACGTGTTCGACCGCGGCGAGGACGAGGGGCTGTGCATGATACTCCCGCACGGGGCGGTCACCCAGGGGCGTGAGGGCAAGACGCTCGCCCCGATGGGCGAGATGGGGACGTGCCGCGCCGGGGTCAAAGGATTCAGCGACGACGGCAACCCGGTGACCGACTCCGAGATAATGCGCCGGGCCATGGAGTACGCCCGCACCATGGGGGCGATGATCATCTCGCACAGCGAGGAGAAGAGCCTCTCCGCCGACGGACAGATGAACGAGGGCTACTACTCGACTTTCCTCGGGCTCAGGGGCATTCCACCCGAGTCCGAGCGCATCGGGGTCTTCAGGGACATCTGCCTGGCGGAGAAGACCGGGGCGCGCCTTCACCTGGCGCACCTCTCGACGGCCGGCTCCGTCGATCTGGTCCGCACGGCGAAGAAAGCCGGGCTTCCTGTCACCTGCGAGGCGGCGCCGCACCACTTCTCGCTGGACGACTCCAGCCTGATGGGATACGACACCAACCTGAAGATGAACCCGCCCCTGCGGTCGAAAGAGGACGTAGCCGCGGTGCTGGAGGCGATCGCCGACGGGACCATCGACGTGATAGCGACCGACCACGCGCCGCACGCCCCGCACGAAAAAGAGACCGAGTTCGACAGGGCCGAGTTCGGCTGCGTCGGGCTCGAGACATGCCTCGCGCTTGTCATCACGAGGCTGGTGGACGAGGGCGTCGTGTCTATCGAGGACGCCATATCCAGGCTCACAGTCGCCCCCGCGCGCATCATGGACATGGAGCGTTGGGGTTACAGCCCCGTTGTCGCGGAGGGCATGCCGGCGAACATCGTCGTCTTCAACCCGGAGCTCGAATGGACTGTCGATCCGACGACTTTCAAGTCCCGCTCGAGCAACACCCCGTATGCAGGCTGGCGGGTGAAGGGCAAAGTGATGCACAACCTGTTCCGCGGGAAGACGGTTGTGCGGGACGGCAACCTGGCGACCGGCCCCGAACCGGCGGTGGCGCCGGCCGGGAAGTCCGGCAAGGGGAACGCGGAGAAGTCCAGGGGCGCCGCGCCCGACCCGGCCACGAAAGTAAGAGGATGAGAACCTGATGGTGTTTGATATGAGGGGCAGGAAGCCTGCCCTGCTGGTCCTTTCCGACGGCACGACATACCAGGGGGTCGGCTTCGGAGCCGACGGTGTAGAGTTCTTCGGAGAGGTCTGCTTCAACACCAGCATGGCTGGTTACCAGGAGATACTGACTGACCCGTCCTACGCCGGCCAGATGGTCAACATGACCTACCCGCTCATCGGCAACTACGGCGTTAACGACGAAGACTTCGAGTCGGCCCGCGTATACATGGGCGGCTTCATCGTCCGGGAGTCCGCGCGGATGCTCTCCAACTGGCGAGCTTCCGGCGGCCTGGACGCGTTCCTGGTGAAGAACGGCATCGTAGGCCTGGAGGGCATCGACACCCGGGCGCTTACCAGGCACATCCGGACACGGGGTGCCATGGAGGCGGCGCTGAGCAGCGTCGACCTCGACCGCGAGAGCCTGCTCGCCAAGCTGGAGAAGGCGCCGGGCCTCGTCGGGCGGGACCTGGTCAAGGAAGTGACCATAACCGAGCCGTACGTCTGGGAGGACAAAGCGGCGGGTGACTGCGATTTCGAGGTGGTCGCCTACGACTTCGGGATAAAGCGCAACATCCTCAGGCTGCTCACCTCCCGGGGCTGCCGCGTCACGGTGGTGCCGGCCCGCGCCACCCCCGAAGAGATACTCGCGCTCAAACCGGACGGGGTGTTCCTCTCAAACGGGCCCGGTGACCCTGCGGCAGTGACCTACGCTATCGAGAGCATCCGGGGCCTGCTGGGCAAGACGCCGGTATTCGGAATATGCCTCGGCCACCAACTGCTCGGGCTCGCCCTGGGCGGCACGACCTACAAGCTGAAGTTCGGGCACCGCGGGGCGAACCAGCCCGTCATGCACAAGGCTACCGAGCGCGTCGAGATCACGGCGCAGAACCACGGGTTCGCCGTCGACACGGAGAGCCTGGCGGGCTGCGAGTTCGGCGAGGTGGAGCTGACCCACTGGAACCTCAACGACATGACCTCGGAGGGAATGCGCTGCGAAAAAGCGGGCGCGTTCTCGGTCCAGTACCACCCCGAAGCCGCGCCCGGGCCTCACGACTCGCGATACCTGTTCGATTCGTTCCTGAAGCTGATGGGAGAGTGGCGATAGATGCCGCGCCGCACTGATATAGACAAGATACTGATAATTGGTTCCGGGCCTATCGTCATCGGACAGGCGTGTGAGTTCGATTACTCAGGGACTCAGGCATGCAAGGTGCTCAAGGAGGACGGCTTCCAGGTCGTGCTCGTCAACAGCAATCCCGCCACCATCATGACCGACCCCGAGTTCGCCGACCGCACCTACATCGAGCCGATAACCCCCGAGTGGGTCGCCAAGATCATAGAGCGCGAGCGGCCGCAGGCGCTCCTGCCGACCCTGGGTGGGCAGACCGGGCTGAACGTGTCCGTGTCGCTTGCCGAGAGCGGCGTTCTGGACCAGTTCGGCGTGGAGCTCATCGGCGCGCGCCACGAGGTTATCAGCAAGGCCGAGGACCGCAACCTTTTCAAGGAGGCCATGCGCAACATAGGGCTTGACCTCCCTGAGAGCGACTTCGCCTACTCGCTGCAGGAAGCCAGGGACGTCGCAAACAAGCTCGGCTTCCCGCTCGTGATCCGGCCGTCGTTCACCCTCGGTGGCGGCGGGGGCGGGCTCGTCTACAACATGGAAGAGTTACTGGTGACGGCCCGACACGGCCTCGACCTGTCGCCCATCACCGAGATCCTGATCGAGAAGTCGGTGAAGGGCTGGAAGGAGTACGAGCTCGAAGTCATGCGCGACAAGAAGGACAACGTGGTCATCGTGTGCCCCATCGAGAACTTCGACCCTATGGGCGTCCACACCGGCGACTCGATCACTGTGGCCCCCGCGCAGACGCTCACGGACGTCGAGTACCAGGTGCTGAGGGACGCGTCCATCGACATCATGAGAGAGATCGGTGTCGAGACGGGGGGCTCCAACATCCAGTTCGCGGTGGAACCCACCACCGGGCACGTGGTGGTCATCGAGATGAACCCGCGCGTGTCAAGGTCGAGCGCGCTCGCGTCCAAGGCCACCGGCTTCCCAATCGCCAAGATCGCCGCCAAGCTTGCGGTCGGGTACACCCTCGACGAGATCCCCAACGACATAACCCGCAAGACGCCGGCGTGCTTCGAGCCGACGATCGACTACTGCGTGGTCAAGGTCCCCCGCTGGGCGTTCGAGAAGTTCCCGGGCGCCGACCCCGTGCTGGGCACCAAGATGAAGTCCGTCGGTGAAGTGATGTCCATCGGCCGCACCTTCAAGGAAGCCATGCAGAAGGCGGTGCGGTCGCTCGAGATCGACCGGTACAGCCTGAGGGACCTGGAGGATACTCCGGCCGACGAGCTCCCGGGCGAGCTCGAGATCGCGAGCCACGACCGCCTGTACCAGATCTACCACGCGCTACAGGTGGGCATAAGCATCGAAGAGATATACGAGCGGACCGGGGTCGACCCGTGGTTCCTCGACAACCTGGCGCAGATCGCCGAGATGGAGAGCGTGCTCAGCGGGCACGACCTCTCTGATATGACGGACGAGCTGCTGCGCGAGGCCAAGCGATACGGCTTCTCGGACGTCGAGCTCGCAAGGCTGTTTGGGGCGACTGAGCTGGAGGTGCGCGGCAGCCGACAGCGGCGGGGCATCAACGCCGTGTTCAAGTCTGTCGATACCTGCGCCGCCGAGTTCGAGGCGTACACCCCTTACTATTACTCGACCTATGAGGACGAGGACGAGACGCGCGACACGGACAAGCAGAAGGTGATGATCCTCGGCAGCGGCCCCAACCGTATAGGCCAGGGCATCGAGTTCGACTACTGCTGCGTGCACGCGTCGTTCGCCTGCCGTGAGATGGGCTACGAGACCATCATGGTCAACTGCAACCCCGAGACCGTCTCGACCGATTACGACACGAGCGACCGCCTCTTCTTCGAGCCGCTCACCTTCGAGGACGTCATGAACATCGTCGAGCACGAGAAACCGATGGGCGCGATCATCCAACTGGGTGGGCAGACGCCGCTCAAGCTGGCCATCCCACTGGAGAAAGCCGGGGTCAGGATACTCGGCACCTCGCCTGCCGCGATCGACCGGGCGGAGGACCGCGAGCAGTTCGGCAACATGCTCAAGAAGCTCGGCATCCAGCACCCGCTCGACGGGACCGCCACCTCGGTGGAGGGCGCGATCGCGATCGCGAACCGCATCGAGTACCCGGTGCTGGTGCGGCCGTCTTACGTCCTGGGCGGCAGGGCGATGGAGATCGTCTACACTGACGAGTCGATGAAGCACTATATGAAGTCGGCGGTGAAGGCGTCCCCCGAGCACCCTGTCCTCATCGACAAGTTCCTTGAGGACGCCAAAGAGATCGACGTGGACGCGCTCTGCGACGGGAAGAGGGTGTTCGTAGGCGCCATCATGGAACACGTCGAGGAGGCGGGAATACACTCGGGCGACTCCGCCTGCGTCATCCCGCCGCCTTTCCTCAAGGACCACGTCAAGGCGGTCATCACGCGCTACACCGAGCAGCTCGCCCTCGAGCTGGGGGTCGTGGGGCTGATCAACATCCAGTACGCGGTCAAGGACGAGGAGGTCTTCGTCCTGGAGGTGAACCCGCGCGCGAGCCGGACGGTTCCCTTCGTCAGCAAGACGATCGGCATCCCGCTCGCCAAGATGGCTACCCGCATCGCGCTCGGCGAGACGCTCGACGACCTGGGGCTGCACAAGGAACAGTACTCGGGCCTCAAGCACGTTTCTGTGAAAGAGGCCGTGCTGCCGTTCGTGAGGTTCCCCGGGGTCGACACGGTGCTCGGGCCCGAGATGAAATCGACCGGCGAGGTCATGGGCATCGACGACTACTCGCCGCAGTCCGACACCGGCATCGGGATGGCGATGGTGAAATCGCAGATCGCAAGCTACAACGCGTTCCCGATTGCGGGGACCGCGTTCATCAGCGTGCCCGACAAGAAGAAGGGTGACGCCGCCTACATCGCCAAGCGCCTTTCCGCGGAAGGCTTCAGGCTGCTCGCCACCGAGGGCACGGCCGCGCGGATCCGCGAGGATGGTATCGAGGTCGAGACGGTGTTAAAGGTCGGGGAAGGAAAGCCGGACGTGGTCGACTTCATCAGGGAAGGCCAGATCGACCTGGTCATAAACGTCCCTGAAGGCCGGGGCAGCCGCGGGAGCGGCTACGCCATCAGGACAGAGGCCACCATGAACGGCATTCCCTGCATAACAACGATCGAGCTCGCGACGATCGTGATAATGGGGATCAACGCGCTCAAGAAGAGCGGCATGAAGGTCAAGAGCCTCCAGGAGTATCACGAGGCTATCGAGCGGGACCTTGAGGAAGCGCGCGATGAATGAGGCGGCGCGCGTACCGGTGTCATCGACGGCCGTGTTGAGGCGCCGCGATGAAGTTGCGCGCGACATGCATGTGCTGACCCTTAAGATCGAGTCGCAGGTGCTGCCCCCACTGCCCGGGCAGTTCTACCAGGTGGACTGTGGCGGCGGCCGGGAGCACCTGTTGCCGAGGCCCATCGGCGCGCTCGACGCCCACCTGGACAGCGCGGGCCTCACTCTTGCGTTCCTGGTAGAGTCCGTCGGCTGGGGCACGGCACGGCTGTGCTCTCTAGAGCAGGGAGAGTCGATCGGGGTGTTCGGTCCGCTCGGAAGAGGATTCGGCGCGCTGCCGGAGGGCCGAGCCCTTATCGTGGCGGGTGGCGCCGGATTCGCGCCGCTGCATTTCCTGGCGACGGAGATGGACAAGAACTCCAAGGGATACGACCTCCTGGCGGGGATAGCCTCAAAAGACAAGTTCATGGCAGGGCTCTCGACCCTCAGCGGTCCGGTAGAGGTGTACTCCGACGACGGCAGCAAGGGCACCAGGGGTTTGGTATGCGATGCCGCCGGTCTCTGGCTGGACAAAGGCGGCTTCACAAAGGTGTACGCGTGTGGGCCGGAGCCGATGATGGCTGTGGTCGCGCATGCCTCGGAGGCGCGCGGCATCCCGTGCGAGGTCTCTCTCGATTCGCGGATGGCATGCGGCATCGGGGCGTGTCGCGGCTGCGTGAAGGCCGGCGCCGGCGGGCACAACCTCTGCGTCTGCACTGAAGGGCCGGTGTTCGACTCCCGCGAGGTCCTCTGGGCTGAGGCGGGCCGGCAAGGGGCGGGGCGCGATGGCTGACGTGGACCTCACCACCGATCTCGCCGGCATCGAGCTGGCGAACCCGGTCCTGCTGGCGTCCGGAACGGCCGGTTACGGCAACGAGCTGGCGCCGATCATAGACCTTCCGAGGCTGGGTGGAATAATCCTGAAGTCGGTGACTTCCGAGCCGCGCAGAGGAAACCCCGAGCCGCGCATCTGGGAGACCTCTTCCGGCATGCTGAACTCGATCGGCCTCGAGAACGTGGGCATCGACGCCCTGGTCGATGAGGTGCTGCCGTCCCTGAAAGATATCGGCCTGCCGGTCCTCGCCAGCATCGCCGGTGACACTGTCCGGGCTTTCGCGCGCCTCGGAGCGAAGCTCGAGAACGCGGGCGGCCTCGCGGGTATAGAAGTCAACGTCTCCTGTCCCAACGTCGAGCGGGGAGGCATCCAGTTCGGGGTCGATCCCGGCGCGACGAAGGCCGTGGTGATGGCGGTGAAGGAGAACTGCTCGCTGCCGGTGTTCGTCAAGCTGTCGGCCGCGGTCGCGGATATAGCGCGCATCGCGGAAGCTGCCGGGCAGGCCGGCGCTTTCGGGCTGTCTCTCATCAACACTGTTCCCGGCCTGGCAATCGATGCCGCGAAACGTAAGCCACGCCTGGGCGCGGTGACAGGAGGGCTCTCAGGCCCTGCGATCAAGCCTATCGCGCTCAAGGCCGTCTGGGACTGCTACCGCGCGACAGGCCTGCCTATAATAGGAGGTGGCGGCATTTACGATTCGGAGGACGCGGTCGAGTTCCTGCTGGCCGGGGCCGCCGCTGTGTCGCTCGGCAGTGCGATATTCCAGGAGCCGCAGCGAGCCATCGAGCTGGTGGACGGGCTGCCGGACGCTATCCGGCGCGCCGGGGCGGCATCGGCGAGAGAACTCGTGGGAGGGCTGCGCATATAAGGTTCGTGCCGGCGAGACGCCGGCGTTACGGAGATGTGCCGGTGAGACGCCGGCGCAACAAGACGAAGGCCGGCAAGGTGCCGGCGTCAAGAAAGACA
>DAIUEJ010000050.1:0-4280 GCA_036845225.1 Candidatus Anoxymicrobiaceae bacterium | reverse complement strand
GAGACGCCGGCGCAACAAGACGAAGGCCGGCAAGGTGCCGGCGTCAAGAAAGACATCAGGAGGAATATTGGATACCGGAAGATTCGAGGCGCTGAGCCCGCTGATACTGGCTCTCGACACCTCTGACATAGATGAAGCCCGCCGCCTGTCTGATCGCGTCAGGGAATACGTGGATGTGGTGAAGATCGGACTGCAGTTGTACTCGACAGCGGGCGCCAAGGCCGCGAACGACTTGAAGGGCGACGGCTTCGAGGTCTTCCTCGACATCAAGATGATGGACATACCTAACACTGTCGCCTCAGCCTGCCTCGCGCTCTGCGAGCTGGAGCCGCTGATGATAACCCTGCACACCATGGGCGGCCAGGAGATGATGCGCGCGGCGGAACAGGCGGTCCGCAATCACTGCACCAGGGGCGGCATCAAGAAACCGATACTGATCGGTGTCACCGTCCTTACGAGCATCGACAGGCTGGCGCTTACGAAGATCGGGGTACAGGAGTCGATCGAAGGGGAGGTGGTGCGGCTGGCGAAGCTCGCGAGGGACTCAGGCATGGACGGCCTCGTGAGCTCACCACTTGAGACCCTCATGGTGCGCCGCGAGGTGGGCCCGGAGATGGTGCTGATCACGCCGGGGGTACGGCTCCCAGGCGCCGACCTGGACGACCAGAAACGCGTTGCTACGCCCTCAGAAGCCATGAAGGCGGGGGCAGACTTCCTGGTCGTGGGCAGGCCGCTAACCAGAGCTTCCGACCCCCTGGGCATCGCCGCCGAGATGCTGAAGGATGCCAACAGAGTGAGGGTGCCGGCCCCGGAGGCCGACGATGGATAGCAACTTCGACGCGCTCGAGGCTCTCTACGGCTGCGGCGCATTGAAGAGAGGGCATTTCAAGCTCTCGTCCGGCCTCCACAGCGACACCTACGTGCAGTGCTCGACCCTGTTGAAAGACCCCGCGCTGGCGATGGCCGCGGGGCGCGCGATAGCAGACAGGGTCAAGGGCCCGGTCGACGTGGTGCTGAGCCCGGCGCTCGGCGCGGTCATCATCGGTTTCGCCACCGCCGCAGCGCTGGGCTGCGAGTCGATATTCGCGGAGAGGGTTGACGGGGCAATGGCGCTCAGGCGCGGCTTCGACCTGCAGCGGGGCGCGAACGTTTTGCTGGTGGAGGACGTCATCACGACCGGGGGCTCGATCCTCGAGCTTGCGGACCTGGTGGAGGAGTCGGGAGCGACAGTCGAGGCGCTCTCGTGCATCGTCCAGAGAGGCGAGCTCGACCCGCGTGGGAGAGAAGTCATCTCGCTGGCGAGGGTCACCGCCGACACCTACGAGCCCGGGGATTGCCCGCTCTGCGCAGGTGAAGTTCCAATTGACGCCCCCGGCAGCAGACACAAAGGATAAGGGAAACGGATGCATCACTGTACCGGAGGCCCGATATTCCGTATAATCTCGGTCATCGGAACAAGTGTTGGCTCTCCCTCTCGATATACCAGGATTCTGGCTTGCTCAACAGGTGAAGGTGCGGGGACATGACAGAGCGGGGGAGGCTGTTCGTGGTGGCCGGGCCGTCAGGCGCGGGCAAGACCACAGTGATCAGGCGGGCCCTCGCCTCGGTGCCCATGCACCTGTCGGTGTCGGCGACCACTCGAAAGCCGAGGCCGGGGGAGACGGATGGGGTCGACTACCGTTTCATCCCGCAGGATGAGTTCAAGAGGCTGGTGGCCTCGGACGCCTTCCTCGAATGGGAAGAGGTCTACGGCAACCGGTACGGGACGCTGAAGAGCCAGGTGGAAGGGGCGCTCGCGCGGGGAGAGAACGTACTGCTGGAGATAGACGTCAAAGGCGCGCTGGCAGTCAAGTGCAAAGTCCCCGACGCGCACCTGGTGTTCATAATGCCTCCGTCGCCGGAAGCCTTGAAGGGTCGGCTCGAGGGGCGCGAGACGGACGACGCGACCGAGATCATCAAGAGGCTCGACGTCGCCCCCTGGGAGCTGGAGGTCGGAGAGCGCGACTTCGACGAGACGATCGTGAATGACGACCTCGATGAGGCCGTCGGAGAGTTGGTAAGTGTTTTGAGAGGAGAGAAAGCGTAGATGGAAGAGAAGATGACGATGGTAAACCCGCGGATCGAGACGCTGCTCGATCATTCGGAGAACAAGTTCACGCTGGTGATCGAGTCCGCGAAGCGGGCGAGGCAGATAACCAATTTCCAGAAGCGGCTCGGTGAGGGCTTGGGCGGGGTCGCCCCGATGAAGCTCGAAGACATCTCGAAGAAGCCGCTGACCATCGCGCTCGAGGAGATTGCCGACGGCAAGATCGAGTACGACCGGCCGGAAGGGCTGGAGGACGACGAGATAGAGGTAAAGTAGGCATGCCGGACCTGGCGGACAAGACCGTGCTCCTCGGGGTGACCGGGGGAATATCCGCCTACAAAGTGGCCGAGCTGGCGCGCTTGCTTGTGAAAGCCGGCGTGAACGTCAAGGTTGTGATGACCGAGGCAGGGCAACAGTTCGTGACGCCCCTCACTTTCCGGACCCTCACCGGCAACCCCGTTGCCACGACCATGTGGTCCGACCCTGGCTCGCCGTTCCCGCACATATCACTGAGCGACGAGGCCGACCTGATCGTGGTGGCGCCCGCCACCGCGAACATCATCGCCAAGATGGCGGGTGGGATCGCCGACGACCTGCTTTCCACGACGCTGCTCGCGGCGCGGGGAACGGTGGTGGTAGCGCCCGCAATGAACTCGCGCATGTACCTCAATCCGATCACGCAGGCAAACCTCGAGAAGCTGCGCCGGATGGGGGTCGTAGTCTTGGCGCCCGGCGAGGGCGGCCTGGCGTGCCGGACCGAGGGCGTGGGGCGTATGGCGGAGCCGTCCGAGATATTTGATGCAGTCGCGAGCGAGCTGGCCGTCACCTCGGACCTAGAGGGCAGGAGGGTGCTCGTGACCGCGGGGCCCACGCGCGAGTACATCGACCCGGTGAGGTTCATCTCGAATCCTTCGACCGGCTTGATGGGCTATACCGTAGCCGCCAGGGCCGCGCGCAGGGGTGCCGACGTGACCCTCATCTCGGGCCCGGTCGAGCTGCCTTGCCCGCCCGGGGTGCGGCTTGTGAATGTCGTTTCAGCGGCTGACATGAAAGAGGCTGTCCTGGAGAACCTGGCGGATAGCGACGTCCTGGTGATGGCGGCCGCGGTAGCCGATTACACGCCGGCTCAGGTCGCTCCGTCCAAGATGAAGAAGAGCGAAGGCGTCCCGGAGTTGAAGTTCACCGCCACAGCCGACATCCTCAAGGAGGTGGCGCCCCGGAAGGACGGGCGCATCGTGGTGGGATTCGCGGCGGAGACGGACGACGTTGTGGACAACGCGCGAAAGAAACTCAAGGGAAAGGACCTCGACCTCATCGTGGCAAACAAGGTCGGGGAGCCAGGCTCTGGATTCGGTTCGTCGACCGACCTCGCAGCCGTGATTTCTGAGGCGGACAGCGATGCGACACTGACAATGATGTCAAAAGTCGAGCTTGCCGACTTGCTGCTCGACCGCGTAACAGGGTTGTTCAAGTAGGTTTTCTTACCGTCCGGGGTCGTGATTGTTCCACTCGCGTGGGACATTGACGTAGAATCAAGATAAACTGCGGAAAAGCCGAGATTCTACGTGGGTGGCCTTAAAAGGCAGGTGACATGAAAGAGCGGATAACGGGAGTGGTGCAGAACATCTCCACCAACCCGTTCCAGACATTCGCCAGGCACAAGTCGGGCAACTCGACAGTGTTCAGCTTCGACATCTCGTTCGACATGATCGACGATGAAGGCGGGACGCGCCACGTCTGGTTCAAGAGGTCATTCCGCATGCCGCCGAAGCTGGAGGACGGCGATCATATCGATATCGTAGGCCGCCAGGGCTACCTGCACGGGGTACTGGGGCGCCGCAACTTCTACGCTCTCCGCATCATCGACAAGAAGCGCGAGAGAGAGTACACTCCTTGGCGCAATATCTACAGGAACGACAAGCCGGCCAAGAGCGGGCGGGAGTCCAAGTCACGGGCTTCCGGCAGGGAGACCGCGGCTTGAAGTTCGCGAGGCAGCCCCGCCTCGAGCCATTCGTTTATTGCCACACTCGTCGGAGTGGCGGAATTTGGTAGACGCGCAAGGTTGAGGGCCTTGTGGGACGTAGTCCCATGGGGGTTCGAGTCCCCCCTCCGACACCACTCAATATGAATGCAAAATAGCGCTCCTCACAAGAATCTGTGGGTGCCACCTGTCCGATAATTCCCTTGGCGAAGC
>DAIUEJ010000049.1:0-18755 GCA_036845225.1 Candidatus Anoxymicrobiaceae bacterium | reverse complement strand
GCGAAGGCGGCGTCTCCTCGGAAGTAGAGCTTTCTGTTCGTGCCTTTGTATCTGTCCACAATTGGTTCCAGCAAATCCCTCCAGCCGTCAGCGGAATGGACGTTGCCCGGGCGAAGGGCCGCAGCTTCGCAATCGCCGAACTGATTGGAGACGAAGAGCGGGTGGTAACACCTGCAGGAAAAGTGCCCGCCATATGAGGAGCCCTCCTGGTTTCCGTGTACCGGGGACTCGGACGAGTCCATGTCGAGGATTATTTTCTTGGTCTTGGTTGAGGAGACCGCTTTGGATACCCAGGCATGGTTGATGGAAGAAAGCGCTTCGATGTTCTGCTCGGTCGCGAGCGTCTCCGTCTCGAATCGGGATACCGTCTGTGCGCTGGCAGCATGTCTCTCAAGCGCCCTCTTCCCGACGACTGCTCTCATGGCCGGGTCCCTGGTGAGCGCCTCCTGGTCGTTCACGTCCTCGTACCCGGCGAGACGAGCGTAGACCGATTGTCTGAGTAGACCGGCAAGCTCGTGCTGCACGTTCCTGCCGGTTCTCATGTCACTAATCATCTCTCCCGCCGTCTCGGTGAGACCAAGCACTTCATCAAGCTCCCTGACAACCAACAAACCGGCATCCGTTGTCACCTTTGCGCCCCTGAACTCCAGGCGCAAATGGCCGTCGAAATGGAGCTTCAAACTGCCTTCTTGGCCTTCACCCATGAGGTTTTCCTCCCGGAGAGTTGAAGAGTGCCGATAAATCCCTTTCTAATCAATAATTAACCAATACAAGCCGGTGTTCCTTCGTGTTTGATATGGTAAATCCGGGCTGGAACGCCGCCGACTGGATCATGGTCGGGTCTTTGTAGAACGAGCGCACCACGCCCTGGTGGGTGCGCAGGAAGGTCGGCGCGAACTTCAAAACCTGCGGGTTGCGGGCCGCCATCATCATCGCTTCGCCGAAGGTGTTCATCGGGGAGAGCATGATGGCTTCCATCATGTCCTCGATCATCGCGAGCCCGGTGTCGCAGAACCTGTGCCAGCCCTCGACGTCGCCCGGCGCGATGTCCATGATGCAACTGGTGGTCTCGTCGATGTCGGTGGGGATCGAGAACCGGCGCCCGTCATCGCAGATGAACGAGTAGATCGGGTCGCAGGGTATCAGATCGACATAGTCGCTCATCTTGCCGCCGAGCATCTCGAACAACCTCTCGAGCGGCTGGATGACCTCGACGATGGAGGCGCCGACGTCGAACTTGTAACCGTCCACCTCGAAGGTGGAGCAGCACCCGCCGATGATGTCCGATTGCTCGAGGATGAGTGTCTTGAAGCCTTCCTTTGCGGCGAGCGCGCCGGTGGACAGCCCCCCGAGGCCCGCGCCGACGACTATCACGTCGTAGTCCGCCACTGCCTTACCCCCCTTGAAGACCGGAATCTTACAATAGACAGTCAGATTGACTAAACGGTGCGATTATACAGTCCGGTTGGGAGTTTGTAAAGACGTCGGTCATTTTCCACTTTTCTTTACACTTTCTTGCGGGAGCGCGCGGAAGGACATCCGAAAGTGTAAAGAAAAGTGGAAAATGACCGACGTCTATTTGGCGAGGCCGTGCTGCATGAAGTCCATCAGGCTCGTGAAGAACTCCAGGACGTCGAAGCCTTCCTCGACGAGGTAGCGGTTGCCGACGGCGCCAGCGATGCCGATCATCGCGTAGGCGACGGCCTCCCCGTCGACCTGCCTGAAAACGCCCTGCTTGACCCCGAGATCGATATCGGCGGAGAGGAACTTCGCCACCCTGTCGAACAGGTCGTGCACCGTCTTCTTGAGCCGCTCGTTGCCGCCCAGTATCTCCGTGTAGCTGCCGATGGCCATGAACTGGATGTCCCGGAACTTCGAGATGAACACCAGGCCTTTGAGGCCCAGCCGTGCCAGCGCGTCCGTCGCGTCCGCGGCAGCCGCCTCGGCCTCCGCCATCAGCGCGTCCAGCGTACGCTCCATGGTCGCCACGAAGATCTCTTCTTTGCCGGTGAAATACTGATAGCAGGTGCCCTTGCTGACGCCCGCCTGCTGCGCGATGTCGTCGACCGTCGCGTTCTGGTAGCCCTTGGTGGAGAAGACGTCGTAAGCAGCGTCCAGTATGGCGTCGGTGCGCCGCTCCTCGCCGCTCAGCGTAGCGAGCCGCTCCTCTTCCTCGAGCTCGCGCGTGTCCTTGGTCTTGGCGTGCTTCTTGAACTTCTCCCACTCGTCGACCTTCTCGAACGGGTACTTGTCCAGGATGGCCTTGATGCTGTTCACCGAGAGGCCCTCGCCGCGCATCTTCTTGATGACCATGAGGCGTTTCAGGAAAGCCTCGTCGTAGAACGCGACGTTCGGCTTGGACTTCTTCGGGCGCGGCAGGAGCCCCTGGGACATGTAGAACTTTATGGTGCTCACCGTAAGGTCTGATGCCGCGGCGAGCTGGCTCATCTTCATGGCGCCGGACGCCGCGTCCGGCCCGCTTATAACTTTGGTCATAGTCGCCTCCAGTACCTAATCAAACAAGATTCTGGACACAATGTCAAACCAGCGGGTCAATATTGCTTACAGCTTAGCGCATGGGGCATGCTTGTCGAAGATCAGGTTGTATTCCGGTCCAGGGCGACCCGCGCACGGGAGGTCTGCACGTGCTCAGGAAGTTTGTCTCCATCTCCATTGCCGTACTTGTCCTGGGCGCCCTCCTTCCCCTTGCTCTGCCCGCGCCGGCATAGATACCATTGGCGGCTACTCCGACTGAAAACCGGGGGTCAGGCACTTTTTCATCGTTTCTTTTCACGCCAGGCGGGTGGCCGCTCATAACGGACACCAGCGCCCTTCCGCTATAATTCCCTCATGCTGAAGAGGAAGAAACCGTCATACCGGGAGCTCAAAGAGCGGAACCTCGAACTGAACTCGAGTGAATCGGCGCAAGGCATCACGCGGCTGGCTTCGGTCCCCATCTCGCTCTACGTGGACATCAACCTCAAATGCAACCTCAAGTGCCCGAGCTGCCACCGCAACCACCCGCAGTACGACTCCTTTGAATGGCCCACCATGCCGTTCGAGACGTTCGAGCGAGTCGCGCGCGAGCTCTTCCCGACCGCATACCGGGTGATGCTGACGGGCGGGGGAGAGTCGCTGGTCCACCCCGACATCGACAGGATGCTCGACCTCTGCATGCACTACGAGGTCTTCCCCACTATCGTGACCAACGGCACTACCGTGACCGTCAAACGCGCGAAGCTGCTCGCCGACGCCGGCGCTTACGTCGGTGTGTCGACCGACGGCGCCAGCAGGGAGACGTTCGAGAGGCTGCGCTATCCGGGCCGGTGGGACCGGTTCCGGGAGTCGCTCGCGAACCTAAGGGACGCGCGGGCCGCGGCCGGCAACCCGGCGTTCTTTCCCCACCTGCAGGTCGTGGTGCAGCGTGACAACATCGGCGAGCTCCCCGGCTTTATCGAGCTCGCGCGCGCACACGGCTTCGAGCTCGTGAAGTTCTCGAACCTCTATGCGCACTTCCCGGCGCTCCAGGACAAGGTCCCCGACCCCGAGAGCGCGAGCAGGTCTTTCATCGAGGTGTTCAGGCTCGCGAACGAGCACGGCATCAGGGTTGAGGTGCCTGAGTACGGCGACAACTCCGCGGCCGAGGAACTGTCGCGGCTGCGCCAGGGGAACATCTTCCCTGTAAGCCTCGATGACAGCCCGTCGGTGAAATACGTGACGGGTGGTTTCGTCAAATACCCGGATGCGGCCTCGGTGCGCTGCGGCGTGCCGTGGTCCGAGACGATGATCACGCCGGAGGGGAAGGTGGTCGTGGGCTGCTGTTCCCAGCATCAGTTAGGAGACCTCACGGAGAGTTCGTTCAGTGACATCTGGAACGGCCAGAGTTATGAGACCCTGCGCGAGACCGTCAACTCATCCCACCCGCTCGAGTTCTGCGCGATGAAGGGTTGCCCCTTCCGCCTGCAGATACCTCAGTAGGCTGCCTGCTCAGCAAACGTCGACCAGCGCTCCGATCCGCTCGATGCACTGCTCCACGTAGGACGGGTTGTCGATGGTTATCTTGACCGCGCCGCGCTTGCACACCATCGCGCACCGCCCGCAGCCCTTGCACTCTTCTCCCACCACGGCCTTGCCGTCGACCACGCTCATCTGCCCGAAGACGCAGAACTTCACGCACTTCTGACAGCCGTTGCACTCGTCGGTGACCTCGACGTTCACACCCTCCAGCTTCTTAAGGATGTCTCGCGCCTCACGGGACGCGTAAGGCATGCTGGTGGTGATGCAGCAGCACGGGCAGCAGTGGCAGATGGTCATGAGTTTCGTGTGGTCCTTCACGCCGAGCGCCAGTGCGTCGCCCTTGAACTTGCCGATGCATGAGACCAGCCCGGACTCGGTCGCGCGGTGAAGGTGCTCGAGGGCCTCGTCCATCGTGACCATGCGCCCGACTTCCGGGTCCACGTCACGGACGGCGGGTCCCAGGAACGTGCACCCCAGCTCGACGTCGAAGTCCTTGCAGTCGTTACCGGTCCGGCAGGGGCATTTCCTCAGAACGAGGTGGTCGCTCGCCTCACGGATGAAGTGCTCGATGACGGAAAGCGGAGCCACCGTGCCCTCCGGGAGCTCGAGGTTCTCGTAGACCGGGATGTAGGTGAGGGTCATCGACTCGGGCGGCATGATCAGCTTCCCGATGTCTTTGAGGATCGGGACCTTCGTCGTCCTGAAAAAGAGGTCCTTGTACTTGTACAGGGACACTATCCGATCGAAGCTCCTCTTGCTCCTGCCCATAACGCATTTCCTCCTTCTTCAGCGCTGCCTTCGCAGCCAGGACGAGTACCTGTTCAAGGCTCCCGCCGCCGCGACCGCCCTCTCTATAGATGGATACATCGGGATGCGCGCTCCCTCGAGAGACTCGAACCACCTTCGCGAGTCGTCCGACGCTCCCCAGAGGACCGTGGTCAGCACCGGCTTTTCCGGAAACTCGACCCTGATGCGGTCGATCACCCCGGCTACGTCGAACTCGAACTGCGGCGCTATGGTGAAGACGGCGAGGAGCGTGTCCACGTCGTCCTGGCTTGCCATGGCGTGCAGCAGTTTATAGTAAGCCCCCGCGTTCCCCTCCGCCATGATGGCGGCCCAGATGTCCGCCGGATTGTTGAAGGAAGCCCACGCGGGAAGCCCTTCGGTCGCGTACCGCAGTGATTCCCGCGACAGCGGAGGGACCGTGAGCCCCCTGGCTTCGCAGGCGTCAGCCGCCAGAGAGCAGCCGGCGCCGGTGACCGATACGACACCGAGCCGGTTGCCCGCGGGCAGCGGGCAGTAGGCAAAGGCTTTCGCGCAGTCGAACATCTCCTCGAAATCGCCGACCGGAACAGCGCCGGTCTGCGCGAGCGCTCCCATGAATACCTCGTGTGAGCCCGCCAGTGCGCCGGTGTGGCTCTGCGCCGCGGTCCTGCCGGCTTCGGACGAACCCGGCTCGACCACGACGACCGGCTTGCGCAGCGAGACCCGCGCCACGAGGTCCACAAATGATCTGCCATCTTCCACGCCCTCGGTGTGCAGCGCGACCACCCCCGTCGCGGGGTCGTCCTCCAGGTACGCCAGGACGTCCATCTCGCTTATGTCCGCCTTGTTGCCCAGGCACGCCACCTTGGCGAGGCCGTAATACTGGCTGGAAGACATCCAGCGCGCGAAGCCTGCGGCGAAGAGCCCGGACTGCGCGACGACTGATACCGGGCCGGACGGCATAGCGTCGAGAGTGATTATCGAGGTCACGAAGCCCACCGCCGTGTTGATCGTCCCGATGCTGTTAGGTCCCATGATGCGCACGGAGTTGCGCTTCGCGGCCGCTTCCACATCGCGCTGCAGGCTCGCCCCCACCTCTCCGGCGTCGGCGAACCCCAGCAGCGGTGATGATGGCGTTGCGGACCCCGGCCCGGCCGCACGAGTCCAGAAACGAGCAGATGTTCTCGCGCGGGATGACGGCGACCGCGAGGTCGACGCTCCCCTCGACGTCTTCGAGCGACGGGTAGGCGCGCAGCCCCATGATCTCGCCGCCGTCCGGGTTGAGCGGGATGATCCGCCCCTGGTACCCGAACCGCAGCAGGTTGTCGATGGGCACGTTGCCCAGCTTCATGAGGGACTTCGATGCTCCGGCGATGGCTACGCTGCCGGGTGAGAAGAACGCGTCCATCATAATCCAATCAGTTATCAGCCCGTTATATTGACTGACCAGTATTCTATTAGTAACCGCTTTGAGATTTCAACAATTCCGCGATCGGACCTGCCGCCAGCGGCGCGCCGGCCCCGTGTATAATTGACGGGTCCGCCCCGAGCAAAGGAGAGTCGTTGAGCAAGATCATTCTGGTACGCCATGGACGCACCGCGTGGCACGCCGAGGGGCGCTACGCGGGAACCGCGGATGTGCCCCTTGACGAAGCAGGCAAGAAGCAGGTTGCCAGGGTCGTGGAGCGCCTTGCCGCGGTGGACTTCGCCGCAGTCTACACGAGCCCCCTTTCCCGCTGCCACGAGCTGGCAAAGGAGGTCGCTAAGGACCACGGGATGGAAGCGATCTCCGACAAGCGACTGGGCGAGATCGACCTCGGCAGGTGGGACGGCGAGACCTTCAAGGACATAATCGCCAGGGACGGGGATGTCCTCAAGCAGTGGACCGAGGACCCGACCTCGATCACGGTTCCAGGCGGCGAGTCTCTCATATCGGTCCAGGACCGCGCGATGGCGTGGTTCGCAGAGGCTACCGACGCGCACCCCGATGCCATCATCATGGCCTCCAGCCACGGCGGTCCTATCCGCGCTATCCTGGCCGCGGTGCTCGGCCTCCCGCTGGGCCACCTCTTCAGGCTGACCGTCGACCTTGCGTCCATCACCACGGTGAACTACAAGGGCAGGTTCTCCAACCTCGAGGAGATGAACGACCGCTGCCACCTGCAGGGGCTCGAAGCAACGTCCTGGCTCTGAGCTTCGCGGTTCCGAGCTAAACAAAAAAAGGGTCTGACCCCAAAAAGTTTAGCGTCGATGCGCCCGTCTACATTGGTGTTACAATAATCGCGGGGATAGTCATCCGGGTGGTCGCGGGGCGCTTGCGCCTCGAGGAAAGTCCGGACTCCAAAGGGCAGGGTGCTGGATAACGTCCAGGCGGGGCGACCCGACGGAAAGCGCCACAGAAAAGAAAAGACCCGCCGCGCAAGCGGAAGGTTAAGCTGAAACGGTGGTGTAAGAGACCACCAGCGGCCAGGTGACTGGCCGGCTTGGCAAGCCCCACCCGGAGCGATGCCTAATAGGGGAGGAGCGGTGGCCCGCCGCGTCTGACTCCCGGGTTGGCAGCATGAGGACCGCGGCAACGCGGGTCCCAGATAGATGGCCACCACCGCGTTCGCGCGGTACAGAATCCGGCTTACAGGGTGGCTATCCCTCTGTAGCGACGCGTTACCCGCTTCGGACTCTGAGGAGTTTGCATGCTGGCAGAGACGTCCTCAACCGTTTACTCGGTCGGCTACATCTTCGGCGTCCTGGTTGTCGCGTTGCTGTTCGGGTTCCTTGGAGGGAAGCTGACCGAGGGCGGCGGCTATCCCTTCTGGGTCGGTTTCCTCATCGGGTTCTTCTGCGGTTGCATCGGGCTGGTCATAAACATCGTCCTGTATTCAACCGGTAAGAACAGAGTCAGGAGCGGGCTCGACCTCCACCGACTCGCCGACGGGGAGGTAGGTCGCGTCGAGGTTCTGCTCGTTCCAGAACAGGGGGCCGATCGCCTTGCCGACCAACGGCAGCCGTGCCGCTTTCTTGCCGAACCGGCCCAGCGGCCAGAGTCTCATGGTCACTTTGAAGCGAAGCCTGCTTCCTGCCACGACTACCCCTCGTCGCCCGGCGCCGGCAGGATGATAGGGCACGCTGACGTGGCAGACTCGACCTGTATGGTCGGATGGACGATGCTGAACCTTTCCTGCAGCTCCTGCGCGATGTCGCGCACTATCGTGTTGCATTCGCTCAGCATCTTGTCCTCGACCTCGACGTGGCCCGACAGGGCGTAAACACCTGAGCCGAGCTCCCAGACGTGCACGTGGTGCGCCGCCTCGACCCCGGCTACGGATTCGATCAACTCCTGGACCTCTGCCAGGTTGATGTGCCGGGGCACCGACTCCAGCAGGATGTCCGTGGCCTCGGCGATGATCACGTAGGCGGCCCGGAAGATGAAGACGCTGATGACGAGAGCGATGATCGGGTCGGCGTAATACCAGTGGCTGAGGACGATGATGAACCCCGCCACCAACACCCCGATGGACACCACGGCGTCGAGGACCTGGTGGAAGAACGCCGCCTTGATGTTGAGGTCGCTGCGGTGCCTCATCAGAGTGAGGGCGACAGCCGCGTTGACTATGATGGCGATGCCCGCCACCAGCATCATGGCGTAGCCGTTCACCGGCTGTATGTTCTGTATCCGCCGGATCGACTCGTAGACGAGAACTGCACCGACCACCACCAGCGCGGCCGAGTTGACGAGCGCGGTCAGTATCCCGACGCGCCCGAAACCGTAGGTGCGCCGGGGAGTGGGCGGCCTCGCGATCACGTACACGGCGATGAGCGAGAGGCCTACCGCGAGGATGTCCGCGGCGTTGTGCCCGGCGTCGGACACCAGCGCGAGGCTGTGGGTGAGGAACCCGACCGTCGCCTCCGCGACGACGAGCCCGATGCCCAGTGCTATGCCCAGTTCAAGGCGCCTGGTCTTGGACTTGAAGTCCGCGTCCCTGCCCGTGTGCTCGCCTGCCATCCGCCCTCGCTTCGCTCGCGATCGTTCCGAATCACCTAATTCTAATGGTTGGCGCAGTGTAACTTGAACCCTTCGCAGGAGGGAATGCAATACAGGCACGCTGGCCGCAACGCTTAAGTTCTATAATTATCTGGAGGCGGCACGGGCCCGCACGGGACTGGAGGGACAGATGAGCGATCAATTGAAACTCGGCTTCGTTCCCGCGAGCCGAGCCATGTTCGACCAGCAACTCGCGGTGAGCGTCCGCGACGCCTGTATCGCGGCGATGAGCGATGCCGGCATCCAACCGGTGGTCCCTGACTCAGGCCTTACGAAGAACGGCCTTGTCCAGAGCCTGGACGACGCCGGCAAGGTCGGGCGGCTTTTCGACGACGAGGGAGTCGCGGGCGTGGTGATCGGCGCGCTCAACTTCGGGGAAGAGATACCGGCGGCGATCGCGGCGACGCACGGCGCGGCCGACAGGCCGGTCATGCTCTTCGGGATCGGGGAGGAAGGCGAGCTGACCAGGGAGGGAGCGCGCCGGGACGCTTTCTGCGGGCTCATCAGCATTGCCACGGCGCTCCGGCACCGCGAGGCGAAGTTCGCGTTCCCGCGCACGGCCGTCGGCTTTCCGGACGCCAAGGGGTTCGCCGGGGCCCTCGCCGAGTTCAGGGACGCCTGTCGCGGCGTCTCCGCGGTTCGCGGCGCGGTCTATGGGCAGTTCGGCCCCCGACCGGCGAACTTCGAGACCTGCGCCTTCGACGAGCTGTCGCTGATGCGCAAGCTGGGCATCAGGGTCGTGCCGGTCCCTCTGACGACCCTCTTCGCGAAGGCAGGCTACGCTCGAGAGAAGAGCGTGCGCGAGACCTACGCGCGGATGGAGGAGCAGGTCGACCGCACCGGGGTCTCCGACCTCGACCTCTCGAGGATGGCCCGGCTGGAGGTGGTGCTCACCGAGATGGTCGAGGAGAACGGCCTCGACGGGCTGGGGCTGCAATGCTGGACCTCGATCCAGGAGGACTACGGTATCAGCCCCTGCTTTGTGATGTCTCGCCTCACCGACCGCGGCATTCCGTGCGCGTGCGAGGTGGATATCCATGGCGTGCTCAGCATGCACCTGCTGTCGGCGGTCGCGGGCATGCCCGCCGGGCTTGCCGACTGGAACAACAGGCACGTCTCGGAACGTGACGTCTTCTCCGCCTGGCACTGCGGCGTTTTCCCCTCGTCCATGGCGGGCGGCCCCTGCAGGCTCGGCTTTCACAACATACTGGCCGAGGACACCGGCTCCCCAGAGGGCAAATACGGGACGATCGAGCTGGAGCTCGAGAGCGGCCCCCTGACCATGGTCAGGGTCACCGAGCATCCCTGGGACGAGTGGCCCGTGCTGGTAGCGGAGGGAGAGGTCGTCAAAGCAGCCGGAGAGCCGTACGGGAGCCACGGCTGGGTCAAGGTGAGCGACCTCGACTGCCTCTACGCGGCGGTGCTGCGCGGGTTCCCTCACCACGCCGCAATCGCGCACGGGCACCACGCGCCCGCCCTGCTCGCCGCGTCATATTTCCTGGGGCTGGAACCGGTCGTCCCCCTGGAGGTCGGAGCGGGGAACCTCGCGCTGGGCCCGATCTACTGATGGAGGGAGCCTGATGAAGGCGAAGACAGTCATTCCGCTGTTGCTCGCGGCGGCTCTACTGGCGGGCTCGGGCTGTGGCACAACGACAATCGACTACACGCGCTCGTCACGCCAGCCGGTGCTGAACTACTCATCGACCCAGGCGCTGCCCCCACCGTCGGCACCGCAAGGCCCCGTCCTCGTCATCTACGGAGACGGGACGGCGTACCAGCGCCACGGGCAGATGGACTACACGACCGGGAAGGTGCTGGAATCCGAGCTGAAGAGCTTGCTCGGCTCGATAGTCGACGAGGGCTTCTTCCAGTTGAAACCGCTTCAGGGCAAGGACACGCCCGGTGGCATCACCGACCAGGTCACCGTGACTCTCAAGGGCAAGTCAAAGAGCGTCCAGGGGCCTGACAACTCGGGGGGCGACTTCGGCGCTGTCCTGGACACGGTGAAGACGTTTAAAATACCGGGCGCGAAAGCATACCTGCCCGACCAGATAATACTGTTTGCCAAGCAGTACACAGGCCCTGAACCGTTCGTGGGCACCGTGCTCGACTGGACCGCGGACCCGGCCGTGCTCGAGCAGGCAGCAGCGCCTGTGGCGGGCTACGTCCCAGGGGCCCACGCGAGCGGGGCGCAGGCGCAGCAGGCATGGAAGTTGCTGGAAGGCGCTTCGGGCGGAGACGAGGAAGTCGCGTGGCGCGCGGGAGGAAAACTGTACGTGCAAGTCTATGCCGTGCCGCAGTTTCCGCTCCCGGGCATCTGATCCAAGGGAGGATGAGTAATGGCGAACGTCCCGGTTTTCAAGCACACACACTACAGCGAGATACCGGCTGACGAGTTCGGCGACGAGGCGCCCGGCGTGACCATCCGGCGGCTTATCGACGAGGAGTGGGACGGCGCTCCGTTCTACAACCTGCGCATGCTGGAGATAGCGCCGGGAGGCCACACCCCGGACCACGCGCACGCGAACGAGCACGAGAACTTCGTCGTCGAGGGCGAGGGGGAGGTCATGGTCGAGGGAGCCTATCACCCCGTCGGGCCCGGCGATGTCATCTTCATCCCGGCGGGCATGCGCCACCAGTACCGGAACGCGGGCGAAACCACGTTCAGGTTCCTCTGCGGCGTCCCGGTCTCGAAGCTCCTGGATGCAAAATAGGGACAGGCACCATTTTGCATTTCTGAGGCTTAATCCTGCACAGGCAATGAAAATGCAAAATGGTGCCTGTCCCTATTTTGCATCCAGCCTAGCTCGCGGTCTCGGCGACCTTGCGCCCGAACTCCTCGCACTTCTTGAGATCGGGGTCGGTGACGGCAGGGCCTTGCCAGAGGCTGAGCGGCGCGCCGGCTTTGACGGCCGGCCCCCCGACCACCACCGTGGCGCCCAGACCTTCCAGTATATGCTCGGTGGAAGCCACGACCTTCTCGCCTCCCGAGGCGGCGTACGCGGAGAACGCCCCGGCGTACTTGCCCTTCAGCGCCGAGGGCTTGAGGGAATCGAGAAACTTCGCCACCGCTTTGGCGGGCCCCTTGTACATGGTGTTCGCGTAGGTCGGAGTGCCCGTCAGCAGTATGTCGTAGTCCTCGACTTCGATGGCGCTCGTGGAGGCCGCGGTCTTGATAGTGGGGTCCACCCCTTTCTCCTTGAGGCCGCGAGCGATGGCGTCGGCCGCGTCTTTAGTGTGGCCCGTCTTGGTGTGGTAGACGATCAATGCTTTCATTGGCCCTCCCCGGGTCTCGATGTTTCAGCTTTATCCAGCCAGTCTCTTATCCGCCGCCCGTATTCTTCTCCGGCCACCATGGACACGTCGTTGTGGCCCGCCCCGCGCACGACCAGCATCTCCTTGGGCTCCCGCGCGGCCTCGAAGAGGCGCTGTCCCTCCTCGAAGGGGATCAGGGCGTCGACGTCCCCGTGGATGACCAGCAGCGGACAGTCGATGTCGGGCAGCTTCAACGCGGAGTCGTACACGCCGGCCGCGGGAACGTAGCTCGGCGCGAAAGGAAACAGGTTGCTCGCGACCGACGCCAGCGACGTGAACGTCGATTCGAGCACGAGGCCGAGCAGCCCCCTGCGGCGGGCGATATCGCACGCCACCGCTCCGCCCAGCGACTTGCCGAACACCACCGTCCGCGATGCGGGGATGCCGTTCGCCTCCAGCCAGCCCAGCGCCGCGCGGCCGTCCATGTACAGCCCCGGCTCGCCGGGCTCCCCCTGGCTCTTGCCGTACCCGCGGTAATCGATCAGGAGCAGCCGGCAGGCGGCCGCCTCCAGGTCTTCGCGGACCAGCGACCACGAGTAGACTTCCTGGGCGTTCCCGTGCAGGAAGAGGATGGCAGGCCTGTCGGACGGCTCGTCCCACCACAGGCCGTGGATGCGGACCCCGTCCTCGTCATCGATGAAGACCTCTCTGGCCCCGGGTGGCGTCCAGGGTGGAGGAGGCATATTGGGTGGTATCTTCTCCGGGTAGTATAAGAACTCCTCGAACATCTCTCGCGACACCGCTGCCTCCATTGGTCCGCCAAACGCTTCCGAGATTATATAATGTCATGGTGGCAAACCGGTGAAAACGGCGATGCAAGGAGCTGGGGGATTTCATGCCCGGCGGGCGTATACAACCCAGGAAGAACACGGGCCGACTCAGAGTGATAGAAGGGCAGGCCGCGATACCCGCTGAGCTGGTGCGCGAAGCGATGGAATCGCCCGAGGCCCTGGAGAGGCTGTGCGACCATTACGTCACGAAGATCTACAACTTCATCCTCAAGCGGGTCGGGACGGTACAGGATGCCGAGGACATCACGTCGATAGTCTTCGAGAAGGTCATCGTGAACCTGGAGACCTTCGACGAGTCGCGGGCTTCGTTCACTACCTGGATCTACCGTATCGCCACCAACAGCGTGACGGACTTCTACAGGAGCAAAGGCAGGCGACGGGAGTCGCCGCTGGAAGACGAGCCGGCGCCGGAGGCTTTCAGGGCGAAGGACGACCTGGAGCGCGCGGACCTCTACATGGTCCTGGTCGCGCTCGTCGAGCAGTTGCCTCTCAAGTATCAGCAGGCGGTGAGCCTGCGGTACTTCATGGGGCTGAGAGTGCAGGAGGTAGCGGAGACGCTCGGGATCACCGAGAGCGCGGCGTCCAAGCGGATACTGCGAGGGCTTGACGAGCTGAAGCGGCTGGCAGAAGGCGGCCCGCTCGACAGCCTCCTCTAGCGGAAGAATGAAAGTGTTCAGCAACAGGAGATTGAACAAGAGAATAACGGTCGACGAGGGGTTCGACGCGGAAGACCCGATGGCCAGCGCCATCCGGTCGCTCATGCCCGCTGACACCGAGATGGACCAGAAGTTCAGGGAACACATGATGGGCCACCTCTTCTCGGTGCAGAGGGGCGCGGCGCGCAAGCGGCGGCGGACCTCGCCGCAACACCTCAGGCGAGCGCTTGTCCCGGCCCTTGCGGTGCTGGTCGTGCTCGCGGTGCTGGCCGCAGTGATGCTGCCGGTGTTCCTGAGCGGCTCAAAGTCGACGACCGGGAGCCGGGCGCAAGTGGCCAGGTTCCTGAACATATCCGGCAAGGTCCAGGTCCGCGCACCCGGTCATGGCTGGCGGGTGGCATCCATGAGCGACCAGATCTCGCGGGGCTGGACGGTGCGCACCGGCAGCGGCTCGATCGCGTCGGTCCACTTCCCGGACCGCAGCATCATGAGGGTCACCGACGGCTCTGAAGCGAGGATAGCGAAGCTGACCCGCCAGGAGATCGCCATCGAGCACGTCTCGGGCGGCACCTACCACAGGGTCCACAAGGGGACGAAGTACACGGTCTACGACGGCGAGGTGGCGTCCCGGGCCATGGGCACCGCGTTCAACATCGAGAACCGCGTGCCCGGCCACCTCGAGATCCTCACCGTGGAAAGCGCGGTTGAAGTCGCGATCGGTTCTCACGAGCCGATCAAGGTCTCGCAGGGCGAGGTCATGACCGTCTCGATGTCCCAGGACAAGAAGGCCGACAAGCAGCCCGTCTCCCGGGAGCGCCTGCAGGACGGCCGGCTGATGGCGAATGTCAGGCAGGACGAGCAGGCAGGCTTCTCTACCGGGATATATGAGACCGTCGACGTCACGGGAACCCCGCCGGCGACTCCCGCCGGAACGGAGCCGACGCAGCCTCCCACCGTTCAACTGCAGGGCGACGTGTCCGACAGCGGCGCGACCCTGACCTGGGCAATGTCCGGAGCCGCGGACTACCATGACCTGGTGCTGCTGCGGTCGGAGGGCGCCGAGCCGGTCTACCCCGACAACGAGATCGCAAGGTACTCGGATGCCTCGATAACGTCCGTTTCCGATAACAGCATCCAGAAGGGACACACTTACCAGTACAGGCTCGCTGCCACCTCCAGCGCTACCACTGATGTCGTCTACAGCAACACCGTGGTCGTCGATGTCCCGGTGCCGGACAAGCAACCCGAAGCGGTATCCGTCTCGCTCACGGCAAGCCCCGTTGCGAGCGGAGTGGCGGTCGAGTGGAGCGTCTCCGGCGCGTCGAGGTTCAGCGGCTTCCTGCTCCAGCGGGTGGTGGCGAAAGCCCCGGCCGGGTCACAGACGCCTCAAGGGACAACGACCTCTAAGGTCATCGACTCCGGCGATGTTTTCTACTCGTACGTAGATGACAGCGCTGTTGCCGGTCACACCTACAGTTACCGCGTAGGGCTTGTGGTGGACGGCGCCGTGATGGTCTATTCAGAATGGAAGCAGGCGGAGTTCAAATAGCCCGGTTTTACACCGGCGCTTGTCCTAGCTTTTGACCTTCCAGTCGCCGTTCTGCTGTATCAACTGGACAGACGTGGGGAGTTTGAAAGGCTGTCTGATGTCCAGCACCGATATCACTTCTTTGTCGCCCTTCTCGTTGGTTATCTCGACCTCGAGCTTGTCGATCTGCACCGTGGCGTTGGTGCCCGAGATCTGGGTCGTCTTGCCTTCGAAGCCTTTGACCGAGACCATCCCGTACTTCTCGTAGGCCTTGAGGATGATATTAAGACTGTCCTTGTAGGTGTTGCCCGGCGCGGCGAACTGGTTCAGCACCGTCTGGTCGCCTGACACGGCCGCGACCACGTAGTCTTTGACCGCGCCGACCGGAGCTCCCTTGTCGGGGCCGCTCGTCCTCAGGAAGCCGAAGTAGATACCTAAGCCGATGCCCCCGACCAGCAGCAAGAGGCCGATTATCAGGACGGTGACGTTCCACCAGGGGCGGTAGCGCCACGAAGCGGCGCGCATCGGCTTCCATTCGGCCTTCTCGGGTGGGGCCTTCTCGGTTATGTTCAGGCCGAACGGGTCATCTTCGGTCTGCTCTCCCGCGCCGGCGACCGAAGACGTCTCCGGGCCTTTGTACCCGCCAATGAGCGTACCGTCTATCGCGACGGTCTCGGGGACGATCTGCCCTCCCGGAAGGACGGTCGCGTCGGTGATGGCGGCAACGCCTACGGGCACGGCGCCGGCCTGGACGCCCCCGTTCTTCGCGGCGGCTTCGGGAGTCGGGGCGGGGTCATCGAAGGCCACTGTCTCTTCCGCGAGTGCGATGAAGTCCTCTTCGAGTTTCGCGAGCGGCGGGTCGGGGGGTTTCTCGTCCACGGGCGGCATCGCGGCCTGCGCTGTGCCGGGCTGTCCGGCCACCGGAGCCTGGGCGGCAGCGTTACCTGAGGACGGCTGCGCCGCCTGCCTGGGAGCCGGGCTGCCGCACCGTGGGCACGCGAGCGCGCCGGGGGTTATCTCTTCTCCGCAGAACTCACATTCCATGCGTTGTTGACCTCCGCTCGTGCGTATCGCACTAGATTATAACAACAGTTAGACGCGTGCGGCATGTCCTTTGTTAACAGCCGGCAAGGGCATTTCAGCAATTCAGGCAGACCACTTCGCGGGCGCCCGGTCGAACGGCTGCCGCGGCTTCAGCGCGGCACGCAGTAGTACTCGGATTGCTCGGCGACCACCGGCCTGTCGGAGTGCACCTCAAGCGCGCTGCCCGCCCACTGCACACCGGGGATGTCGTCGGCGTGGAGGGTGAACCTGCTCTTCGGTCCGACCACGAACGTCGCTCCCACGTCGACACCGTTCTCGAGGTGGAACAGGTAAGTGACGCTTGCCGGGTCGGCCCCGGGGTTCATGACCAGGATGTACTCGTCGAACGTCCCGCCGGTATATCCTTCGGCAAAATACCAGTCTTTCGACAGGGCGGTGACGCCGATGGAGACATCGCCCCCGCGCCTCGAATCGCGCGAGAGGTACATCGAGCGCTCGACGACTATGTTCCTGTCAGATGTTATAGTGGCGCCCGTCTCGGCGTCCTGCAGGCCCGGTATGCCGTCGACCGCGAGAGTTCCCCTCGAGAACGGGGCCACCTGGACCTGGTAGGGGAACGGCCCCCTGGAGGTATCGAACTCGATGTTGACATTAGCGGTATCGCCTGTGGGGTTCATGAACAGGATGTACTCGTCGAAGTAATGGCCTGTGCACCCCTCCGCAAGGTACCAGGTCTTGCCGGGCTTCTGGATCCCCATGACGGTGTCGCCGCCGTTGACCCCGTAGGAGAAGGTGTTCCAGGCGAAGTAGATCGCCCGCTGGGCGACGAGCGGCTGGGTTGATTCGACCTTGATCGAGACGCCCTTGTCCAGCAGCCCGGGCAGGGCGTTGACCAGAGTGGTGCCGCGGCTCCGCGGGGGCATTGTGAACTCGTGTATATACGGCGTACCGCCTTCGACGAAATACGTCACGTGGCACTTGGTCAGCTTGTCCCCCGGGTTGTAGAGGAGCAGGTAGGTGCTGAAATACGCCCCGGTGTAACCCTCCGCGAAATACCAGGTCCGGGATAGAGAGGTCGCGCCCATGGTGGTGGTGCCGCCACGCCGTCCCTGCATGTTGAAGTACTCGGACTGCTGCACCACGATGGGCCCCTCTGAGGTCACGGTTATCCCGTGGCCGACCGAATACGGCAGCCCTGTGACGTTGTTCACACAGATGGTCACCCGCGCGCCCGGCTGCAGCAGGTAGCCTTCCCTGACAGGGTCGCGGCCCTCGGGATGGTAGGTGGTCTGCGCGGTCACGGGGGTCTTGCCGGGGTTGAAGAACAGCAGGTACTCCATGAACTCGGCGTCGATGTAGCCCTCGGCGAAGTACCACGTCTTGGACGGCGCGGTCACTCCCGCTGTCTGGCTCAGGCCGGCGAGCGGCATGCGGCCGTAGGAACCGCCGATGACGGTGAAAGGAGTCCCGTCTGGCGCCCACTGATACGGCCAGTAAGCCTCCAGCGGGTGCAGCCTCACGCAGCCGTGCGAGCGCGGGGCGACTCCGAGGTTCTCCTCGTAGGCTCCCAGGTAGCTCGGCCACGCGTGCATCCCGTAGTTGGGCCTCCAGTCCATCCAGTAGTTGCAGCCGCTGACGGTCCCGCGATGGGCCATGATGTGATAGTAGCCGGTCGGGGTGCCGCCGGCGCCCGTGCTGCAGCGCAGGATGTTGACGACGACGTCGTTCTCGAGGAAGTAGACCCGCTGGTCGCCGATCGATACCACTATCGACTTGCCCGGGGCTGACGCCCTGCGGCCCTTGCCCAGGCTGGCGGTGACCGGGCCGGCCTGCGGTCCCTCGACCCAGTTGCCGTCCACCGAGGACACCTTGTAGAAGTAGGTGCCCCCCGGCGCGGCGGTGTCGTCCAGGAAGAACGGGAAGTCTTTCATCGTCGCGGAGGATATGCCGCCGACGTACTGGTAGGGGCCCGCGACGCGTGTCGCCCTGTAGACCTTGTAGCCGGCGCAGCCGTCATGGACGTTCCAGGAGAGGGTGATGCGCAGGCCGCGGTCCTCCTGCCGCTTGAACACGTCGAGCCCGTCGGGAGGCTGAGGTCCGCTCGCGGCGGTCGCCGGCGCCAGCGCCAGCAACGCGGGGGCAAGAAAAAGCACGGCTGCCAGCGCCGCTCCGGTGAGGATGATCGCAAGGCCTGCCGCGCGATTCGGGTTGTCTTCTCCTGCCGAGGCTCGTGTTCTTCTTGAAAGGCGCATAATGCAACTCCATTCGGCCGTATACTCCAAACCCTCCTGGGCACATATAATATCAAAACGGGCACAGAGTATGGTGCGAGTCAAAGGGGGACGGGCATGGAGTTTGAAGTAGTTCCGATAGTCACCGTGGGCGGCAACGCGTATCTCCTCAAGGGGAAGCACATCGCGCTGGTCGACACCCTGCACCCCAAGGCCTACAAGAAGATAGTGAGGACGCTCACGGAGCAGGGCCTCTCGGTCGGGGACATCGAGTTCGTGCTCATGACCCACAACCACTTCGACCACGCCGGCAACCTGGCGAAGATCAAGGAGGTCTCGGGGGCGACCGTGATCGCGGGGGCGCAGGAC
>DAIUEJ010000048.1:0-19384 GCA_036845225.1 Candidatus Anoxymicrobiaceae bacterium | reverse complement strand
GCCGCCGCCGCCGGCCTGGTCTTCAAATACACCGGCGGGGGCGTCATAGACGCGACGCTGAAAAACGGCGGCAAGCTGGTCCTCCCGTGGATACTGGCGACGATCGTCTTCTTCGTCTTCAACACGCTGCTGGCCATGCCGGTCCTCGCGCCCGAGGGAGAGAAGCTGTTCCGGTTCTGGCAGCGGCGACTGATGCCGCGGTTCCCGGGCTACCTGCTCTACTCCGGCATCGGTTTTCTGGCGGCGATCGTCTATGTGAAGCTCGAGTTCCCCGCGGTCGTGCTGCTGTTCGCCCCGATCCTCGCGGTACGGGTGATGTACACGAGGTACGGCACCATGCGTGACGTCTGCGACAACACGACCCTCGCTATCATGGAGGCGGTAGAGGGTGGCAGCATGTTCATGGAAGGGCACAGCGTCGGGGTGGCTGACATCGCTATCGCCATCGCCGATGAGATGGACTTCGAGGAAGAGGACCTGCACTTCCTGCGCCAGGCGGCGCTGCTGCACGATATCGGGAAGCTCGCCCTCGACCCACGGGTCGTGGACAAGACGGGACCGCTTACTCCCGAGGAGTACGAAGAGATCAAGAAGCATCCGCTTGTCGGAGCGACCATCGTGAGCAAGGAAGAGTCGTTTGCCATGGTGGCTCCGACCGTCAGGCACCATCACGAGATGACGGACGGCAGCGGGTACCCTGACGGGCTGGCCGGCGACACCATACCGATCGGCGCGCGGATACTGTCGGTGGCGGACGCGTTCGACGCCATGCAGAGGCCCGTCGCGTTCAGGGAACCGATGAGCGCTTACGACGCGGCTTCGGAAGTAGTGCGAGGCAAAGGGATACAGTTCGACCCGGAGGTCGTGGACGCCTTCCTGAAGGTGGCGATCAAGCGTGGTTTCTGGACCGGCGCGCTCAAGGGCAGGGTGCGGATGCCGTCCAAGAAACAGGAGCAGGCACAACTCACTCTCGAGCCCCAACAGCCTACGCTCGAGGAGAACGTCCCACAGGGGGAGGGAACTGAAGCGCCGGAGCCAACAGGCGGCACCCCCGCGGATGGGATCTCTTACGACGAGGTCAGGGGCGAGATAGAGAAAGACATGCGTGAGTGGAAGAGGTCGGAAAGTGGCGAGAAAAGAGCCAGGGAGCAAAGACGAAGGACGGGCTCCCGAAAAAAGAAGAGCTAGAAAGTCGAGGGAGCGGCCGCAGAGGCCGCGCCGCGAGATCTTCGATGGCGAAGACTTCTCCGACGGCTTCGACGACATAGACTTCTCGGACGCGGGGTTGGAAGAGGAGACGCCCCGGCCCGAGTTGCGCCCGCCTGCGCCACCGCCCCCCGAAAGGATGGAGCCTGCCAGGAAGGCCGGCCCGGCTCGCGATGAGGAGCGGGCGCCAAGGCGCCCGGCAGGGATTTTCGATGCCGAGGAAGGCCCGGGCCTTCCCGAACCTGTCCGCGCTGAAGGGGCGGGTGAGACAGGCGAGATGGAACCGGCAGGCGAACGGCCCGCTCCGGAGCGCAGGCCCGCGAGGGGACGTGCCACCAGAGGTCGCGGGGTAAGCGTCGGCGGCGGCACCTCCCTGGTGATGCCGGTGGCGATAGTCGCGGCGCTCGCGACTCTCGTTGTGACGATAATCTTCACCCGGCTGGGCTCGATCGATTACAGCAATTTCGTGTTCTTCCTGGTCGTGTTCACACTGGCTTCGTATTTCGAGCTCGAGCTCAAGGGCGGGGGAGAGATCAGCCTTGGAGTGGCGCCGCTGCTCGCGGCTCTGATAGCCCTACCGGTCAACCTGCCCAACGTCCCCTACAGCAAGATCTCCGCGGCGGGCAGTGTCCAGGTCGTGTGGGTCTTCCTTCTCGGGACGCTGGTGGTGCTGGTGACCAAGAAGATCGGTAAGCTCACCAAGGAAGACGTGGTCGGGACCCTGATAGATTTTGCCGGCGTCGGCCTGGCCGCGCTGGTGTTCTTCTTCCTCGTCAAGATACTCCCGAAGAAGCCGGTGCTCCTCGGCCACTACACGCCGGCGGTGCTCGGCGCCGCCGCGGTTTGCGCCGGGGTGCTCTACCTGGTCTACCTGGCGAGAGAGTCGTTCATGCTCTCGGCGGAGGGCCAGTTCCCGACAGGGGTCTATTTCCAGAGCGCGCTGCGGAAGTCGTGGCTACCGTACGCAATACTCGCCTTCACGGGCGGGCTGATGGGCCTGATCTTCGTCGGGATAGGCATGTGGTCATTGATAATCGTCCTACCGGCGCTGCTGGTCTTCATGTACGCTTACAACAGGGTTGCGGACACCGACCAGTACCTGCTGGAGACGATCCGGGTCCTCTCGGCGATCCCTGAGGAGACCGGCATGCTCGAGAGAGGGCACGCCGACCGCGTCTCCGGGCTTGCCGTCGGAGTCGCGCGCGAGCTCGGGCTCTCTCCCGAGGACGCGCAGCAGGTGGAGTTCGCCGCCTACCTCCACGACATCGGAGCCATCACGAGGCAGGGTGTCGAGGCCGCGGACCAGCGTCAGTTGACCGAGGTCGAAGGTGTCATCGCGGGAGGCGTCGACATCGTCGGCAAGGTCGATTACCTGGACGTCGCCGCGGAGATCCTGGGCGGCAGGGAAGGACTGAGGGACAGGGTCGCCGACGTGGACAAGCGAAGGGCGGTGAGCGTCGGGGCTGGGATCCTGAGGGCTGTGGACGATTTCGTGTCACTGGTCCAGGGGAGCGAAGACAGAGAGCCGCTGTCCGAGAGCGAGGCCCTGACCGAGATGAACCTCGAACGGGGCGTGAAGTACGACAGCAAAGTGCTGCGGGCCATATCCCGCGTGCTTCCAAGAGTGCCAAGGGAGTTAGCGACGAGTGCTGAAGGGAGTCTCGAAAGCTCTCCGTTTTGGGGAGACAAAGAAGGTTAAGGAGCTCGAGGCCACTGTCCTCAGGGTCAACGAGCTGGAAGAAGACATAGAGAAGCTCTCCGACGGGGATCTCGCGGCAAAGACCCCCGAGTTCATGCAGAGGCACGAGCGGGGCGAGAGCCTCGACGACCTCCTGCCCGAGGCTTTCGCGGTGACGCGGGAGGCAGCGCGCAGGCAGCTCGGCGAGCGACACTTCGACGTCCAGATCATGGGCGGGATCGTCCTCCACCAGGGCAAGATCGCCGAGATGAAGACCGGCGAAGGAAAGACCCTTGTAGCTACACTCCCCGTCTACCTCAATCATTTCGCGGGCAGGGGCATCCATATAGTGACCGTCAACGACTACCTGGCGCGGCGCGACAGCGAGTGGATGGGGGTCATCTACAGGTTCCTCGGCATGGACGTCGGGTTGATACAGGCGCAGATGGAGCCGCCCGAGCGTGTCATCGCCTACGCCTCCGACGTCACTTTCGGGACCAACAACGAGTTCGGTTTCGACTACCTGCGCGACAACATGGTGGTGGGCCTCGACGACAAGGTCCAGCAGCGCGGCCACTACTTCGCCATAGTCGACGAGGTGGACAGCATCCTCGTCGATGAGGCGCGCACCCCACTCATCATCAGCGGGGCCGCGAGCGAGTCGGTCAAGTGGTACAAGCAGTTCGCGCAGGTCGCCAAGAAGCTTCACAAGGACGAGGATTACGAGGTCGACGAGAAGTCGCGCACCGTGGCGGTGACCGAAGACGGCGTCGCCCGCGTCGAGAAGATGATGATCGTCGACAACCTCTACGACAACGTCCACTCCGACTTCGTGCACCACCTCGATGTCGCGGTGAAAGCCAAGGAGCTGTACGGCAACGAGGTCGACTACATCATCAAGGACGGCGAGGTGCTGATCGTCGACGAGTTCACCGGCCGGCTGATGATCGGCAGGCGCTACTCCGACGGCATCCACCAGGCGATAGAGGCCAAGGAGGGCGTGCGCATCAGGGAGGAGAACCAGACCCTCGCCACCATCACTTTCCAGAACTACTTCAGGATGTACGAGAAGCTGGCCGGCATGACCGGTACCGCGTCGACGGAGGCCGACGAGTTCCAGCACACCTACAAGCTGGAGACGGTGGAGATCCCGACCAACATGCCGATGGTCCGCGAGGACATGGCGGACCTGATCTACAAGACCGAGAAAGCCAAGTTCGAGGCGGTCGTCGAGGACATCATCGAGTGCTACGAGCGGGGCCAGCCCGTGCTGGTGGGCACCGTGTCGATCGAGAAATCCGAGCGCCTCTCCAGTCTGCTGTCCAGGCGCGGGGTCGAGCACGAGGTGCTGAACGCGAAGCAGCACGAGCGCGAGGCGGAGATCATCGCGCTGGCCGGCGAGGAGTGCCAGGTCACTATCGCCACCAACATGGCCGGCCGCGGGACCGACATCAAGCTCGGGAAGGGAATAGTCGACGTCGGCGGCCTCAAGATAATCGGGACCGAGCGGCACGAGTCGCGGCGCATCGACAACCAGTTGCGAGGCAGGTCGGGCCGGCAGGGAGACCCCGGCGTCTCGAGGTTCTACCTGTCGCTGGAGGACGACCTCATGCGCAGGTTCGCCTCCGCCGCCATCGGTGGCCTGATGGAGAGGTTCCACTTCCCCGATGACGTGCCGATCGAGCACCGCATGGTTTCCAAGGCCATCGAGTCGGCGCAGAAACAGGTGGAGGCGCAGAACTTCGAGGTGCGCAAGAACCTGCTCAAGTACGACGACGTGATGAACAAGCACCGGGAGGTCATCTACGAAGAGCGGAACGAGCTCCTGGAGGGCGCGGACTTCGAGTCGGTGGCGAGGCAGTGGATCGATGAGACGATCGAGTCAGCCCTGCAGACATTCACGAACCCGCAGGTGTTCCCCGAGGAGTGGGACCTCGATGGGATGTTCACTTACCTCGGCCAGATATACCCGATCACGGTGTCGACCGAGAGCTTCGACCTCGAGGGCCTCACCCAGGAGGAGCTGCGGGAGACCATCCTCGAAGATGCGGAGACGGCTTACAACCAGCGCGAGAGCGAGTTGGGCAGCGATATCATGCGGCAGTTGGAGCGCACCGTCATGCTGGAGGTCGTTGACAACAAGTGGCGTGAGCACCTCTACGAGCTGGATTACCTCCAGGAGGGCATCGGTCTGCGCGGGATGGCGGGAAGGGACCCTCTCATCGAGTACCAGTCCGAGGCCTACGACATGTTCAATTCGATGCTCGCGTCGATAAAGGAAGAGTTCGCCAGGTACATCTTCCACGCGCAGTTGGTGGAAGTCGAGCGGGACAGGCAGCCGCTTAACGTGATCGAGAGCGGAGCGGGCGACGAGCCGTCAAAGACCGAGCAGCGCCAGAGCGACAAGATCGGCCGCAACGCGCCGTGTCCGTGCGGCAGTGGCAAGAAATACAAGAAGTGCTGCGGCATCGACGAGTAAACGCATAAAGGGGACAGGCACCTTTATGCGTTTGTAGAAGACCAAGAGGTCTGAACGCCATTTGTGCATAAAGGTGCCTGTCCCCTTTATGCGTTTTGAGAGGAGCAGGGAATGGTGACGGACTATAAAGACCGGATAGAAGGATACCGGCAGGCGCTGCTGAAGATCGGTGATTACCTTTGACGTCGCCACCTCACGCACGCGGTTAGAGAAGCTACGAAAAGAGACAAGCGCTCCCGGATTCTGGGACGATCAGGAGAGGGCCAGAAAGACGATGGCCCTCCTTTCTCGCTACGAGGGAGACGTCGCACTCTACGACCGCATCATGAACCACATCTCCGAGCTCGAGGAAATGAACCGCCTGGGCCTCGAGGAGCAGGATGCGTCCTTCGAGGCCGAGATCGCGGACGGGCTCGCGGCGCTGGACAAGGAGCTCGCAGCCATTGAATCCGCGACGCTGCTCCAGGGCGAGTTCGACCGCAAGCATGCCATCGTCAGCTTGCATCCGGGTGCGGGGGGCCTCGAGTCGCAGGACTGGGCGGAGATGCTGATGCGGATGTACCTGCGCTGGGCCGAGCGCCACGGCTTCGAGGTCGACCTCAACGACGTACAGCCCGGAGACGGCGGGGGCATAAAGAGCGCGACGTTCACCATCCACGGCAACTCAGCCTACGGTTACCTCTCGTGCGAGAAAGGGGTCCACCGGCTGGTCAGGATATCTCCCTTCGACTTCTCGAAGAGGCGCCACACGTCTTTCGTCTCGCTTGACGTGATACCGGAGGTCGACGAGGAGCTCGATATAGAGATAGACCCGAAGGACCTGCGGATCGACACCTATCGCTCGTCCGGCGCGGGCGGCCAGCACGTCAACGTCACCGACTCCGCGGTGCGGATCACGCACATCCCGACCGGCATCACGGTCCAGTGCCAGAACGAGCGGTCCCAGATCAGCAACCGCGCCACCGCCATGAAGATCCTCAAGTCCCGCCTGTTCGAGCTCGCCAGGCGTGAGAAGGTCAAGGAGATAGAGGCCCTGCGCGGCAAGAGGATGGACATCGCCTGGGGCAGCCAGATACGCTCGTACGTCTTCGCGCCCTACCAGCTCGTGAAAGACCACAGGACCGGCGTGGAGACCGGGAACGTCCAGGCGGTCATGGACGGCGAGATCGACCAGTACATGCAAGAGTGCCTGCGCTGGCGCAAGAAGCTCCAGGGCGAGGGCGCCGAGGGCACTCAGGCCGGAGGAAAGAATGGCTAGCGAGAGCGCTCCCAGGATCAGCACGGACCTTCACGTCCACACCGTATCCAGCGGGCACGGTTTCTCCACGATACGCGAGATCTGCGCGGACGCCGCCCGGCGCGGGATCGAGATGGTCGGCATCACCGACCACGGGCCCTCGATGCCCGGTGGGGCGCACATCTACCATTTCACGAACATGGTTGTCATGCCCCGGGTGCTCTCCGGGGTCAGGGTCCTGCGCAGCGCGGAGTGCAACATCCTCGATACCGAAGGCACCCTGGACATCCACGACCGCGCCCTCGGAGTCCTCGATATAGTCCACGCCGGCATCCATCCCCTGACGGGTTATGAGGGGGATTCAGTGGAGGAGAACACACGCGCGGTCGTCGCCGCCGTCGAGAGCGGCAAAGTTGACGTGCTGGTACACCCGGGAAACCCGTGGTACCCTCTAGAGTACGGAACCGTTGTCAGAGCCGCCGCGTCCAAGGGTGTGCTGTTAGAGATAAATAATTCTTCGTTTACGGTGGTCCGCCAGGGGAGCCTCGATAACTGCCGCGCAATACTCACGGAGGCCAGGAAGACAGGCGCGCGCGTCTGCGTGGGCAGCGACGCGCACGACGCGTCACTGGTAGGCGTCTTCGATAAGGCCCTGGAGCTCATCGACGAGGTCGGCATTCCCGACGAGCAGATCGTCAACCGGGACGCCGCATCCGTTCTGGAGTTCCTGGCCGAGCGGGGCAAGAAGGAGATTTTCTTCTCGTAAGCCAAATATATATGGCCCGAAAATGTGCGGGCCTGTTTGTCATTGACTCCGCGTTGGAGGGATTGTCTTTGATCAAGTTCAGAAGGGTATCAAAGGTGTACCAGGGCAACATATACGCCCTGGACGACGTGACCGTTGATATCGAGAAAAAAGAGTTCGTGTTCCTGGTCGGCCCCAGCGGGTCGGGCAAGTCCACGTTCATAAAGCTTATGCTCAAAGAGGATGAGCCGACCAGCGGCCAGGTCTATATCGCCGATACGAACCTGGCCGAGATAAAGAAATGGAAGATACCGTACCTCCGGCGCAAGGTCGGTTGCGTGTTCCAGGACGACAAGCTCCTGCCCAACAAGACGGTCTACGAGAACGTGGCCTACGCCCTCGAAGTGACGGGCAGGCCGCGCCGCATAATCGAGTCGTACGTCCCCGAGGTCCTCAGGCTGGTCGGCCTGAGCCATAAACTCGAGTCGTATCCCGACGAGATGTCCGGTGGCGAACAGCAGCGGGTGTCCATTGCCCGCGCGTTTGTGAACCGTCCGCCCATACTCCTGGCGGACGAACCCACCGGTAACCTCGACCCGTCGATGTCGATAGGAATCGTCAAGCTCCTCGAAAGAATCAACAACACGGGCACCACGGTGATCATGGCAACCCACGACCAGGATATCGTCAACACCTTCAAGAAGAGGGTTGTCGAGCTCCGCGACGGGCGTGTCATCCGCGACCAGGCCCGGGGGGTGTACGGCTATGGCAGTTAACTTCATGTACTTCCTGAAAGAATCCGGCTCGTCCATGAAACGCAACATGGCCCTCACGGCTGCCGCCGTGATGGTCACGAGCCTTTCCCTTCTGATACTCGGGGTGGTGGGCATGTCGGTCCACGCCGGCAACGGGCTAGCCACGAGCATGAAGGAGCGGGTCGACGAGGTCCGCGTGTTCCTCAAGGACAACGTCACCGTCGAGGAGCGCTCCAGCATGCAGTCGTTCATCCAGAAGATGCCAGAGGTGAAGAGCGTCAAGTACATCTCCAAGGAAGACGCGCTCGCGGAGTTCAAGAAGATGTACAAGGACGAGAAGTCGCTCCTCGACGAGATAGAAGGCAACCCGCTACCGGCCGAGTTCAAGGTGCGGATGACCGACCCCAAGTACAACAACACCGTCGCCCAGCGCATCGAGTCCCGGCCTGAGGTCAGCGTCGACGAGACCGGCAAGAAAGAGATCAAGAACCCGCGCGACGTGGTCAACAAGGTGCTCCGGATAACCGGGGCGGTCCAGAAGTTCGGGCTGGTGATCGTGGTCGCGTTCGGCCTGGTCGCCGTGGCCCTGGTCTCCATCACGATCAGGATGGCGATCTACTCGCGCAGGACTGAGATCGGCATCATGAAACTGGTGGGTGCGACCAACTGGTTCATCCGCTGGCCGTTCATGATGGAGGGGGTGGTCGAAGGGTTCTTCGGTGCCATTGTCGGCATCATCGTGGCCCTGCTGGTCCACGCCTGGTTCATCGCGAAGCTGGAGGCGGCGGCCGAGAACGTCAATCTCGTCGCCGGCGGATACCTGGTCCTCCTGTCCTTCGTGCTCGTCGCGATCGGCATAGTGATCGGCGCGGTGGGGAGCGCACTGGCGCTCAGAAGGTTCATCGAGGTCTAGAACCGCACTAATCGATGAATCGTCTTAATGAGCAGGGCGTGCCCGAAGGAACGCGCATCCTGTTCTAGAACAGGAAATACGTCTATCATTGATTGCGGGCCTCCGGGCCCGCAATTCTATTGTATGTTTCACAGGACTGGCGCCGATGGCGCCGAACAAGGAGCAGACTTGGACGAACAACAAGGCAATCCACCACAGGACGCGGGACAGCCGCCTCAGCCGGTACCTCCGAGCCCCCCGGGCGCGCAAATGCCTCCGCCGGGGCAGCAGTGGCAGCAGCCGCAGGCTCCCGGGCAGCAGCCACCGCCCGGGCAGTATCCGCCGCAGGCAGGGCAACCCCCGGCAGGGCAGTACCCTCCTCAGCCGCCGTATCCTCCGGCTGAGCAGCAGCCCCAGTACCAGCAGCAACAGCCTTACGGGCAGCAGCCGCAGGCTTACCCGCCACAGGCGCAGCAGTATGGCGCCCCGCCCACGCCTCCACCTCGAAAGCGGATGTCTCGCTCGAGCGTGATAATACTGGGCATCGTTATCGCCGTCCTGGTGATCGGCGCCCTGGTGGGCATCGCGTTCGTCGTGGACAAGACGGTGTTTAAGAGCAGCGCCTCCGGCTTCAGCCTCCAGGACCAGCCCAGTTACAAGGAAGCCCTGTTCGACATCAAGAGCTATTACTTCAAGCCCTACGACCAGGCTAAGATCGAAGCCGCGGCGAGCGCGGCGGTGGCCGCCGCCAAGAAGAAGGGCGTAACCTCGACCACCGAGCTCACCAATACCGGCGTCACGGCCCTGGTGAAGGCGCTGGGGGACGCACACAGCGAGTACCTGACGCCAGCCGAGAACAGCAGGATGAACCAGGACCTCAGCGGTTCTTTCTTCGGCGTGGGGTTCACGCTGCGGCTCGAGGCCGTGACGGGGCCCAATAAGGGATTGCCGGCGCCTACCCAGTCGAATGGGACCACGCCGTCCACGACGCCGAACGGGACCACGCCCAGCCAGACGCCTGTCACACCGGGACCCAACTCGAGACCCGCGGTCGCCTCCGTCATCAAAGGCTCGCCCAGCGACAAGGCCGGCATCAAGTCCGGTGACATCATCATGTCGGTCGACGGCAAGGACACCCTGGGAGAGAGCCTCGACAGCGTGGTGCTTCGCATCCGCGGCAAGCAGGGCACCAAGGTCGACATCAAGGTCTCGCGGCTGGGCAAGCAGATGGATTTCGTGATCACCCGCGAGAAGATCCAGGTCCCGGACTTCGAATCCGAGCTGGTCGACGGTAAGTACGGCGTCCTGAGACTCTTTGAGTTCAACCAGGGAGTCGGACAGAAAGTCCGGGCCGCGGTGAAAGACCTGCAGGCCAAAGGCGCACAAGGGTTCATCCTGGACCTGCGCGACGACCCCGGGGGCCTGGTGGACCAGGCCGTGCAGGTCGCGAGCATTTTCATCCCGAGCGGCCAGATCGTCTCTTTCCAGACCAAGGGCCAGCCTACCATCAACGAGGTGGCTCAAGGCGGGGCAGAGACCGACAAGCCACTGGTGGTGCTGGTCAACGGCGGCAGCGCGAGCGCTTCGGAGATCGTGAGCGGAGCCCTCAAGGACCATGGGCGCGCCACCCTGGTGGGGACCAAGACCTATGGCAAGGGCTCGGTCCAGAAGGTCTACAACACGGGCGACGGCGGGGCCGTGAAGCTCACCATTTCCCTCTACTACCTGCCGAACGGCGAGTCCATCGACGGCAAGGGCATCGTGCCCGATATCGTCGTGCAGAACAAGAAAGACCCCGCTGCCGAAGTGACCATGCAGATGGACAAAGCCAAGCAGGTGCTTCAGAACCTGATCGACGGGAAGCCGGCGACCGGCCTGCTTCCGGAAGACCTGCTCGCGGCATAGCGTCAACTGAGATCGCGCAAAGCTGGCGCCCCGGCGCCAGTTTTGCTTTTTGAGGGGTTGCCGTGCGTCATTTACCGGTCACAAGGCGGTGTTATACTCTAAACATGTCCAGGAACGACGAGCGGACGGGAATTCAGGTAAAGGCCACAAACCGCAAAGCCCTGCGCGATTATCAGATCGAGGACAGGATGGAAGCGGGCCTGGTCCTGATGGGCAGCGAGATAAAGTCGATACGCGAGGGGCGGGCGTCTCTCGTGGATTCGTTCGCGACGATCGAGGGCGGGGAGGCATTCGTCCACGGGATCAACATACCTCCCTACCTGCAGGCGTCGCACTTCGGTCACGAGCCGACCAGGACGCGCAAGCTGCTGTTGCACAAGGACGAGATCAAGCGGCTGACCGGGAAGATAGCCGAGCGGGGCTATACCCTGGTGCCGCTCCGGTTGTACATCAAGGACGGCAAGGCAAAGCTCGAGCTGGGCCTCGCCCGCGGCCGGCGCCAGTACGACAAGAGGCGTGAGATGGCCGACCGGGACGCGGCTCGAGAGATGGCCAGGGCCGAGCGCAGGAAAACGCGCTCGGTGGCGGAACACTAGTAATGACAATAACGTGGGGGCGACAAGGTTTCGACAGGACTGAAGGAGGCGACGGTGCGGGCCGAGCTCCAATAACTCGTAAAACTGTTGGAAAACAACCAAACGCCAACTCTGAACTGGCACTGGCTGCTTAAACAGCGGTCACGTCCCCCGGGTGAGGCCTGCAGCACCGGGTAGGACGACGGTTAGCAGGATAGCCCATAGCCGGGGTCCCGACGGCGAAAGGGCGAAACTTTCCGGGACTGGCGAAGGCAAGGCCTCCCGCGGGCCGAACCTGAGCGAGACTTAAACCGCGGGATACGCCCGTAGACTCTGTCGCTGAAGCACTCTTGGACGCGGGTTCGATTCCCGCCGCCTCCACCACTTCACAATCGAACTCCCTCCAAAGGCGGGGGGAATCGAACCCCACCCCACGCGCTTCGCGCGCGGTGACCCCGGGGGCCGGGGGAATGTCCCCCGGCATTAATTCACTCATGGGGGGGGTTTCGTAGAGGGGCGCGAGCCCTCCATGCGGGAGCGGAGCCCTGAAAAGCAGCCCCAGCCGATATTCACTCCCAAGCCTGGAGGCGGCTCACTGCTGTTTCCCGCGGTCCTTGAGGAGCGGATAATCGGCTGGTACGGCTTGCTCCAACTCTCTTGCGTAGCCGGTAATCTCCTCGATGTGTTTCTCGAGACCGGCCACGTATGCGGTTGCCCTTTCGATCTCCACCCCGCGGCGATCGATTTCAGCACGGGCTTCTTCCAGTTGCCCGCAGGCGGCGCGGTACTCCTCCTCCAGTGTCTTGTATTCTTTCAGGAGCCTGGCGGCGGAGGGCTCATCATTTAGCACAGTATTAATGTCGCGGTCCGCGCGCCGCCGCGCGAGGTTCCGGTAACTCATGAACTTGAGGTAGAAGAAGTAGTACAGGAAGGTGTCCCTCGGCACGGCTTCGTTCAGGTAGATATACTCCTCGGGATCGAACCCCATTGTGCCCAGTTTGAATCTGTCAGACGGCGTATCTTTATCTACAACCTTTCGGCCGGCGGCATCTTCCCAGACCCGTGTCCCGGGGTAAGGGATCAAGGGAAAGACGTCGAACTCGAAGTACTTACACTGGTGTTTCTGGATGAAATCGACCGTCTGTTTGATGTCATCGAGCGTTTCGCCGGGAGTGCCCAGAATAAAGGACGCTGTGACGGAGAACCCGTGATCATTCAGCATCCGCAGCGCACCCTCATGCTGCCGTACCGTTGTCCTCTTATCCAGCAATTCCAGGACGTGGTCGGAGGCGGACTCCATGCCAACAGCGACCGCACGTACGTTCATCGCGGAGAGGAGTTTGCAGATCTCTTCATTTAGATCGCTGCTACGCACCATACACAGGAAAGTGACCTCCTTGTCTATGCCAAGCGACCTGACGCCTTCGGAGATCGCAGCAAGCCTCTTCTTGTTCGCGATGAAAAGGTCGTCTCCTATAAGGATAGACGCGGGGGAATACTGTCCGACCAGGTGCTCCAGCTCGCCGAGGACGTATTCGACGCTGAAGTACCTGACCCGACGCCAGAAGTGGGACGAGGAGCAGAAGCTGCATGTATACGGGCAACCCCTGGAGGTAAGGATCAGTTGCATGTTCTCGGATGGCATGCTCCAATCACTTCCGAGGAACTTCTGATCGGGATACGGAAGTGTATCGAGGTCAGCTATCGCTTTACCCGGCGCCGTAAGAGCGATGCCGCTATCAGACCTGTAGCACAGGCCGGGAATCGACGCGAGTGAATCTTTCCACTGTTTGCCACCAGACTCGATCGTTCGCAGGAGCTCCAGAAAGACCAGTTCGCCTTCACCCACAACACCTGCGTCGAACTCGTCGGGAAGGCTCTCCGGCAGGGTCGAGATGTGAATGCCGCCCAGAAACATCGGACCGTCAAAAGACCCGCGCACGCCCGCCGCTATCTTGCGAGCGGCATCAAAATTCTCAGAAACAGCAGATATCCCGACCACGTCCGGTTCCTTACGAAGGATTGCCTGAGCATCCTCCGCGTAGAAGAATTCGAGCCCGTCCATCTTTGCAGATGTGAACGACGCCAGATGCCCCAGTCCGGGGGGCGCGAACATCTCTTGTTCGGGTTCATCTCTGTCGAGTGCTTGTGCCAGGACTACTCGCAAGAAACAACTCCCTTCCTGCCCTGTATTTCATCGGGCCATGATACGCCTGAGGTATCCCGCGGCACGCTTCATGGTCGTTCCCAGCCCATCTTCCTTCAGGGACTTCATGAATCGGGAGATGAGCGAAGGTGCTTCTTCGTTCGATGCCTGCACGGGGGCGCTCGCGCGCAGGCCACTTGGTTCATCATTCCTCAGCCTGTCTTCGAGTCCCCTCACATGCGCCTCCAGTCTCTGATATTCTGCCTCGACGTGCCTGGTGTAGTTCTGCAGCTTAAGGAATTCCTTACCTGTCTTCGTCAGTGCCTCAACAAGGTCATCAGCCTGTTCATGCAATTCATCTATCAGGTGATATGCGTTGTATTCTTCACGAAAACCCCGGGTTATCGGCAGCATGTGCTGCCATTTGCGCCTGAAGCGCTCCAGGACCTGCTCGTTGTACAGGTCATCATCGTCCTCACCGGCAGCGAGGCATGCCCCCGGAGTCCCGGAGCAGTCTGCCCCGTAGCCAGCGAGATGCCGGCATTCGATCCCGGCGTTGTAGATCCTGTATCCGGCTTCGACGTACTGCATAGATAGATCGAGGTCGCAATAGTGCATTACACCCAGCGATTCCTCGAGGACGGCCCCCCTGTTCCTCATGACAAGAGCGAACCCGTCCACCGCGGCAACCTCAGTGAAACGCCACGTCGGCTTGTACCTGCGTGGGACCCGGTCATCTTTGATCACGGTGGTCTCCAGGTCCAGGTTGCCGTCCTCTCGGACGGAATGCCAGCCCGCGAGTCCCACCAGTCCCACGTCAGGCCTCCTGTCCATGAAGTCGATCACGTGATCCAGCCAGCCTTCCTCCAGCACCAGCGCGTCTGCGTGCATCACGGCGACGTACTCGGAGTCACACTGCTCCAATCCCTGGTTGATCGCCTTGACGGCCCCGAGGTTGCTGTCGTTCCTGATGAGCACCCTTGGTTCAAGTTTCTCGATGAGGTCGCGGTCAGCGAACCCGTTGTCCACCAGCACCAGGGAATAATTGCCAGTCACTTTCTCCAACTGCTCGAACATCCGGCGCGCTATCTCCTCACGCCCGAACAGCGGTACGACGATCGGCACAGTCCGGCGTGGCGAGCGGGGGTCCGTCAGGGTCTTTGGCAGGGTGATCGCCGAATTGCGGTAAGCTTCCGTTGTCTCGAAAAAGATGTTGCGGCCGAATCCTGTTATCCGTCCCGCCTCCACACCTTTTCGCGCGACCGCGAAAGAAGTCAGCGGGTAGTTGAGCCCGGGCTCCAGCTCCTCGCCGGTGTCCCAGGTCTCCACTTCCTCGAACCCGGCCTGCTCGATGAGGATCTTGAGGCCTTCGGCGGTCATCCTCCAGTAGTCCCCGGGGTAGTCGTGGACCGGGAATCCGAAAGGCGCGCTTACGACCAGCAGGCCACCGGGCCTCAGGATCCTGTAAGCCTCCTGCATGGCGATCCACGGCAGCCGGACGTGCTCCAGGGTCTCCAGACACAGCACCGTGCCCGCGGAGGCCGGCGCAAAGTGGCTCATCTCCATGTCGTCCAAAAGGTCGACGCCGGGGCCGGGACGCATGTCGCTCCCGATATATTCCTTCCCGGGGAAGAAACGTCTCAGGTCGGAGTAGCCCTCCTGGGTAGGGACCTGGAGCGAACCGAACTCGACGATGGGTTCAGGGACCTCGAGTGCTTCCGCCTGCTCCCGGATGAACTCGATGACACCGTCATGCATTCAATGCCCCTTCCACCGCCTGTTTTTCGACCTCTCGAGCTCCTCGGACAGCGCGGCGCAGTGAGCCTCCAGGGCTACGATGACCTCGCACTTCTGCTGCCATTCCACTTCCAGCCTCCGCACGTACGCCTCGACCTTCTGCATTTCAGCGTGAGTTTCCGGAACTCGGCGCCCAGCCGTTCGTACTCTACCATCACCTGCTGCATGTACGCCTCGTCGCGGCCGCCGCGCCAGATCGGCAGCATGTGAGCCCACTTCGCCCGGAATTTCTCGCGGACCTCATCGTAATAAGCGTCGTCATCGCCTCCGACCTTCTCCAGGTAGTCTATGATGCTGCGGCTCGAGCGATCGAAGTCAACCGCCATGTGATACAGGTCGACTGCCATGGTATAGACCTTGGCCCCGGCCTGTATGTACTGAAGCGAGAGATCGAGGTCATAGAAGTGCATGTATCCAAAGTCTTCCTCGAGCCTGAAACTGCTTCTCCTCATCACCCATCCCAGCCCATCGATAGTCGCAACTTCCGTGAACCGCCAGGACGGCTTGAAGAAATCCGGATATCCCCTCTGAGCGACGATCGTGCTCAGGTTCATGGGAGTCCCGTTCTCATCTATGCCGTGCCTGCCCGCGAAGCCGACCAGCCCGACGTCCTGGCGCCTATCGATGAACCGGACTACGTGGTCAAGCCAGCCCTCGTCGTAGATCAGGAGGTCGTTGTGCAGCACTGCCACGTACTCTGCATCGGTAAGCTCGAGGCCCTGGTTGATCGACGCTATGGCGCCGTTGTTCTGGGCATTCTCAACATAATGCTCGGGTTCGAGGCTCTGGAGGTAATCGGGATCATCGAAACCGTTGTTCACGATGATGAGCGAATAGTTCTCTGTCACGCTGGCGAGCTGGCTGAACATCTGCCGTGTCTGTTCCTCACGGTGGTATACGACTACTACTATTGGAACGGTCTCGCGGGCCGACGGGTTCAGGACGTCGCGCCTCGCCGACGTCTCCAACTCATTGCTCAGTGTTTTTCGCCCCCCTGCCGAGCCGTCTGCGCAACCGGGCGGTAAAACGCATCTGCAGCTCTTCCCTTAATCCCAACGCCTCTGAACGGGCACGCCACGTCTCATTGTGGCTGTCCGCGAGTCTTTCCTCGAGCTCCCGAATGTACCGGTCTCTTGTTGCTACCTCAGCATCGTGCAATCTCAACTGCTCCTCGACGACCTTCAATCTCTCGCCACGCATCTCAATCTCTTCCTCGAGCTGCCTGTAAGACTCGACGGTCTTCTGGTAGCGGGCCATGACATCGGTGCTCGATTCGGCCACGTTCTTCAGGCCGACCATATCCCGCTCGAGTTCCGCAACCCTTCGCTCCGCGCTCACTTTCTGTTCCGACAGCGTCCTCACTTGCGCTTCCTCAGTAGCGGCGAACGCCTTCACGACATACTGAAACGCCACAGCGTCGGGAGCGGCGAAGGCCTCGGCGATGCCGCTGATATCGTTGATGCCGAGAGGATCAAGGGCTTCCTTCAGAGACTCTTCGGGGAGCCTCCACTCGGTCCAGTCCATGGAATCGACGATGTATCCGCTGCCCTCGAATAGGTCACGGACGCTCTTCATGGTGAAGAAACGGAGGTGCGTGTCATCAAGGATGCCCATGTTCTCGTAGTTGAACTCCCCCTTCAGCAGCATCAGGCGGATAGTCGCGTGGGCTATGTTTGGCACAGAGGCCGCCACGAACCCTCCCGGAGCGAGGAGGCCTCTGGCCTGTATCAGGGTCGTCTGGGGCGACTTGAGGTGCTCGAGGACGTCGCCGAAGAGGATGACGTCGAACCGCGTGTCGCCGAACTCCCGACGGAGATCGATAGTGTCCAGGTCGCCGACGACCACCCTGTCGCATACAAGCGCCGCCCTGGCGGCAGCCGCCGGGTCGAGCTCCACCCCGGCGACCACGCACCCGCGCTCCGCGAGCGCCGCGGCCAGGCCCCCGCTGTGGCAGCCGACGTCGAGCACCGTCTTGTCGCTCCCGCACATGGCGATCATCTTGGTGTGCGAACTGTTCTCGAAGCTGAGGTCGACCTTTGCGGAATAATCTTTGCTCATCAGGTTCCCATCCTCCGGTGCGGTCCAGGCGTCGATTCGAACACGGCGCGACTTTTTTCTCCGCGCAAGAGTATCTACGCACGGGCGTGGCTCGCTCATTCGCTTCCCGTGCCGGCAGCGCCTTTGATTCCTGCCGGAGGCATTCACGGTCCGATAACCCGACAATGGAACCTGGCCGCAGGGCTCGAATGAAAACCACCCGCCACCCGTATCTCCTCATAAACGCGCGCGGAAGTCCATGCTCCAAAGGGGTGAGCTTGGTCATGTACGATGAATATCTCGAGACGGGGACCAGTGCTAAGGACCTTAGTATCAACAAGGGACTTGTGCTGGACTCCCTGAAGACGGCCTGCCTCATTGGAAGCTGGGCGAGGTGGGTCAAGAGCGCGCCTGCGGGCAATGGCGGGGGATTCACAGACAACGAGCTCGAGGAGGACCTGGAGTCCTGGACGCTCGTCGTGGAGCTGTCCAACCCCGGAGTCGCTACCTACGACCAGGTCCTTGAGCCACAGGCGCTGGGCGCCATCATGACGGGACTGTCCGTTGCGCTGCTGCTCTCCTCAGACAAGAACGAGTATTTCGAGATCAGGCGGGAATGGTACAAGATCGGCAGGTGGCTTAAGGAAGAACACGGCATCGAACCCGGCGAACACGTCTGCGCGTTGCTCGACGATTCGGCGGCAAGCATATTGTCCGTCGAGAAGAACCTGGACGTGATCGCCAAGTACCTGCCCGAGCTCAAACAGGGTTGGAGCGACGGCAGCGCCGACGGCGTCCAGGATTACCTGACAGTGATGCGCCTCAGGCTCGTTGCAGGTAACGCCGCGACCGATTAGCGATGCGGAAGGCGAGGAGAACCGGGGGGCAGAATATGTTCCAGCACAAGGCAACGCAAGCGGCGCGCGCGACGCGCCTGATGCTCACATGCCTGTTGGTGCTGTCTGCGGCAATGGCCCTGGTGTGGTACGGGACCCAGTTTCTCGAGGCCAGGCGGGCGACCGCCGAACTCGAATCGCAGTGGCGCGGTGGCTTGACCGTGAGCGTCCACGCAAACCCCCGGCCAGGCGACGTCGTGGGCCGGATCGCTGTTCCCAGGCTGGGGCTGGACACTCCGATGGTCGAGATGGCGAACGTCGATGACATGGAGAACCTCAACAAAGGGCCCTCGCACATCGCCGGCACCGCCCTGCCGGGAGCCTCGGGCAACTGTGTCATCGCGGGACACAGGGTGACACACAGCAAACCGTTTTTGCACCTCGACACTCTCGTCGCTGGAGACGAGGTGCTGCTTACGGACCTGCGGGGAATCAAGCACCGTTATCTGGTGAGCGGCACTGATGTCGTGAACCCTGACGACGTCCGTGTCATGGACCCGACGCCCCAACCGACGCTCACGCTCATAGCCTGTCACCCGCCCTTTTCCGCCAGGTACCGGCTGGTCGTCAAGGCTGCAATGACGCGATGACAGGAAAGTGCGCGGTCCGGGCGAATGATATTTTGTGGAGTGGGGGTTGCTGCACGGTCGTTCGCACGTTGTTAGAATATATAGGGGACAGACAGGAGCCTGGAGTTTGGGGAGATCCTCCCAGGAGTAGACATTGAAGGCAAGTGGGTACCGGGGCAACCGCACCCGGGGGTTTTCAATCGAAAACGTCTACGAGCGATACCATCCGCAGGTGCTGCGGTTTTTCCTTGGCAAGGGGCTTCAGCACGATGCCGCTGAGGACCTGAGCCAGGAGGTCTTCTACCGGGTGCTTCGCAGCGGGAAGCCGCTGGTCGGTGAGGACTATACTCGAAACCTCGTTTTCTGCGTTGCGCAGAACCTCCTGATCGACCATTTCCGTAAGAACAACGGGTCCGTCCAGGAGAGGACCGGGTCCGAGGACGACGTGGCGGCGGCTGACGGTCTTT
>DAIUEJ010000047.1:0-19613 GCA_036845225.1 Candidatus Anoxymicrobiaceae bacterium | reverse complement strand
CGCGTTGGCGTCGTTGTCCAGGAAAGAAGGCAGGCCCGTCGCCTCGGTGGAGATCTTCTCCAGGGGGACCATCGACCACGCGATGTTGGGGGCTTCCATCAGGACGCCGTCGGCGTGGAGGATGAAGCCGGCCGCGCCGATGCCCACCGCCACCACTTCGAATCCTTCACTGCGCGCCGCTTCTATGCAACCGTTGACGAGCTCGACCAGCGTGGTGACCATCTTCTCGCCGTCGCGCGCCGGCGAAGGGGCCTCGTGCCGCAGGATGATCGCCCCGCGCGCGTCAACCGCGCCGACCGCCATCTTGGTCCCCCCGACGTCGGAGCCGATGACGCACCTGTTCTCCTCGATGACGTACCGCTCCGTCTCGACCTCGGGTATCAAGCCCTCCGACGGTACAGTGCCATCCGCCTCCACAACCCTACCTCTCCTCGGGACGGCCCGTCGACCAGCCCAGCTTCATCAGCGCGGCACGGGCCGCGCCCTGCTCCGCCTCCTTCTTGGACGGGCCCGCGACGGGGCCGTACTTCTTGCCGCCGACCTCCACCGTGGCGTGAAAAGTCTTGAAGTGGTCCGGGCCTTCCTCGCGGATGCGGTACCTCGGCACCGCCCCCACTCGCTTGGTCGCAAGCTCCTGCAGCTCGCTCTTGAAGTCGCCCGAGCCCCACTTGACGATGTCGTGTATCAGCGGCTCGAGACAGGAGATCACCATGCCTCGCGCCACGTCGAAGCCGCCGTCCATGTAGAGCGCGCCCACTACGGCTTCGAAGGTGTCGGCGAGGATCGACCTCTTGCGCCTTCCGCCCGTGGACTCCTCTCCCTTTCCCAGCAGGACGTACTGCCCGAGCCCCAGCCTGTCCGCGGCCTCCGCCAGCGCGTGGCCCCGCACCAGGGGCGAGCGAAGCTTGGTGAGCTCACCCTCGGGGTAATCGGGGAAGTCCTCGAAGAGGACGTGGGTGACCGCGAGCTCCACCACCGAGTCGCCAAGGAACTCCAGGCGCTCGTTGGACTCGATGAGGAGCATTCCCTTCTCGTTGATGTAGGAGCGGTGGAACAGCGATTGCAGAAGGAGCGAGCGGTCGTTGAAGGTGTAACCCAGGAGGTTCTCTACTGCCTCGAGTATCCGGTCGGTCTTGGTCAATACGAAGCCTTTCAACATTGCCCCGGGCGGGGCTCCCGGTGACCCGTCCCGACAGTCCGGCGCCGCCGGGTCGGGCTCTTCGATGCTCCGTAGCGCCGCCGTCCCGCACCGCTCAGCCGGGCGAGGCGTCCGCGCTGCGGACTACCTCATCATGTGCATGCCGATCTCTTCCAGCATCAGGTCGAGATCGAGCCCCTCTCTGATAAAGCCCCTGATCCGCTCGATCTTCTTGGGGCTGTGGACCTTCTGGTGCCCGATGGCGGCCTCCACCATCTCCACCGTGCTCGCGGTGTCGTAGTCCACTATGATTATCGGGACGCCGATCTCCTCGGCCTGCCCGAGCACCAGCGGGCTCGGCCGGTGGCCTCCTGTCAGTATCAGCGACTTGGTGGGCGTCTCCAGGGCAGCGAGCTGGATGTCGGAGCGGTCCCCGCCGGTGATGACTACCTTGTTGGCCTGCTTGCGGAAGAGGCGCAACGCCTGCTCCTGCCCCATCGCGCCCACCATCATGGACTCGATGAGCTCGTCGCCCTTGTCCTGCGCGCAGATTATCTTGCCGTTCAGTCCCTCGGCGAGGTCGTTGACCGTGATGGACCGGAGCACCCTGTCAGCCGGGATGGAGCCGAACACCTTGATGCCCTGGCTCTGCGCGTACCTGCCCAGCAGGTTCTTGGTGAACTCCATGCGCCGAGGGGGCACCCAGTTGAGGACGACACCCAGGAACCACTTGCCGAAAAAGTCCTTCGCGGAGAGGATCCTGTCGACGGACAGCTCTTCGTTAAAAGTGTCCAGCAACAGCACCTTCGCCTGAAGCACGTCGGCGAGCTCGAGAGCCGAGAGGTTGAGGATGCGTCCGTGCAAAAAGTTCTGGGCGCCCTCGATCAGCATGACGTCCTTCCCCTCGGAGAGCCTCTTGAGCGAAGCTTCGACCTTGGCCTGCGGGTTGCCCGGGCTCTTTCGCATGTAACGGGTCAACGTATCCCAGGTGAGGAAGTATGGTGAGACGTCCGAGAGCGGGTCCTTGAGCCCGAGAGCCTCGGAGACGAAGTAGGCGTCCTCGTCGACCTTCTGGTTGTTGATCCTGATGGGATAGGCGCCGACCGGTTTCATGTAGCCGACCTTGAAACCCCTGTCGCGCAGCTCGAGCGCGAGCCCAACGACGAGGCTGCTCTTTCCACTGTAACGTTCAGACGAAACGACGAGCACAGAAGACAAAAGAGTTACCCTCCGAGTGTCATTCTCACGTCAACGACCGTGCATCCGATGCCCGCATTGTAGACCATGAGTGGGTTCATGTCCATTTCGGCGAGGACGGGGTGATCGACCGCCAATTGAGAGGCTCTGAGCAGCACGTCCTCGACCGCTTCCACGTCCGAAGGCTTCTCTCCGCGCAGCCCCTCGAGCAGGCTGTAGGCGTGTAATTCGCGCAGCATTCGCGCCGCTTCCGCCGGCGTGAGGGGGGCCAGCCGGAAGACGACGTCTTTGAACGCCTCGACATATATCCCGCCCAGGCCGACCATCACCATCGGCCCGAACTGCGGGTCCTTCACGATGCCGAGGATCAACTCGCGGCCCTCCGGCACCATCTTCTGTATGCCGACCCCGTATATCTCGGCGCCGGGCATGTGGCGGCGCACGTTCGCCATCATGTCCTCGTAGGTGGTGGCAAGCGCTCTCGCACTCTTGATCCCGAGGACGACGCCGCCGACGTCAGTCTTGTGGAGTATCTGCGGCGACACGATCTTCATGACGACGGGGTAACCCATCTCGGCGGCGACCTTCTTCGCGGTAGGCAGGTCGGCGGCCGTCCTGTATAGCGCGTAAGGTATGCCGTAAGCGCCGAGCACCGCCCGGCAGTCCTCGGCCTCGACCTGTATCTCGTCCCTGCTCTTATATGACTCGAATATCCGTTTGACACCTTCCTCGTCGACCTTGAAATCGAGAGCGCGCGAATCGGGCTTCTTCAGCTCGAGCTGGCGCTCGAACATCCTGCCGATCACGAGCATGGCGCGGTCGGGATACGGGATGTTCGGTATGCCCTCCTTCTGCAGCCTGTTGACGGGCGCCTGGACCGAGCCCGCCCCCATGAACGAGCACACGATCGTCTTCTCGGTGGAGCGCGCGATGTGGATTATCTCGTCCGCGGTCCGGTATATCTCCGTCATCGCCTGCGGGGTGAGTATCACGAGGACCGCGTCCACTCCCGGGTCATCGAGGACCGCCTCGACCGCGATGGCGTAGCGCAGCGCATCGGCGTCACCGAGGATGTCGACGGGGTTGTGCATGCTGGCCGCGGGAGGCAGGTACCTGCGCATCTTCTCGGCGGACTGGGCGGATATCTGCGCGAGCACCAGGCCGGCCGCCTCGCACGAGTCAGAGGCGATGATGCCCGGGCCCCCGGCGTTGGTGACTATCGCAACCCTGGGGCCCTTCGGGACCGGCTGCGTTGACAGCGTCCTCGAGAGCTCCATCAGTTCCTCGACCGAACTCGCCCTGAGTGCCGAGGCCTGGGTGCAGAGCGCCTTGTACGCGCTTTCGCTGCCCGCGAGTGCCCCCGTGTGGGACGAGGCGGCCTGCGCGCCCGCCTGGGTGATCCCCGCCTTGAAGAACACCACCGGCTTGACCCTGGTCGCCTTCTTCAAGACCCTGAAGAACCTCTGCCCGTCGGAGACTCCCTCGATGTACATGGAGATGACCCGCGTCTCGTCGTCGTCCGCGAGCGCTTCGAGGAAATCGCTCTCGACCAGGTCCCCGCTGTTGCCCAGGCTGATCACCTTGGAGAAGCCCACCGCCTCCGCGCGCGCCCAGTCGATGAGTGAAGTGCATATCGCGCCCGACTGGCTGATGACGCCTATCGAGCCCTTGGGTGGCAGCTTGCGCGTGAAGGAAGCGTTCAACGGAAGGGCGGTGTTCATGATGCCGAGGCAGTTGGGGCCCAGCAGGCGCATGCCACCCTCGTGTGCCAGCCTGACCGCCTCTTTCTCGAGGCGCCGGCCCTCTAAGCTCGCCTCCTTGAAACCGGCGGAGATGATCACAGCGCCCGGGACCTTCCGGTCGGCAAGTTCTTTCACGACCTCGGGCACGTGGATGGCGGGAACGATGATGATCGCAAGGTCCGGCGGGTCGGGGATGTCATGCACGTCGTGGTAACACTTGATGTCCTGGATCTCGTGGGCCTTGGGGTTTACCGGGTAGATGGCGCCCTGGTAACCGGACTTCACGATGTTGGCGAGGACGGCGTAGCCGACCTTGTCAGGGTGCGAAGAGGCCCCGATCACGGCGAGCGACCGGGGCTCGAAGAAAGATTCTCTTATCTTGTGGGTCTTGTCACTCGACCTCGAAGATCTGGCGGCCATTATAGTAGCCACACTCTCTGCATACTCGGTGAGGCAGCTTCGGCTGATGACATTGCGGGCACTTGCCGAGCAGGGTGACCTTCAGCGCGTGATGCGACCTGCGCGTGTCTCTGTTAGATTTTGACGTTCGCCTCTTGGGGACGGCCATTTTCTCTCAGTCCTTTTGATGTTCGATGCCTTCCAAAGGTTACTTGAGCGCGTCGGAAGCGTCAAGGCGACAGGCTCACCCGGTTTCCTGTTCCAGCCGCTTCTTGAGCTCGGCGAGGGGGCTCAGGCGCACGTCCGCCGGACGCATGTCGCAGCCGCAGGGCTCGAGGTTGAGGTTCGCGCCGCATTTCACGCAGAGCCCTTTGCAGTCTTCACTGCAGACGCGCCGCACCGGGAACGCGAGTGCGATCGCGTCCCTGAGGACAGGCTCCATGTCGAGCATCCCGTCGGTGACCACGTAGTCGGGCGATATCTCTTCGGCTTCTTCACCGGGGCCCCCGCTGAGCCACAGCGCGTGCTCGCGCAACTCGAGAGAGAATGGGTAGGAGAAGTCCTCCAGGCACCGGTAGCACTGCAGCGTTACCTCGCCACTCACCTCACCGCTCACCTCAACCGCACCGGCTATCCGCCGCAGCTCGAGAGACCACGTGACGCTGTCACCAGCCGCGAACTCCATCTCGTAGCCGTCGCGCAGCACGAGGTCCGCCGAGCCCGCGAGGTGCTTTCGGTCGCCCACCAACGGGAGCGAGTTGGAGACGTCTATCTCAAGATCAGGAGCGAACGACTTGTTGTTCATGGCTGCTCTGTGTATTCTTCCCGGCCCGGTTCAATCCTCCGAGAAAAAACCCCGACCGGGGCCGGGGTTGAGGTCGGGGGCATCTCGGGCCTACTCTTCCTCGCGCTCGTACTCCTCGGTGCCGGGCTCCTCGGTGTAGCCGCGCAGCTTCTCGCGCCACGAGGTGATGCGGTTGAGTATCTCGTCGGTTGAGTCCTTGACCTCGATGAGGGCAGCCTCGAGCTCGCCGAAGATGCGGTCCGCGACGTCCTCCGCGTCGTAGATGATGCGGCGCGATTCCTCGTTCGCCTCGTCGATCATGTGGTCGCGCTCGAGCTCAGCCTGCTTGATTATCTCGGTCTGCTGGACCATCCCATCCGCGCGCTTCTCGGCCGACGAGAGTAGCTCTTCCTCCTTGCGCTGGGCCTCGCCCATGATGCGGTCGCGCTCTTTGGAGACCAGGCGCGCCTGCTTGAGCTCGTTCGGCAGGGTCGCGCGGATGTCGTCCAGCAGGTCGTAGAACTCCGCCTCGTTCATCGCCACGGAGGAGGACAGAGGGATCCGCTTGGAGTTCGCGATGAAATCCTCAAGCTTGTCCAGGCGAGCGAATATGTCCATTACCTACTCCTTTTCCGACGCGCCTGTGGGCTTGTGTCTGCCCACTTTATCCAGCAGGCGCCGCTCTACGTTTTCGGGCACGAGCCCTTTGATCGAGCCGCCGTACGCGGCGACCTCCTTGAGCCCGCTCGAGCTCAGGTACGTGTACTCCGGGCTCGCCATCACGAAGAAGGTTTCGATGTTTTCGTCCATCTGCCTGTTGAACTGCGCCATCTGGAATTCGAACTCGAAGTCAGACATCGCGCGCAGCCCTTTGACTATACAGCATGAGCCGCGCTCGTGAGCGACCTCGATCAAGAGCGAGTCGAAGGCGATGACCTCGATGTTCTTGGCGCCGCCCAGGCTCTCATTGAGCATGGCGATACGCTCTTCGATGTCGAACAGGGGGCGTTTCTCAGGGTTGGCCGCGACGGCCACGATGGTCTTCTCGAAGTGCCTCGCGACCCTCGAGATCACGTCCAGGTGGCCGTTGGTCACCGGGTCGAACGTGCCCGGGCAGATTGCTACGTCCAAGCTTGTCCCCTCTTCTCGCCATCCCGCTTCGCCGGACCGAACACGGAGACTATGGAATCCCCGTAGTCGCGTCGCTCCTCGAGCGACCATTCTTCGGTGGGAGGCTCGTAGCCCGCGTGCGGCGAGCAACGATAGACAAGCAGTCCATCGTCTTCTAGAAGCCCCCTGTCGAGAATGAGGCGAAACAGCCCCTCCAGCAAACGTTCATCAATTCTAAATGGGGGGTCGACAAAAATCAAACCATACGGACCCCGCGCAGCGGCGATACCACCGGGTAGGCGGGTGACGCAGACGGAGGCTTTCCCGGCGAGGTGGGTGCGCTCCAGATTGTCGTTGATCGAACGCGCGGTCGCAGGGTGCTGCTCTATAAAATCGGCGTGTTCGGCGCCCCGGCTGAGCGCCTCGATGCCGAGGGAGCCGACGCCGGCGAACAGGTCGAGCACGCGCGCGCCCTCGACCCTGTCACCAAGCAGCCCGAACATGGACTCCTTGACGCGGTCGAGAACCGGCCGCAGGTTGCGGCCTTTCGCGCCGTGCAGGGCCGTGCCCTTTGCCGTTCCAGCGATAACTCTCATAACAATGCAAAATGGGGACAGGCACCTTTTTGCATTTCCCTCCCTTTTCTAGTTGCAGTCTAGCAAAATGCAAAAAGGTGCCTGTCCCCATTTTGCATCAGGCGTGGAAGAGCCAGCCCAGTGAGCCGCCGAAGCGGCGGTTGGTCTCCCAGCGCAGCAGCACGTTCTCGCGCTTTGCGAGCGTGGGGTCGGAGTCGACGATGCTGAACGCCTCGGCCCTCGCCTTGCGTATCAGGTCCAGGTTGCGCGACAGGCGCGCGACCTTCAGGTCCGGCAGGCCGGACTGTCTCGTGCCGAACAGCGTACCTTCGCCACGGATCGCAAGGTCGGCCTCAGCCAGTGCGAACCCGTCGTCGTATCTCTTGATGGCTTCCATGCGCGCTTTGCCTTCCTCAGTGGTCGGGTCGGCGAAGAAGACGCAGATCGCGCGCTCGGTCCCGCGCCCGATGCGCCCCCTCAACTGGTGAAGTTGCGCAAGGCCGAACCGGTCGGCGTCCTCGACCACCATCACCGTCGCGTTGGGTATGTCCACCCCTACCTCGACCATCACCGTCGATATCAGGATGTCGATGTTGCCGTCCGAGAACCGCTCCATGACATCGCGCTTGTCCTGGCCTTTCATCTGGCCGTGGACCAGGGCGACCGCTGCTCCCGGGAACGCCTTCTCGATGCGCCTGGCCTCCTCCGCCGCCGCGCGCGCCTCAACCTTCTCCGACTCTTCGATGATCGGGCACACCACGAACACCTGCCGCCCCTTCGCCACTTCGTTGCCGACCATGGCGAAGATCCCCTCGCGCTCGTCCTCACCCGCGACGTGAGTCACCACGCCTTTGCGCCCGGCCGGCATCTCGTCGATGATGCTGACGTCCAGGTCGCCGAACAACGTCAGGGACAGCGTGCGTGGAATAGGGGTCGCGGACATGTGGAGGATGTCGGGGTCGCTGCCTTTGCGCGCGAGCTGGACCCTCTGTGCCAGGCCGAAGCGGTGCTGCTCGTCGATTATCGCGAGCCCTAGGTTCTTGAACGCCACCTGCTCGGACACCAGCGCGTGGGTGCCGATCATGATGTCCACCTCACCCGCCTCGATCGCTCGCAGCCCCTCGCGCGAAGGCGCGCCGGTCAGGAGCTCGACCTTGACCGGCAAGCCCTCCAGCATCTCCGTTATCCGCCGGTAGTGCTGGTGCGCCAGTATCTCGGTGGGCGCCATTATCGCCCCCTGGAAACCGCTCTCGACCGCGAGCAGCAGCGCCAGCACCGCCACCACCGTCTTGCCCGAGCCCACCTCTCCCTGCAGCAGCCTGTTCATCTGGACCTGCTTGCGCATGTCGCCTTCGATCTCGGACCACGCTCTCTTCTGGGAAGCGGTCAGCGTGAAAGGCAGGCCCGCGATAAAACGCTCGGTAAGCTCGCCAATGCCGGCATGCTCCACCCCGCGCGCCTCGCGCTCGCGCTTCTTCTTGATGAGGGCCAAGCCCACCTGCATGGTGAATATCTCGTCAAACGCGAGACGGTAGCGCGCCTTCTTGAGGGCCTCCGCGCCACTGGGAAAATGAGTCTCGCGGAGCGCCTCTTCCAGCCCCATCAGGCCGAACTTGCCGACCACGTCCGGCGGCACCGGGTCGGCCATCCCCTTCACAGCATCAAGCGCCCGGCTGACCAGCTTGCGCAGCCCAGCTGAGGTCACCCCGGCCGTCGCGGGGTACAGAGGTATGATCCTGCCTGTGTGCAGCCCCTCCACGCGCGGGTCCGACTCCTCGGTGCCCAGGACGTCGTAGGAAGGGTTGGTGATCTGGAGCATGTTGTAGAGGAACGACGCCTTACCAGAGAACGCCGCGGTGACGCCCTCCTTGAGCCTGTCTTTGTGGTACTCCTGGTTGAACCAGACCCCGGAGATATAGCCGGTGCCGTCGAAGAGCGTCACCACCAGCATCTTCTTGCGGGACCGGGTGGTGCGGCTCTCGGCCTCGTACACACGACCGACCACCGTTACCTCCTCGCCCACCTTCACGTCGCGTATGGGGGTGACGTTAGAGCGGTCGAGGTAGCGCCTCGGCATGTGGTACAAGAGGTCCGCGATTGTCGCGATGCCCAGGGGCTCCAGCCTGCGGGCGCCAGCGGGCCCCACCTGGTGCAGGACGGTGACCGGCGCGGCGAAACGGTTGAGCGCCTCGACCGCGGCCGAAGGCCCCCGCTTCGGGCTATCCGCGCGCTCACCCTTGCCTTCTTCAGCTTCTTCTTGTGTCACAGACTGCAACTTTCCTCAGGCTTCTTCTCTATATAATACATTCTGCAGGCGACAGGGCATCGGCGCCCCGGGGCGCCAGGCACAACGGCGGGAGGAAGCATGAGCGCTGAGCCGGTGCGAGGCGGGCTGGCCGGTTGGATCAAGTCGAAGATCAAGGACGCAGCCCTTGGAGGGGCGTCCAGGAAGTACGGCATCCCCGACAGCGCCGTGCGGAACTTCGAGTCGTTCATGAAGCTTTCAGGGTCGGCGGCGAGCAGCCTCCCCACCGAGCTGTTCGCCCTCGGGGCGGACATGTGGTCCGGGTTCATGTACACGCCGTTCGCCGAGCAGCAGATGGACGGCTGGGTCCTGCCCTGGTGGCTCGTGAAGCAGAGGACGCCGTCGTCGGACTCGTTCACCCCGCACGGCCATTTCTGGCTGGAGTGCAACATGACCCACCGCAACTGGACGGGCATCGGCCTGTGCGGCTTTCCCAACGAGGCGCACGTGGACCCGCGAGGGCTCATCACCCCGTGGCCGTTCGGCCCCTCCATCGACGTCTGGGTGAAGGTGGGTGACGAGCTGGTCTGTCCCTCCCAACTGGAGGAGGTCAAGCAGGAGCTGGTCGGCGGCGCTCCCATCGTGAGGACCTCCTTCGAGGCATGTGGCATCGAGTGCGTCCTGACGGCGTTCGTCGCAACGCTGGATACCGTCCCCACCATGCTGTGCCTCTGCGAGGCGACCAACGCCCACTGCCAGGCGATGCAGGCGTCACTGGTCGTCTCGGTCCGCCCGTACAACACCGAGACCATCTGCGCGATGAACGAGCTCTCCTACGACATCGCCAGGCGCACTTTCACCGCTGACGGCAGCGTGCTCGCGTATCTCGGTAGCGAGCCTGCGCAGGTGATGCTCTCCGACTACGGCCACGGCGACGTCGCGCTGCAACTGCGCGAGCCGGCGCGCCAGCGGCTCGCCGAAGGCACGCTCTCGGTGAGCGAGCCGTTCGGGCTATCGGCCGGCGCGGCCCTCTTCGACCTCGACCTCTCGGGGGGCGCCGCCTCCAAGGTATGCTTTGCCGCCCCGCTCTCCCCGGGCATCCATCCCGCCCTCGAGCGCCTGATGCCGGCAGCCGAGTCAATCACGCTGGTCGAGAAAAAGCTGTCCGGGCAGCGACAGAGCTGGTCCGAGCTGGCCTCGGTTGGCATGACGGTGTCGATCCCCGACGAGGACTACCAGCGCGCGTTCGACGTAAACAAGGCCTACCTCCTCCTGTTGTTCGATGGGCGCTCGATAACCCCCGGCGTCTCGACCTATCACATGATGTGGTTCAGGGACGCGGCCTACCTGGTGCCCGCGCTGGAGCGCATCGGCCACGCCGACAAGGCGCGCGACATCCTGGGCACTTACACGGACCGCCAGAAGCCCGACGGCTACTTCTGTTCGCACTCCGGGGAGTGGGACTCGAACGGCCAGGCGATGTACACGCTCGTGCACCACTACCGCATCACCGGCGATGCATCATTCATAAAGGAGGTCTACCCTGCATTGATGAAAGCCGCGCGTTGGATCGACGCCAACAGGCAGCTCGAGCTGGCGGCCGGCGACCCGAGGCGGGGTTTGCTGCCGCCGGGCATCAGCGCCGAGCACTTCGGCATGGGCGACGTCTACTACTGGGACGACTTCTGGGCCATCGGCGGCCTGCGCGCCGTCGCGACCGTGGCGAGGGACCTCGGCTTCGAGGCCGACGCCTTCTACCTCGAGAAGATCGCCGGTGACATGATGGACGACCTCGAGGCTTCATGGGCTTCTGTCGAGAAGAGGCTCGGACGGCGCGTGATGCCTATCGCGCCGGGAAGGGACATCGATTCCGCGACCGTCGGTGTCGTCGCCGGCGTATATCCCCTGGACGTCATGAGCCCCGACGACGAGATCATGGCCAACACGCTTCGTGAGCTCATCGACAAGTGCTTCTACAAGGACGTGCTCTACCACGGAATCCTGCACTGCGGGCTGAACGCCTACCTATCGCTGCAGGTCGGGCAGTGCTTGATGAAAAGCAATGACCCCTACGCGCTGACGATATTCGACTCGCTCGTGACGATGGCGACCCCTACCTGGACTTTCCCTGAGGCGATCAACCCGCTCACGGGAGGCGGCTCCTACGGAGACGGGCACCACGGCTGGGCTGTCTGTGAGTTCCTGAACTTCCTTCGCAACATGCTGCTTGCCGAAAGGGATGACACGCTGGTGCTACTCTCGCTGTCAAAACCTGAATGGTTCGCGCCGGGCAACATCATCAAGGTGGAGAATGCGGCCACGTTCTTCGGGGAAGTATCCTACTCGGTCGAGTGCACCGGAGACGCAGTCACCTTCAACCTGCCCGGCTCTTTCGAGCGGCCGCCCGTGTCTATCGAGTTGAACGTGCCCTTCGACATCAAGTCGTGCGAGGTGGACGGCAACCTCATCAAGACGAAGCCCGGTACCCGGAACCTGGGGGTCGCACCCGGCACGAAGAAAGTCGTGATCAATGCAAAATAGGGACAGGCACCTTTTTGCATGACCAACTAAACAAAAAAGGGTCTGACCCCAAAAAGTTTAGTCGGAGTAGCCACCGATGATATCCGTGCCCGCGCCTTTATTGTTCCAGTACATCGCACGCTCCACCATTATTTTCTTTCCGGCGGACTTGCTTGTCACCACGATGGACGCGCGGCCTGTCCGGTGCGAGTGCTCCTGCATTCCGAAGGTCTTGCGCGAGTTGGCGCCGATGGTCTCTGTCCTCGTCACGTCCCCGGCCCCCGAGGGCGTCAGGTAAGTGATGTCGACCGTGACCGCTGTGCTGTTCGGGTTCTGGACGAGGGTCCACGTCTCGGTGTTGGTGTCGGCCTGCCCGTCGGGCAGGTAGAAGGTCTTGTGCGGTGCCGCCATTCCGATCGAGTCGTGGCAGGCTTCGCCGAGCGCGGTGCCCGCGCCCCAGTACATCGGACGCTCGGTGATGATGGGCTTCGAGCCGTGCACGCGCGTCGAGAAGTCGGTGTTGCCCATGCCTGGCACGTCGTTCACGCGTATGGTCTTGCGCGAGCGGGCCGGCATCGAGAACGCCGCCTGCGGCACCGCCCCCGTGGGCGTCATGTAAGTGAGCGTCACATCGCAAGCCACCGTGCTCGGGTTCTGAACCAGGACATAGGTCGTGAAGCCCCAGGCGGTCGTCCATCGGCCAGGTAACAGTCTGAGGCCGGGTTGGTGGTGCCGATGGAGTCGTGCCCCTCCCTGCGCCCGTTCTTGTACATCGCCCGCTCGGGAATGACCGGCACGTCGCTCTCCACCTTGATGGAGGCGTCCTTTGCCCCGCAGTCGTCCGCCATGTTGAAAGAGGCGCGCGAGTTGCCCGGAACCGTGTGGCTCACAGTCAGCGGGGACTCGCCCTCGAGCATGTAGGTCACCTTCGCTGTCGCGACCCCCGAGTTGGGGTTCTGTATGAGCAGCCAAGACTCGAACCCCCAGGCGGAAGATCCCTCAGGCAGGTACCACACCTTCGCAGGGGAAGTAACCCCGACCGAGCGGGACAGGAGAGGCATGCCACGACTCGATCGGCATGGACCAGGCACATAGCACCTTCTACCTTCCGGATGGGCAGACCTCAGGGGGTTATGAGACCTGGACCCTGGTGCAGAACCCGAATGCAAGCGCCGTGACAGTAGAGGTCTCCTACCTGAAGGCAGGCGGGGGAGCCGTCATCCTGACCTCGAGCATCCCCGCCAACTCCCGCATGACCTTCAACATGGCAGACAAGGTGCCATCAGGCAGGGCCTCCGTCATGGTCACCTCAAAGACCGCCGGAAAGAAGATCATGGTCGAGCGCGCGATGTACTGGAATAACAAGGGCGCGGGCACGGACACGATCGGTGGTTACTCAGACTAGAGACAGTGCCCGTGAACAGCAGGAGACGGATACTGAGCAAAGGCCAGTCCGGCGCACACAAGCAAGTGATGGACAAGATTGCCATAGCTGGCGCGGGCACGGACACGATCGGTGGTTACTCCGACTAAAATGCACCACTGGGGTCAGGCACCGGTGGTGCATTTCGTTTGCCTTTGAGGGGCGTTGTGCTATCATCATCTCTCGTTGAACGGAAAGGAAAGAAACTTTGTCAAACGTGTGTGACATATGCGGCAAGAAGCCCCAGTTCGGCTTCAACGTGAGCCATTCGCATAAGAAGACCAAGCGGCGCTGGACTCCAAACGTCCACAAGATGCGCATCGTCATCGACGGCAGCCCGCGCAACGTGCGAGTATGCTCGAGGTGCCTCAAGAGGGGCAACGTCACAAAGGCTTAGCCCTTGGATGCCGGCGGGACGCCGGCGCTACGACTGACCCCTATGCCGGCGGGACGCCGGCGCTACGACTGACCCCTATGCCGGCGAGACGCCGGCGTTACAAAGCCAGCTCACCTTCCATGTACACCACACCCGTGTTGATGTCGAATACTGTCAGCTTGCCGTCTTCGAGCAGTCCCGCGGTCGGGGTCTCGCCTTCCTGCTTGGGCAGTGAGACGCTGCCTGCGTTGAATATCACAACGCCGTCCATCTGAAGTATCTGCGGCAGATGGGTGTGGCCGCGGTGCACGATGTGGACCCCCGCTTTCTTCGCCATCTCCACCAGTTGGTCTTCGGTATGCTTGTGCCCGTGCGTGATGAGGATCCGCACTCCGTCGACGCTCGCGAACGCGAAGTCGGAGAGGATGTGATTGTTCAGCGCGAGCTGGTCGACCTCGGAGTCGCAGTTGCCACGCGCGTGTATCATCGGAACGGCGACCTCGTTGAGGACGTCGGCCAGGCGCCTCGGTTCGTAGGTCTCGGTGATGGGGTTGAAGATCCCGTGGTAGAGGACGTCACCGGCGTGGGTTATGAGGTCCACCGGCCCCAGGACTTCTATCGCTTTCGCCCATGCCGTGGGGTCGCCGTGCGTATCGCTCACGAGCGCTACTCTCATCATAGCCTCCTACAGGTTCTCAGCGACGCGCGCCTCGGTACCGCCGGCTGACTCCGCATGGGTAAGGGCCCAGGGGTCCGCGCAGGCGACGCCCCTTCCGGGGAACACGGGCTCCTCCAGGGCAGCCCTTGTCACCTGGCGCGCGCGCGCCACCGCGTCCTTCAGCGCCATGCCTCTGGCGAGCCCCGCGGTGACCCCCGCCGAGAGCATGCATCCGGTGCCATGGACGTCGAGCCCGTCCAGCCAGGGCGAAGTGTAGACGTCGATGGCCTCCCCGTCGCAGAAGACGTCCGCCGCCAGGAGCCCGCCGCCCTCCTCTACCTTCACGCCGGTCACCAGCGCCGAACGCGCGCCCATGGCGACGAGCCGAAGAGCCGCGGCTTTCACGTCCTTCAGGTCGAAAACCTTGAAACCGATGAGGGCCTCGACCTCCCGCATGTTCGGCGTGACCATCGCGGCACCCGGAAGCAGGTAGCGAGTCACCGCCTCTATCCCCTCTTCGTCGAGGAGCGCTCCGCCGGAGCCGGCCATCGTGATCGGGTCGACCACCACCGGCCCCAGGAAACCTTCCGCGAGGAAGAGCCCGACCTCGCGCACCGCGGCCGCGGTCCCGAGCGCGCCCGTCTTGACCGCGTTCGGGATCCTGTCGGCGAAGATCTCCTCGAGCTGCCCGCGTACGGCGCTCGCCGGAAGGTCGAAGCGGCCCTTGACCCCAAGGGTGCTCTGGTAGGTGACCGTCGCAGCGACCGCCATGCCGTAGACGTCCATGGCGTCGAACGTCCTTACGTCGGCCAGTATCCCCGCGCCTCCTGACGGGTCGAGCCCCGCGATGGACAGCGCCACACGCAGCCCCGCCTGAGGCACGCTCAGCGGCGTGGGCTTCTCTTCGGCCTCAAAGAAAGTGGTCATAGCCGAGCCCCTCCAGGTCTATCGACTGCCCGTCCCGGGCTACGAGCTTCATTCCCTGTTCAGCCGGCTTGATGACGCCGATGCGCACCGCCGGTATCCCGTGGGCATTCAACGCGCGGAGCGCGGCCTCGAAACCGCCGGGCGGCGCCGTGAAGAGCAACTGGTAGTCCTCCCCACCGCCCAGCGCCCAGCCGAGCGGGTCGGCGCAGGCTTCCTCCGCGAGCACCCGCAGCTCCCCGCTCAACGGGACGTCCTCGCCCGTTATCTCGCACCCGACATCGCTCGCCTGGCAGATGTGGACCACATCGGGCGCGAGCCCGTCACTCACGTCGTCCATGGCGCTGACCCCTGATGAGGCAAGTGCGTCGCCCGCCTCGACGGCGGGACCGGGCCTCAGGTGTTTCTGGATGAGCCCCGCGAACTTCTCGCGCATCTCCTCGCTGCCCGACTGCAGGACATAGAGGCCGGCAGCCGAATCGCCGAGCGTCCCGGTCACGCCGATGATGTCGCCATCCCGGGCGTTGGACCGCAGCACGGGGCCGCACGGATGCCTGGTCCCCGCTACCGTTACCGAAAGCCCGAGCCCGGAGGCCGACCTGCAGAGGTCACCGCCCACTATCTGGCAGTCGTAGGACCTGGCCATCTCGAGCGCGCCACCCATCAGCTCCCGGATCTGGCCTTCAGTCGGCGGCGCATCCATCGCGACGGAGATCAAAGCGCACTCGGGCTGCCCGCCCATCGCGGCGATGTCGCTTATACTCGCGGCCATGGCCTTCCATCCGACATCGGCAAGGCTGTAGTTGTCCAGGGTGAAGTGAATGCCTTCGTAGATGGAGTCGACCGTGAGGATGACGCCGCTGCTCGCGAAGTGGTACACCGCGGCATCGTCTCCGACCCCGACCTCGACGGCCGACCCGGGCGCTCCCAGCATCTCTCTGATTATGTCTATCGCTTCGGCCTCAGTGAGGTATTGCTCTTCCAATTCCCACCCTCCACTTTGAAAACGCAAAAAAGGGGTCAGCATTTCTCGCGGTCGCTGCCCAGGTACTCGGCGACGAACTTCATCGCGCAGAACTCGCCGCACATCGTGCAGCCCTCATGGTCCTCGACCCTGCATTCGGCGAGCACTCTCCCCGCCCTGTCCGGGTTCACCGAGAGCGCGACCTGCTTGTCCCACTCGAGCGCCTTGCGCGCCCGGGACATCTCGTTGTCCCAGGTCATGAAGAACTCGGGGTCCTTGGCTAGGTCGCCGGCGTGTGCCGCGATGCGCGTCACCACCGTCCCCTCGCGCACGTCGTCGAGGTCCGGCAGTCCCAGGTGCTCGCGCGGCGTCACGTAACACAGGAAGTCTGCGCCCGATGCAGCCGCCAGCGCTCCCCCGATGCCGGCGACGATATGGTCATACCCTGGAGCGATGTCCGTCACCAGCGGCCCGAGCACGTAGAACGGCGCCCCCCGGCAGATGTCCTTGGCGAGCCTCACGTTCTCAACGATCTGCGATATCGGCACGTGCCCCGGGCCTTCCACCATCGCCTGCACACCGGCATCGCGGCACCGGCTCACCAGCTCCCCCAGGGTGATGAGCTCCTGCACCTGCGCGCTGTCCGTGGCGTCCGCGACCGCGCCGGGGCGGAACCCGTCCCCCAGGCTCAGAGTCATCTCGTACCGCCGCGCGATGTCGAGCAGCCGGTCGAACTCCGAGTAGAGAGGGTTCTCGCGCTCGTTGTAGATCATCCAGCCGGACAGGAACGCCCCGCCCCGGCTGACGATGTCAGCAATCCTGCCCGTGGCCTCCAGGCACGAGAGCGCCTTGGTCGTCACCCCGCAGTGGACGGTGACGAAGTCCACGCCGTCCGCCGCGTGCCTCTCGATGGCCTCGAACATATCGTTGGGCGTCATCGCAACGGTGCTGCCGTGCCTCTCCTTGGACTCGACCGCCGCCTGGTAGATGGGCACGGTGCCCACGGGCACAGCCGACTCCGCGACGATCTTCCGCCTCACGGCGCCGATATCCCCTCCGGTGGAAAGGTCCATAACGGTGTCAGCACCGGCGTCGACCGCAGCAGCGAGCTTCGAGAGTTCGAAGTCCAGGTCGGCACGGTCCCCGGAGGTCCCGATATTGGCGTTGACCTTGGTGCGGAGCCCGAGCCCGATGGCGCACGGACGCTCGAGCTCGCGCAGCCCGTTCAACGGGAACACCACGGTGCCCGTCGTGATCCGGCGCGCTATCTCTTCGACCTCGAGAGGCTCGGCCGCCGCCGCCTTCTCGAGAGCCTGCGGTATCTCGCCCCGCTTCAATGTCTCTATCAGAGTCAAGATTCCTCCCGTATGCCGTCCGAGAACGCCTTCATCAGGCCTTCCGTGGCTTCTTTCATGTCGGACGCCCGCGACACCGCGGTGATCACCGCGATCCCCTTCGCGCCTGCCGCCACCACCGATGCTGCATTGCCGGCATTCACGCCGCCGACAGCGATGACCGGCGCCAGCCCGTCACCGCACATACGCGCCAGGCCGTCCAGCCCGATCGGTTCACCCGCGTCCGCCTTGCTCTCCGTCGGGAACACGGACCCGATCCCGAGATAGTCTGCACCGGCGCTCACGGCTTCTCGCGCCTCGCCTATGCTTTCCGGCGAATACCCTATGATCGTGCCGGGTCCGAGGACTTTCCTCGCCGCCGCCACGCCCATGTCGTTGAACCCCAGATGGACTTCGCTGTCGAGCGCCGCGGCCACGTGCACCCTGTCGTTCACGAAAAATATCGCCCCGACCTCCAGGCACATGACCTGTATCCTCCGAGCCAGGTCCATGAAGGCGCGGTCGCTCATGGTCTTGGAGCGGAACTGGACCGCCCGGCACCCGCCGGCGAGCGCCGCTGCCGCCACGTCTTCGTGCTGGCGGCCCAGGTCTTTCTCGTGGGCCGTTATGACCACCAGCCGCATCAGGTCAGCCCAATCGGGGCGCCGCCCTCTGTGCACGACATTACCTCCAGGTTCAGATGTTCTTCACCATGTCGGCCGCGAGGCCCGCGCACTTCTTGCCGGAGAGGAACATCCCCCCGAAGATCGCACCCATCCGCGGCGAGCCGTACACCGCGTTCGCCGCCATGCCCGAGACCAGCAGGTTCGGGTAGACCTCGCGGGTGTTCTCGACGATGACTTCCTCTCCAACCTCCGCCCACATGGGCATCTCACCCACGACTCCACCGGTGTCCGTGTTGAGCTTGCACCCCGGTATCTTTCGCGCCACGGTTCGCACGATGTCGGCGTCGTGCCCTGTCGCGTCCACGACAACTTTCGCTTCCATCGCCAGCGGGTCCACGTGCAGGTTGGCAAGCTCCACCGCCCGCCAGTTGAGCACCACACCCGTGATCTTGCTCTCCTCGCGGATGAGCACGTCCTCGACGGAAACGCCTACCCAGATCTTGACGCCGGCGTCCACTGCCGCCGCGGTCACCTTCGAGACCGTCTCGACCGAGTCGCCGACGTAGTATCCATCTTTGAACTCGGCGAGCCTCACCCCGAACTCATCAAGTATCGCACGCGCTGCCTCCTGGATGATGATGCGGGGGAAGAGCATGCCGCCGCCCCACATGCCGCCGCCCACGTGCAGGTTCCTCTCGAACACGCTGACGTTCAGTCCCTCGCGGGCGAGGTAATAGGCGCAGGTCATCCCCGCCGGGCCGCCACCCGCGACCGCCACGTCCGACTGCAGCGAGCCCAGGAAGTCTTTGGTGAAGCCCTCCAGAATGCCCCTGGTCACCTCGATCTCAGAAATCGCCATCTCGAACTCCTCCCGGTCGTCGTCCGCCTCTGCCCGCGCCGAGCCTCTCCACAATAGAAAAAACCGCGCCACGTAGGCCCGGCCCGTTCAGGTTTTCGCCTTGTGACACTTCCTACGCAAGCATTACCTTACAGGTTCATCGGTCGGCAGGTTACGCCTGCCCTCTCAGCCCGCTGAACGAGCTCCCGCTGCAAAGACTATCTTCTTTGGGGGTGATTATAATCCTGCGGCGGCGCGACGTCCAAACCTGGGCTGAACGAGGCGTCCCATGTGATATATTTGAACTTCACGAAGACGACCGTGAGGGGTGATTCCGTTGGCTGATGAACGTGATGAGGACAAGCCGAAGTCGAGCAAGCTGTGGACCCCGGGCGGGGACGACGCGCCTCCCGAACCCACGCCGGAAGAGGCGCCGTCGGGCGAGGAAGAGCTGACCGAGGAAGAACTGCGCCAGCGCATCGAAGAGGTGATGGAGAAGATCACCGTCGCCGACATCATCCTCGACATGATGATCTCGCTGACCAGCCTCGCTTACCAGCGGATGGGGATACCCCACGAGGTGAACGAGAAGTTCAAGGACATGGAGCAGGCCCGCCTGGCGATCGACTCTCTCGATGCCCTCGCGAAGGCGCTGGAAGGGCGCGGAGTCGATGACCAGTTGGAGCCGCTCACGAGCACCATCTCGAACCTGAAGTTGAACTTCGCGAAGGAATCGTAGAAGCGAAGCTCACCAATCAAA
>DAIUEJ010000046.1:1248-19952 GCA_036845225.1 Candidatus Anoxymicrobiaceae bacterium | reverse complement strand
GCAAAATAGGGGTCAAACCTTTTTCTTGCATTGTATCCCTGAAAAAAGGGGGGTCAGGCACTTTCTCAGCCTTTTTTTCACAGCCGGATGTTCGCCCCGAAGAGGTTGAAACAATATGATGAAAAAGTGCCTGACCCCCCTTTTTCAATACGTCGTGGTAGCATTCTTCAGGCGGGCTTTCAGGGAAGTCAAGGAGAGCGACGACTACCTTTAGGACAGGGGTGACAAATGCAAGAGTCGGAAGTCTTTCTCGCGAACATGCACGCCAGGCCGCGGCACTCCCTCACGGACAAGCTCGGCTCGGTCATCATGAAGGCGGGCTTTGAAGCGCTCGACCTCAAGAAGAAGTTCGTGGCAGTGAAGCTGCACTTCGGGGAGCCCGGGAACCTCGCGTTCATCAGGCCCAACTACGCCGCGAAGGTCGTCGCGATGATCAAGGACGCCGGCGGGAAGCCGTTCCTCACAGACACCAACAGCCTCTATACCGGCGGCAGGTCGAACGCGGTCGACCACCTCGCGGCCGCGTCCGGCAACGGGTTCAACCGGCTGACGGTCGGCTGCGACGTCGTCATCGCCGACGGCCTCAAGGGAACGGAATTCCGCGAGGTAGAGGTCGACCTCAAGCACTGCCAGAGCGCAAAGATCGCCTCCGCCGTAGCCGACGCGGATATCCTCATCACCCTCAGCCACTTCAAGGGGCATGAGCTCACCGGCATCGGCGGCGCCATCAAGAACCTGGGGATGGGCTGTGCCGCCCGCGGCGGAAAGCTGTTCATGCACTCGACATCGAAGCCCAAGATGGACCAGGAGAAGTGCGTCTCGTGCGGCATCTGTGTCGAGTCCTGCCCTCAGCAGGCAATCTTCTGGAGCCCGGAGAAGCAGGCAATGATCGCCTACGACAAGTGCATCGGCTGCGGACAGTGCATCGCCATGTGCCAGTACGGGGCGGCGCAGGCGGTGTTCGATGAATCAGCCGCCAACGCGGCCGAGAAGATCGCCGAGTACGCCTTCGCGGTGGTCAAGGACAGGCCCTGCCTCCACGCGAGCCTCATCACGGACGTCTCGCCGTTCTGCGACTGCTGGGGGTACAACGACACCGCTATCGTCTCCGACATCGGGCTCGCGGCTTCCGCCGACCCGGTCACGCTCGACAGGGCGTGCACGGACCTCGTGAACGCCGCGCAGGTTAACGCGGCCAGCATCCTGGAGGGCCGGGGGCTCAAGGCAGGGGACGACAAGTTCGGCAGCATCCACCCCGGCACGAGCTGGCAGGCGGGCCTGGCGTACGCCGAGAGCATCGGCCTGGGGACGCAGTCGTACACGGTCGTGGAAGTCCAGTAGCGGGACGCGACGGAAATGGTGAACAGAAAAGTGGACGGTGCCTGACCCCTGTGCTTTGCTTGCCGCGGCTAGATACCAGATGGCGCGATGCCCAGCACTTCTTCGATCTTCTGTAAGAGGTCCCCGGTCGAGAGGGGCTTCAGCAGATAGCCCTGGGCTTCCTCTTCGTACGTCTCCTCCATCGCGTCGAGGTCGACCCTCGCGGTGAGGAAGATGACGGGCATGTCCTCGGTCCGGGGGTCCGCGCGAAGCCGGTTGACGACCTCGGCACCCTTTATCCCGGGCATCTCGATATCGAGGATGACTACGTCGGGGTTCTCTCTGGTAGCGATCTCGAGCGCGCCCAGGCCTTCGTATGCTTCGAGGACTTCGTACCCGGTGCGCTTGAGGAACGTGCGCATGGACGCGACCATGTTCTTGTCGTCGTCAACCAGGAGTATGCGGACCGGACGCCCTTCCACTTCCATGAGACCCAGCCTCCCCTCCAGTCGCCGCCCCTCGATTATAGCATGCGCCCGCGGGGCTGCCGGTAGACGGCCGGGACTAACTGCCCAGCAGCGCTTTGAGCAACCCGGCGCGGTCGAAGTAGACCTCGTTCCGGGTTATCTTCCAGTCCTCGATCTCGACGATGTCGACGCCGTCCTCTTCCACCACGGCGTCACCCACCGGGATGATCGCGTGCCACTTGAGGGTGCAGCCCTTCGCGGTCGGCAAGACCTCGCGGACCTCCCACTTCCAGTCCGGGTTTGCCGCCAGGAGCTTCTCGAAATAGCGTGCCATCTCGTCGCGCCCCCGCAGCCCGTCCCTTACCGCCGGGTCGGAGTAGAACGCGTCGCCGGCATAGAAGTCGAGCAGCCCCGCCGGGTCGTTGCCGGTCCAGGCCGCGAGCCACCGTTTGCAGAATCCTTCCAGCTCTTCTTCAGCGTTCATAGAAACCTCGCTATGATGCTCCGCTGTATCTCGGACGTCCCGCCCGCGTACAGCGAGAGGTAGCTCTCGCGCAGGTACCTCTGCATGGCGTAGTCCTTCGAGTATCCCCTGCCGCCGAAGACCTGCATGCCCTTCTTCGCGAGCTCCACCAGCGCTTCCGAGCAGAAGAGCTTGGCCATGCAGATCTCCTTGAAGGAGTCGCGCCCGCTCGCTTTGAGCCATGCCGCGTGGTAGGTCATCCACCTCATCGCGTCCACCCTCGTGGCCATGTCGGCCAGCGTGTGCTGCATCGCCTGGAACTTGATGATGGGACGGCCGAATTGCTCCCTCTCCTTGGCGAACTCCGTGCACTCGGCGATTATCGTCTCGGCGCCTCCCACGCACGATGCGGCGAGGCACAGCCTCTCGAGGTCGGCCGTCTTGAGAAGTTGGCCCCAGCCCTGGTTGAGGTATTCCGGGCCCCCGACCACGTTCTCCATGGGCACGCTGACCTCGTCCAGCACGACCTCGCAGGAGGGGAAGGCGCCGGCGGCGAGCTTGGGCAGGGGGGTGACCGTGAGACCGACCGCATCGCCGGGCACCAACAGCACGCTCATCCCGAGGGACGGGTCGGCCGCCGGCTCCGTGATGCAGACGACGATGATGTAGTTCGCGACCGTGGCGCCGGTGGTCCAGTACTTCGTGCCCGACACGACGAGGGTGCCGTCGCGTTCGACGGCGGTGGTCTTGATCGAGCGGGCGTCCGACCCCGCCCCGGGCTCAGTGAGCGCGAACGAGAACTTGAGCTCGCCTTTCACGAGCCGGGGAAGGAGCTCGCTCTTCTGGCTGTCGTTGCCGGCGAGATAGAGCATCATGCCGCCGAAGACAACGGGCACCAGGAAGAGGTTGACCGCGGTGTTGCTGCTGGAGGCGAGCTGTTCAGCGACCAGGACGACGTCGAGGATGTCACCGTCCGACCCTCCGTACTCACCCGGGAACGGCACGCCCAGCAGGCCGCTGTCCGCCATCTTCTTGTAGAGGTCGGCTGGAAACTCGCCGGTGCGGTCGAGCTCCGCCTCGAACTCGGGCGGGCACTCGCGTGCGCAGAAGGCCATGGCCTCCTGCTGAATGGTCTTCTGCCTGTCGGTGAGTTCGAAGTCCAAAGTAGCCTCCTGGCTGTATTTGCGTTTTCCTGGCGCCCGCTATTCTATCGCCAAACGCACCACTGGGGTCAGGCACCGGTGGTGCGTTTCTGTGTATACGACAGCAGACCTCTATAATGCACCACCGGTGCCTGACCCCAGTGGTGCGTTTCGGGAATGGTAAGATACAGGCGCTCACTCAATAACGAAGGAGCTGCCATGAGAAGAGCGGCAGCGGCAGCCGCCGCCTGTGTCCTGATCGGCCTCTGCTTCGCCAGTCTCGCGGGATGCGGTGGCAGCCCGGCGCCAACCGTGTTCAAGATCGGCGTCGTCGCCGAGCTGACCGGGAGCATACCGTCCGTCGGAGAGTCCTGCAAGAACGGCGCGACCCTTGCAGTCAACGAGATAAACGACGCCGGCGGCATCGGACCGGCAACAGGCCGGCAGCTGAAGGTCGAGCTGGTGGTCAAGGACTGCGAGAACGATCCAAAGCGCGCTGCCGCCCTCACCCGTGAGCTCATCGACAAGGATGGAGTCTATGCTGTCGTCGGACCGAACGCGACATCGAACGCGGTCCCCGCGGCGGCCGAGGCCGAGAAGAGCGGCGTCGTCATGGTGACCCCCTGGTCCACCAGCCCGAAGACCACGATGGACGCGTCCGGTAAACCTAAGAAGTTCGTGTTCAGGATGTGCGTGACCGCGTCGTACGAGGGTGAGCGAACGGCGCAGTTCGCGAAAGAGGGACTGGGCGCCGTGAAAGCCGCGGTGCTGTACGACCGGACCGCCGACGTCCTCCAGACCCAGGCGGATGATTTCGCGAGGAGCTTCAAGCGAGCCGGGGGCACGGTGGTCGCCTTCGAGTCTTTCAAGGGAGGCGACAAGGACGTCACGCCACAGGTCACCAGAATCCAGAAGGCCGCGCCGGACGTGCTGTTCGTGCCAGCCTACTACAGCGACGTACCGGACCTGCTCCAGCAGGTCAAGACCGCCGGCATCGCCGCGCAGGTCATCGGGAGCAACGGGTGGAGCAGCCCCGACGTGATCGACGAGTCGGGCATGGCGATCGAGAGCTCGTTCGTCTTCAACATGTACTCTCCCCAGTCGACCAACCAGTTGACTCAGCATTTCGTCGAGACCTACATGGCGGCATACCAGGGAGCGACACCTGACGACGTGGCTGCGCTCTCCTACGACGCGGTCGGGCTGGTGCGGAAGGGCTTCGAGACCACAAGCATGCTCACTTCTCAAATCCCCGAAGGATTGCCCAAGGCACTCGATGAGTCGCTGCTGAAGGTGAGGGAGTTCTCGGGGGTAACAGGTTCGATGCGGTTCACAGCTCACTCGCGGGACCCCGTGAGGGGCGCAGTGATGCTGAGGGTCGAGAACGGGCAGTTCACGCTGGCGGCAACACTCCCACCTTGACTAAACTTTCTGGGGTCTGACCCCAAAAAGTTTAGTCCTGACCCCAGAAAGTTAAGTGACCTGGGGCTCGGGTTCGCTCTCGGCGACGACCGCTTCTTTCGCTTCATGCCTCGATAGCCGGTAAAGCAGCGCGGGCATCAACGTCAGCGATGTGACCATGCAGACTGTGATTGCCACCGCCGTCACCCCGCCGAACCTTCTCAGCGGCACGATCCCCGAGAACATCACGATGATGAACGCGGCAACGGTCGTCACAGCGGCGATCACGTTGGCTCTCCCGAGGTTGTTCATGGTGGAGCTGATCGCGTCGCCGGGCCCCTTCTCGCCGGAGCGCATCTCCTCGATATAGCGGTACGTGAACAGGATTCCGAAGTTCACCCCGACCCCGATGACCAGCGCCGACACCAGGGACGTCATGATGTCGAGCGGCCAGTTCATGATGCGCAGGAAGCCTATCTCCGCCGCGATCCCGGCGAGCGCTACGGTAAGCGTTATCAACCCATAGGGCAGCGACTTGAAGATGATGACCAGCACCAGCGCGCACAGCACCAGGGAAAGCACGGACGACCACGTCTCGGTGGGGATGATGTTCCGCGTCATGTCCTTCGTGATCGGAGTGATGCCGCCCAACTGGTAGGAGAGCCCTGCCGGTACGAGGTACTTCTGGCAGTTCTCCTTTAACAGCTCCATCTTCTGGTCCACGACCGCAGTAGAAAGCGCCCCGCTCGCGTTGAAGGTTACCAGCGCCGCCTTGTTGTCCGCGCTCAGCAGGCCGCCGACCACGTAGCCGCCGTTGTCCTGGGCGGTCTTCACCGCCGCAACGGCCTCCTCACGGGTCGCCGGGAGCTTGCCCCCGTTGGCAGCGGTCAGCGCGTCCTGCAGCCCCACTGCACCTTCTTTCGTGTAGAGGTCCGTCTTGCCGCCCGTCGCCGGCGCGTTGACCACCGCGCTCTCGAGGTCGCTCATGGCCTTGAGCGCCTTGGGCGAGAGCACGTCGCCGGTTACCTCAACAACGTCCTGCTGGTGCCCCCCGAAGTATTTCTCCAGCGTGAAGTCCGCGCTCATGCCGGGAAGGCTCGCCGGCACCAGCTTCCGCAGGTCGGAGTCTGTCTTAAGCGCGCGTATCTGGGCGAACCCCGCGAGTATCAGCACGACGAAGATGATTATCATCGGCAAAGAGTGCGCTACCGACAGGTTGGTGAACGACTTGAGTACGCGGTTCGTGGCGCGGGTGAAGATGCCCCGGCTCTTGCGCAGCGACAGCCCGTCGAAGTACTGCGCGTGGTTCTGGTCCGCCTCCCGCGCGCGTTTCTCGGTGGCGCGCTCGCGCACGTCCATCACGGCAGGCAGCATGGTGACCGCCAGGACGAAGACGAACATGTTGCCGATAGCGCAGACCATGCCGAAGTCCCGCAGCGCCGGCAGGATGCTGAACCCGAACACCAGGAACCCGAAGAAGTTGGTTATCGCCGCGAGGAAGATCGCAACCCCCACCGCGATGAGCGCCGTGCCGACGGCCCCCCGCCTGGGCCTGGCCTCCTCAGCGTCCTCGTAGTAGCGCGCGATGAAAGGCACGACGAATGTGAGCGCCAGCCCCAGCAGCAGTGGCATGACCGCTATCACCGCCACCGAGTACTCGATCCCGACCCACCCCGTGAAGCCGAACGTCCACACGACGCCGAGGAGCATCACCACGATGGGCAGGAACGTGTCGGACAGCCTCTTGAAGGCGAGGAAGAGCGTCAGGACCACGAGGATGAGTGCGATCACGAACAGCAGGAGTGTCTTGTTCTTGATGTGGGTGTTGAAGTCCTTGGCGAGTGTCGCGTCGCCCGAGATGCTCACCTGCACCCCGGGGATCTTCCCGAAACGCGCGTTGAAGAAATCCTGGAGGTCGCTCCCCAGTTGGACCTCCTGCTTCTCGGTGACCTTCGGGCCTTCCTTGAGCATGATCAGGGCGGCCTTGTGGTCAGGGGTGATGAACCTCCCCACCACCTGCCCCGAGGCTTGCGGGTTGGAAAGGTAGTCCTCGTTGACGAGCCGCTGATAGTCCTTGCCGGTGAACTGCTGGACCATCTGACTGGTGACTGTCCCCAGGTCGATCCTGATGCCGCGGCTCGAGATCTCGCGCTGCATGACAGCGATGAACGGGCTCAGGTAGTCCTGGACGACCGGGACCTGCGTTCCGTCAGGCCCGACCTGGGTCGCCAGTCGAGCATTTAGCTTCGGGTCCTTCTTGAGGGAGCCCTCCAGGCCGATGAGCGACTCGATTATCTTGTTGTCGGTGACGTCAGGCGCTTGGACGAGCACGTACTCGTAGGAGACGCCGCCGAAGTTCTTGCGGAGCGAATCGAGCGCCTTCACGCTCGGGAAGTTCTGGGGCAGGAGGCTCTGGTAGGTCACGTGGCCTGACAGGAACAGGAGGCCCGCACCGAGGATGACGGTGATGAGCGCGCAGACCGCTATGACCCACCACGGGTGGTCTTTTACCGCTTTGGCGATCTTCGCGAATACTGCCAAGAGAACTCCCAGGGTTCCAACGGAACCAGCTACTCGAAGCTATTTAGGCCTGGATATTATCGAACAATCTTAATCGTCGCGGTTCGCGGCCGCAAGTGGGCCCGCCAACCCGTCAGGTGGACTTGCGCGTGGCGAACTCGCCGCAGAAGACCGCGGCTATCGAGAAAAGCAGGAACAACCAGATGCCGATGCCAATGCCGTTCTCCAGCTTGAAAGTCATCACAAGGTTGATCGCCGCGGCGAAGACGCCGACGATGGCCGCAACGCCCGCGACGCGCCCGCCCTGCCTGTAGCCGACCAGCAGCATGACCGCCCCGGCGATGATGCCGAGCCCGGCGAGTATCGACCAGAGGCCGCTGAAGTACAGTATCCCCTCCGCCCTGATCCAGGCGAAGTTGCCCCCGACGCTGCCGCCTTTGGTGAGGAAAGCCCAGCCCGTGGGGTTGACCGACACCACGAACTCAAAGCCGTCGGAAGAAACCCAGGTCAGGAAAGTGGACAGGATGACGACGAGCCCGCTCACCATCGCCCCGAGGGTGAGGCCGAGCACCAGGTGCGCGTTGTCGGACCTGCTCACGGCAGCCAGTTGCGCCGCTTGTGGCGCGTACTGCACGCCGGTCGAATGCTGGTCGAGGTACTGCGTGACCTGCTCGGGCGGGGTCACCGGCGGCTGGCCTGCGAACACCTCCCCCGGCGCTGCCTGCTGCTGCGCGAATATCTTCCTGCTGCAGTCGTCACAGAAGGTCTGCCCCTCCTGCACGACCGACCCGCACTGCTGACAGAACATATGACTCAGTCACTTTCCACTCTGGTTTCCACAACATGATGACAATGCCGTAATGGCTGCTCCCAGGGAAACAGGGAGATTGGTGTAAGACGAACAACATGGACTGTCAGGCCTCGTCCGGGACAGGCTCCGCCGACGGAGCGTGGCCTTCCGGCACCCAGTGCGTGGTCGTCGCGTGCTCGGCGCCGATCCTGCGTGCGTCGTTCGCCGCGAGGATGAAGAAGATGCCGAGCCCGACCAGAGGCAGGTAGAGCATGAAGAACCGCCACGCCATCGTGACAAGCGCCAGCGTGTTCTTCGCGATGAAGATGCTGAAGATACTGGCGAAGGCGACCTCGGCGACGCCGCCGTCGCCCGGCACGGGCGTGAACGGCAGTATGCTCGTCACCAGCATCTGCCCGAGCAGCGCCTTCCAGAAGAACTGCGGATAGCCGAGCCCGCGCAGTATCCACGACGCGGTGAAAGCCCCGGCGAACCAGAACAGCACTGTCAGCAGGATAATCGCCAGCAGGACGCTCTTCTTAGCCCTGAGCAGCGTCCGCAAGCTCTTCGAGAAGTCCGCCAAGCCCTTGGTGAGGCGCGTCTCGAACCGCTCGTACTTCGGCTTGCTCCTCCACGAGCGCGGTGTGATGCGCCGCAGGATCCTCGTGACCCGCGCGGGGTCCTTCATCGAGTAGACCGCGACCATGAACGAGAAGAACGCGATGAACGCGATGCAGATGATGACCGTGCTCACGCCGACGCTGACGTGTATCCTGGAGAGGCTCAGGATAAGAACTATCGGCATCGCGAGAGTCATCACCAGCAGGGATATCGCCCCGCCCATGAGAGATACCGCCGTCGCCTCGCCTCCGGTGAGCCCGTACCGCGTGAGGAAGAACACCTGGCTCGGGAACGACGCCGAGCGATAGGGCGTGACCGCGCCCGTGAAAGCCGCACCAAGGACCGCCCTGGCCGTCTTGCCGTACGACAGGCGCCTTCCGATACCCTTGATGATGAGCGTGTACCGCAGGACTTCGCCCGCCCAGCGCCCGAGGACCAGCACGGTGACCATGACGATGGAGAAGACTTCGATGTGGGAGAGGGTCTTGAAGGTGTTGCGGTCCATGGTCGCGAGCGAAAGGACCGCGAGGGCCGCTACGCTGACGCCGACCGCGATGAGCGCGTACAGCCAGAACCGCCTTTGCTTCGGCGAGGTAACGCTATCGCTGTCCAGTTGTTCTTGCATAGATACACTTGAAGCCGCAACAGAGCACCGGTTGCCCCGGGCGGCTTCACTCGCGCCGTCCCCGCCCCTCTCAAAGTGGGCAGGAATCCGACCATAACATTATCGGCAGTCCCGGAGTTTTCGTGACATGGCCTGCCGCATTGCGTTCTTCATAATAACATGCTGGCGGGGTCAGAGTTTCGGGGAGGGCAGCGAGCCAGCGGTTAGGGCTTGTACCTGCGCACGCTCGCGATCATCGCTTTCACGTTCTCGGGCTTCGCGTCCACCGGCACCGTGCAGCCCGACCCCAGGATGAAGCCGCCACCGGCGCCTACCTCTTCGATGAGGCGGCGGCAGTACTCGTCGACCTCCTCGGGCTCGCCGAGCTTGAGCAGCGTCGCGGGCACGTCCCCCATGATGCACATGTGGTCGCCAAGCACCTCCTTGGCCTTGAAGATGTCGGAGGTGCCGTCGAGGTTGAGGATGCACTTGCGCGCGGGCAGGTGCTTGAAGTACTTGAAGAACGGGGTCCACTCGCTGTCCATGTGGAGGATGGGCGTGATGCCGTGCCTCACGAAGTAGGTGCACATCTCCACCCACTCCGCGAGCGCGAACTTCTCGAACTGCTTCGGGCTCAGGAAGGTGGCGCTGGTCCTGTTGCCGCCCAGAAACACCCGGGGATTGCCGCTCACCTTTGCCAGGCCCAAGCCTATGTGCTGCAGGAATCCCATGAAGGCCCGGCTGCCCTCCATCAGTTCGTCGGGGTGCCTGAAGAGGTCGAGCATGAAGTCCTGGCACGAGCGCAGCGTTATCGATATCCACTCCAGGGGGGTGAACGCGAGGTTGGGCCCGACGAGCGACACCATGCCCGTCTCCCTTTGAAGGCTCTTTGTGGCGCGCTTGATCCTGACCGAGTCGGCCCCCAGCCCGCTGAGCCCGCGCCACACGCCAAACCAGCTGCGGAAGTCCGGGTGGGTCGCCCACAGCTTCGACACCATGAACTTGAACGGCCCCTTCTCCGCGATGCGCGAGTACTCGTCGGGGCCCATCACCGAGCGCTCCACGAACTGGAACTGGCAATCGTCCGCCGCGCCGTCAACGCCCGATATCACAGGCACCGATGGGAACAGCAGTTGGAAGACCCTGCCCATGCCGGCGTAGGACAGGCCCTGGGCGTCGATCATGCCGAGGTCGCTGACGGTCTTGAGGAGCGCCGCGTCGGCCTTGTGGATGTCGAAGAACATCTCGTGCTGGGTGATGCCGCCGTACCTGCTCGCGAAGAAGTCGATGCCCGCGTCCCGGATCGCCTGCCTGCTCACTTCATAAGCGATCTCGAACTCGGATCTCTCCGGGAAATTGCCGGTCGGCACCTCGCCTGTGCCGATCACGGCGAAGTCACCTGCGCCCATGGACGTCTCCTTTCTTCCGGATAGACACTCCCTTAGATGCTCACCGATTGGGAATGACTTGTCAGTCCAGTTCTGTAACTTGTCCTGCCTGCCGTCTCCGGTGCCACTTATCGATAATCAGCGGGATTAGAGGCATGTATCGACACGCCTGTCAACCCTCGCCCCCTTGACAATCAAGGCGCAACTTCATAGAATCACTTAACAATCACTACATAATACGAAGGAGAATCCTTGCCGAACGCAGCGGACAGGCCGCTCAAGATATCCGACCTCGAGGAGCTCACAGGCATACCGCGGGGGACCATCCACTATTACATCCGCGAGGGACTTGTCTCGCCGCCCGAGCGCACCAGCAAGACCATGGCCTACTACAGCCCCACCCACGTCGACGAGCTCAACGAGATCCGCCGCCTGCGCGACACGGGCTTTCCCGTCGCGCGCATCCGCGGGGTCATGGACTCAGAGAGGAAAAAGAAGTCCGGGCCGTCGAGGAATGCGGGCGTCACTCCCGAAAGAAAGCGGCAGATAATCGACAAGGCGGTCGAGCTATTCGCGCGCAAGGGATATCACCAGACGAAGATAACCGACATCACGGACGCGCTCGGCGTGGGGCACAGCACCTTCTACCTCTACTTCCCCAGCAAGCTGGCGCTGTTCATAGAATGCATAGACGGCGTGTTCGAGGCGATGTTCAGCGGGGTCTGGCAGGAGATACGCGACGAGAAAGATCCCTTGATGAGGCTGCGGAAGAGAGGCGAGGTCGTGCTCAAGTCCTACCCGCAGTTCGTCGACGTCCTGCAGGTGCTGCACAGCACGGTGGAAGACGACCCGCGCCTGGAGGCGAAGCGGAAAGACATCTACACCTCGATCGCGATGACGGTCAAGAGGGACCTGGTCAAAGCCATCGAGGAAGGGCGGCTGCCGCCGGTGGACGATATAGATATCATGAGCTACGTGCTGGTCGGTTTCCTGGAGACCGCGAGCCTGCTCATGAGCATCGACAAGAGCTACACCGCGGACAAGCTCCTGGATACCATCGCCTGGATACAGCAGTGGAACGTATCGGGCGAGCACCAGGGTGAGCGGTCCCGGTAAGGAGGGCTGGAGATGGCGCACATAGGTGAGAAGATAATGGACTTCGGCACGCGGCACGTGGTGAAGGGCGGCGTCAAGGGCAAGCTTTGGGAGAACTCGCGGTTCATCCTGGCGGACGTGCCGCTCAAGGTAGGCGAGGCGAGGAAGATACTGCCCTGGGGCATACAGCCCGCGGACCCGCCCCGCGCGACGCTCTTTGTGGTCGACTACAAGCAGCCGGGCTTCACCGTCCCCTACAAGGAGGCGGCCGCGCTCCTGCACGTGAAGACGCCACTCGGGGAAGGCCTGCACTGCTGCTGGATGGTCGTCGATGACGACACCGCGCTGGTGCTGGGTCGCGAGATGCTCGGGTACCCCAAGAAGGCGGCCGTCATCACCTACGAGGAGGACGACCAGGGCATCAAGGCGACGGTCACCCGGCGCGGCGTGGAGGTGCTGGCGATGGAAGGAACGCGCGGCGCGTCGCAGGTGTCGCCGCCTCCTGTCTTCGACATCAAGACCTTCAGCGTCGGCGGCATCGGGCAGTGCTTCGCGGTGAACCCGGTCTGGCTCATCCGGCCCATCGAAGTGATACACGACTCGTACGACGCGGAAGTTTCGGTGGCCCTCGGCGACTCCGAGCTCGACCCGCTTTCAAGCTTCCTGGAGCCCGACGCCGTCAAGGGGCGCTTCGCGGTCACCGACATCCTGGGCTCGAAGTACCTGTTCCCGGTCGGGGTCGCCGGCCCGAAGTGGTTCGGGAACACCTATAATATGCGGTTCCGCTAGCGGAGGAGGCGCACGATGGAAGAAAGAAACGTCACGGTGGTGCCCTCGCAGTGCGACGCCACCATGGGCTTCATCCCGGATGAGCTGAAGGACGGCTACTCGCGCTGGAGCTGGACCATCAAAGACGACCGGTTCAACAACCCCATCGGCACGGTGCACGGCGGCTTCCTGGCGGTGTTCGCGGACGAGGTGATGGGCTCGTGCATGGCGACCACGCTTAAAGAGGGCGAGTCGTTCACCACCGCCGAACTGAAGATCAACTACATGAAGCCGGTGAACAGGGGCGAGACGCTCACGGGAGAGGGCTTCGTGGTCCGGCGGGGGCGCAACCTTGCGTTCCTGGAGGCGCGGCTCATGAACGCCGACCGCGACCTGGTCGCCACCGCAACGTCCACTGTCGTCCTTCTCCGCGCTTAAATGCACCACTGGGGTCTAGTGCAAAATAGGGACAGGCACCATTTTGCATTTTCTGCACCCGCAGGATGAAGCCTTAAGAAATGCAAAATGGTGCCTGTCCCTATTTTGCAGTTCGGTCTGAGTGGTGCATTTTGAGTCTCTTCTTATACCGTTACGAGCTCTTCGTCGACTGCCTCTTCCTCTCCGAGGAGCTCCCACACCGGCGGGCCTTCCATTGCCTCGACCCGCATGATCTTCTTGATGAACCAGGGCGAGACGAACTTGAGCACGACGCCGTAGAAGAACGCGCCGAAGACTCCGACGCCCTTGACCCATCCGAGCCACCTGATGAGCAGGTGGGCGATGACTGCCGAGCCCAGCGTGCCGCCGCCGATGGCGCCGACGATGAGGCCGTTGACCTTCGCGTACTCGATCATCTTCTCGGTCTGGTCCTCCGGTATCTCGCCGACCCCTTCGAGCTCGTAGCCCTCCATGAACCACTTCGAGACCCAGTAGAGCATGAGCGGGATGAAGGCCGCGCCGTAGGCGAGCAGTATGCGCACCACGTCCGAGGTCAACCAGCCGAATACGTTCGTCCACTTCCAGTCGTCGAACGCCTCGCGGTTCCTCGAGAAGAAGCGCTTGTAGCCTTTCTTGTCCCAGCCGTTCACCAGGATGAACCAGAAGCCGAGGTAAGACATGAATACCTGCAGCGCCGCCTTCTCGTACTTGCCCTTCATCAGGCAGTTCCAGGTCACCCAGAAACCGAGGATGCCCTGGGTCACGTTGGTGATCGTGAATCCGCTCACCAGCCACCCCGGGATCGTCTCGTAACTCCCGACCTGCATGGTCTCCCAGTTCGGGTTCGACCATAAGAGGTTCGAGCCCGAAGGGACGAACAGCAGCGACAGGAACAACAGCGTCTTGGTGAAGTACTGGTTGTTGAAGGCCGGGCTGTTGCCCTTCTCTAACTCGCGGACGATCTTCTTGACGTCGACCATCTCTTTGAGGTCGAACTCACTGTCGTTCTCCCCGCTCTCCGCGCGGATCTTGCGCAGCTGCCTGAACGCCGCCAGCGCGAAGCTCGAACCGAGCGCATAAGACCAGAAAACGTCAACCTCTACCATGTGACTCCCCTCCTTTCAAAGAAATGCACCATTGGGGTCAGGCACCGGTGGTGCGTTTTTATTCTTGGCGACAGTGTGCCTCTCGAAATGCACCACCGGTGCCTGACCCCAGTGGTGCATTTTGAGTCCTCAAGCCCTTAAAGCCAGGCCCTCGAGGATGAGTGTGATGATCGTCTCCGACCATATCTTCCTGGACGCTTCATCTATCTTAGGCGCGCCGGACAACCGGCGCGCGGCCTCGAACAGCGTGGCGTTGATCGCGAGTGAAGTCTCGTGCGTGTGGATGTCAGGCCGGAGGAAGCCGCGCTCGATGCCGTTCTTCAGGTAGAGCTCGGTGTAGGCTCCGAAGAGAGTGAACGCGTCGTTGATCTTCTCTGACACGCTTGCGTCGATGCAGAGCGCCTCGTAGAAGAACCACTGGTGGAGCTCGGGGTTTTCCTCGAGGAGGTCGAAGAAACGCGTACCGATGCGTCCGAGGCAATCCCGGTATTCTTCGAGCGTCGTGACAGCCTCGGGGGGCTCAGCGGTGACAAGCTCAGAGATCTTCACGATGAGTTCTTCGATCACGCACGAGGCGAGGTCGAGCTTGTTTTTGAAGTAGCGGTAGATCGTCCCGTGACCGACCTCTAGTTCCGCCGCGATGTCAGCCATTCCGGCGTTGTGGTAGCCCTTCTCGGCGAAGACCTTGTACGCCGCGTCGATGATCTCTCGCCGCCTGATATCTGTGATATCCACTCGGGCCACGGTACCGTCCCCCTTGACTGAATCGTTTGTCAGTTAACTGAACGACATATCAGTCTAGTAGATGATACCGCCCTCTTCCGGGGATTTCAAGAGGCAAAATGCAAAATAGGGACAGGCACCATTTTGCATTTCTCAGGCTTCATCCTGCTTGCGCAGAAAATGCAAAATGGTGCCTGTCCCTATTTTGCATTAGCCGATGTTCTTTGGCGCCTCCTGGACCGTCAGCGTGGCTGTCTTCTGCGCGCCGCCGCTGATATAGGTGATGTTGATCGGGGCTCCGACCTGGTAAGTGCGGACTATCGCGATGAGGTCGTCGATCGACTTCACCTGCTGGCCACCCGCCGAGGTTATGATGTCGCCGGCCTTCAGGCCCGCTCTGGCCGCGGAACTTCCGGCGACTACATCCGTTATGAGGGCGCCGGAGTCGACCGGCAGCTTGAACTGGGCCGCCACATCGGGGTTGACTGACTGGCCGATCACGCCGATGTAGGGGTGCGAAACGGCCTGGCCCGCGATGAGCGCATCAGCGACCGACTTGGCCGTGTTTATCGGAATCGCGAACCCTATCCCCTGCGAGCCCCCGGTCTGGCTGGCGATCAGCGTGTTGATCCCGATAAGGCTCGCCCTGGAGTCGCAGAGCGCCCCGCCCGAGTTCCCCGGATTGATCGAGGCATCGGTCTGGATGAGGTCGGTCAGCAGGTTGGTCGTAGACCCACTGGCCGCTGGCTCGCCGACGTTGCGGTGCAGCGCGCTGATGATCCCCGAGGTGACGGTCTCTGTGAACCCCAGGGGGCTGCCGATAGCCACGACCAGTTCGCCGACCACGAGGTTGGCTGAGTCCCCTACGCTGATGGGCGGGAGACCAGCCTTGTTTATCTTGATGACGGCGATATCGTTCTGGGCGTCCGTGCCGACTACCTTGGCCGGTATGTTCTCTCCCGTAGCGAGCGTCACCGTGATCGTCTGCGCGCCGGACACCACGTGGTTGTTCGTGATGATGTACCCGTCGGCGGTGTATATGACCCCGGAGCCGATTCCCTCCTGCGTGCCTGTTGACCCGCCCGGGATCCGCACGGTGACGTTCACGATAGACGGGCTCACCTTGCTGGCGATCACCGAGACGTCCGAGGTGCCCTGCGTCGGGCTGACCACGTTTGTTATCTGCTTGGGAAGGCTGACCTCCTCGTGCATCTCGCGCCCCACTTTCCCGCGAACGAGATCATAGGGGTTCACGCCGAACAGCGCCGGAAGGAGGAGGAGTATTATGAGCGCTCCCGCGAGGCCGGCGATGATCGCCACGATCGCGGTCCTGCCCCATCCGCTCTTGCCGGAGGGAGGGGTGGTCGGGCGCATTGTCCCCGGCGCCGCGGCGCCGGTGGTCAGAGGCATAGTCGGTGGTGGCGTTGCTCCTGTCGGCGGCATGGTCTGCGGCGTCCCCGCTCCGGCAGGCCCCTTGGCACCATATGCAGTCTGCGGCGGGACCGGCGGCATGCCCGTTCCCTGGTTCTCGTCCATTATCTTCAAGCCTCCTGTCGAATGAATCACCGAGCCGCTGCGTTTCAGAGTCTTGATTTCTAGCCTGAGCGGGCAAAACCTGCCGTCGTTTGGCAGTATTGCTGGAACTGCCTTCCGCAAGCGGCCGGGTTGTGCTTGGAAGCTTGGCAATCACGGACATGGATGTCTCAGGAAGTGCGGGACGCCAATGTCTAAATTACGTTCGTCAACACGGGTGTCCAGCCGGTATGAGGCACGCACAAAACTGAATGAATCTTCCGCGCGTTAGTGCGCTGTTAGTCCTTGAAAGTCGCTTTCAGGTAGGCGACGCCGTCGCTGATCTCTTTCTGGAGACCGAAGCCCGACTTCTCGAGCATCTTCATGACGGGGGTGTTCTCGCCCAGGACGTCCGCGGTGAAGCCGAGCAGGCCCTGCCGGCGCGCGACCTGGCTCATGTACGCCAGCAGCTCCGAGCCGATGCCTCTGCCCTGGAACTCGTCCCTGACCGCCAGCGCTATCTCGGCGGTGTGGCTGTCGCCCATGACCACGTACTGCCCGACCCCCACCACGACCTCTTTCTCGCCCTGCTCCACGACTGCGAGGATGACCATCTGCTTCGTGAAGTCGATGGCGACCATCTTCTGCAACACCTCGTGGGGCAGATAACGTCGCAGGGTGATGAACCGCCTGTAGTTGCTCTTGTCGGACAGCGAGTAGAAGAAGTCCTTGAGCAGGGGCTCGTCGCTGATCCGCACGGGCCGGTAGAGCACCTCCAGGCCGTCTTTCATGGTCCGGTATTTCTCGAGCTCTTCGGGATACTCGCCCTCTTTGCCCTCGACGAACACCTGGTCCGCGTAGATCATGTTCAGCTTCTTGGCCTCCTCGATCAGCCACGGCTTGAACTTAGGATGCGCGATGGAGATGAGCTCCATTGCCCGCTGCCTGATGTTCTGCCCGTGGAGGTAGGCGATCCCGAACTCGGTCACCACGTAGTGCACGTCCCCGCGCGTCAGCGTCACACCGGCCCCCTCCTGGATCGAGGGCACTATCCTGGATGTCTTGCCGTCCTCCGCGGTGGACTGCAGAATAAGGATCGTCTTGCCGTTGGGGGCGAGCACGGCGCCTCTCATGAAGTCCGCCTGGCCGCCGATCCCGCTGTAGAACAGGTGGCCGATCGACTCCGCAGTCGCCTGCCCGGTGAGGTCTATCGCGAGGGCGCTGTTGATCGCGACCATGTTCTCGTTCTGGGCGATGACCAGCGGGCTGTTCGTGTAATCGATGGGCCTGAACTCGATGCTCGGGTTGTCGCTGATGAACTTGTAAGTCTCGGCTGTGCCCATGCAGAACGAGGCGACCGTCTTTCCCCGGTCGATGGACTTGGCGCAGTTGTCGATGACGCCCTTTTTCATGAGGTCGGCGATGCCGTCGGACAGGAGCTCGGTGTGGACCCCCAGGTGCTTCCTGCCCTCCAGGTTTGCGACGATGGCGTTGGGGATGCTGCCGTAGCCTACCTGGATAGTGTCCCCGTCCTCAACGATGCGGGACACGTACTTCCCGATGCCCTGTGCTATCTCGTCGGGGACCACGGCCCCGTACTCCAGCAGGGGCTCGTCATGGTCGATGAGGTAATCCACCTCATCGATGTGAACGAATGTGTCGCCGTGGACGCGGGGCATGTTGCTGTTCACCTGGCAGATGACCCTCGAGGCGCACTCGACTCCGGCCTTGGTGATGTCCACGCTCACACCGAGGCTCATGTAACCGTTCCTGTCGGGAGGCGACGCCTGCACCAGCGCCACGTCGATCTTTATCAGCCCGTTGTAGAACAGGCCCGGCACCTGCGACAGGAATATCGGGGTGTAGTCGGCGAGGCCTTCGTTGACCGCCTGGCGCGTATTGTCGCCGACAAAGAATGAGTTGTGCCTGAAATTGCGCAGGAACCTGGGCTCCGCGTAGGGAGCCACTCCCAGCGTCCAGACCTGCAGGACCTCCGCGTCGAAAAAAGCCTTGGGATTGGCGTCGACATACTCCGCCAGCGCGTTCAGAAGATACTGGGGCTCTCCGCACCCCGTCCCCACGAAGAGCCGGTCACCCCTGTGTATGCACTTGAAGGTCTCGGACTCGGTCAGGAACTTCTCAGGATATTTCTCCTTGAACTCCTTGGCCATTCCTTTGTATCGCTCCATGGCTGTGGCTCCTCACAGCTAGTCAGACCATTTCCGCGCCGTCGGTCAATATTATCGGTTAAAGCCCGGGGGGGCGCCAACACGGCGCACCGGGTGGGACCTGTCCGTAGTAGAATCAAGTGGCAGGAGGCTCACTTGGGGGAATCTCGGTGGATTG
>DAIUEJ010000046.1:0-1148 GCA_036845225.1 Candidatus Anoxymicrobiaceae bacterium | reverse complement strand
GGTGGATTGAGGAATTCTGCCCTGAGTGCCACCTGCATTACACCGGAAAGCAGGACGGGATCTTCTATGACTACTACAAATGGCAGAAAGCAAAATGGATATTCTTTGGAGGCCTGCTGATACTGGCTCTGATATTAGTGCTGGCCACCGTCTTGTTCACAGGTGGCGGCCTCAGTAAGTCGGAGATCTGGTTGATCGTACCGATTCTCCTCGCAGCCTTGTTCAGAGTTTTGAGTCTGTGGAAGGGTTCGATGACCCGGCTGGAACGGGAACGCAAAGCTAATGCCGACGAATTCGCCAATGATGAGACGCCGGGGTAAGCGCGACCCGCTGCCGGGATTTCGGCGCGAGCGGTGTGTGTTGTAGCATTACTCGAGAGCCGTTTGTCGGGTGCGGCGAAAACGGGCCGGGCCCGCGAGAACACAGAGGTGCGGAACATGGTAGAAGACGATAAGCCTTCCAGGAAACCGAAGGTCACGCCCCTGCCCGATGGCCCACTGCAGTACGAGAACCCTCTCTGCCCGGACCAGGGCAAGATATTCGACTCCGAGGGTGCGGAGATCACGAGCGGTCCGGAGGCGGCTCTGTGCCGCTGCGGGGCTTCGAAGAACAAGCCGTTCTGCGACGGCACCCACGCGAAGATCGGCTTCAGCGGGAAGCGGGAGTTCGACGTGAGCAAGGATAAGCGCCGCGACTACGTCGGGGAGAAGATAACCGTCCACGACAATCGCTGTGTCTGCTCCCACGCGGCGTTCTGTTACACCGGATCGCCGGAGGTGTTCCGAGTGGAGGGGCGGCCCTGGATCGACCCCGACGCCGCATCGCCTGAGGAGACTGCCGCGATCATCGAAAAGTGTCCGTCGGGCGCGCTCAGTTACACGATCGACGGCGTGGAGCACAAGGACCTGGACCGCAAGCCGGCGATCACCGTGTCCAAGGGTGGGCCGTACTGTGTGGTCGGCGGGATCGAGGTGGACTGCGACGAGCCGCGGGCCCAGGGGGTCTCGAAGGAACACTGCACGCTGTGCCGATGCGGGGCCTCAAAGAACAAGCCGTTCTGCGACGGGACCCACTACGACATGGACTTCGACGAGTAGGCGTCATTGGAAAAACGCAAGAAAGGGGTCAGACCACTTTTTTGCGTTTAT
>DAIUEJ010000045.1:0-20214 GCA_036845225.1 Candidatus Anoxymicrobiaceae bacterium | reverse complement strand
ATTCGTCTCAGAGAGCATCTCTCTGATGAGGCGGGCGTCACCGGTGTCGTCTTCGATGAGGAGTATTCTCATGCTTACACCTCCGCATCCCTCAAGGAGAGTTAAATGCAGGGGCTGCCGTCGTTGCAGGTCCGCATCTTACCGCGGCAGGCGGGCGGTCTCGCTCATCAACTGTCCGTTCAGGTGAGAACACCGCGTCCCGGCCAAGCCTCGAGGCTTTGTGTTGCCGAGAGAATTATATCATCAACAAATCTCTGGCGCGTAGTTGCCGTCGCGGTTCCAGGGATTCCTCTGTCTATTCCATGCTCGCTTCCTCTTCCAGCTGAGCGGTTGAGAATCATTGCAGGCGGCGATGTGTACCGTTCGTTACGCCTGTAAGTTGGGAGGGAACAGGCTTGAGAAGGCCAGGGAGGTAGCGATCGACTGACCAGCTGTCAGGTCTCAGCCGCCCTTGCGGCGCTCCACCTTTCCCCACGGGCACGAGTAGATGCACAGCCCGCAAGCGACGCGGCCCTCCTGGCTCTCCCCTTCTTTGAAGTACCTCTCGCATGCCGCCGCGTCGTAGCGCACCTCACGGGGTTCATCCTCGCGGAACGGCTGTCCTGTGAACGCCTGCTGCGGGCAGATGTCCACGCACTCTGTGCACGCGCCGCATCTCTCGTCCATCGGCACGCCGGTCGGAGCGAGCGGCGCATCGGTGAGCACGGTTCCCCAGCGCGCCCTCGGACCGACCTCGGGAGTGATCAGCAGGCAACTCTTTCCGATCCACCCGAGCCCGGCCAGGTGCGCAGCGAGCTTGTGAGAGAACTGGGCGCAGATGCGCTCGCTGTCATGGCGCTCGCTCGCGGGCATGGGAAGCGTCCTGTAGCCTTCGCCCTGAAGCGCCGAGGCGATCCGCGACGCCACGACATCCAGCCTGGCGTTCACGACGTCGTAGCAGTGGTGGAGGTAGTTGATGGTGACGACGCGCTCCTCGTCTCGCATGGGGAGCCTGTCGACTATGCTGTCGAACAGCGCGATGCCGAAAGTCACCGCCCTGGGATAGCTCGCCACGTCTTCCCCGCCCTGCCGCAGGATCTCCGCGCGTGCCGGTGAGAGATCGGCGACGCCGAAGAAGTCGACACCGAGCTCGCCGGCAAGCTCTCTGATCATGTTGTCCAGTTTCATGCTTCCATCCTGGATCGGCCACTTCATCCTCGCAGAGAGATTATAGGAGAGATACTTCCCGAAGTGCGATCACGGCGCGGCGGCGGCGGCGACCCGCCAGAGAAAGGCATCGCATAATTGGATAGAATTGACGTCGGGGAACGCGAGCAACTATCAGTGGAGGGGTGAGCGGAGATGAAGATCCTGGTAACAGGCGGCGCAGGCGACATGGGCTCGAAGACGGTCGAGGACCTCGCACTCAAGGAAGACGTGGAGCTGATCACCGTCGCGGACCGAAACCTTGCCGCGGCACAGCAACTTGCCTCGCGGCTGGAAGGCTCTCCCGCTCGAGTAGTTGCCGTCGCGGTCGACGCGGCCGACCACAAGGGCCTGGTCGAGGTGATGCAAGGGCAGGACGTCGTCGCGTCCGCACTTGGCCCTTTCTTCCTTTTCGAGACCCGGCTCGTCAAGGCAGCGCTCGAAGCCGGGGTGGACTACATAAGCATCTGCGACGACTGGTCTGCGGCTCAGGACACGATCATCAGGTTCGACGGGCCCGCGAGGAGCAAGGGCCGCAAAGTGATCACCGGCTGCGGGGTGAGCCCGGGCATGTCCAACGTCGCCGTGCGCTACCTCGCGGATAAGCTCGACCACGCCCGCCGCGCGGACATCAATGTCTACATGCCGATAGAATCCGGTGAGGGCGAGGCGGTGACGCAGCACACGCTCTTCATCTTCGGCACCGTGGTGCCGGTCTTCCGCGACGGGGCCACTATCATGCTGCCTGCAGGTAGCGTCCGGCGAACCGTCGAGTTCCCCCGCTTCGGGAGGTTGAAGGTCTGGAACATCGGCCACGGTGAGCCGGTGACCGTGCCGCGTCACCTGCCCGAGCTCGAGGAGGTCAACATCATGCTGGGCCTCGGAACGGGGTCTGAGATCTTCGTGGCTCTGGGGCGTCTCGGCGTCTTCTCCTCGCCCCGCAGGATCGAGAGAATGGCGAAGCTGGCGCTGAAGCTCCCGCTGCCACACTCGAATCTGCCTGTGGAGGGCGCTCTGCGCATTGACGTCAGTGGCGAGAAGGATTCGAAGCCTGTAACCCTCACCGTTTGCGGCACCGGGACGATGCGGGATGCCACCGGCATCGCCCTTTCCATCGGAGCCCGGCTTCTGGCAGCAGGGAAGCTCACCATCGAAGAGGGCGGCGTCTACGGGCCGGAGGGATGCTTCGACCCCGCCGATTTCCTGGGCATGATGGCGGACAGCGGCATCAGGGCGTATACCGACCTTGAGATGACCGAGCCAGTGAACTAGGACGAACAGTCGCGATAAAGCCGGCGGGACGCCGGCGCTACAACCGGGCCTTAAGGGGTGTACTCGAACCAGGCAAAGACCGGGTATGACTGGCTCGGGCTGGCCATGGCCGTCTTGCTTGCTTCGGTGGTGTGGCTGGTCATCATGCTCTCGGCCGTCCCCATTGGTAGGGCGTTGGGTGAGAACGTCATGGAGATTTCGACTCGCATCTTCGGGCTGCTCATAACAGCGATCGGGGTCCAGTTCATCCTGGTGGGCCTCGCGAAGGTCACGACCATATTCAACATGAAGGCGCTCGGGCTCTGACGATCGAGAGAGGAGACAACCGTGTTCCAGGTCACGAAGAAACCCGCAACAAATAGAAGGCTGCTCTCGGCGGTATCGGTGTCCCTGCTGGTCTGTGCAGTGACACTGGTGCTCCTCGCCGGCTGCGGCGACACGAAAGAAAAGTCAACCAACGAAAGCAAGACGACCTGGGTCCAGACCGTGATCTATTTCGGCCGGGACATTCCCGGCGGCGGTGTCGTCTCGGACGAGCAGTTCGCCACGTTCCTTGCGGACGTCGTGACAAAGGAATTCCCGGCGGGCCTCACCGCTTACGACGCCTACGGGCAGATGCAGAAGGATGACGGGAGCATAGAGAAACAGTCCACGAAAGTCGTCCTCCTCGTGCACGAGAAGACCGGCGCCAACAGCGCGGCCGTCAAGAAGATAATAGACGCGTATCGCTCGAGCTTCGGAACACCGCAGGTGATGCGCACCACGGTCCCAATCGACGTCGAGTTCTTCCAGGGCGGCTCGACGTCGCCTTGAAACAGCTTCTCACCAGCTTGCGTGCCGCAGAGGATGACGCGCGGCAACCTCGAAGCCAGTAGTCGATGCGCACGACTCTCGACTCTGGAGGCGGTAGAGGTGGCCGAATTCGAAAACGGAAGACTCGAACTGCTCAGCGACCAGAACAGCGCTCTCGTCCTTATTGACTTCCAGCGGACGATGTTCAAGAGCGTCGCCTCCGGCGACAAGTCCAGGATCAAGCTCGCCGCGATCTGCGCCGCGAAGGCGGCGAAAATCCTGGGAGTCCCGGTCGTCCTGTCAGCGATCAACCCCAAATCGAACGGCGATTTCATCCCGGAGATCACGGGGCTGTTTCCCCGGCAGGAGGTTTTCGCCCGCAAAGTGCCCGGGTTCGACGCCTTCGAGGATGAGGGCACCTGGAACGCGGTCAAGGCCACGGGGAAACGCAAGCTTGTCGTTTCCGGGCTGTGGACGAGCATGTGCTTCACCTACAGCGCGCTGCACGCCATCAGGGAAGGCTACGACGCCTATGGCCTGATGGACGCCGCGGGCGACTCGACCCCCGAGGCGCACCAGTTCGCCGTCGAGAGGATGCTGCAGGCCGGCGTCATCCCCATCACAGTCGAGTCGCTCGTATCGGAGTGGATGCACGATTGGGCCAATCCGAAGGCGGGAGAGCTCGTTGCGGAGGTCTACTCGAAGTACGGCGCGATGATCGGGGAATGGACCTGACGCCCAATAGGGCTCAGTCGGTGGTCAGCTCGAGCGCGGTATCGGAGTCCGCGCCCGGTTCTCTCTTCTCCCCACGAAGGCCGGGGTACAGCCATACATAGCCTGCGCACGCGCCCGTGGTGACCGCCGCCGTCAGGATAAAGTCCCACAGCGGAGAGATGAAGAAGTACATCACGATCCACGGCGTGCAGGACGCCAGCAGCAACGAGAACTTACCGGGTTTGCTCAATCTCCGGTAACGCGCCTCGATGACCAGTCGATATTCGCCGGCCGCGTAATAACTGGCTATCCCCGCCACGCTGATTATCAGTCCATCGATGAACACCCAGAGGGTGTTGGCAGCCTCGCCCCATAGCAGAAAGACAACTCCGGCGACCGCGAGCGCAAGCGAGACTCCAAGCATGACCTTTGAGCGCCTGCCTTCGAACTGTTCCATGTTGATCGCTCCTTGACCGATTTGCACGGGTGCCGGTTGCGCGTCGGAGTCCACGCTATTGCTGCAGGTCACCGTAGTAAAGAGGGGAAGGCGAGAGCAGAGCGCCCCGAGCGGCAGCTGAACAGAATCCCCCTCTTCTGCGTACGGCAGGTTGCAAGGCTTGAGGAGCGAACAAGTCCCTGTGACGAGCCCCCGGATGAAAAGGCGCCGCAATGGACTATGACGACCGGATTCAGGGCGAGCAAGGAAATCCCGCCGGGGGACCACCGCCGGCGACGGACTCCGCTGACACGCAGGCTGAGGAAGCCGCGTGCCCACCGGGCGGCGATTGGAAGGCCTGGTGCCGCACCAGGGTGAAGAGCGTCGGTTGGGGCAAGGTCATCATTGCGGGAATCATCGGCGCGCTTCTGGTCTTGCTCGTCCTTCCCGTTATCTTCGGGGTGAATCCGTATGACCTCATACGCGGCAAGCTGAAGAACACCGGCCAGACCCAGAAGGTCGGGACGGTCGTCAGCCCCTCCGGTGGTTCCACGGATGTAACGGTTGTTGCAGGGAAAGTGACGCCTTCCGTGGTCAACATCGATATCCGCACCTCCCCGCCGCCGTCTACCACGACGGCGACCCCGACAGTCGGGAGCGGCTCCGGTGTGATCTACCGGCAGGACGGCTACATCATCACCAACAACCACCTTGCGGGGAACGCTTCCACTATCACCGTGACGTTAAAGAATGGCAAGAAGTACACCGGAACCCTGGTAGGTACCGACGCTACCCAGGACATCGCAGTTGTCAAGATTGCTGCCACAGGCCTGAAACCTATCGTGGTAGGCGACTCGAACACGATGGTTGTAGGGCAACTGGTCGTTGCCATCGGCAGCCCGCTCGGTTTCCAGCAGACTGTCACCTCCGGGATAATCAGCGCACTGGATCGCAGCGTGCAGGCACAGACCGACACCGGTCAGGTAGAACAGTTGAACGGCCTCATACAGACCGACGCGCCGATCAATCCCGGCAACTCCGGCGGCGCGCTATGCGACTCGTCCTCGAGGCTCATCGGCATCAACTCCGTGATCGCGACCCAGACCGGCGGCTCCACGGGCATCGCCTTCGCTATTCCCTCCAACACAGCCGTGAGGGTGGCAAAGAGGATCATCTCGGGAGGACCGTAGGAGCTGGGGCGCCGGGCAACCGGTCGCAGGATTTCCTGCCTGACCAGGCCTTGTCGCGCGCATCGGACAGCGCTTTCTCGGGCGTGATTCATCCGCACTTTGATGATTTTGAGAGCGAGCAGGTCGGGACAGGGACTCGGGCTAGTCCTCGATGTAATCCCTGAGGCGGCCGCTTACGGAGGGGCTTCTGAGCTTGTTGAGGGTCTTCGACTCGATCTGCCGGATGCGCTCGCGCGTCACGCCGAACACGTTGCCCACTTCCTCGAGGGTCCTGGGCCGCCCGTCCAGGAGCCCGAATCGCAGTTGCACGATCCGCTTCTCCCTGTAGGTCAGGTCGTCGAGGGCGTCTTCCAGTTGCTCGCGCAGCAGCTCGTAGGCTACCGCATCCATCGGTACCACGGCGCCCGCGTCGGGGATGAAGTCGGCGAGCGTGCTGTCCTCTTCCTTGCCGATGGGCGACTCCAGCGACATCGGGACCTGGCTGACCTTGAGTATCGCCCTGACTTTGTCTGGGGTGATGTCCATCTCGACCGCCAGCTCATCAGGCGTCGGCTCCGTGCCCTTCTCCTGCAGCATGCGCAGCTGGACCTTCGCGAGCTTGTTCATGTTCTCGACCATATGGACCGGGACCCTGATAGTCCTCGCCTGGTCGGCTATCGCCCGCGTCACCGCCTGGCGGATCCACCACGTGGCGTAGGTACTGAACTTGAAACCTCTGGTGTAGTCATACTTCTCCACCCCGCGGATCAGGCCAAGGTTGCCTTCCTGAATGAGGTCGAGGAAGAGCATGCCCCGTCCCACGTAGCGCTTCGCGATGCTGACGACCAGGCGGAGGTTGGCTTCGGCGAGCTTCTTTTTGGCCTCGAGGCCGTCCTCCTCCAGCGCCTTGAGAGCTTCCACCTCGTCCTGGTTCATGTGGCCGTTCTGCTCCAGCGAGGCCGTCGCGTTACAGCCGCTCTCGATCCGGCGCGCCAGCGAGACCTCCTCCATCGCCGTCAGCAAGGGTACCTTGCCGATCTCTTTGAGGTACATGCGGACAGGGTCGTTCAGCGAGCCGCCGTAAGACTCTTCGCTCGAAGAGCCGATCTTATGCCTGACAGTGCCCGGCGCCTCATGGTCGCCTGGTTCGACAAGTTCGTCTTCCGCTTCGTCCGTTATCTCGATCCCGGATTCCGCGAGGAAGACAAAGACGTCGTCCATCTGGTCGGGAGAAAGCTCGACGCCTTTGAGGCCTTCGACGATATCGCCTGTGGTAAGGAAGCCCTGTTCTTTTCCTGTGGCGGCAAGCTCGTGGACCTCGTCGAAGTCCGTGCTTCTCAAAGGTTCTGACATGTGGGAAATCCTCGTTGCGGTCTTTTGTGGTCTCTTGATTTGCGTGAGAGCCGGCGGCAACATGCGCCGCCGCCGTGCCATCACACATTCAGGGTCTAGTACCTGGTGAATGAACGCTGCGGGCGGTCCGTCTTGGGCCTCGCCTCGTTCACGTTCAGGTTGCGGCCATCCAGATCCTTGCCGTTCAATCCTTCGATCGCCGCTTTCGCCTCCGTAGCATCACTCATCTCGACGAAGCCGAATCCCTTCGACCTGCCGGATGTGCGATCCATGATCACGTCCGCCGAATCTACAGTACCGAACTGAGCAAAAGCCGCCCTGAGGGTCTCATCGCTAACATTGTAGCTGAGGTTTCCTGCGTAGATTTTCATATGTTTACACCTCCTCCGAGCACAAAAAAAGCCCCGAGAAACGCTCCTCGGGACTAAACAAACATACCTAAGAACACTAAACTCTCCTGTATAGTAGCATACTTCGGCCGTCTGCGGTAGAGGTAGAGGACCGATGCGGCCGACCCCGAACGACCTGTCCTGGAGGTCCGACCTGATGTCCTACATCGACTGCTGTGACTGGGACGAGTGCAACAGGTGCGGGACCTGTCTCATCAAGTGCCCCGTCATGAAGATGAAGAAGGACGAGGCGCGCTCTGAGATCGCCTTGCTGCTCGAAGGCAAGCCCGCTCCGCGCGTCTTCAGCGAGTGCACCTCTGCTACGCCTGCAACGCCCACTGCCCCTCGGGGCTCAAGCCCTACGAGCTCATACTCGAGCGCATCGCCGAGAGAAACAGCAAGAGGAAATCCATCTCCGCCATGGTCCCCTATTTCCTTCTGGGCATGCCGGGCAACAACTTCTGGAGCGACGTCTACGGCAGTTTCAGCGCCGGGGAGAAGAGGATACTTGAGAAGTGGTCCGAGCCTCCCGCCGGCAGCAGGGAGGTGCTCTACATGGGGTGCGGAGCGCGGCTCTTCTGCGGCGATATCGAGAACTCGCGGGTGCTCAAGGACCTTCCCAAATTCGGGCCGCAGGACACCTGCTGCGGCGAGATGCACTATCGCAGCGCTTCCTGGGGCGCCTACTCTGACATCGCAGAGCGCACATTCAACAGGTTCCGGGAGCTCGACGCGGAGAGGATAGTCTACTTCTGCGACTCCTGCTACATCTACATGTCCAGAACGCTGCCCGAGATGCTCGGAAAGGAACTGCCGTGCGAGCATATCAGCCTCTACCAGTGGCTCATGGAGAGGTACGACGCCGGCGAGATAAAGGTAGAAAATCCCCAGAGCTTCAAGGCCGCCATCAGCGAACCGTGCTACGTCTCGGAGCTGGGCAAAGACTTCTACGAGCTGATGCGCAGGGTCTACGAGATGACCGGAGCCGAGTTCGTCGAGCTGGAGAACAACCGCGACATGTCTCTCAGTTGCGGAATGGCCAACTTCGTCAAGGACAACAAGATACGCGACATGATCAGGTGTCAGAACGTGAAGTTCCGCCAGGCAAAAGAAGCCGGGGCCAGCGAGCTCGCGCTCAACTGCTACGGATGCATATTCACGATGATATCCACTGGCTGGATGCATGGCATGAAGCTCCATTTCATGCCGCAGGAAGTCCTGAAAGCGTTCGGGGACGAGATAAACACGCCGCTGGCCTCGCGCGCGCCGCTGATAGCGCGGACCATCGCCAGGCGGCTGCCCCTTCTGTTCAAGAAGATAGACCCGGAAATGCCGAGGATTCCGACATCCTGATGGGCGAACGGCGAACTTAGAGGTTACTCGCCGCCGTCCTCCGGCCTGCAGGCATCGAGGAGTTCCCAGAGCGAAAGGGAGTCCGCGTGTTCTGACAGCAGGTCCTCGAGGGCGAGGTCGAAGGCCACTTCCCTCGACGGAGTCATGTCCGAAAGTGATCCCATTGTCTCCCTGATGCGCTGCCCGAGCGCGTTGCCCCCGACGATACGCGCCACATGTTTCTCGTCGAAGAAGTCGACCGCGAGCTCCTCCTGCATCATCATGTCGTCCAGCAGTTCTCTCGTGTGCGGGTCCGCGGGGTTCATGAACAGAGAGTAGGCAACAGGCGGCCTGCTGTTGAACCTCAACAGCAGGCCCAGGATCGCAATCCCCGCGCCCTGGGAGCTCATCGTGACCAGCATGCACCTGACCTCGGGGTAGCCGACGTCGGCGGCGGCCCCATCCGCCATGCCCTCGACCGACTTGATGACCTCTCGTTTCTCGTGGACGAGAAAAGACCAATGCGTGCCGTCGCGGGCGATCGTTGGAGCGAGGAAGGCCGTCCCGTAGGGGAAGCGCATCACCATGTCCTCGAGCTCGGTCCTCTCAGCACGCGGGTTCTTCATCGATCACTTCCATTCCGGGAATAAGCAACCGCACTCAGCGTCGCAGTCTCGATTCTTCCTGGCAGTCGCCAATCCTGCCTTCTGGCGAGCACCCTTTGAAGCATCTTCAAATAGGATTCACGCCCGGCAGCTAGAACGAAAAAGTATGCTGACAAACGGCTTCACCTTCCAGGAGGCAGGACATTGAACGGTGAAAACGGCCCCGGTAACACACCACGCCGCGGAATGCTCGGGCCGCGGCCCCGCGAGCGGTTCCCGATCCGCCAGGGTGACGAGGAGAAGTGGTTCGATTTCCAGGGGCGGCGCAGGACCTATATCGTGCACGTCCCGCCCGGCTCCGACCGCTCCCGCGCGCTGCCGCTGGTCATCGTCCTGCACGGTGGGGTCGTCAACGCTTACTTCACCGCTTACAACACGGGCATGAACGCGACCGCCGACCGCGAGGGCTTCATCGTGGCCTATCCCAACGGCACCGGCAGGCTCGAGGACCGCATCCTCACCTGGAACGTGGGCTTCGGCTTCGCATATGCCCTTCGCAACAACGTCGACGACGTCGGTTTCATCAGGGAGCTGATCAACCGCACGTTGGGCGAATACGGCGCCGACCCGCGGCGCGTCTACGCGACCGGGATATCGAACGGCGGGATAATGAGCTACCGCCTGGCCTCGGAGGCGTCCGACCTCATAGCGGCGGTCGCCCCGGTGGCAGGGGCCTCCGCGGGGCGGCGTCGCGGCGGGTCTCCCCTGGTGGTATTTCCGCAGCCCGCGCGCCCGGTATCAGTGGTCGCCTTCCACGGGATGCAGGACCGCCTTATGCCTTACGGCGGCGGCAAGGGGTCAGGGTTCACCAACGCGGTGTACCTGCCCGTCCAGGACAGCATCAACCTCTGGGTCGGCTATGACGGCTGCTCGCCGACGCCCGACGCCTGGACGAGCCCCAGCGGCAACATCGTAAGGCACTGGTACTCGGGCGGCAGAGAAGGTTCCGAGGTCGTCCTCTACACCATAAAGGACGGGGGCCATTCGTGGCCCGGAGGAACGCAGCTCGCTGATCGCATGGGCGCGGGCCAGGGGGCCGTCCAGGGCCGCGCGCGAGGTGAACGCATCCAGCGAAGGTTCGCCCAACACATCGGCTCGACCAGCCAGGAGATCTCCGCCAACGACCTCATGTGGGAGTTCTTCAAGCGTCACTCCAGGACTTAAGCAGTCGCCCGCCGCTTCCTGGCGAGTTCCCTATTCAAGCCGTAGAGGTTATTATCAACTTCCTTGCCCACCAGGAATGGAAAAAGTTGAGAGTCCTTTTCGTACACTCTGAAGAAGATTATTACTCGCCGGAGAAACCCCTCGAGGGGTTCGAGCGGATGCAGTTCGGCATCTCGTACATCTCGTCGGTGCTCAAAGAGGCCGGGCACGAGACGCGCCTTGTCGTACCCACACCCCATACCGTCGACGTGGTCGAGGAGTACATCGAGGAGTTCGACTCGGGGCTCGTCTGTTTCACCTCCGTCTACTCGGTCTACGAGTTCATCGCCACTGTTGCGGCGGGGGTGAAGAAACGACACCCTGACCTCTTCCTGGTGGCGGGCGGTCCTCACGCGACCCTGCGCCCGGACGAGTGCCTCGCTGGCGCGTTCGACGCCGTGTGCATCGGCGAAGGAGAGCAGGCGACGCTGGAGCTCGTCGAACAGCTCGAGAGCGGGCGCGAGCCTTCCGGCATCGCGAACTTCTGCATCAAGAAGGGCGACGACGTGGAGCGCAACGCGACGCGGCCTTTCCGGGCCGACATCGACAGCATCCCCTTCCCCGACCGCGACATGTGGATCCCGTGGACGGCCAACCCGCTGTCCCGCCCGTCGGTGCTCGCGGGGCGGGGGTGCCCGTTCCAGTGCACCTACTGCAGCAACCACGCCTTGAGGCGAACGGCAGGCGGGAAGTACGTTCGTATGCGCTCGCCCTCCAACATCGCCGAGGAGGTTGAGGAATACAAGCACAAATTCCCCCTGCTGACGGAGGTCTATCTCGAGGTCGAGACCCTCGGCGCCGACATGAAATGGGCGCTGGGCCTGGCGTCCGAACTCGAGGCCCTCAATGCACGCTGGGAGGTCCCCATCGCGTTCGGTACCAACCTTCGGGTGACCCCCAACAAGGATTACGAGGAGTTGTTCACTGCTCTGGCGGCGGCCAACTTCAGGTTCGTGAACATCGGGCTCGAATCCGGCAGCGAGCGGGTCCGGAGAGAGATCCTCAAGCGGAACTACTCGAACGAGGACATCATGGCCGCGGTCAGGACCGCCCGAAAGCACGGCCTGCAGGTGGGCTTCTACAACCTCATAGGCCTGCCCGGCGAGACCAGGAAGGATTTCCTGGAGACGGTCAAGCTCAACCGCGCCTGCCAGCCGGACTGGTTCCTCTTGAGCGTCTTCTTCCCCTACCCGGGCACCGAACTGCACGACCTCTGCGTCGAACAGGGCTTACTCGATGACATGGATAAAGTGCTCGAGCGGCGCAGGCCGGCGCTGAACCTGCCGGGCTTCAGCAAGAAGCAGGTCGGCCGCTGGTACGCCTGGTCCCCGCTGCTGTTCTACGGCGGGCACAGGCCGTTGATGGAAGTCCTCTGGATCATGGCGATGGGCCGCATCTTCTCGCACCGCAGGCTGCTGACCCTCTGGAGGGCATGGAGCGGCTGGCGCTCGCCCTACAAGCAGTTCGACTAAAAAGCAATCGGCCCGGTCCTGCACTCCCAGGTACAGACCCGGACCGACCGATACGCTGGACGTATCCTTATCTAAAGCGGCCTGGCAGCCGCGACTTATCTAGTGGTTATCGATGGTCTTGACGTAACCCCATCCCTGGAGCATCGTCCCGTCGCTATACCTGCCCATCACCACGAACAAGACGCTGTTCCCGATCGGCAGGTCGACAAGATCGCCGCGCAGGAATGTCAGGTGCAGACCATTGCCTGTGAATTCGAAGTTGACAGGTGCCGCCTGGAAAGCCCTGACAGTCTGCGGGTTGACCGCGTAAGGGTTGTAACCGCTCTTCAGTGTTACATAGACATCGAAGACACCGCGGGCATCGACGTTGAGCGCGGTGGGCGTGATCTGCAGGTTCTTGAACTGGTTATCCCCTATTGGCGGCGTGTTCGGTGGCAAGACCGGAAGCGTCCCGGGTGGAGTCGGTTGCGTCTGCGGCGGCTGCTCGGGCTGGGTCCCCGGCGCGGGCGGTGTCACGTCGCCGGGAGGCGCAGGCGGGGTGACGTCACCCGGAGGCGCGGGCGGTGTCACGTCGCCCGGCGGCGGGGTGTTAGGCGGCGGGCCCGAGGCGAGCTCGTCCCCGAACGACGCTCCGGGGGTTCCCGTCCCGTTGTTCCAGTTAAACGTCCCGCCGGCCACGGTCACTCCCACGTTCAGGGTGTAGAAGTGGGCGATGCCTACCGGCTCGTAGGTCATCAGTGTCAGGTACTGGTTGTCGGTGTTGTCGTTCCAGCCGCCGTCCCACCAGTACCGGTTCTCGACGATCCCGACCCGGCCGGGAAGCTGGCTCCAATCGGTCGTGATGTCCGGCCCGCTCGCGATCTCGTTGCCGTGGTGCCAGACACCTGCGATCCTGAAACCGTACCCCTCAGCCTGGGCGTAGGGCCCCAGGTCCGCGCTGGCTATCGGATCGGAGGCCCCGCCCACGTTGATGTCAACCCAGTACATCTTGGGCTCGCGGATGCTCCAGTACTTCGCGTTGAGGGGGACATAGCCGTCCGCGCCCATGGAGGCCTTCAGCTCGTCGGGCGGGTCATAGTCCCTGTAGGCTCCCGTGGGCAGCGGGCATCCCTGGCTTGCCAGCTTGGTGTACCATGCCGTGTCTGCGACCCTTGCCGCCACCATCAGGTTGTTGATAGCGACGGTGTGCTCCGCCTTCTTGCGGTTCATAAGAAGAACCGGGACCGCTATCCCGACCAGGATGGCGATGATAGCAATCACCACGGCAAGCTCTATCAGTGTGAATCCGAGGTCAGAGCGCCAACGCCGGCGCAGCACCCTTCTTGCGTGATTCCTGCGGTCCATCGTATGACCCCCTCATAGGAACTCTGTCTACTTGTGCCTTCGGCGGTTAATACTCTGGACATTAGTCAATAGAATTGGTGATTTTTTATTCACCATAAGGAGCTATCAAGGTTGGACCGCTGGAGTCCCGGCTTACTGCACGACCTGGATGATCTTCCACTCGCCCCGGGACTTCACCATATTGAAGGTCAGGCCGGTCGCCCCGGCTGAGTCACCAAAGCGGACGGTTACCGTCGCGCTGGACGGATCCCGCATCTGCACTGAGCCTGCGGTGGCTTTTCCTTTGCCCCGCATCGCGTCAATCAGCGCGAGAAAGGTGTCGCGCTGCACGAAGTGTTCGCTCGCCCGAGCCAGGTTGCCGGCCTGCATGAGGTCGAGCACCAACTGAGCGGTGGCGGCGGGCGTTGAAGTGGCGCTGCCCCCGCACCCGGCTCCGAGCGCGGCAGCGGCGAGCGCCAGGATTAATAGTACAAACAGGGCTTTCTTCACTGACAATCCTCCTGAGTCTCTATTCTACGGGCTCACAGTGAAAACATCTGCACGGGTGTAAGGTTTCTCCGGCCGTCATCGTCCGTATCCGTGAAGACGCACAAAGACGCGAGACGCGGGAGGTAAGGAAGATGAAAGACTCAAGCGGGACCGACTGGAAGGTGCTGGTGATATCGCTCGTCGGCGCGGTGCTGATCATCGGGCTCGTTGTGGGGCTCGCGCTCCTCTTCGCGGGGGGAAGAACCAGACCGGGGCGCAGGTCACTGCACCGACCACTGCAATGACGACCCTTCCAGGAGGCGGCACATCAAGTGGTGGCTCGCACCCGGCGGGCGCCGCCAGCACGAGCAGCGGTTCGACACCTCCGGCCGGCAGCCACACGACGCCCGGCACGAGCCCGGCCGCGTCTTCGACCCCGACGGCAGTCGTCATGCCGATATGGCTCACAACTCTTTCCGCCTCGAGCTCCGACTCCGCGACGCGGGACTCGGCAACGTTCAACATCGCTTCCGGCGGCAGGATCATCACCCGTGTTACCGTCAGCCCGATCGGCCCCGGGGACCACTACCTCAAAGTCGACTTCAACCCGGAAGGCGAGCCCGATTCCAGCGGCCACGAGTGCCTCTCGATATACGACCCCATCGCCAACCACGAGTACGTTCTTGCTGAGTACGTGGCGGGCGGCTATTACCTCCACGCAACCGCTGTGAACTGCACATACACAATAGTCCTCGAGCAGCAGTTCTAATAAACTAAACTGCGCCACTGGGGTCAGACCCGGTGGCGCACTGTCCTGGCCGCGCCGGACCAACGGCGCGGCTTTCCTCACGATCTTTGCGTCGCCGGCGGGACGCCGGCGCTACGCTTACTTCTCCGACATGTACGGGTAGCGGTAGTCCTTCGGCGGGAGGAAAGTCTCCTTGATGGCGCGTGGCGACACCCACCGCTCGAGGTTGATCCAGCTCCCCGCCTTGTCGTTCGTCCCGGATGCGCGAGAACCGCCGAAAGGCTGCTGCCCGACCACGGCTCCCGTAGGCTTGTCGTTGATGTAGAAGTTGCCGGCCGCGCCGCGCAGCCCCTTCACCGCCTTCACGATGGCGAAGCGGTCCTGCGCGAAGATGGCGCCGGTCAGCGCGTACGGGCTCGAGGTGTTGCACAGCTCGAGCGTCTTCTCGTACTCCTTCGCCGGGTAGACGAAGATCGTCACCACCGGCCCGAAGATCTCCTCGCACATGCACTTGGAGTGCGGGTCCTTGCTCAGGATCACGGTCGGCTGGATGAAGTAGCCCTCTGAGTCGTCGTAGGTCCCACCGCACAGGATCTCGTGGTCCGGGTCCTCCTTGGCGAACTCGATGTAGCCGGTGATGTTCTTGAACGCGGTGGCGTCTATGACCGCGTTGACGTAGTTGGTGAAGTCGCACGGGTCGCCGACCTTGATGGTGGCGATCTCGTCCACCAGCATCTCCTTCACCGCCGGCCAGAGGCTGTCAGGTACGTAGACCCGGCTGGGCGCCGAGCACTTCTGCCCCTGGTACTCGAAGCCGCCGCGCACGATAGCGGTCACCAGGCTGTCAACCTCCGCCGACTCGTGCGCGAAGATGAAGTCCTTGCCGCCGGTCTCACCGACTATGCGCGGGTACGAGAAGTATTTTCGGATGTCCGACCCGATGGCGAGCCATATCGTCGAGAACGTGTAAGTCGAGCCCGTGAAGTGGACTCCTCCCAGGTCGAGGTGGTTGAGGACAGGTGGTCCGATCACCGGGCCGGGGCCGGGCACCATGTTGATGACGCCGTCGGGCATGCCGGCCTCCTTCAGGACTTTCATCACGTAATAGGCCGGAAGGACCGCGGACGACGCCGGCTTCCACACCACCGCGTTGCCCATCAGGGCCGGGGCCGTCGGCAGGTTGCCGGCGATGGACGTGAAGTTGAACGGAGTGATGGCGAAGACGAAGCCCTCCAACGGGCGGTGCTCCATGTAGTTGAGCACGCCCTTCACCGAGATCGGCTGGTCGTCGTAGACCTCCGTCATGAAGTACGGGTTGAAGCGCCAGAAGTCGATCAGCTCGCACGCCGAGTCGATCTCGGCCTGGTGCGCGGTCTTGCTCATGCACAGCATGGTGGCGGCGTTCACGGTCTGGCGGTACTTGCCCGCCAGGAGCCCCGCGGCCTTGAGGAGGACTGTTGCGCGCGACGACCACTGCATCCCGCTCCAGGCGATCTTGGCTTCGTTCGCGGCGTCGATCGCCATGTCGGCTTCCTTTGGGCCCGCCTTGTGATACATGCCCAGGTACTGCCCGTGGTTGTGCGGCGCGGTCATGCGGACCTGCTCCCCGCACGTCACCTCGCGCCCGCCGATGATGCACGGCACCTCGACCGGGTTTGCGAGCATATCTTCGAGCGTCGCCTTGAGCTCGGCCCGCTCTTTGCTTCCGGGCTCGTAGCCGAGCACGGGCTCGTTCTCGGGCTTGGGGATATGGAATATTCCGTTGAACATCTACAGCCTCCTCTAAAATGCACCACTGGGGTCAGGCACCGGTGGTGCGTTTGCGCAACTCGAATATGATAACCCATTGCGCGACCGGGGTCAGACCGCGTCAGGCAACGCAAGAAGTGTAAAGAAAAGTGGAAAACGAACGACGTAACCTTGCCTTAGCTCTATTCGATCTCTTCTTCGAGAGCCAGGTCGAGAGTCTTGTCGATGAGGGACTCGGTCGCGTGCGCTTTCTGGGTGACTATCTTCTCGAGCGCGGGGACGACCCAGGGGTCGAACTGGACGCCGGCGTAGCCGATGATCTCGTCGAGAGCCTCGGCGGGCGTGCAGCCCGAGCGGAACGGCCTCTCCGAGGTGATGGACACGAACGCGTCGGAGACCATGAGGATGCGCGCGAGCAATGGGATCGCCACGCCCGAAAGCCCGTCCGGATAGCCCCAGCCGTTGTACCATTCGTGGTGGTGCCGGACCGCCAGTACGATGGGCCTCGAGAAGCCGAGCTCCTCGAGCTTCCTGGCGCCGAGCACCGGGTGGCGCTCCACGGCGCGGCGGACGTCAGCGTTCTGCATGTAATCGACGCCGGAATCGGTGCAGCCCGCGACGAGCGCGTGTATCGACTCGTCAATCATCCCGATGTCCTGGAGGTAGGCGCAGATGCGGAGCTGCTCGAGCGCCTCCCGGCTCAGCTCCAGCTCCTCCCCCATCGCCGAAGCCTCGAAAGACACCCGCTGCCAGTGGCCTTTCTGGTAGGGATACATCGCCTCGAGGCGCCGCTGGACGGCGCCCATGACGACAGTGTCGTTGCGCCTCCGCCCTTGTGCGCGCGGACCAATGAAGGTAATCTCAGCTTCTTCGTGTATTTCGTCTTCCGCCATTAGCGCGCCAGCTCCCAGTCATCAGACACCGCTATGTAATCGACATAATGGGCTCTTCACTGAAACCTTCGCCCGGCTTCTCCTTGAGCGCGAGCGCAAGGCTGACCACGAGCAGTGCAGTCCCTACGATAAGCATAACGACCAATATCTGGGGAAGTGTACGGTGGAAGAGGATTATTCCCACCACCTCAGCGATCGCCCCGATCGCGTAAACGCCGATAAAGAACTTGCGGTCCAGGGCCAGGTGGTAGAACGCGAGCAGCTTCACCAGGGCGAAGATCGCCATGACAAGGCCGAACAGCACCACGAAGTTGATGCCTGCCGGGCCCGTGAGTCCCACGATGTACTTGCCGTTCTTGCCTGCGAAGAACGAGGCGGTGAAGCCCGGGAAGAGAGCGTAGAAGATCACGACCGCCCCCACCAGCGCCCCCGCCGCCGCGACGCTCAAGACCAGCACGCGCCTGGTCGGCTCTCCCCTGGCACGAAGAGCGCTGACCCTTGGGAACATGACCAGGGCCACGCCCTCGGGGAAGAACAGCACGGCCTTGCCCGCCAGCGCCGCGTACGAATAGCGGTCCGCGATCAACGCGCCCTTCATCGCCCGCACCAGTACGACGTCTATCTGGGTCATGAATATCACCAGGAAGACGGCGACCGCCACGGGTATCAACGCCCAGAGCGCGGTGGCGGGGTGGAAGTCCGGGGTCTGCTCCACCGGGCCGCGGAACATGTCCCGGTAGAAGAAGATGATCACGGACGCGACCGCAATGCCGGCGAGCGTTGCGGCGCCGAGCGCCCCATAGACACCGAGCCCCAGTGCCACCAGCACGACGCCGATGACGATGCGGAGCGTCGATATCGATATCGCCGCGCTGCCCAGCGCGAGGAACCGCTGTTCGCCCTGGAGCAGGCCGTTGGGAAGGGTGATGTACATGGTGATGGCGACCGAGCTCCCCAGGATGATCACCAGCGCGGGTGAGCTCAGCTTGAGCAGGTGCGCCAGCGGCCAGGCGACCGCGACGCTCAGCAGGATGATGGCCCCGCCGAAGAGCAGCAGCCACCAGGAGAACTTGCGCAGCAGGAGCTTCACCTTGCCGCGCTCGTCCGTGACCTCGAACTGGGCCACGTACTTCGTGATGACCGTCTGGACCGAAAGCGCTCCCATCGTGACGATCAGGAAGATGGAGTTGAGGGAGTTGAACGACGAGAACTCGCCCCTCCCCCCGAGCATCCGCGTCATGATGATGCTGAAGACGTAGTTGAGCGCGCCCGCCAGCGTGACCGCGACCATCATGAGGCCGAAGGCCCCGATCAGGCTCTCGCGAAGGATCGCTATTCGCTCTTTCATCCCGCCTGTTATGGTAACTTTGTCTCCAGACGATGCAGGCTCGTCGTTCACGCGCAGCTCCTTTTCGGGTCAGCCGGGCTGACGGTACTATAATTCATTTTCGACAGAAGGCTGTAGATTTCATCGTCAGACATCGGTATTGTTTCATCACCGCGCGAGTCCGGCCGGCAGACAAACGGCCGCGACCCCGCCGGTTGAGTGTGACAGACGGGTAAACGCGGCGGCCGGTAAGGCCATCGCGCATCGACCGCAAGGTCCAACAGGGAGGTTCTTTTGATGGGCACTGAAACGGGCGCCGACAAGATCAGGCTGATCCCACCCCACGTGCGCGGCTTCCTGCAGGCCGGCTACGACGACTTCGAGAAGTTCTGGGAGCAGGCCGCGCTCGATTCCATGGACGAGATCTACTGGTTCGAGCCGTGGAAGAAGGCCTTCGAGGCAGACTACCCGACTTTCCGGTGGTTCGTGGGCGGCAAGACGAACGCGTGCTACAGCGCCGTGGACTACAACGTCCTCAAGGGGCGCGCCGGCCGCGCCGCGATCGTCTCGGAGATAGCGGAGACCTGCGAGGTCTCGGTCGTCACTTATGCTCAACTGCTCGACATCGTCAAGAAATACGCCGCCGCGCTCCGGGGCATGGGCATCGCCAAAGGCGACAGGGTGGTCATCTACATGCCGATGGGAGTCGAGTCGGTGGCGGCGATGCTGGCATGCGCTCGCATCGGAGCGATCCACGTGGTCGTCTTCGCGGGGTTCTCCTTCCAGGCGGTCGCGGACAGGATCGAGCTCTCGGGGGCCGAGTACGTGCTCTGCCAGGACGTCAACCACCGCAGGGGTTCCACCGTGGAACTGAAGAAGGTCGTCGACGATGCCATCGCGGTCCTTCCCACAGGGTTTGTGAAGAAGGTCGCGGTCCTGCGCAAGGCCGCCGAAGAGCGCCCGATGGAGCCTGGCAGGGACATCACCTGGGACGAGTTCCTCGCTCTCGGCGAGGGCCAGAGCGGCGACGTGGAGATAATGGAGTCCAACGAGCCGCTGTTCCTCCTGCCCACCTCGGGTACGACCGCCAAGCCGAAGGTGACCGTGCACGTCCACGGCGGATACCAGCAGTACGTCTATTCGATGGGCCAGTGGATCTACAAGATGCGCCCCGAGGACGTGTGGTTCGCGACGTCCGACATCGGCTGGATCGTCGGCCACTCCTACAACGTCTACGGGCCGCTCATCTCCGGCTGCACCACCGTGCTCTACGAGGGCACGCCTGACTACCCCCGGGACGACATGCTCTGGGACGTCATCGAGCGCAACAAAGTCAGCGCGCTGTGGATATCCCCGACGGGGGTCAGGGCCCTCATGAAAATGGGAATCGACAAGCTCCGTGGCCACGACCTTAGCTCCATCGAGAGGGTCTTCTGCGCGGGCGAGGTGCTCAACCCGGCTGCCTGGGAGTGGCTCCAGGAGGAGGTCTTCTCCGACACGATCCCGGTCATCGACCACATGTGGCAGACTGAGACGTCCGGCCCCGTCATCGGCAACCCGTACGGGCTGGGCATGTACCCCATCAAGCCCGGCTCGTCGACGCTGGCCGTTCCGGGTGTGCTTGTCGATATCGTGGACGTGAACACGGGCAAGGTCTGCGGGCCCGGCGAGAAGGGCATGTTCGTGATCAAGAAGCCGTTCCC
>DAIUEJ010000044.1:0-21285 GCA_036845225.1 Candidatus Anoxymicrobiaceae bacterium | reverse complement strand
CGAGAACCAGGGTCCCCAGGACGCTCTGGCTCAGACCGGAAACATCACGAGAGGCTTGCTGAGTGATGTTGGAGGGATCCTCGACCTTCTGACCTCCAGACTCGGCGACGTGCTGAACGAGGTCACTGACCCGCTGTTCCGGGTGCTCGGAAGCCTTGGCCTGCCTCAGGGGTTGCTCGACCAGGCGCAACGGGTCACCGGGCTCGCCCTGGCGAACGACATCCAGGGGGCCCTGGTGGACACGGGGATCCAGGCCACGTATGTTCTCGAGGACGCAGTTCGCGGAGTGGCTCCGGGCGTCACGGCCCAGCCGGCTGCCAGCGCCGCGCCTGCGACTGCCGGCCCTGCCAGCACCGGTTCGCAGCAGGCCGCTTCCAACTCGCCTGGCCAGCAGCAGACAGCGAACCCCACAGCCAGCACTTCCACCGATACCCAGAAACCCTCCAACAGCCCGCATACGCAGCCTTCGACCACTACGACTACGACGAACAAGACCACCCCCACGAATCCGACGACGAGCCCGGACGGCGGGGTCGTGGATACGGTGATCGATTTCGTCAACGGCATCCTCTGAGCTGACTCACGCCTGACTTACGTCGTTCGATTTCCACCTCTGTTTACACTTCACCCGCAATTTCTGTCCATGAGTAGAGGGAATCGAGGTCAGACATCCCGTGGCAAGGTTGACTCGAAGAGACTCAACGGAAGGCGGGCGGTCGCGGGTTAGTGGATGATGCGGAAGGGGGGGTGGGGCGGCCTCCGGAACTGTGGCTGAAGCCGCCCCGTCCAGTGTGCTGGTGCTAGGAGGAGCGTGCTTTCATCAACATCTCGAACTTCGCGACGATCAGGAGAGCGGCCGCGAGCACGAGGATCGAGATGAGAGCGCTGGTGAAATCCGCCCCGGTGTAGGGCAGGTGGTCGTAGGTGTTGCCTACGAGGGAATCGTCAGCCGCCGGATCCAATTGCAGGGCCGACGGACCGGTGGGCGCAACCACCGCGGATGCGGCAGGGGGGTCTGATGCTTGCGCTGCCGTTGGCAGGGCTGGTGCCACCGGCGGGATGAGCGGCCGGCTGAGAAGCGACTGCAGCACTGTCAGCAGTTTCTTGACGATAGGCAGGTTGGCCAGCTCCGGTGGGATGAGCTTGGTGATGTAGCTGATTATCATTCCGGTCTGAGGTACCTGAACGGTACCCGTCACGTCCTTGACCAACCCCGCAACGGGCAGTTGGTTGGCGACCGCTTGAGCCTGCTGCGTCAAGACGCTCACGCTTGGCACCCCGGCCGGCAGGGCTGGGACTTTACCCCTCAGGTCCGGCACCGGCACCGCTTCGACGATCCCGGTCACGGTATCCGTAGCGGTCGTGACGGCCTTGACCACCGTGGTCGCGTCAGGCACGGGGAGCTGCGGGACCTGCGGGACGTTAGCGTCCGGCAGTACGGCATTGGTGACCTGTTCGACCGTGCCCGGGATGTCCACCGGCAGGTTCGGTGCCGGCAACTCGATCGGGATTGTGATGTCGGTGCCGGGCACCGTCGTGGTGCCCGCGCCGGCCAGGCCTGCCAGCGAGGTCACCAGGACCAGCGCGGCGCCCAGGCACGCAAGTACCCTGAGAGCGTTCTTCCTGTTCATTACGATCGCCTCCATTCTGCTCCGCGACTTTGGCTGTTCCTGCGATAGATACGGGCGTCGGGCAGCTTTCATTCGCTGGCAGGGGTCAGGCACCGTCCACCTTTCTGTCCACTATTACTATTGGAGGTTCCAGCAGACCCCCCACAGGGGTTACCGCCTATTCCCCCGGGCGTGTGATTACCGCTCCAATGCGAATGAAAACGAGAGACCACCCGTATTGAGGGGAGCAAGGCAGCGCACGACAAAAGCGGAGGCCACCGATGAGCAGAAAGATCAAAGCGGTAACCGGAGCGATGATCCTGGTAATTCTGGCGGCATTTCCACTCGGCTGCGTAAACACCGCCGGCATCAAGAAGATGGACCTCACCGGCCAGTTGAAGAAGTTGAACAAAGAAGTCTCCGGTCTCAACGATAAGACCGCTTCACTCCTCGACGTCATTCAAGCGCTCGATGCCAAAGAAGCGCAGTTGAGCGAATCGGTCGTTCTGCTCGGAGCCGTGGACGACAAGACGAAGACGCAGATCTCGACCACCCGGCAACTGGCGTCGATCGTGCGAACGCAGCGCTCCAAGGTGGCCTCGGTCCTCGGGCTCGGACAGCAGGTCCTTGCGGTCGAGTCGGGCCTCAAGGGTCACACCGAGGCGCAACTTGGCATGGCGGGAACCACGCTCGACCTGGTGCGCGCCCTGATGGTGAACCTCCAGGACTTCAAGAGCACCAACGACGGCATAAATCACAAGATGGACCAGGCGCTCAGCATCATGAGAAACATGTAGGAGTGGGTGGAGATGAAACCCAGGACCAGGAAGATCGTAATGGTCACCGGAGTAGTAGTACTCGTCGGATTCATGGTCAACACGCTGCTGATGCTGGGGCAGCTCAAGGGCCTTGACTCGCAACTGTCCACCAACAGCCGGCTGCTGGCCAAGGCAATCGCCTACGAGGATGCGATGGGGGTCAAGAGCGGGAGCATCAAGAAGATGGCAGACCAGTTTGACGCGCTCCTGACGAAGATGGACACCGCCCGCGGACTCGCAAAAGGGATCGCCGGCGACGCTGAGCAGATCAGGCAGATGAACGACGCTCTGCTGGCCGCCAATCGACAGATCGACGGCATCATCGTCGAGAACTTCGATCTCGCCAGCCAGATCGCCGGCCGGATGTCCTCAGTGGTCGGGGTGATGGGTGGCGCCGGCGACCTTCTTACGGCGATAGGCGCCTCCGCCAGGGGCCAACTCGGCAAAGTCGCCAGCATGTACGACCTCGCCTGTCAGAACAACGCAGCCTTGCCGGCTCTTCCTTAAGGGGTGAGGAGAGATGAAAGAGAGGCTCAAGAAGATCACGGGAGCAGGGGTTCTCGCGACGGCGGCCGCTATCGCGCTGATCACCGCCCTCGGCACGACGGCGACGCTGGGGGTTGCCGGAAACGTCAATCACAAGATAGGGGTCGTGCAGAAGCAGATCGCCAGGTCATGCGAGCTGAACGAGTCCATGAAGGGCGGCCTCGACCCGACCGTCGCGCTCAATGACAAGGCCGGTATCGTCGGCGGGTACATCAAGGAGATCCTCAAGACGATGAGCGGCATGCGCGACGGGCTCTCCGCCATGGTGGACACCATTCAGAAGACCAACGGCGTGCTTTCCGGCGTCGGCGGGCACACGGCGAAGCTCACTGAAGCGCTGAACGGCCTCATCCCCTGCATCGAACAGCTTGCTGAAGCCGTCCAGAAAGGGAACGTCGCGTCGGGATCGTCTCTGGGACTGCTCGACCAGATAAACAGCCTGAACTCTTCGATCGCGGGCGAGATGTCGCAGATGCACAGCAAGCTCGCGAGTTCGGCGACCTACAAGATCGTGTTCACGTACGCGATGCCCGTTCTGCCCTGAAGGAGTGTGAACGAGATGAAGAGGAAAACGGCGATGATCATGGGGGTGGCGATGCTGCTGGTGGGCGCCACGGTATTCGCAATCGTCCTGGCAAGCCACGGGGTGCTGGGGTCGCTCAACGAGAAGATGAACATCTTCAACATGGTCGACGGCAGCCTGGGCACCATGCGTGACCTGAACGCAAGCATGACCAAGGTGAAATCCAATGTCGACGTCCTCAACGGCAAGCTGGACCTCCTGGGTAAGACGAATAAGTTGTTGAAGGATCAACTGGGAGTTGTGGATCGCCTCAACGGGTTGATGGGCGCCCAGAAGCCGCTGCTGACAAAGACCAACGAGTCGATAGGCAGGCTGGAGTCCAGGCTCCAGGAAACGCTTGGCGGGGTGCGGGCGCTGGACCCGGTGATGGCGGACCTGGTCGCCGGCATGCAAGGGTCTCTGGACCTCACGCGCCAGGTCGTCGACGGTACCGGACAGATGGTCGCCATCGCGTCACAGATCTCGGGTCTTTTCGACCAGACGATCGGATACCTTGCCAGGATCCAGCCGCTGAGCGCAAAAGCCAAGGCCTACATGCGAGGCGACCTGCTGTCGAGGCTTGGGGACTTCCTGCCGAAGACCGCCGCGGCTGTGACCGCCCTGCTCCCCGGGAAGACTCCCGCCAGCAAAACCAATTCGCCGGCGCAGCCCCAGGGCCCGGCCCAGGCTGCCGTAACGAGCGTCCAGAAAGTCGTGGACACGACGGTGAAGACAGTCGTGAAAGTGAAGGAACGGGTGCTGGATCCACTGCTGGACCCGGTCACGGATCTCCTGAAATAGGTGATGGTCATGAAAGCAGTAAAAGTGTTTCTTGTCCTCGTGATAGCGGGAAGCCTTTCCCTGACAGGGTTCACCCTGGTCAAGGTGATCGGCGTCCAGCGGACGATCGGTCAGAAGCAGAAGGCGCTCGTGAAGGGCGTGGAACTGCAGAACAGTTCAATCGTGGAGATATGCGGCGCTTTCAAGCCGACCGAAGAGATGGTCGGCAAGACCGAGAAGATGCTGACGGACCTCACGGCCCTGTCGTCGGTCGTGGTGGACATGAACGGCCTCGTCGCCGAGGCCAACGAGCTCCAGGGAACTACCAACGGGTTGCTCCAGGCGAGCAACGAGAAGATGGGAGGGCTGACGGCGGCGGCCGGGGCAGCCAAGGCCCCGCTGGACAAGGTGCGAAGTTACACAGGCGTGACCAGGGAGTTCATCAACCGCACCGTGGCCGCCCTGCAGCGCATGGCGGGCGGGCTGCGTTCGACGAACAGCAGCGCCGCGGGCATCGCAAACATGATGGAAGGCAAGTTCTAGGAGCGCACTATGTTCTTCATGGCTTTGATAATCATGGTCACACTGGCAGCAGTCGCGCTCGCGGTATACGCCCTCTGGGACACCATCTGGAGGGACGGCCGCGTGACCGGCAAGGTCCTCGTGGGGATCTCGGGGCTCTACGCGGTGACCGCGGTGACCATGCTCCTGGTTTCGCTGGTCAACAGGTGATTCAGGAAGGGGTGGCATCATGCAGCCGTATTACCTGCAACAAGTAGAGATTGCCGGGGCCGGCCGGGAATCCGTCAGGGTGGGGCCTGCCGACGTGAGCGCCCTCCTGCGACGCGTTCTGTCGGAGAGGGCATGGAAGCTCACGATAAGGCGCGAGCGCGAGAGCACGAACGCCTCCGCTGACGGAACGCGCGTCTATCAGGCGTTCTCCCGGCGCATCGCAAAGGCGTAGTCGTCGCCCCGCGCCGACAGCGTGACACGGATCAGCAGCGCTGATCACGAATCGTCACGTGACGGCGGACCCGAAGGGCAGGTGCGCGGGTCCAGGTCTGAAGCTCGCAAGGATTCCGAGACCACTACGACTCCGGCAGACGCGGACGGCCTCTGCTGAGAATCTACCCCCCCGCAAGACCAACCTTCTTTCCTCCAACTCGCCAATCCGGTTTTGCCTGCCCCGGCGTTCTGCCGGATAATAGACTCTTGGATTGCTCGAGGATGGGAAGCCAGAATCATGAACGACAGGCCTATAGGCATATTCGATAGCGGAGTCGGAGGCCTCACCGTGGTCAGGTCCGTGATGGACCTTCTGCCGGGCGAGCGCATCATCTACCTCGGCGACGGCGCGCGGGGACCTTACGGCCCCCGCGACATCGACGAGGTGCGCGGCTTCGCCCTGGAGATCGTCGAGTACCTGCTCGGCTTCGACGTCAAGCTCATCGTCATCGCGTGCAACAGCGCCACGGCCGCGGCCCTCGAGGAGGCGCAGCGGGAGTGTGACATACCCGTGGTCGGCGTCGTCATGCCCGGCGTGCGCGCGGCTCTGCGCCGTTCCAAGCGTCTCAACATCGGGGTGATCGGCACAAAGGTCACCATCACCAGCGGCTCGTACGAGCGCGCCATCGAGCGGCTCGATCCGCGGGCGCGGGTTTTCAGCCAGGCGTGCCCGGAGTTCGTGGAGTTTGTAGAGCGGGGAGAGGTCACGGGCGACCACATCTCCGAGATGGCACTGGGTTACATCGACCCCATGCTCGAGTCCGGGATCGACACTCTCATCATGGGATGCACTCACTACCCCCTTCTGGCCCCGCTCCTCCACGAGGTGGTGGGGCCGAACGTGGAGTTGATAAGCAGCGCCGATGAGACTGCGGCCGAGGTCCAGGACATACTCGATCGGCTCGGATGGCTGGCCGACAGCGAGAGGCAGGGCTCGATGATGTTCCTCACCACGGGGCACGTTGAAAAGTGCCAGGAGCTGGGCAGGATGTTCCTGGGGCCCGAGGTGCGCTCAGTGGTTCCGGTCGCGTTCGATTGCCATCCCGAGATGGACTTCACACCCGCGGTCGAGGAGGACGAGTGAGCCTGAAGGTCACGGTCTGCGGAAGCTCAGGGGGATACGCGGGCGCCGGCAAGGCGTGCGCGGGTTTTCTGGTCCAGGACGACGCCGGGACGCTGATGCTGGACATCGGCGCGGGTTCTCTCTCTAACATGCTCAAGTACCTCGAGGCGGACGAGCTGGGCGGCGTGGCGATAACGCACATGCACTGGGACCACTATGCGGACCTTGTCGGCCTGTGCACCGCGCGCCGCTTCTGGGAGACATCGCTGCCGCCCCTTCCCGTGCTGGCGCCGCAAAACGCAAGCGATATCCTCGGCAGTCCTATCTCGGAGGAGAGCCGTCCGGAGTTCTTGAGTTGTATGGACATACAGGAACCCGACACGGAGGAGCCCATGGATTTTGCCGGGTTCACCGTGTCAGCCAGGCCTTCGTCGCACGCGGTCGACGGTTTCATCTTCCGCCTGGAGGCGGAGGAACGGACGATCTGCTACTCGGGCGACACCGAGAGGTGCGACGCGCTGGTCGACCAGGCGCGGGAGGCGGATCTCTTCATCTGCGAGGCGACCTTCACGAGCGAGGTCACCGTCAAGATGGGCGGGCATATGACCGCTAGAGAGGCGGGCAGAGTCGCAACGGAAGCCGGGGCGGGCAGCCTGCTGCTGACCCACCTCTGGCCGACGCTGGACCCCGAAGTGGCTATCGAGGATGCCGTCAAGGAGTACAATGGCCCGGTGGACCTTGCGGTCGAGGGCCTTACGTTCTTTGTGGGGCCGTACCCCTGCGCGACCTAGCTGGCAGATTTAGGAGGCGGAGTTGATAAGGACCGACGGTAGAAGCCCGGAACAGATGAGGCCTGTGAAGATCACGCGCAACTTCATCCGGCACGCTGAGGGCTCGGCCCTCATCGAGCTCGGCAACACGCGCGTAATCTGCACGGTGACGTACGAGGAGAGCGTGCCGCGGTTCCTGACCGGCTCCGGGAAGGGATGGGTGACGGCCGAGTACTCGATGCTACCCCGCTCGACTGTGGTCCGCAGCCAGCGGGAGGCGGTGAAAGGGCGCCAGGGCGGTCGCACCATGGAGATACAGAGACTGATAGGCAGGTCGCTGCGCGCGGTCACGGACATGTCGGTATTTCCCGAAAAGACTTTCCTGGTGGACTGCGACGTCATCGAGGCGGACGGAGGCACCAGGACCGCGTCGATCACCGGCGCCTATGTGGCCCTGGTGGACGCCTTTGAAACGATGATCGACGAGGGAGCCATCCCGGCCTCACCCGTGATCGGCAATATCGGGGCGATAAGCGTCGGGGTCGTCAGGGGGGAGCCGTGCCTCGACCTGTGCTTCGAGGAAGACTACCACGCGGATTTCGACTTGAACGTGGTAGCCAACGACCGCGCCGAGATCATCGAGATCCAGGGGACCTCGGAGCACAAGCCGCTTTCTCGCGCCGATCTCGACAAGATGCTCGAGCTGGGTATGGCCGGGATAAACGACCTCATCGACTACCAGAACCGCATCCTATCGGGAGAGATCTGACAGCCGCGATGGACCTTGTCATCGCCTCCAAGAACCCCGGCAAGATCAAGGAGATGCGGGGCGTCCTCGATCTTCCCGGACTCCAACTCCTGACCTTCGAAGACCTCGGCGATTGGCGGGAGCCTGAGGAAACCGGCTCGACCTTCAAACAGAATGCCGTCATCAAGGCTACCGAGCTCTCGGAGATGTTCGGCCGCGCGTCGCTCGCGGACGACTCGGGACTGGTGGTGGACGCTCTCGGCGGACAGCCCGGCATCCACTCGTCGCGGTACGCGGGGCCGGAAGGTGACGCCGACCGTAACATCGCGAGGCTGCTCGCCGAGATGGAGGGGATTCCGCTCGAGCAGCGCACAGCCAGGTTCGTCTGCGTGGCCGCACTCGTGATTCCGGGAGGTGGGGTCGAGATCACACAGGGCGAGTGTGAGGGCTTGATCCTCGAGAAGCGGCAGGGGACGGGCGGCTTCGGTTACGACCCGGTCTTTCAGCCGGAGGGCTTTGCCCGCAGCATGGCGGAGCTTTCACTTGAGGAGAAGAACGCTATCAGCCACCGCGGCAAAGCCCTACGCGCCATGCGCCAGTTACTGGAATGAAAAAGAGGGGTCAGGCACCCCCCGTTTTTCATGTGAGGGCGAGGGCTAGCAGGCCTTTCACCAGCAGCGTGACCTCCTGGTCGACGAGGCGCGCGCAGCGGTCGCTTTCCTCTTCCGTCCCGCCGAGCGGGTCGTGTATGCCACTGGCCTGGTAGAAGCATGGGGCGAAGAGGGTCATGAGCTCGCGGACGTCCATGGGCACACCCGGCATCTGGCGGACTTCCTCACGCGGGATGCTCTTTACTGATTGCGCGGCCTGTTCCAGTGCATCTTCGAGTTCATCGGCCCCCAGCTTTCGGGCGAGCGAGCCCCAATCCTGCCCGTCGATGCTCGCGCCGCGGGCCTCCAGCAGCATCTCGATCGCTCCATTGACCTCGACGAGCGAGAAGCATTTCCGGCCCGACTCAGGGAACTGACCCGCAAGGACGTAGCATTGCTGCCTGGTCATAGTCATCGCAAGGTCCGCGCGCTCCATATGTTCCCGGTCGATGAGCACGGAGTTGGTGTCACACGCGGGGATGCCCAGGGCCTCGAGCGCACGGAGCGCTTCGGGATGGGGAGGGGAGTCGTCGTCAGCCTTGAGGCCGCAAGACTCAGAGGTGAACGAGCCGGACAGGTCCCCGAGGAGCTCGTCGGCGCGCGCCCTGATGATGCACTCGGCCATGACGCTCCTCATGATGTTCCCCGCGCAGATGAAGAGGAGATGCACTCTCGCCCCGCGGCTTCTCAGGACGAGCCGTTGGCGCCGGAGGGCGTCGCGGCGAGCACGTTCAGCGCCTGCTTCTCGAGCGAGAGGTGGAAGGTGGTGCCTCGAGGATAACGGAAGACCTCGCCGTCCTCCTGGGAGTAGAGGTCATCGAACAGCTCGACGTCGACTTCCTCGCAGGTGAACGAATCCACCTGCTTGAACCTGGTGTGCAGGGCCGGTATGACGCATGCGGCAACGATGATCGACTTGAGGCCGCCCATCGGTTTCACGACCGTCACGTGTATCTTGCCGTCGTCCGGCCGCGCGCCCGGGGAGATATGGAAGGTGCGGCCATACTTGTCGATGTTGGAGAGCATGACGCCGATGAGCTTCCCATCGTAGATGATATCTCCGGACTGGAGGCGCATGCGGTACATGTCCATGCCTCGGAAGATTGCAGAGACCCCCTTCTTCAGGGAGGCGTACCAGTAGCCGGGCACCCCAAACCTCTTGTACTTCTGAGAGCGGCGCGCGAGGTCTCCATCCAGCCCGAGCCCGAGTATGTTGCTGCAGTACTTGACCTCGGTGTTCTGTCCATTGCTGATCTCGATCTTGAGCAGGTCAACGGAGCGGATGTTGAAATCGACCATCGCCTCGAGCGCGCGGTCTACAGATTCGATGTTCAGGGCCCGGCAGAAGTCGTTGGCGGTACCAGCCGGCATCGGCACGAGCACCACGTTCTTGTTGGAGCGGGAGAGCATGATGTTGTTGATGACCTGGTTTATAGCCCCGTCGCCGCCGAACACCATGATGATGCGCGAGCCCCCGAACCGCTTGGACCAGAACTCCATGGTCTGCCCGACGTCGTCCGGGTGGTCTGTCGAGGTCTCCTCGAGGTTCATTCCTTCGCGGCGTATCAGGCTGCGGACGTGAGAGGCTTTCTCAGAGCCACGCCTGCTCATCGGGTTCACGACCACGATCAGGCGCTCCTCGATGGTTTTTATCCTGTCGATCAGGCGACGCTTTTCAGGGTTGGTCAACGCTTATCCCTCCAGTGGGTAAGGGACAGTATAGCACTCTATACGGGGCTCGGGCACCGTTCATTCCTCTGACCCCCTCTTTTCAGGGCTTGCAGGGTAGACTTGGGTCTGACGCGAGGCAGACGGTCCTGGTCTTCGGGAGGGACATGAAGCTCATCGCCCACAGGGGCGGCAGGGGATTTGGAACGGACAACACGCTGGAGGCGATGGAGAGCGCCGCGCGCGCGGGCGTGCGGTCGATCGAGACCGATGTCCGGGCCACCGCCGACGGCAAGCTCTTGATATGCCACGACAACATGGTATGGGGCCATGTCGTCCGCCGCACTACTTACGAGGAGCTGAAGAAATACGCCCCCGAGCGGCCGCTGCTCTCGGAGGTCCTCGAGAGGCTCGCCGGGTGGGTCGCCTTCGACATAGAGATCAAGGAAGCCCCGCCGCGTGAGGTAGGGGAGATGCTCGACCTCTACGGGATCGTCGGCGACACCATGGTGACCTCTTTCGGCTGGCACATCCTCAGCGAGTACACCCGCGATTTCCCGGGTGCCGTCACCGGGTACCTCTACCGGATGCCCCGCGGCCGCAAGAAGCTGGAGCGGGCGGTCGTTTTGGGCGCCCGTCTCGTCGCGCCGTACTTCAACAGCCTGGAGGAGAGCGACGTGCGCGAAGCCCACGGGATGGGGCTGGAGGTATACGCGTGGACGGTCAACAACGACGATGACTTCCGGCGGCTCCACTCGTGGGGTGTCGATGCGATCATCACCGACCGCTACTTCCAGATGCAGCGCCTGCTCGAAGAGATCGAAGGCGGGGAGGCCGGGGGTCAGTCCTCGTAGCCGCCGGGGTGCGACTCGTGCCAAAGCCAGGCAGTCTCGACGATGTCACGCAGGGTGGGGCGCGACGGCTCCCAGCCCAGGACGGTGCGGATGCGCTCGGATGAGGCCACGAGCACCGGTGGGTCGCCCTCCCGGCGCGCCTCCTCCACCACCCGGAACTCGCGCCCCGATACTTCCATGACCGTGTCGATCACCTGCCGGACCGAGAAACCCTCCCCGTTTCCCAGGTTGAACGCCCCGCTGTCTCCTCCGCGCCCCAGGTGGTCGAGAGCGAGCAGGTGCGCCCTGGCGAGGTCGGAGACGTCGATATAGTCCCTGACGCATGTGCCGTCGGGGGTCGGGTAATCCGTGCCGTAGATCGAGGCGTACGGCTCTCTGCCCAGCGCCGCGGCGATGACACGCGGGATGAGGTGCGTCTCGGGGGAGTGGTCCTCTCCGAGCCCCGCATCGACGTCAGCCCCGGCCGCGTTGAAATATCGCAGGGAGACGGAGGCCATCGCCCCCCGGAGCGCGAGCTCCTCCAGCATCCACTCGACCATCAGCTTGGTGAGCCCGTAAGGGTTGACCGGCCCCGACGGGGCGCTCTCGGCAACCGGTGTCTCTTCCGGCACGCCGTAGACCGCCGCGGTCGATGAGAAGACGAGCCTTCCGCACCCGCTCTCGCGCAGGCCGCGGAGGAGGTTGGTGCTTCCGGCGACGTTGGACTTCAAGTACTTGAGAGGCTCGGCGACGGACTCGCCCACCAGGCTGCGCGCCGCGAAGTGCACGCAGGCTTCCGGCTCGAACCTTACGCAGGCGGACGTCACGGCTTCCTCGTCCTCGATGTTGAGAACTTCCAGGTCGAGACCCTCGACAGCCTGCCTGTGTCCTTTTGAGAGGTCATCGACCACGAGCACCTGGTGGCCTTCCAGCGCGAGCATCCTCGACGTGACGGAGCCGATGTACCCGGCACCCCCGGTGACCAGGACTCTCATCGCTTCAGACCTTGTGGGCGCCCTCGCCGGGCGTGGTTACGGTGAAAAGGGCGTCGTAGTGGGTCGCCTTCCAGTACAGGGCGGGCATGCGGCGGATGTAGCGTTCGACGTTCTCGGTCTTGATGAGCGCGACCACGCAGCCGCCGAATCCCGCGCCTGTCATCCGGCAGCCGATGACGCCCTGGTGCTCCACCGAGATCTCCTGCATCGCGTCCAGCTCCTCGCTGGACACATCGAAGAGGTCACGGAGCGACTCGTGGGACCGGTTCATCAGGTGGCCCAGGGTGACCGCGTCCCCGCGTTCGATGCAGCGGGCGGCTTCCTCGACCCGGCTGTTCTCGTAGATGACGTGCTCGGCGCGCCGCGCCAGCTTGTCTGGGAGCGAATACTTGGCCCGCTCGAACTCGCTGATGGTGATCTCGACGAGGCTTTGCTTCGGGCCGACCTTCTCGCTCAGAAGACGCAGCGCCTCCTCGCACTCGTGCCTGCGGGTGTTGTACTCGGAGGTCGCGAGCGAGCGCTTCACGCCGGTGTGGCCGATCACGATCGACACGTCCCCGAGGTTGAAGGGCACGTGCCTGTATTCCATGGTCCCGCAGTTGAGCAGGATGGCCTGACCCTTCCTGCCGAAGGCGACAGCGAACTGGTCCATCACGCCGCAGAACACTCCGACGAAGTCGTTCTCCGCCCGGCGCCCGACCCTCATCACCTCCATGGGGCTCATCTTGCACCCCAGGCTCTCCATGCCGATCGCCGTGACTACCTCCAGTGACGCCGACGAGGACAGGCCCGAGTCGAGGGGAAGGTCACCGAAGTAGAGCGCGTCGAAAGGCGAGAGGTCCTCGCACATCTTCCGTGAGTACAGGTAGACGCCCCTCACGTAGTCGGCCCAGTCCTTCTGCTTTGTGATATCGGCGGGGAAGATGCGGGCCTCTTCGTCCACGCTCGCGGAGTAGAGGCGCGCCGGGGGCAGCTCGGATTTCCTGATGAGCATGTAGTTGCCCTGCTCGATGGCGATGGGAAGGACGTTGCCGCCGTTGTAGTCGGTGTGTTCCCCGATGAGGTTTATCCGGCCCGGGGCGAAGTAAGTGTCAATCTCGCCGCCGCGCCCGAAACGCGCCTCGAACTCGAGAAGTCTCTTGCCGATCTCTACTGAATCAAGCATCTGTTCTCCCGCCCGCTCTCATCCACCAATTCAAGTCAGGCAACCCGCCACCTGTTTGAACACCCCAATATTATATGCGTTGCGGCTGGAAGCGTGCGCGTGGTTACCGCCGGGAGCTCAGGACTGGTCATCCTTCAGAAGCGCGAGCTGCTCGTCGACCCGGGCGCGGAGCTCGGCGGCTTTCTCCTCGGGACGCGTGTCGTTGATGGTCGCCCAGGCCCCGGTCTCGCTGGAGGCGTTGAACTTGAGCTTGTTGTGGTCCCTCATCGGCGGGTAGAACTCAATGTGGAAGTGGTAGTAGGGATAGTCGCCGCCGTCGGTGGGGTTCTGGTGCATGCACATCATGTAAGGGAACGGCACGCCGAAGAGCGCGTCGTAGGAACCGGTTATGACCTTGATCGCCTTGGCGAGCCCGCGCTTCTCATCCGCTGTCATGATGGAAAGCGAGCTGGTGTGGAGGTCGGGCATGAGGTAGACCTGGTACGGGAACTCGGCGAACGGCGGGACGAAGATCGAGTAGCCGTCGCTTTGATAGACCATGCGCCGGCCGTCATCCTTCTCGTGTCGAATGAGCTCGCAGAACAGGCACCGCCCGGTGCCTTCCCATTTGTCGCGCGCGCTGTCGAGCTCGGTCTGGATCCGGAGCGGCATAAACGGATACGCGTATATCTGGCCGTGCGGGTGGTGCATGGTGACCCCGACGGCTTCCCCGCGGTTCTCGAAGATGAAGACGTACTGTATGCCCTCGATGGCGCCCAGTTCCCGGTAGCGCTCCTCCCAGTGCTCCACCAGCTTGACGACGTGCTCGAGCGGGAGCTCGGCAAGGGTGACTTCGTGCTTCGGGGAGTAGAGGGTCACCTCGCATTTTCCGAATGCCGGCCGAACGGGTATCAGTTCGTCGCCCTCGATGTCCGGCTCAGGGGGGTCGAGGTCCAGTGATGGGAAATCGTTGTCGTAGGCGTAGACATCGAAATCGTCGGGGACTTTGCCCGAGCCTGGACAGAACGGGCAGGCTATGTCCTTCTCGAGGAGGGGGCGGTTCTGGCGGTGCGAAGACATGATGACCCACGTCCGCAATATAGGGTTCCATCGCAGCTCAGCCATCGGGCCTCCGGTTACGTGACTTCAGTGCGCCTCTACGCGTTGATTTTCTGCGAAATCCAGCAAAAACGCAAAATAGGGACAGGCACCATTTTGCATTCCAGATATTCATTGCACGAAACCGGGAAATGCAAAATGGTGCCTGTCCCTATTTTGCGTTATTCCCAGCGGAAGAGCTTGACCGCGGCCGCGAAGCACACGAGTCCGACCGCGGCGATCACCGCGAGGTCCCCGGAGACGTTTATGAGACTCTTGCCCTGGATCATCACTTTCCTCAGGGCATCGCCCAGGTAGTAGAGGGGAAGGCACTTCGCGATGAAAGCCAGGAATGCGGGAAGTATCGCGAGCGGGAAGAACACCCCCGAGAGGAACATCATCGGGAAAGTGATGGCGTTCGTCGCCATCTCGGCGGTCTTCTGCGTTCGGCAGAGTGACGCCACCAGGAAGCCGCCGGCCAGGAAGCACGCGGCGCCGAGGATTATGACGAAAGCGATATAAAACCAGTTGCCGTTGATGTGTATCTTGAACACCGACCAGCCGATCAGCAGCAGGATCGCCGCCTGGATGAGCGTCATGATGAGCGCCGACACCAGCTCGCTGCCTATGAAACGCCTGAGCGGCAGGGGCGAGACCTTGATTCGCCTCAGGATTCCCTTCTCGCGGTAGTTCACGAACGCGATACTGAGCCCGAACATCCCCGAGGTCATGAGCGTCAGCGCCACCACTCCGGGAACGATGAAGTCGACGTAGCGCAGGTCGCTGGAGGTCACGGACTTCTCCGTCACCTTGATGACGTCGCTCGGCCCAATTGCGTTCGGGATAGCCTGCTTGGCCATTCCTATGCCTATCTCTCCCATGACCTGGTTCAGCGCGGTGCTCGTGATCTGCGAGACGGTGGGGCTGGACTTGTCCACGTAGATAGTCGCCTGGCCGGGCTTGTGCGTGAAAAGGGATTCCTGGAAGCCCTTGTTGAGCACGAGGATGGCGTTGAGCTTGCCGTCATTGAGCTGCTTCCTGAGCGCGGCCTCACTACCCCTGGTGACGTGGAAGGCACTGATACCGTCCAGACGCTTGGTGATCACCCCGGTCACCTGGCTGTTGTCCAGGTCCGCCACGCCGAGCGTGATGCTCGCGGAGCCGGTGCGCCCGAAGATGGTGCCCAGCAGGAGCATCAGGAGCACCGGGAAGAGGAACATCCAGAACAGGGCGACCTTCTCCCGGTATGTCATCTTGAGGCTCGCGCCGACGAACTTGGCGAACTTCCTCACTCTTTGATCCTCCTGCCGGTGATCTTGAGGAACACGTCCTCGAGGCTCGCTCTCTTCATCGCCACATCGTCCGCTTTCGCGTCGTTCTCATACGCCGCGGTGAAAATGCCGATCAGGGTCTCCTGCGGGCTGTTGGTCGTGATGGTGTAGCCGCCGTTGCTGGCGACCACCTGCATCGCCCCGGGCACCTTCTCCAGCACCGAGGTGTCGACCCCGGGCGTCATCGTGAAGGAGATATTGCTCTCGGGGGAATACCGGTCTATCAGCTCATTGGGAGTACCCGTCGCGATTATCTTCCCGTAGTCCATGACCGCGACCCGGTCGCACAGGAACTCGGCCTCCTCGATGTAGTGCGATGTGATCACCACGGTCTTCTCGTGCTCCCTGAGGCTCTGGACGATCTCCCAGATGTTCCGCCGTACCTGCGGGTCGAGGCCCGTGGTCGGCTCGTCCAGGAACACGATGCGAGGGTCGTTCACCAGCGCCAGTGCGATGGAGACCCGCTTGTGCTGGCCACCGGAGAGCTCGTTCAGCCTGTTGCCTCTTTTCTCTTTGAGGCCGACAGTCTCCAGGAGCTCGTCAGGGGTCAAAGCTGTCTTGTAGAACGAGCCGAACAGGTCGATGGTCTCGTACACGGACAGGTTGTCGAAAAAGACTGTGGTCTGAAGCTGTACGCCGATTATCTCCTTGATCTTCCTGGCGTCCCGGCGCACGTCCATGCCGTCAAGGAATATCTCGCCGGAGTCGGCTTCACGGAGGGTCTCGATTATCTCCAGCGTCGTCGTCTTGCCGGCGCCGTTCGGGCCGAGGATGCCGAAGATCTCTTTGTCCTCGACTTCGAAGGAGACGCCGTCCACGGCCTTCACATCGCCGTAGTTCTTATGGAGGTCCGTGACCTGTATCGCCGGCATGATTACCTTTCAGGCGTTCGTGGCAGGATTCCTGGCACAACGGAGCACAAAGACTATAGCACGAGACGCGGGAGCGCTCGACGGCTTTTATCAACCTGAGCGCGCCCCGGCGGTAGCCGTCGCAGTGGAGGCGCTGAAAGACAAAGCGAAAGCACCGACCCCCTCTCACCGAGGTCAACTCCAGCCCAATCGGTTAGAATATTGCGAAACAGACTAACTTCCCCGGGAGGTACGGACTTGAACGGTTACTACGGCAGGATCCTCAAGGTTGACCTGTCAACCGGGAGCACCGAGGTCATAGAACCCGAGGAGCAACTCTACCGGGATTATCTCGGGGGCAGCGGCCTGGCCGCCAGGCTCTTCTTCGACATGGGCGCTTACGACGTGGATCCGCTTGGCCCTGACAACCCTCTTATGATCATGCACGGGCCGCTTTCCGGTACTACCCTCCCCGGGTGCTCGAGGCTTGAGGTCTGTGCCCGCTCGCCGCTCACCGGGATCTGGGGCGAGTCGAGCATGGGAGGCCACGTGTCCCCTCAGATGCGCGCCGCAGGCTACGACGGAATAATCATCACCGGTGCTTCGAAGAAGCCCGTGTACCTGTGGGTCTCGGACAAAGAGGTCGAGATCCGCGACGCCTCCGACCTCTGGGGCAAGGACGCCTTCGAGACCGAGGACCTCATCCTCCAGAAGACGGGCGACAAGCGCGTGAGGGTCATGTCTATCGGGCAGGCGGGCGAGAACCTGGTCAAGTACGCGGCGATCGTGAACGACAAGGGCAGCCTCGCCGGCCGCACCGGCATGGGCGCTGTAATGGGCTCCAAGAAGCTGAAGGCCGTCGCTTTCCGCGGCAGCTCCAAGACCGCCATCGCCGACGAAGAGGCCTACAAGGCGATCAAGAAGCGGGCCCAGGACGAGTTGAAGGTGAGCATCACTGGCGAAGGCCTCCACGCGTACGGCTCCAACGTCCACATGGAGATGGGCATGGCGATATCGGACGTGCCGGTCAAGAACTGGCGGGAGGCCCAGTGGGAAGAGGGTATGGACGCGCTCTCCGGCGTCACCGTCGCAGAGAAGATCATGACCAAGACGCACGCCTGCTACGGCTGCCCGGTGGCGTGCAAGCGAGTGGTCAAGATAGACGCCGGGCCGTTCGCCATGGAGGAGGGCCCCGGGCTCGAGTACGAGGGCGCCGCGGCGCTGGGCACCCTGCAGAGGTGCGACAACCTCGACGCTGTATCGAAGGCTAATGAGCTCACGGACCGCTACGGCATGGACTGCATCTCAGCGGGCAGCACTATCGCTTACGCTACTGAAGCCTTCCAGGAAGGCCTGATAACGAAAGAGGACACCGGCGGAGTCGAGCTCAAGTGGAACGATCCCGAGACACTGGTCAAGCTTATCGGGATGATCGCGAAGCGCGAGGGGTTCGGGGACCAGCTCGCCGAGGGAAGCCGCGTGATGTCCGAGAAATACGGCGGTACCGAGTTCGCGATACACGTGAAAGGGCTCGAGGCGCCGATGCACGACCCGCGTGCCCTGTGGGCGATGGCGCTGACTTACGCGACCGGCATCCGCGGCGCGTGCCACGTGAACGACGACAACCTCATGGCCGAGCTGGGCAACGTCAGTTTCAAGGTCGTCGGCGTAAAGGGCACCAAGCCCTACAAACCCGAAGGAAAGGCCGCCCAGACTGTCGCGGCCCAGAGCTTCGGGCAGCTCGCCGGCTCGGCGGTGATCTGCCTCTACGCCTGGTGGTCGATGGACGGGATCGAGATCCTTCGCGACATGCTGAACGCGGTTACCGGCGCCGGCTACTCCAACGATGAACTGATGGAGGTCGCCAACCGGATCTGGTACCTCAAGCGTTCCATCGGCAACCTCTGCGGCGCGCGCGCCGAAGACGACGTCCTGCCCGAACGCATCCTGTTGCCTCACCTGGAAGGCATGACCTCCAACCTGACAAAGGTGCTCTACCCGATAATGAGCATGATGACAAAGCGCAAGATCCACAACGAAAAGATAGCCGGCATCATGCAGAAGTCGACCGACAAGTTCATGCTTCCGAACCTGTTCAAGATCCTCAAGATCACCGGGATGCTCGTGCCCTGGGTGGGTGGCACCGACAGGCGCCTTCGCAACGCGGAGATAGCGGAGCTGCAGAGCCGGCTCGTGGACTTCGACTATATGATCAAAGACTTCTACCGCCTGAGGGAACTGGACGAGCTGGGGTTCGCGAGCCGGAAAAGGCTTGAGGGCCTGGGGCTGTCGGATGTGGCCGACCGGCTGGAGTCCGCCGCCTCGTAGCGCGGGCGTACCACGACAGTAGCGCCGGCGTCCCGCCGGCTGTACATTAGAACGTCGAACCGGAAAACGGGGGATGGTATCGATGCGTTGTGAACAATGCGGGACCGAGAACCTCGAGGAGAGCGAGTACTGCAAAGAGTGCAGCGCGCCCATGAGCATGTCCGCGGTGGAGGCGGGTGAGACCCCTCCGCTCCCGGGACTCGAGGCGCGGGCGACTTTCCTCGCGCGTTTCCTGTCCACCACCTGGAAGCGCAAGGGCCCGATCCTCATGACGCTGTTCCTGGCGCTGATGATGATCGTCGTCTGGGCCCCCTGGGCGTTCGTGAAGCTCGACGTGCTGGGCATCTCGCTCGTCAGCCGCGACTTCACCGGCTGGCAGATCTACGTTGGCCAGATACTGTTTTTCCTGTCGATAATCCCCCTGGTATTCTCCCTGTTGCTGGTGGCGAACGTCGGCACCCGGCGCCGCGTCGTCGAGACTCACGTCTGCACTTTCTTCGGGGGTGTCATCTTCACGATCTGGCTGATCGTCTTCGCGATGAGCCAGGTGCTCAAGGCGCTCATCAAGAACGTGCACGTGATCCAGGTCAACGTTGCGGGCGGACAGATCGCGACTATCTTCCTGTTCGTCGGTTTCCTCATCGGCATCATCATCACGAGCTATGACCGCGGGCGGCTGCTACGCCGCATCGGGGAAGGTGGTTGAGCATGAACCTGAGATTCTGGAAGAAGCCCGAGGCGCAGATGCCCGGGTCCGAGCCCGCGCAGCTCACGTTGGAGCAGGGCACAGCCAGGCCGGCTGCACCCCCCGAGCCGGCGCCTGAACCGCAGGAGCCGGTCATGGCGATGGAGCCCGCGGCCCCCGCGGTCGAGCCGGAGTCCGCCGCGCCACTCGAGGAGGAAGGGCCACAGGCCTGTCCCGAATGCGGGGCGGACGTCGAAACGAACGCGAAGTTCTGCACCCAGTGTGCCGCGCCGATGGACCGCTCTAAGAAAGCCACCAAGGCACGCGCTGACGACGTTGAGCCGTGGGCCGTCAAAGCGGGAGAGTCCGTGTCGAGGCTTCCCCGCGGTGTCAAGATCGGCGTCCCGCTGGTCATCCTGCTCATCATCGCTGTGCTCGTCACGCTCTTCGTGCTCGCGGGGACCCACAGCCCTGAAGCCGCGGTGAACAGGTATCTCGGCGACCTCAAGTCCACCGACTACAAGGCCGCCTACGACCTCGTCGTGCACCCGGGAGGCAAGTTCTCGAGCTTCGATTTCTTCCAGAAGTGGCAGAACACCCAGACCGACGCGATCGGAGACCTCCAGGAGTTCACCGTCCAGAAGCGCAAGGTCGAGAACAAGCTGTTCGGAAAGCTCATCACGAATGCTCCGACGAGCGGGGTGCCTTACGTCGCCACGCTGAAGTACAAAGACAAGACCTATGATGTGAACATCACCGCGGAGGAAGCGGGAGGCAGCTGGCCAGTGAAGCGCTGGCGCCTGAAGCTGACGGAGGGGAACTCGCGGGTCCTCGTGACGCCGCTCAACTCGAAGGTTTTCATCGACGGAGTGTTCGTTGGGGTGGCGCAGCCGAACCAGGACCTCAAGGATGCCCTTGAGCTCAAGCATTTCCCGAAAGACATCGACGGCGCGGTCGATTACGCAAAGAAGCTCGTCAAGAGCGTGCAGTTCCTGCTGGATGAGTTCAAGCGCCTCGCGTCGAACCTGGAGAGCGTGACCGAGAGCGCGCAGCACGTGGTCGACCGTTTCGGGACGAGCGGCTTCACCTGGAGCGATCTGCTCGACACCGCCAACAGCACGGTCGAACAGAGCAAGGGCTTCGGGGAGGACGTCGCGCGTACGGCGATCCACCTGTACTGGATATTCGGGGGCGGAGACGACGGCAGCATCCGCGCCAGATACACGCGCCTGGAGAGCGAGGTCGACGTCAACAACCTGCCTGAGGGCTACCACGTGGTGAAAGCCGCACTCCCGGGCGCGGACACCGACAGCAAGGAATTCGTGGCGCCCCAGGACGTCGAAATTGCGCTCGTCCTCACAACCCGGACCGAGGATGATCTGAAGGCCACCATGGGGGCTTTCTACGCGGAGACCACCAACGCCGAGGCGACTCTGAATACCGCGGGACTCAAGAACGCGCTGGCAGGTCCGCTGCTGGTGGAGGAGACGAACAGGGTCCTCGAGCTGGCGACTAAAGGCCAGCGTGTGGTAAGGCAGCTCACCGCGCTCAAGTTCGACAACACCAAGCTGCTGTCAGATTCTGTAGCCACGGTCGAAACCCATGAGACCTGGAACATGATCACCTACCAGGGTCCGACTCCCGTGTCGGCCCAGATGGGTCAGGCGTACCACATGATCTACACGCTGGAGCAGCAAGGAGACGGCTCCTGGAAGGTAGTCGAGCGCAAGCAGTTATAGACGTATCGCCGGCGTCCCGCCGGCATGAGATGGGACGTAGCGCCGGCGTCCCGCCGGCATG
>DAIUEJ010000043.1:0-21538 GCA_036845225.1 Candidatus Anoxymicrobiaceae bacterium | reverse complement strand
ACTCGCGGTCCACGAGCATGCCGAAGCGCTCCTCGAAGGATAGCGACGCGTAGGTTGGAAGCTCGAGTTGCTCGGCGAACGCGTCGCGCATGCCGAAGAGCTTGAGCGCGTTCAACTTCTCTATCGTCTGCTCGGTAATCATCTTTCTTCTCCTTCCTTTCAGTTGTAGTAGTCGGGTCCCCGCAGGTTGTCGTGCCGCGGGAGCGGTCTCGCCTCGGCGTCGTTCGTCTGGACGCGGTCGAGGCCGCTCGAGAGGATGGACTTGACGCTCTGGTAGGAGACCGCGCCGGTGGCAAGGGCTCGATGCGAGGCCGCCTCCACGCGGTCGGAGCCGTGCTTGCCTGAAAGGCGGATGATGCCCAGGCAGGAGCGGTACCCCTGCTCGGGGTGCGGCTTCTCAGCCATGATCCGCGCGACGAGCCTCGCCGTGTCCGGCCCGGTCTCGGCGGCCCAGGCCTCGATCCGCGAGGGCGTCCACTCCAGGTACGCCCGATGCGATGCCGGCATATGCTCCTCGAGCGTGGTGAAGCGGCCCTTCGCGAAGCTCCTCGGGTGGGAGGCCACCCTCTTTCCCTTGTGGAAGACCTCGACCGTGGAGGAGGAAAGCTTCACCTCGACCTCCTGCCTGGTGAGCCGGTAGGGCACCGAGTAGTGGTGCTTGTCGACCGTGACGTGGTAGTCGATGTTCACCGTTGCTTTCTTCCAGTCCCCGTACACGTATGGCGTCCTGGGCAGGGGGCGCATCGCCGGCAGATCGACGGTCTCGAAGAGCTCCCTGCGGGATGCGTCCATGCCCTTCATCTTCCGGTCGTTGAGCCACTCCAGGCGCTCTCCTATCGCGAGGTTGGCCTCGGGGACGGAGTGGAAGACCCGGTTTCTTAAGGCCGCGAGAATCCAGCGCTCCGACTGGAGGACGCCCGACTCGACTTTCGCCTTATCCTTTGCTTTACCCACTCGAGCGGGGATGATCACCGAGCCGTAGGTTTCGGCCATCTCCTCGAAGGTGCGGTTGAGATCGGGCTCGTAGCGGTCGGCCTTCGTGACTATCGCGGTCGGGTTGTCCGGCACGACGATCTCAGGCGCCGCCCCGAAGTAGGCAAACGCGTTCACGTGTCCCGCTGTCCAGCAGGGGAGCTTCTCGGAGGCGAAGGCTTCCGCGTAGGTGTAGCTCGAGAACCCCATACAGGCCACGAACAAGTGGGCTTGGCCGATCTCGCCGGTCCGGGGATCGATGATCGGGAGCGTCTGCCCCGCGAAGTCTGAAAACACCTTCTCGCCGGCCTTGTGCACCTGCCGCATGGTCGTCTCGATGCTCTGTCTCCAGGAGCGGTAGAGACGTGCGAGCTGCTGGTACGAGTAGTGGTCGTCCGGATACTCGCGGGCGTACTCCTCCCAGAGCAGGGCGAGCGTCACGTGAGGACGCGCGAGCTCTTCGTGCAGGTACTTCATCTCGGGCAGGGGCCTTGTCCGCTCGCTTGCCGGCTTCGGGTAGAGCAGCGCCTCCAGCTCCTCGTCGTCCATCTCCTCGGGCAGGGGCCAGGAGAGCCCGGCCGTTGATGCCCGACGAACGATGTCGGCGACCGTCGCCGGTGACACACGCACCGCCCCCGCCACCTGTCTCGCGGAGAGCCCGTTGCCCTCCTTGAGTCTGAGCACCTCCCTGATCTTTCGCACTGACAGCCTCCTCTTTCCCATTGCGTACCCCCCTTCTCGCTAACCAAGCGACAAGGGGATTCTGCCTTCTCTGGGGTCTTCCGACGAGGCTGCTTGACTCCGGTGGGCTGGTTCGCCTTATCAGTTCGGGTTGGCGGCGGACCAGGTTGGTCCCAATTCTCATGATGTCTGAACACCGATTCTCATGACCGGCTAAAAAGTGTTCAGTCATCGTGAGAACGGGTGTTCAGTTATGTTGAGAATAGGTGCTCAGTTATGATGAGAAAGGGTGTTCAGTTATGGTGAGAGCGCACAGATATGACGAAATCCCGCTTGGATAGGGGTTTTCCTTCCCATCTCCCCTGGTAGAGGTCCAGCACCCGGCCGGCCTTCCGGGCGAACTCCGGGTCCCTGGGGAACACCCAGCTCCGCACCCTCCACGGTCGTATCGCGTCTTGCGCCAACCAGCGCCATAGGGTGGCGTCGCTCACCTCTACTATCCCCCTGTCTATGACCTCGCGCCTGAGCTCGCTTATGGAGAACCTCGAGAGGGGGACTCCCGTCATGTAGGGAAGCTCACACGCCAGCGCCTTCACCTCCACGACCACCAGAGGGGGAAAACACCGGCGGTCTTCCTCCCCTTGGCCTCTCTTCGAGACCTGGCATGCCTTGCTCGAAGAACCTCTTGCGCCATCTGGATACAATCTGCCTCGGCATGTCCAGCTTGTCCGCTATATCCTGGTTGGTCATTCCCTCAGAAGCCATTAGAACTATCTTTGCCCTGATGACATCTCTATATGGTGACGTATATCTCCTCGCCATACCTTCCAGTTCCTTGCGGTCTTTACCGGACAACCTGATCACATAAGGGCTTGTCCTTGGCATAATACCCCCTCTCTGATATGGGAGTATTATACCATCTACCGCTTCGATATCGCCAGCAACATACGTCATATTATTAATGATTTGTCATACTAGCGGACAGGCGATAGTCGCGGAGCGCCCCATGTACTTCAACTACGGCGGCAGGATCAGCGACGGTAATGTCGAGCTGGGAACCCAAGCCCCCGGCAAGACGTTCTACCTGGCGGAAGGCACGACCATAGAGGGCTTCGATGAATGGATCTGCATCCTGAACCCGGGAGGCGCGGGAGCGGCAGTCGAGATAACCTATATGTTCCCGGGCGGCTCGACCAGAAGGCAGACGGTCAGGGTCGCCGCTCACTCGCGCTTCACGATAAGCGTCAATGACGCTGTAGGGCCGGGAAAGAATGTCTCAGCCAGGGTGACGTCGGACCGTGACATCGTGGTCGAGCGCCCCATGTATTTCGACTACCACCAGAAATGGACCGGAGGGTCGATAGACTCGGGCGTGCCGGCGCTCTCCACGTCGTGGTGCCTGGCGGAGGGGACCACCAGAGAGGGCTTCGAGGAGTGGATCTCACTCATGAACCCCGGCGCTTCTCCGTGTGATGTGACCATCACATACATGTTCTACGGTGGAGGCACGCAGACACAGAGGATCCGCATGGCTCCGACCTCGCGGGAGACGATTGACGTGAACGGAGCTGTGGGGCCCGGCCTGGACGTGTCGGCACGCGTGGAATCAAGCCAGCCGATCATTGCCGAGCGACCGATGTACTTCGAATATCACGGCAAGTGGCAGGGAGGCGACACCGAGGTGGGAGCCCCTGAACCGCATCAGGACTGGCTATTCGCCGAGGGGACGACAAGGAATACCCCCAATGAAGGCTCCTTCGAGGAGTGGATCTCGGTTATAAACCCCGGGGACGTTAAAGCCGAGGTGGATCTTACTTACATGTTTGCGGACGGCGCGACGCAGTCCGGCCACCGGACGGTAGGGCCGCACTCGAGGGACACGCTGCTTGTCAGCGACGCGGTCGGCTACGACAAGGATGTCTCCGTTCGGCTTGCCGCCGATCAGCCGATAATTGCCGAGCGCCCCATGTACTTCAACTACCACAACAGCATCAAGGGCGGAGATGTCGAGTTGGGTTGCCAGGGTGGCGGGCGCGAGTGGTACTTTGCCGAAGGCACCACGCAGGAGGGGTTCGAGGAGTGGCTGACCCTCATGAACCCGACCGACATACAGGACACCGCCACCATAACCTTCATGTTCGCGGACGGCACCACCCAGGTGAAGCAAGTCGGGCTGCCGGCCCGGAGCCGTACGACGGTAGGGGTGAACCGCGCCCTGAGCCTCGCGGAGGTATGCGATGGGATTGCCCTCCACCCTTACGACTACCCGGAGTACTGGTCGTGGTACTACGGGAACCTCGTGGACATATGCGCAAGGAGCGGCTTCCCGGACCTGGAGGTTGTCGTGACGGAGATAGGCTGGCCGCACGGCTACAACGAACTGTTCACGCCTGAAGGACAGCGCCAGGCCATCGGCGAGGTAGGTGTGGGAGGACTGGTGAGGACCGCTGCAAGAAGATGTGGATTTTTGAGGACGTCGATCCGAAGAAGGCCTGGGACGACGTCTATGACGGCCTCTACGATTATGCCGGCAACAAGATGCCCGCGTGGGATGAGTACAAGAAGTGGCAGAACACACTACCCGATTACACGAATAAGCCGAGGCATTTTCCTGGCTGAGGGCGACGCGGTTCCACCTGGTCTTCATAGCACTACTGGAGTACCTCTGCATCGGGAACCCCGGCAGCGAGGACGCCACTGCTGATGTTACATACATCTTCACCGACGGGACGACGCAACAGGCGCGCTACGCGCTCGCGAAGGAGTCGCGCTTCACCGTGAGGGTTAACGATGAAGTGGGCCCGGGCAGGGAAGTCTCCATAGTGGTGCGATCCGCAACTGCCGGCCTGGTCGTCGAGAGGCCCATGTACTTCAACTACGATGGCAGATGGACGGGCGGCTCGGACGCCCTCGGCGCGCCGTTCCCGGCTAAGCAGTGGTACTTCGCGGAAGGAACGACCATCGCCGGATTCGACCAGTACGTGACGGTGCTGAACCCCAGTTCGAGCACGGCTAACCTGAGCTTCCATTACATGGTCGAAGGGGAGGGCCGAAGGGAGTCCCAGGGCCGGGTGGGGGGAAACTCCAGGGCCACTTTCAAGACGCGGGACCAGGTAGGCGATGGCAAGAATGTCAGCCTTCTGCTGGAGAGCGACCAGAGCATAGTAGCGGAAAGACCCATCTATTTTGACTACCAGGGGCTGAGTGGCAACCATTGGACGGGAGGGCATGATGTGGTTGGTACCAACTACCCGTCACGCACCTGGTACTTCGCCGAAGGCACCACTCGCGCGGGATTCGAGGAGTGGCTGTGCCTGCAAAACCCGAACCCGGCAGACGTTACTATCAAGGCGGTCTTCCAACTGGGCGCCGGGCAGGGAGGCCCGGTGGAGAAGACGTATACGGTGCCGGCAAATCAGAGGCTGACACGATCCGTGAACGCGGAGATAGGAACGGATAAGGATTGCTCGGTCTTCCTCAGTTCAACCTCGGAGTTCATCGCAGAGCGGCCCATGTACTTCCGCTACCGCGACCGCTGGGACGGAGGCCATGACGTGCTGGGGGCGATGAGCCCCGCGACGAGATGGTTCTTCGCCGAGGGATTCACCGGGGAAGGTTTCGACGAGTGGCTCTGCTTGCAGAACCCTTCACCTGTATCGGTTGTCCAGCGTCAACCATTCCTGAGTTCGCCCTCAAAAGTGATTGTCGCTGATCAATCGGTAGACGCTACGATCACTTACTACCCTGCAACAGGGAAACCGATTGTGAAACACGTAACCCTCGCCCCCGATTCCAGGTCCACGGTGGATGTCAACCTGGAGGCGGGCTCGGGCCTGGAGATATCCGCGGAAGTCACTTCAGACAGGCCGGTGATTGTCGAGAGGCCGATGTACTTCGACTACAAAGGCTGGACCGGTGGGCACGATGTCGTAGGGTTTTAGCTGGGAAGACCCGCTTCTCAAACTCATTTGTCTTCTGCCTGCTTCGTGTCGACGGACGGCGGTATCGGTCGGCGTTCCTCGCCAGACCGCACATAGTCGATAAGTTGCAGCACTACACCGATTGCCAGGAAGTAGTACGCCCAGTTGGCAATGGTCCCGCCTGCACCCCTCTGTCCGAGAGCTACTAGGAGGGCACTGATGCACAGGAACACCAGGGCGATGATCAGCGGCAGCCCATTATTGAGATGCAGTACCAGCGCCAGGAGAAAAAGCGTGACGACGACGGCCGAGGTCACGCTCACAAATATCGCCAGCGCGAGGAAGACAAGCGCTACGGCGGACCACTTTATTATGTCCTTCTTCGACGCGAGCCATTCTTTCATGTCTCTACTCCCGCTCTACTTGGTCCATCGTTTCCTGAGTAGGTGCGCTAAATACTCTCCCTGGCCCGGCGGCCCAGGCGCGTTGTTGGCTTCCAGACAATATTGGCGGCAGTGGCTAACCGCTTCCTGTAGACATACATCAGATAGATGACGAAGACAAGTATCGTTAACAAGGAGATGGCGAGGCCGGCAGAGAGCCAGGGCTGTAGCCGGTAGCGCACAGTCACCTCGAAAGTGCCTGTCTTGTCGATGGGAAAGCCGTTGATGGTGGAGTACATCGGCACGGATTCTATCTTCTTTCCATCCCCTGTCTCGGCCAACCAGAGGCCGTCGTATGTCTCACCGAGCACAAGTATGAAAGGCGCTGCAGCCCCCCGCACCCGCACCCGGTACTTCTCGGCGTTCACCCTGGTGTACTCGATTCTGGGCGCTGCCTTCTTCTGTGCGAGTGCGACGACAAAGTCGTTGTTCACTTTGGATAGCTTCACGCCGTCGAACCAGGTGACCGCGGGCCCCCTGGACGAATTGTGCACCCAGCCGGCCCCCAGCGCAGGCCTTATCTTGGTGATGCCCCCGGGAACCAGCAAAGAGCAACGGTATTTCTTCCAGACGGAATCGCTCGACTGTATACCGGGACAGGCCATCAGCGGGACCCACTGTCCCGTTTTCGCCTGGTATCCCTCTATCCTGGCGACCGACCAGTTCGCGTTGCGGTACTTCACGCTGGTCTCGAAGGTGTAGATATCGCCTTGTATTACCTGCTCCTCCCAGGTGGAAATCCAGGCGATGTCGAATCGAGTGGTGGATTTGTTGACGACCTTCAAGCTTCGAATACCATCCGCCTTTGTGTCATCTGTTATCGACACCTTTGTCTTTCCGTTGTCATAGGTGAGGTACCATCCCGGATGGGGCCCGTTCGTCTCGGCCTGCTCGAAGCTCCCGTTGACAGTTATCGGTATCAGGTAGCGGTTGATATCGACCACCCCGTACTTCTCGGGTATGTTCGAGGAGCCCCCGAAATAAGACGTTCCATTGGAGAAAGCCAGGCCGGCGGACTGTTCCTTCGTCAGTTTCTGTACCACCGCCAGGTTATCGAAGAACGAGTTCGCCCTGGTGGTAGTCGTAGCCACCGAGATATATCCCGGGTCGTAGTCCGTCCTGTAGACTCGAAGATACTTCGTCCCGTACACCAGCTTGATGCTGTTCTCTGCCTCGAAGTTGTCTCCGAAGTCGTACCCTTTCACGGACTTGTCGAACACCAGGTACCTTGTGGCGAATGGTGCGAACAGTCGGGACATGTCATCGTTCTTGAGCACCAGCTCCGGTCTGAGCACCTGGACCGGCTGGATACTCCCTTTGAGGTATAGCGACTCCAGCCAGTTGTAGTAGGAGCCCTTGTCAGTTACCGCCTGGATGCTGCTGAGTGACGGGGGCGAAGAGAGAACGCTATAGGGGCCGACCTTCTTCTCGGGGGCCCACTTGTAGACGTAGGCGTCCAGCGGGAAGAAAGGTATCCATGCAACCCTGTCCCCATCGGGCTGGCTGGCGAGGAAATCGTTGACCTTCTGGTAATCCCTGGGCACGTCTGCAGGGCTGAATATTATCCGCGCGAACCAGAGCGTGACGGGCACAAGAGAGACTAATATCAGAATCACCATCATGACCGCGGCTACGAGACCCCACGCATGGTCGTGAGTGCCGAAGAATTTCTTCTTCCAATCAATGTGCTCCTGTTGTGAAGCGCCGCCGAGATACTTGGGCTTCTTGACCAGCAGTCTGGTCACCAGTATCCCGATCATCAGCCCGAAGAAGATGGGCACGAAGAACAGCCAGCGCTCTGTCGCCCTGAGCATCCAGCCGTAGAAGCCCGAGCCGGGGGCCCTCAAGGTGAAGTACAGGAAGTAGCGCTTCAGGATGAACGAGGAGCCAGTGGCGAGCAGCAGGGCGAGGACCGCCACCAGCGCCCAGTAGTTGACGACGCGGTTCCCCTTGACGTACTTGCGCATCACGAGGAAGGACAGCACGGCGAGCACCGGCAGGGCGAAGACCAGGGTCTCGAGCAGGACTCCGCTGCGCACAGTGGTGAGCGTCCAGGACCCGAACGACACCAGGCGGAAGTTGTTCATGATCGTGTTGTTCGCCGAGAGCGCTTGTATCGAGCCCTGGGAAAAGGCAGGGGAATAGTACGGCAGGAGCGGCTTGTTCGCGAGCTGGGAGCCCAGGTAGGGCATGACCCAGGCGGCACCGAGCAACAGGTAGAAGGCTACCGTTCCGGCGAGCACCTTGAGGGCGCCGGCCACCTTCTGCCTCTGGAACCTGTTGGTAATCACGAAGAAGAGCAGGTAGGAGATGAAGAGCGCCCAGAACCAGATGAGGTGGTGGGAGGTGTTGATGACGACCACGAACAGCGAGAACAGGACTATATTGCGCAGCCTGGGGGAATCGAAGGTCTTGACCATGGCTAAGAACAGCAGGGGCGACAGGGCGTAGACCGGGTAGCCGAAGTACTCCCTCAGGTACATCAACGACCAGGGGTTGTACATGAAGACCAGGGCCGCGAGCACTGCGCCCACGTAAGGGGCGTACCCGGCGGTGTCCGGGAGCTTAAGGGACCTGATGGTGCTGTAGGCGAGCGCGTACATCGAGATGCCCGCCAGGCTGAAGGTGCCAATGAACATGAGCAGCTGGTAGGTGGCCGCCGAGATTTGGAAGAGGCGGGCGACCGTCGTCGTCGGGTAGATCCAGTAAAACCAGAGTTGGCTTCCACCGATGGGATAACTCCCATAAGGCATCCAGGTGTTCGCGGCATTGAACTGCAGGTGGCTGAGCTGGCTGGGCCAGGTCATGTCCGTGTACATCATCGTACCGTGGAACCCGAAGTTCTTATAGAACAGCAGGGATGCGGCGGCAATGATGAAAAGGACGGCGAGCGCGTGCCATAGCGGTCTGTACTCCCTATCCTCGAGGAAGCGCATAAACCTGTCCCGGCAAGCCTTCAGGCCACCGGCCGTATCCCCTGTTATCGCTTGCACCTCTTTCAAGGTCCGCTGTCTCTTGTCCCGCGTGTCCCTGAAGGCAGGCTCCAATCCATGCCGCTCTTGGACGTCTTGCTGACTTCCCAGGCCGCATTCACGCCCTTCTTCAGTAGGTGCCTCCATACATACACCTTGATCTGCACATACAGATGTAATGCTCCCCATGCCAGGGTCAAAACCGGTCTGCGCCAGAATGATGAAACCAGCGCGCCGGCAACAGCGCGGAGCGGGAAGTGGTATTCGCGTGTTATCAGGGCGTCATCGAAGAACGAGTTCATGCTGGACATCGAGAAGACGAACCGCACTCCCTGCCTGTTGCTGTCCCTTATGGAGCTGCACAACTTATAGTACACGCGCGCGTTCTCCCGGCTGACGAAGCGCATCCCCTTCTCGAGACACTTCATGTAAAAATACTGGTCGTTAGGCACCAGCAGTTCGGGAGAGTCGGGATTGAGGGGGATCTCCACTTCCTTGTACAGACTCTTGTCCAGGGCAAGGATGCATCCGAGTGCGCTGATGATGCTGTTCCCCCCTCGGATACGGGGCCTCAGTGCGTCCCTGATGAATGCGCCGCATTCGTTGACAGCCGCGCCGAAGGTCTTCCCGTCTCTGACCGGCCTGGGGTTCCCCCCGACCATTCCGACGCCTGGCTCGATATCACTGAGAAGGTTGTTGAGACAATCTCTGCCGTCCAACCTTATGTCCCCGTCCAGTATGACCAGGAAATCGCTGTCCCCCCTGCTCTTGCCGATATTAATCGCCTGTGCGTTGCCGAGTCTCTCGGTGTTGACCAGCAGCTCGATCCTTGCGTCAAGTGCGGCGTGCGACCTGACGATGGAATCCGTGTCGTCGGTCGAGCCATCGGATACGACCACTATCTTTTCCAGGACAAGCGAATCGGGGAGTTCCTGACGCAGGATATCCTCGATGAGGCCACCTATGTTTCTTTCTTCATTCAGCGCCGGGATGACTATTGAGAAAGTCGTGCTGGAGGAAATTTGTGAGCGCTCTCCGGCACCGCCTCTGTTATCTGATGAATGGCTGAGACCCGTGCTCGCGTCCGCGCCGGCTGGAGCCATCAGCCCGGTCAGGACCTGGAACTCACGGTCGGCGACTTCGTCCCAGCCGAAGCGGCTGACGAAGTCGGGGCCGACCCGATCATACTTCTGAAACTCGTTGCCGGCCAGCAGCTCAATCGCACTGCGGGCCATGCCCGGGATATCTCCCACTGGCAAGCGGAAGACCGCCTCGCACGGCTTTATGTTCTCCTCGTAGACCGGAAGGTCGTAGACGACTACGGGCAGGCCGCACGCCAGTGCTTCCTGTGGCACTATGCCCCACTCCTCGACGTGGCTCGGAAACAGGCATACCTTGCTCCGCTTGAAGAGCGAGTATTTCGCAGCATCGTCTACCGTTCCCATGAGCGTGACCTTGTCCTCAAGCCCGCATTCGGATATCAGCGAGGCGAGCCTCACTCTGTTGGGAGGATTGCAGCTTCCGATCATCACGAGCTTCGCGGACGGCAATTCCTTGACGACGATGTGCCATATCCGGATCAAGTCGAATATGCCCTTCTCGGAGTCGTGCCTTCCCACGAAGACGGCGTCGAAATCCTTTGTTGCCGGATCATCAGTACTCGAAATCGCCTCCGTGTCGAGGCCTACGCCGTTGACGACTATCCGAGAACTCACGCCGTAGGCGGCAAACTCGCGGGCCAGGTGCTGAGATATAACAATCACCGTATCCGCCCTGTTGTGGAGCCTGGCGAGCGGCTTCCTTATCAAAGGGGGAAAGATATCCAGGTTTGTGCTGCACGCAACGAGGTCGGCGAGGAAGATGTGCTTTGCAATGATTCCCGCCAGCAGAGCAGGGATCTGCTCAGAGCTCGGGACAAGAACCGTGTCGAAGCCGTCTCCGGTCGCGCGAAGCCTCACACACGCCGCGGTCATCAACACGGTGGATAGGGCCCATTCCAGGACGCGCTCCAACCAGAAGAATCGTTTCTCCAGCGCCCGAATAACTCCGGGCACGTGGTACTCGATGGCCACGAAGTTTTCCCGGCCCCTGTCGCGGAAGAACGACGGACTGTTGTCGATTGCGAGCACGCTGACGCCGCCCGGCACCCGGTCCAAGATCTCGCTTGTCCTCCGGAGACCTCCGGACGTGATCACCTCTTGTGGCGCGTGCCACAGCAGGGCAAGTACTCTGTGTCTGTCGTGCTCCCGCCGATCTGTCGGCATGACTGTGGCCTGTCCCTCCCGGTCGATAAACTGCGTGAGCGGAATATAGCTTGCCTACTGCCTCCCACAGTGTGCCCTGAGGACCTCGAGTGTCTGACGCGCCGTCTCGTCCCAGTCAAACCTTGCAGCCCATTCTAAAGCCGCGGCCGACATCCTATCCCTCAACGCGGAGTCGGAGAGGACTTCAGCCACAGCCCCTGCAAACGCGCCATCGTCATCGCACAAGAATCCCGTCTTTCCGTCGACGATCGCCTCATCCAGGCCAGGGACGCGAAAGGCGATGGCGGGAGTGCCGCAGGCGTTCGCCTCGATCACAGTCACTCCCCATCCCTCGTTCATCGAAGGCGTGACCATGACCCAGGCGCGCTGAAGGAGTCGCAGCTTCTCCTCTTCACTTACTCTTCCCACTATTTTCACCGACCCTGCGACCCCCGACCTTTCCACCTGGTCCCTGGCGTCCTCAATGGCGTCGCCGTCCCCTGCGATGATCACATCGACATCCGGGATCCACCTGGACACCTCGGGGATCATCGCGATCAGCCGGGGCAGCCGTTTGTAGCGCTTGATGCGGCCAAGGTAGAGCACGGTAGGGCTTTCGGCCTTGCCTTCGCCCGGACGATAGAACGAATGGTCAATTCCATTATAGATGACCCTGATGTTCAGCCCGCGGCCACGCCAGAGCGCGGCTTTTTTCCTTTGCGCGGTGGATTCTGAGACGGCAGTCATCACGGACCTCCTGTAGAACAGCGGGACCAGGACGCGCTCCATGAACCGGCCGAGCCTCCCGATCACGTTGCCCATTTCCACCAGGAACTGGTCCTGGTGGAGGTGGTGCATGAGTAAGACCTTCGGCTTGCGTGAGTAGAGAGCAGTAAAGAAAGGGATCCCGTTCTCGATATCGAGGATGACGTCCGCGTGATGGCGCAGCCGGATGAGGTAAGCGGCAGCCGCCCGGGCATATACTCCGAAGCGCCCTCCGCCGCGATAGATCTCGATGCCGTCGATGTTGTCCCTGGCCGCCTGGCCCTCCGGCCTCGAAGTGAACATGGTCACCTGGTTGCCCCAGGCTACCCAGCGTCTCGCCTGCTCGTGTATGTTTATCTCCGCTCCCCCGGCCTCCGGGTGGCGGATGTCCCTCCAGTTGAACACCAGTATCTTCAAAGCTTACCCTCATGGTTGTCTGACATCGGCTCCAGTCGAATCACTTGTAGTGCAAATCATACTTCACGGCGGGTCAGGCGCGGCTGAGCAACCGTCCTTTGATCAGGTTCTTGAAACGGTCGTGCTTAATCCTCATTCTTATCACGGCCCCGCCTACTCGTCCATGTCAAGGCTCGAGGCAGGTTCACGCGCTCTTATCTCATCTGCTTTCGGCTTTATTCCGAGGAAGAGCGCCGCCGTGACCCACCACTGCCTGAGCACCAGGAAGGAGAGCGCGAGCGACAGGACAACTCCGAGCACAAAACCCGTCAGCACCTTCACCCAGCCGCTCCCGAAAGCGAGCTGGATCATCAGCCCATGGGCGACGTAGATGTCCATGGTCACGAGGCCTACCCAGGCGAATGCCTTGAGCGCGCGGCCCGACTTCAGGCTCCTGATGAGCGCTATGGAGAAGGCGATGCCCAGGAACGCCATCAGGTAGCGGAGGAAGTATGCAAGCGGGGTGTTGTACAGGTCGGTCAGGGAGAAAGGAAAAGTGTAAGGCTTTATGTGACCGTAGTAATACAGGAGCGCAAAGAGGGTGATGAACAGCACCGAAAGCGTGGCAAGTATCAGGTTCGCCCTCTCCCTGCGCAACTGCTCTATCTTGACCCTGTGCTTCGCCGCGAGATAGCCGACCGCGAAGAAGGCGAAGAAGTACTTCACCTGCATTATTCCCATGTCCATGAGATTGAAGTGCTGGTGGAAGATGGTGACTCCCGCGGGAAGCACATTGACCGCGATGAATATCACCAGGAATGACACTCCGCCCAGCCAGTTTCGCCGCTTCTCCAGGTATATGACCGGTATCAACAACATCGAGCAGAGGAACAGTGTCGGCAGGAACCACAAGCCGGCCCCGGGCTGCAGGATTGTGTCCTTCAGGGTCGTCCCGAACCTGACCGGCCATGGGAAGTGGTGTATGTAACGGTTCACAAACCAGGTGACCGGGATCCACGCCAGGAAGGGCACCAGCAGTCTTATCGCCCGGTCACTTACCTTTATGCGCTTTCCGAAGAGGACGTAGCCGCTTATGAGTATGAAGAGCGGCATGTGGAAGGTGTAGAGGAAATTGCTCAGGTAGAACCTGGGATTCGCCGCCTGGGCGATCATAAGGTTCTCGGCGTTGCTTATGGAGTGCCCCAGCACCACGAGGAGGATCGCGAAGCCCCTCAGAGCGTCGACCCCGAGGTCTCTTCCCGGGGCTTGCCCGAGCCTGGGTATCCCCAGGTACGTGACTCCCCTGTCGAACCATGAGCGGGACGCACCAATCATCCGGCCTGCCGGTACGTTATCGTTCACAGCTGGTCCGCCCTGAGACAAGATGGACTACATGGTTGCCGGGACATATCGCATACCCTTGCTCTCGTTCGCTGTCGACCCTCGCATCGGGCCGGCCTCCTCCGGGACGTGCCATCCTGACAGGACGGATTTGCGCCCGGGGGCAGGTATCAGCCTAGCACCACAGACGCCCATGGTATAGGTTGCGCACACGGCCTCGGCACCGATTCCGGATCACATTTGCCAGAAGTGTTGATAATGGGGCAATTGTGTGAAAAATTAGTATATAATGTTTGCGTAGCGGGTGTCTGGGGAGTTTGTGCCGGATACCGCATCTCGGCCGGGGCTGGTTAGGAACGCCACCTGCACGTGCGTGCCGGAGCGGCATAGGGCGCGCGGTGCCAGGCGGGGGGTTCTCAAAGGAGGGTCAAATGGGACGGTCTAAGGCAGCACTCGTGATTCTGATCATCGGGCTTGTGATTCTCATCCTTGCGCCCATCTGGAAGTGGGGTGTCGTCGGCGCGGTGGTTAAGGTCCCTGACACGATCGACGTGACCTCCGTCTATGACGGTGTTCTGAGCCTCAACGTCGATCCTACGTCGCTGGCTCTGTTGCCTCCGGAGCTGACAGTGAAGATACCTCTCTCCATCGTACGGCGCGACGTGAGCCAGCCTTCCAAGAGCTCGAGCTCGGTTGCCGTCATCAAGGAGACCACGAAGGCGGTCGGACCCAGGGTCGAGCCGTTCATCAACACCACGATGTACTACGCCCTCGACCGCAAAACTTCAATGAACGTCGCCGACCACGGCGCAGACGCCAACCGGAAGGGCCTCTATCCGATCCTCCCCATCGGCGTGAAGAAGCAGACGTACCAGATGTGGAGCGATGACCTCGGCAGGACGGGCCCCGCCAAGTTCGTAAAGACCACGAAGGTCACCGGGCTCACGACCCCTGCGACCGAGTGCTTCGTCTTCTTGGCGACCGGACCCGCCGAGCCGACAATCAACCCGCCGCTCGGGCTTCCCAAGTCACTGACCGGCGCGCAGATCAAGGCGCTTGCGGCGAGCATGCCGGGGGTCAACCCGGCGAGCCTTGCCGGCCTTTCGGACACGGCGAAATATCCGATCACTTACATGAAGAAGACTACCGCTACCCTCGTCGCGGAGCCTCGCACGGGTTCGATCGTCTCGGTGCAGAGCAACACCGACGAGTACTCTATCGATGCCTCGGCTCTGGGCCTGGGCACGATCAAGCTCGCCAGCATCCACTTCGAGCAGATAGCTGAGAACGTCGCGAAGGTCATGGACGAGACGGCTGAGAACTTCGCTCTCCTGAAAATGGTCGGGCTGTATATCCCGCTGGTATTTCTTATCCTGGGAGTCATCCTGACCGCGATTGGGGGCATCTGGTTCGCAAGGAAGAAGCCTGCTGCTTGAGGCTTCAGCGTTGAAACAACAAAGCGGGCGCTCCGGCGCCCGCTTTTTCTTTCCCTTTAAGCTGCGTTAGGCAGGATGAACGCCCACAGCGAAACCGCGCTGACCACGGCGACAGGGACGATGAAGAACGAGAGCTCCACCACGAGAGCCGCGATCGCCCTGTTGTCGATGGTGCCCAGCAAGGCGCTCCCCAGGAGTACGCCGCCGTAGGTAATCGCCCAGGCCAGCACGGCGTTGACCAGGCCGCGCTGGTTGAAAACCGATAGAACCCGCCTTCCCTCCGTCCTCGGCCCGCGGCCCGCGAGCGGTATGCTGAGTGCGTCTCGCATCATCGTTCTCCCGGGTGTTGCCTGCCTGAAACTTGCCAGGTGTCAGATTAAACCCGCGGGCCGGGATTCCTGCCGGGGAACGAGAAATCAGGAAACAACAAGCAGCTAATGCTTATTTGAGGAAAACGTCGTAGCCGCGGTAGAACTGCTCGAGAGGGAAACCCGCTCCGATCTTGCCCAGGTAGTCACGGTCGAACGGGTTCCGCGTGAGTTGGATGTTTGCTGCTTTCAACGCACCCAGGGCGCGCGGCCAGAGAAGGGGCATCGGCGGGACCGGGTAATCGGTCCCCTGGATGAGCCGGTCGACCAGCGGCGGAGAGAGGACTCTCTCCCGGTAGGAGAACCGGACAGGGTTCGCGAGCGCGGAGGTATCTGCGTAGATGTGCTCGAACTCCTCGCACAGTCTCAGCAGGTTGGGCAGGTACTCGACCCTGTGGTAGAAGCCGCTCGTTCCCGCATGTCCCGCGACGACCGTGAGCCCGATCTCCAGCGGCAGGCGCAGGTGCTCGGGGTCCCCGAGCGACTGGTCGGCCACGAAGACGGAGTGTTCGTAGCCGGTGTGGCTGGTGAGAACGAGCCCGTGCTCCTTCATACGCTGGTAGAACGGGACGTACCGGGCGTCCGAAGGGTCAATGCCCATGGACGGTGGGACCCACTTGACGCACAGGGCTCCCTCGCCCGCGCACCTGTCCAGCTCGTCCAGCGCGTCCGGGCGCGCGGGGTGGATGCTCGCCCCGAAGAGAAGAACGTCCGGGTGACGGCTCACCGCCTCCATGGCCCAGTCGTTGGATACGAGGATCTCGGTGCGCCGATCGAGTCTCCCCTGCCCGTCGTAGAGGCCGTCCATGCCGAAGACAAGGGCCTTGTCCAGGAAGCGAGCCTCCCTGACCAGGCCGGCGAGGTGATCGACGTAAGCTATGTCGAACACCTCGTCGCTCACGCGCGAGCTGACACCGGAGACCGCCTGGAGATACCGTGCCTCCAGGCCTTTCCTCCTGGAAGGCGCGATGTAGCACTTGTGCTTCGCCTCGTCCACGGCGAGGAGGTGCACGTGGGCATCGATCCGGAGGCGCTCTTCAGCCGGCATGTATCCTCCTGTGTCTCTACTTAAGAAAAAGGACCTGACCCCTCGTGTTAAGTGATGAGGGGCTGGACGTTCAGGCTCACCAGCAGCTTGTTGGTGTCCTCGCGCGCCCTGTTTCGCGGTATCAAGCCAACGAAGCCACCCTTGTCGATGATCATCTCGGGTGGCATCAGGTAGAGTGTCATGATGCGGTTGAACGTCGCGAGGTACACGTAACCCTCTAGCCGGTAACCCTGCCCGGTCCAGGTGAGCTGCACTCGCTGAGGCGCCACCCATAACCCCTTGCCCCGCTGGTACACCCTCGAGTTCTGGTCCTGCGCGACGATCTCGTAGCCTGTCATCGCCGCCCATCTATCGGCGATGTCCCAGACGTCTTCCGTCGACTGGAACTCCCGCACGGTCCTCCCCTTGACGCTCATGACGGCTCCTTTCCTCTATCGGGCAAGACGGCTAGTCGCAGGTATCTACATCCGGTAGACAGTGTATGCCGGCCCACCCCGGGTGCCCCAGGATGCGTTCGAGCGCGTCCCGGTTGTTGACGTTCGTGATAGCCAGGACCTTGTCTCCCGCTTTGAACACCGTATCCGCGTTCGGGATAGTCATGGCGTCCTCGTGGACCACCGTGACGACAAGGGTTTCGGGCGGCATCTGAAGCTCGGAGAGCTTCTTGCCCAGCGCCTGGGCGTCGGGCGGCAGGGTGATCTCCACCAGCCCCACCTCGCTCGACTGCAGCTTCATGACGGTCACGACCTCCCCGAGCGTCGTCTCTTCCTCGATTATCTTGGCGATGATGTCAGGGGTGCTGACCTCCACGTCGACGCCCCAGACTTTGGTGAACAGCCAGCGGTTCACGGGGTTGTTGACGCGGGCAATCACCTGTGGGACGTCGTACTCGAACTTGGCGAGGTACGAAATGACCAGGTTGTCCTCGTCGTCGCCGGTGACAGCGACCACGAGCCCGCTGTCCTTTACGCCCGCCATCTCGAGGACCCACGGTTCGCAAGCGTCCTCGGAGATGACTCGAACATCCGCGAGGTCGGATTCGAGTTGGCGCGCCCGATCGAGGTTCTGCTCGATAAGGGCTACCTCGTTCTTCTCCCTGAGTATGTTAGCGAGGAAGGACCCTACGATACCTCCACCGGCTATCACTACCCGCATCACAAACCCCCTTGTCGCGCCCGCGCGTCGACACGCCCGGGCAGGGCACAGCGCCCATCAGGTGATGAAGAACATCTTCTTGTACTTGTCCATGCTTTCGCGAAGGACTATGACGTTGACTATGTCGTCCTGCTCGAACTTGGTGCCGGCGACGGGCATGAAAGCACGGCCGAGCCTCTCTATCGAAGCCACGTGTATCTCGCCCGGGACCTCGAACTCCCGTATCATGCGGCCTGCCAGCATCTCGGGGACGCGCAGCTCCATCAGCTCGACCTCCCCATTACCGAAGGTGTCCCTGGAGTGGCTCCTGTGCAGGAAGAGCAGGTCCATTATCTTGTTGATGCCCCATGTTACCGGCGCAACCGTCGGGATGCCCATGCGCCTGTAGATCTGGGCCCGCTGCGGGTCGTAGATGCGGGTGATGACTTTGGGGACGTGGAATACGTCCTTGGCGACTATCGATGAGACGATGTTCGAGTTGTCTCCGCTCGAGACCGCGACGTACGAGTCCGCCCTCTCTATTCCCGCCGCTATCAGGACGTTCGGGTCGAACCCGATCCCGGTCACAGTGGTGCCCTTGAAGTCCAGGCCCAGAAGGTGGAAAGCGGTCGGGTTCTTGTCTATGACCGCGACGCTGTGGCCATCGTGCTCCAGACGCCTGGCCAGCCGCGCCCCGGCCCTGCCGCACCCCATGATCACTACATGCATGTCTCCTCATCCCCCCGGCTCATTGCGAGCATGACAGCAGGCAGCATCAGGCCGCCTCCCTCTCCTGCTCGCCGACACCGACTTCTTTTACCTGCGATTCTTTCCTGATAATCAAACGGACGATGGCCTTCCGGCCCTCCTCCGCAAACAGTATAACCACGGGCCCTATCAACATAAACAGCCATACCCACCCGCTCAGCGGGGCGGTCTTGAAGATCGTCTTCAGGCCCGGCACATAGATGAGGGCCAGCAGGACGGTGATCTCGGAGACGAGGCCCCACAGGTAGAACGTGTTGGTGAAAAACCCTATCTTGAATATCGATTCCCTGTTGCTGCGGCATGAGAACCCGTTGCCCATCTGGGTGATCACGATTCCGGCGAAGCATGCCGTCGTCGCCATCATGTAAACGTGTGTAACGGTCACTTGCTTGGGGGTTGTGAACGCGAGCGCGTTCAAGCCCGCTACTCCTGCGGAGAAGCGCCACCCCGCCAGGTAGAAGACGAAGAAATAGGCGGCCATGCACGCCGCGCCCTCTATCAGCCCAAGGAACCCGTACGCGCGGGCGATCACGTTCTTGTTGAGCAGGCGCTCCTGCTGGGAGCGCGGCGGCCGCGACATCACGCCGGGCTCGGGCTCTTCGGTGCCAAGCGCAAGAGCGGGGATCAGGTCGCTCCCGAGGTCGATCGCAAGGATCTGCATTACGAGCAGCGGCAGCGGTATCCGTATGATCACGTACAGCAGGTAAGGAATGGCTTCCGCGATGTTGTGCGTGATGATATATGTGATGAACCTGCGGATGTTGTCATAGACAGCCCGCCCTTCCTCCACAGCGCTGACGATGGAGGCGAAGTTATCATCCGTGAGGATCATCTCGGCGGCCTCCCGGGCGACGTCCGTCCCCACGATGCCCATCGCGACGCCGATGTCCGCGGCTTTGAGGGCGGGGGCGTCGTTCACGCCGTCTCCGGTCATCGCCACGATCTCGCCCTTTGCCTTCAGCGCCTGGGCGACGCGCATCTTGTGCTCCGGCGACACGCGCGCGAATATCAGTTCGGGCTCATCGAGGACAGCCTTGAGGTCGTCCTCCGTCATCTCGTCTATCTCGACCCCGGACACCACGCGCACGTTCGGGCCGCTCACCATCCGGATGCGCCGTGCGATCGATTCGGCCGTGACCCCATAGTCTCCGGTGATCATGATCACCCTGATGCCCGCGGTCCGGCACTTGTCGAGCGCCTCTTCCACCTCAGTGCGAGGTGGGTCGAGCATCGCCGCAAGCCCCACGAAGACCAGGTCCTGCTCTGTCTCCTCAACTTCGTAGTGCTTCTGTTCGGTGCCCAAATCCCGGTAGGCGAACCCGAGGACGCGCAACGCGTCCCTGGCGTAATCGTCGTTCTGAGCGGAAATCCTGGCCCTGTCGTCGTCGGTCAGAGGCCGCACGCCTTCGGGCGACCATATCGACCGGCACAGCTTCAGGGTCTCCATCGGGGCGCCCTTTACGAACGCCTCCACTTCCTGGCCACTGACGCGGTTGACGGTGGTCATCATCTTCCTGCGCGAGTCGAACGGCAGCTCGTAGCGCCTGGGATGGCTCCGCAATTCCTGCTCGTACTCGAAGCCCACTTTCGTGGCTACGACAAGCAGGGCAGCCTCGGTCGGGTCGCCCAGGATGGACCACTTCTCGTTATCAGGTGGCCTGGGGGGCAGGAGCCGGGAGTTGTTGCAGAAAGAAGCGACCCGCATGAGTTCTCTGATCGCGTCAAGTTCTGACCCGCTGCACTTCTTGCCTTCACAGGCGAAGTCACCGACTGGTTCATACCCGACCCCCGAGACGTGGAATACCCTCCCGTCGACCCAGACCTCCCTGACAGTCATCTCGTTCGTGGTGAGCGTTCCGGTCTTGTCCGTACAGATGACCGTGGTGCTTCCCAGGGTCTCCACGGAAGAGAGCTTCTTGATGAGCGCGTGTCGTTTCGCCATCCGCTGCGTGCCCATTGCCAGAGCCAGGGATACCGTCGGCAGAAGGCCTTCGGGCACGTTGGCCACTATCAGTCCGATTGCGAATATGAACGCCGCCGACCTCGAAAGGTGGACGATGAAAAGGCCCAGCAGGAAGAAGATGAGCCCGACGGTGATGGCGATAGCCGCGATGACCTTCGAAACGTTGCCCAGCTCGATCTGCAGGGGGCTCTTCTCCTCCTTGACCCCCTGGGTGAGGCTCGCGATCTTGCCTATCTCCGTGTTCATCCCCGTCGCGTAGACCAGGGCCTTGCCGCTGCCTGTTGCGATGCTTGTGCCCGCGAAGACCAGGTTCGGGAGGTCAGCGAGGCCCGCCTGTTCCACGTCGATTCCCTCGGAGCGCCGTATCTGCGGCTCCGACTCGCCGGTCAGCGCGGAATTGTCCACGCGCATCTCCATAGCCTCGACCAGCCTGGCGTCGGCGCTCACGTTGTTCCCCGCTTCGAAGATGATGACGTCGCCGGGGACGAGCTTCTCGGCATCAATTTCCAGCTCCTCGCCGTCGCGCATGACGCGCGCTTTGCGGGGCAGGATCTTGGCCAGGCTCTCCACCGCTCTCTCCGCCCTGAACTCCTGCCAGAAAGAGAAGGCCGCGTTTATTACGATGACCAGAAAACAAGCGATGCCGAGAGGCACCTGGTCGCTGAAGATCGCGAAGATGCCCGCCGCCCATAGAAGCAGCGCGAGGAGGTGTGTGAACTGGGCGCCGATCTTCTTCCAGAGCGGGACGGCCCTCTTCTTCTCGAGTACATTTTCGCCGTACTCTTCGAGGCGCTCGCCGGCAATCTTTGAATCCAGCCCCCCCGCCGAGGTGCCGAGGAGGCTGAAGACCGCCTGCTGGTCGCTTGCGTAGATCTCCTTGTCCATATGGTCGAACACGTCCCAGGGGACGGCCGGTCGCTCACGCCCTTTCAGCAGGTCAGAACCTGGCGCAGGTGCGGCGGGTCAGTTGAACAGCCGCCCTCCAGATTACCACTTTTCCGCGGCAAGTTTGTTACGCGAGTGTTAAATGATCAGTGCCTGAAGTGGCGCCTGCCCGTCATGACCATCGCCATCCCGTTCTTCTCGCA
>DAIUEJ010000042.1:2434-22076 GCA_036845225.1 Candidatus Anoxymicrobiaceae bacterium | reverse complement strand
TCACCGCCTGGGGAGGGCATGCGTGAGGGCACCTGCCTTGAGCTGCTGAAAGACGAGGGCTTTAGAAGCGAGATGGATTCACATGCGGGACAGCTGTCCCCTGACAACGGAAAACCAAGCGGCTTGGGGGCGACATGGAGGGGCCCGGCGACGAAAAAACGACAGAGTCCGGTCAACCGCGTCGAAAAGGTACCATCCGGGGTAGGATGTCGGCGTTGGAGGAGTAAAATGGGGAATACCGGTAAAGTGTGGGCTTTGGAGGAGGCACATGATGGATGTCAGTGAAGAATCGCCAGAGTCTAGATGGTTCGCAGAGGATATAGTTGGAACGATGCGAGAACCTCTGCTGGTTCTCGACAGCAACCGCCGGGTGTTGTCTGCAAATCCCGCTTTCTACCGTACTTTCCATGTTGACCCCAAGGAGACACAAGGAGTCCTGGTCTACGAACTCGGGAACCGCCAGTGGGATATCCCAAGGCTCAGGCAGTTGCTGGAGGAAATCCTGCCAGAGAGCACAACCATTGAGAACTTCGAGGTAGACCACGAGTTTCACGAAATCGGGCAGAGGACCATGGTCCTGAACGCCCGGCGGCTCAATGATAGCGACAAGATTCTCCTGGCACTTGAGGATATCACCGATCGCAGGCGCCTTGAGGATAAGTTGAGGGACGCTTCGGAGTACACCCAAAGCATCGTCAGCACCGTTAGAGAACCCCTCGTGGTGTTGGACGACAAACTCAGGGTGATATCAGCCAACCGGTCTTTCTACAGGACTTTCAAGGTGACGCCGGAAATGTCTGAAAACACTCTGTTGTTCGACCTCGGCAACCGCCAGTGGGAAATCCCCAAGCTCAGGGAACTGCTCGAAGAAGTGCTTCCGGAGAAAACGAGTATCGAGGACTTCGAGGTCGAGCACGACTTCCCGGCTATAGGGCGGAAGACCATGTTATTAAACGCCAGGCGCATTCGGAGCAAAACGGGTGCCACACAGATACTTCTGGCAATAGAGGACATCACAGAGCGCAAGGTCGCCGAGGAGGCGCTATTGCGCGCCAACGAGGAGCTGGAAGGGTACGCGCACACGGTCTCGCACGACCTGAGGTCCCCCGTTGCAACTATTGGCCTGACGACCGGAAACCTTGAGGACAGGCTGAAAGACCTTTCCGGCGGGGAAGTCGATGAGGAGGCAGCCGAGCTGATCGACTCGATAAAGAGGAGCGTCGAGAGGGCGAGCAGCCTCATCACAGACCTGCTGACCCTCGCGCAGGTCGGCCTCACACCAGAGAGTATAGAATCAGTGGACGTCAAAGCCGTGATCGGCTCCGTCATGGAGGAAGTCACACCACTACTGGAGGAAGAGGGAGCGGCCATCGAAGTCGGGGACGACATGGGCCGCATCATGGCCAACCCCACGCAAATACGCCAGGTCTTCGCTAATCTGATCAATAATGCTCTGGAACACGCGCGCGGCGGACAGTTGGTAATAAAGGTTTCGTATCTCGGACAAGACACGTACGGGGCTCACCGCTACCTGACGCGGGACAACGGCTCGGGGATCCCGCCCGAGGATATCGACCTCGTGTTCGCCCCGTTCTTCAAGGGGAAGACCGGTACCGGTACCGGCATCGGGCTCGCCACCGTCGAGAGAATAGTGAACTTCTACGGTGGAACGGTAAGGGCCTACAACGACGCCGGAGCCTGCTTCGAGTTCACGGTCAACGACTATGCGGTTGACGGCTACCGCCAGCTGCCGGAATCGGAGTTTACCTGCGAACAAGAGGTAATGCCTTTGTAAGACGTTGCATTCAGGACGCTGGCATTCCGCTTCGAAGCAAAGGCGAACAGGAATTTTTTACATGGGATCATAGGAAGAATATGCCATTATTGCATTATGAACGTCCGGAAGACTGTGATCATCGGGATCCATTGGCATGGCTATGAAGACCCTCCCTTATTCCATATCGTGTATTGTGCTTGACCGGTGCTCAGACCCTAAAACAACAGTCTCGTCCGATAGAACGCCAATTGCGGTATCCAAAGCGTCAAGGAATGTGTGCTTATCAATATCTGCGATCGACCTCAAGGCTGCGTAGAGATCGGCCTGTCCGTCCTCTCCCACCAGTATGTGGTGATGGGCTCTCCACAGCGATTGCACTGCTCCGCTCTGACCGGGACCTGCCGGTGGCAGCGCGGGCATTTCGTCCCCTTGATGAAGCGAATATGCTTCTCCTGGTTGCCCGTCGCCTCATCGCCGTGATGATCAGGCAGCGGAGTCAAGATCATCAGCGGGGCGAACGGCCCCAGAAACAGGCCCACGAAGAAATAGAAGTTTGCGTCCCTGCCGCGCCTGCGGGCGAGTTCTTTCGAAATGAAGGCAGTCGCAACGAACGCAGTTGCAACCGCTATCCAGGTCGTTGTCATGGTAAGCATTGAGTTGCCCTCAGTTTATTAAGCCTCTACCATTTGGTTCAACCTGTAACGGGACGGCCGCAAGCCCACGGATGGGTGATTTCAGGTTGGACTGCTTGATCGAGCCACTTGCGCCACCGGGGTCAGACCCAGGTAGCACAAAAGAAAAAACCGGGAAGACGTGAACGCCCTCCCGGCGATTCTTCCAGCTTAAGCGAGCTTACTCTTTGCCCATGTACTTGAAGGAAACCTTGACCCTGGCGCGGTACGCCGTGATCTTGCCGTCCTCCACCTTCATGTCCAGGTCCGCGATCTCAGCGATGCGGAGTTCCTTCAGGGACTTGCTCGCCATCTCGACCGCGTTCTTGGCGGCGTCCTCCCAGGACGTTGGGCTCGATCCAACGAGCTCGATAACCTTGTAGACACTGTCAGCCATGATGCCCCCTCTTCGTTCGTTGCCATGCCGCTGTCTTACCATTGTAGCACCAGCAGTCGTGTATCCCTTTTCGACTTCGACGCGGGAACAAAGGCTCCTGCGCCTCGGGAAACTTGACGTAATCCGAAGTGAGACCTATATATGTATCACCGGCTTCTCCTTTTTCGCGCTGCTCTTGAGGTATCGCCAAAGGCGCTTCGACTGGCCGGCTGGTAACGGAAGGTGATCCGATGAGGTACTGCAAGAGTTGCGGCTTCCCGGTCCCGTACGGGAAGTTCCTGGCGTGGACCCCGAACGGCACGATCATAGGGCGGGACTCCGCGCACACCCGCCTGGTCTACCTCGAGGTCGACGAGCTGCGCGCGCTCTTTGACGGCGTTTCCAGGTGGATGAACTTCTCGATAGACCCCATAATCTGCCGCGCGGAGAGAGAGGTCGGCAAGCGCTTCATCAAGACTCTGATGCCCGGATTCCTCGCCAGGATGCCGCGGGGCAAGGTGGCACGCCCGGAGCCGGCCATCAAAGCGACCAGCAGGTTCATCTTCAATTACATGGCGGGGCTCGGCATGGGGCGGGCCGAGATGGTCGAGTACGTGAGCAACAGCCATGCGCGGGTGCTCGTGATGAACCCCCACTCCGTGCCCCTTATCGCGGGCGATGGCACCGGCGTGTTCGAGTTCATGGAGCGCGTGGGAGTTTCGGCCGGATGGGAACGGGTCAAGTCAGACGAGTTCGTGATCACCATCCAGAAAGTGAGCGACGAGCCACCCGTCGAGGAGCAGTTGGTCCTTGCTGAAATCCAGTACCTGCCCGGCAACGTCGAGCTGGACAAGTGCCAGAAATGCAGCGTGCCCTGGTCGGTCACCAAGAGCATCTACCTCGACCTCGAGAAAGGCGTGTTGCGGCACTCGCAGACGGGTATGCGTTTTGTGGCGCTTCCCGCCCAGAGCTTCGATGCTGTGCTGACCGGGCTCGAGCGAGAGTTCGGCGCCGAGCTGCCCTCGCTCATGGAGGGCCTCGAGCAGAAGTACATGCGCGAGACCTCGGCGGTGCGATATTCGATCCCGCAGGGAAGCCCCGTGGTCAACATCATGGCCGACTTTCCGTGGATGGGAATCGGCAACTCGGTGGCCGCATGGGTCGAGGGGCGCAAGGTGTTCTTCGTCGTCGAGAACCCGTTCCACCCGGGAATCGTCGCCGGCAAGGTGACCGGCCTCTACGAGGCATGGACCGGGAGCATCGTGCGAACCGGCTGGGTCGAGGAAGTGCCCGGCCGGGTCAAGGTCACCCTGGAGCACGTTGCGTGATTTCCTGCACCGCTTGCGCCTGACCCCGGCGGTGCGTTCCTGTAGAATCCTTTCGGACTGACCATGCGTTCACGCTCGTTGATCGAAAGGACATGCGATGGCCGAGGACAGCAGCCCTGCTGACGAAAAAGCGGCCGAGCTCGAAAGAGAAGGCCTCAAGCCGGAAGTCGAAGTGTGGGAGGACGGCTACCGGACCAGGGACCATCCCGAGGCGTTCGAATGGTGGTACTTCGATTCTCAGTTCGAGGATGGAACCACCGTCGTAGTCGATTTCACGACAAAGGCGAAGTCACCCAACACGCCTCCGGTAACGCCCAACGTGACCACCATCATCAAGTTCGCGGACGGCACCAAGCACAAGATAGCGAATGACTACAAACTTGAGGAGTTCTCGGCGGCGGCCGACAGGTGCGACGTCCGGATGGGGCCCGAAACGCTCGAGGGCGACCTCGACAACTACAAGCTGCACACCGAGGGCGACGGTTTCTCGGTCGACCTGGATTTCCACCGCGGCGCACCCTCGTGGCGTCCCGGCGCCGGCATCACCTACTACGACGGCGCCAGGACGAAGTACATCGGCTGGGTCGTACCCATTCCATACGGCACGGTGGAACTGACCCTGACGAAAGACGGGAAGACTACCACTACCACGGGCACTGGCTACCACGACCACAACTGGGGCAATATCTCGACGAGCCAGTACATCGACCACTGGTACTGGGGACGCACGCACGTCGGCGATTTCACAGCGATCTTCGTACAGGTGACCTCGACGAAGCTCTTCGGGTTCGGAGGCGTCAAGATCCCGATATTCTACCTCGCCCGCGGAGACGAGATCCTGGTCGATGACGCTACGCCGCTGACGCTGGTCACGCGCGACTTCGAGAAAGCCCCCGGCGGCAGGAAGTACCCGAAGAACCTGGACTTCCACTGGCATACGGCTGAGGGTGACATCCACTTAGCCCTTCGCGACGCCGTGCTCATCGACGCGCTCGACCTCCTCGAGCTCGCCCCCGGGTGGGCGAGGCCGCTGGTCCGCCTTTTCGCGAAGCCCTACTACCTGGACTTCAACGCGGACCTGGAGATGTCGGTCGATATTCCCGGAACGCGTGCTCGCGAGAAGGGCAAAGCGCTCTTCGAACTGATGCTCCTCAAATAAGGTGGATGAACCACCCGCCACGGGCGGCCCTCCCCGGCGTGAAGACAGGCTCGGCGAGCTCGAGGCCGACGTCACCGCGCCGACGACGGACCTCGTCCGCCAGACCCTGTTCCGGGGCGGAGTGCTTTCGGCTTTCGGATATCGCGACTTCCGGCTGCTGTGGTCCGGCGCCTTTCTCTCGAACGTCGGGACCTGGATACACACCGCCGTCCTGCTCTGGTACGTGAAAGAGCTGACCGGCTCGAACGGGTGGGTGGGCGCCGTGAACCTGGCGACTTTCCTGCCCATCCTGTTCTTCGTCCTGTATGCGGGCTCGCTCGCGGACCGGGTGGACAGACGCAAGCTCATCATCGTCACGCAGGTGATCATGATGCTCGCCGCGCTCGGCCTGGCCATAGCCACGAGTCTTGGCGTCTCGTCGCTCGCTCTGATCATGGTCCTGACCACCTTGATGGGCATCGCGTTTGTCTTCAACTTCCCCGCGTGGAGGTCGATGGTGCCGGACCTGGTCCCGCCGGAGGACATGCTCAACGGGATAGCTCTCGACGCGGCACAGTTCAACATGGCGAGGTTCATCGGGCCGGCCCTGGGTTCTATAATCCTCGGCGTCTGGAGCATCGCGGGGGCTTTCTACATCAACGCCGCCAGCTTCCTGGTGGTCATCGGGGCCCTGATGCTCATAAGCCCTCTGCCCGCCGTGCGGGAAGCTCACGTCGGAAGCGCGTGGGACCATATCAAAGAGGGCCTGGGCTACCTGCGCCACAACCGCTGGGCCGTCAACCTCCTGGTGGTGCTGGGAATCGCGGCCGTCTCCGGGATCGCGCTGATCGTCCTCCTGCCCGCCGAATCCAAAGACGTGCTGCACAAAGGGTCGTGGGGGTACGGATGGCTGCTCGGGGCGATCGGGCTGGGAGCGGTCGTAGGCGCACCGCTGGTGACCCGGTTGAGCGGGCGCGTCAGGGAGCGGGAGATCATCAAGGGCTCGCTGCTCGCGTTCTCATTCATCCTCATCGGGCTGGGGCTGTCCCACAACTACTACCTCTCGCTCGCGATGACGTTCGGCATCGGCGTCACTTTCCTGATGGCGAGCGCCTCCATCAACACGATCCTGCAGTCCCGGGTCGACAGGGACATGCGCGGGCGGATCATGAGCTTCTATATCCTGGTCTTCCAGGGCACCGCGCCCATAGGGGGCCTGGTTCTCGGCTTACTCTCGGACAGGACTTCCACGCCTTTCGCAGTGCTGACCGGCGCGGTGGTCTGCCTCGTGCTTTCCATCGTGATCATCGCGATGCCATCGATATTGAGGGACGCGGTGTCGCCCGCATGGAAGCCGACGGCATAAGTGCCGTGACCGTGCTATCGCACTTCGGGCGCAGCCCCGCCCGGCATCGCGGCGGGCCACTTGTCCGGCAGGATGACCCGGTAGGCATCGGAATAATCGGGCGAGTAGCGCCGCCAGTTCGAGCCCCAGTATATCCGCGTTCCGCCCGTGTTTATCGAGGCGAACGCCTCGGCGTAGTAGTTCTTCTCACCAGAGTAATCATCTGATGTGTAGGATTGAGTGTGCGCTATTCTCCATACCCTGGGCTTCGCGGTTAGCTCCAACATAAGCAACTGCTCGTCCATCCAGGCGTGCTTCTTCCCAGGCGGAGGTTCCATGGCGCCGTAAGTCGAGACAAGCGCCCAGCCCCGGGTGCCGTTGCAGTTACCTGAAACGTGGAGCCCGATGTCGGGGTTCACGTCAAAAGGAATTCGCAGCAGCCTCGTTTCTCTGCCAGTGCCCATGTCGGCCATCGAGATGAAGTCGGTGCGGACGTTCTGATATACGTAGACGTCCCGGCCATCCCATGTCAAAGCCGCGTCGCCGTGCCCCGCGGACCCATCGGGAAGTGTGACCGTGTGGGCAAAGTCCCTCGAGAACACCTGCGTGTAGATCGCCTTGTCTTCGTAGCCGACTATGCAGTAGTCACCTGACATGCTCATGCCGACCCAGTTGATCGCGTCGGGGAATCCGGTGTCCTTGCGTCCCAGGACGCGGTCCTGGATTCTGTCGTAGCACATCACCGACACCAGTTCGTTTTTCGAATCCTCGACCATGAAGCACCAGTACCGCCTGTCGAGAGAGGCGTCGCCCTCCGCCTTCGTCGTTATGTACGCACCGTCGGGAAAATCGCTACGGAAGTCGCGGACGGTCTTCGAGGTGTTGGTTCCGCAGTCGTAGCTCATGAGCTTCATGTTGCATGGATAGTAAAAGACCTTGGCGTTCGAGGGGTCCCATCTCGGCTCGGGCTCAGCGTAGTCACAGTCGTCAAACGCCTTGATCTGCCGCAACAGCTTGCAGCTCACGGCATCATACAGATAGAACGCGGCGGTGTTTCCACGCAGGACCACGAGGGTGCCGTCGCAGTTCGCAGGGTCCATCTTTGAGTACTCGTTCTCAATCCCGGGGCCCAGGTAACCGTCCTCCCTTTCGGTGATCCGCTGGAGCGTAGTGAGGAAGGTCGGCTCCTGCATGAGAGCGGCTTTGCCAGGCATTGGTGGGGCCGGCGTAACGTAGCTGTTCGTTCCCATGACAAACCTGAAAGGCAGCTTTTCAACCGATTTGTTCTGGCAGGATACGGCCGTCAAAGCAATCAGAATGCACAGTGCAAACGCGATTCGAGAACGCTCTCGAGCGCAAGCTGATTTCGAAAGCCAAGCTCAAGTCACTCGAACTCAACCTCGACCGCGTCTGACTGCAAAATAGGGACAGGCACCATTTTGCATCTCTGGATTGCCAGCCGGTTATCAGCCTCTAGATGCAAAATGGTGCCTGTCCCTATTTTGCAGCGGAGAGGAAATCGCCTACTATGCCCGCCAGCTCCTCCGGGTACTGGAGCACCAGCCCGTGATGGGCCCCCTCGACCTCCACCAGAGCGGCGTCCGGGATGAGCTCCGATAGCACCTTCGCGTTCTCGGGCAGGATGACGATGTCGTCGGTCCCGGTGACCACGAGCGATGGCTGCCTAAGCTCGGGAAGGCGGTCGCAGGTCCCCCTCCAGTAGCGCATCGCGTCGGCCTGGGCTTCGAAGTGATCGCTCGCGTTCCCGGCGTCCAGGTCACCCAGCAGGTTGCCCGGGCCCGCCCCGCTCTTTTCGAGCTGCTCCCTGGTGATAAAGAATCGACGCTCGGGGTCTGCGCCGCCGCCCCCGTGACCGTCCGTTCCGTGGAATTCAAAGAGGATCCCGGGCTCCTGGCGTATCCCCTTCGCTCCCCCGCACTCGGTCGCCAGCAGGACGAGCCTCTCTACCCGGCCGGGCTCGTCTATCGCCATCTCCTGAGCGACATACCCTCCCATCGAGTACCCGAGCAAGTGCGCAGCCTCGATCCCGAGGGCGTTCAACAGGTTGAAGGAGTCTTCGGCGAATTGTGAGATGCTGAATTCGCGGCTGCCCGCTGGCGTCTCTCCCACTCCCCTGTTGTCGAAAGCGATGACCCTGAACCGCCTGGCGAGAGGCTCGATGAACTCGCGCGTCCACAGCTCCTTGACTGCCCCGAGCCCGATGATGAGGAGGAGCGGCTGACCGTCACCGAAGACCTGGTAAGCAATATCGATGTCGCCCGCGGGGGCACGCTTTGTCTCGCTGACCGTCTGCTTCCACATCCGTGCAATCCCTTCTTTCTTGTGCTGTGAACCAATTCAATGAGGCTGCGCCCGTACCTCTATTGCCTGCCCGGGTGCGCCACTATATAATCTCGGCTAATCAATTTGATAAGCAGGTCTAATCGTAAAGGAGACAGCAGTGGCTGATGATTATCGCGAGATGTGGCGGGAACTGGGCATCAACCTCGAGGCGCATGACGGCCTGCTGGAGGTGCTCCCTCCTCTATTCGGCGAGGTGTTCCTTTCTCAGACCGGGCGCCCCGCGCGCATGAGCTACTTCGACTACGTGTTCTCGGAAGTGCACGGCCTTCGCATCCGGGAGCTCGTCAACCACAAGAAGAGCGGCGGGATAGTCGTCGGCACGTACTGCACTTATGCCCCCGAGGAACTGATCACGGCCGCGGGCGGGATATCGGTCGGCCTGTGCGCGGGCGCTGAGGTCGCCCCCGACGAAGCCATGAAGTTCCTCCCCGGCAACCTCTGCCCTCTCATCAAGTCGTCACTCGGCTTCAAGCTCGCCGGGGTCTGCCCGTACATCGAGTCATGTGACCTGCTCGTCGGCGAGACGACGTGCGACGGCAAGAAGAAGTTCTACGAGATACTCGGCGACATGCAGCCGGTACACGTGATGGAGCTGCCGCAGAAGAAGGGCGCCACCGACATGGAGATGTGGAAGAGCGAGGTACGGGTCCTGGCGGCGCGCCTGGAGGAAGTCTCCGGCAAGAAGATCGATGAAGCGGGCCTGAAAGACGCGATCAGGATCGCCAACGAAAAGAGACGCGCGCTCTTGAGGCTGGCGGAGCTTCGCAAGGCCGACCCCCCGGTGATATCGGGGCGCGACGGGCTCCTCATCAACCAGATCGCGTCCAACGACGACCCGAGGCGCTTCACGGTCAAGGTCAACGAGCTGTGCGACGAGCTGGACAAGAGGGTCGGACAGGGCAAGTCCATAGGCGGACCGGCGCGGCCGAGGATCATGATCTCGGGCTGCCCCATGGCGCTTCCCAACTGGAAGCTCGCGCAGGTCATCGAGACCTCCGGCGCGGTCGTGGCGATGGAAGAGATGTGCACCGGGATCCGTTATTTCCGCAACCTGGTGGACGACGCCCCCGACGACCTCGAAGGCATGCTCGACGCCATCGCCGACCGCTACATGAAGATCGACTGCGCCGTCTTCACCCCCAACACGGAGAGGGTCGAGAACATCCTCGGCCTGGTCCGTGATTTCGACATCGATGCTGTCGTCTATCACGCGCTGCAGGCGTGCGACCCGTACACCATCGAAGCCTACAAGGTCCAGAAAGCGCTCGACGAGGCAGGCATCCCGATGCTGTACGTGGAGACCGACTACGGTAACGACTCCGGCCAGATAGCCACGCGCGTACAGGCGCTGCTCGAGATGGTGAGGTAGAACGCAAGAAAGTTGTCTGACCCTTTTCTTGCGTTTTTAGAAGAGGCTTATCTTCTTGACCGCGCCCGTGTCGTAGTCCCAGCGGCGGTTTGAGATGTTGTTCGGGTCCAGCGCCATCTTGAACTCGGTGAAGACTTTGAGCAGCGGGATTATGTTCGGCCTCGCCACCGAAAGAGCCAGCTCGGCCCCGGGGATGCCCTTGATCAGGGCCGTCAGCCCGGCTGCGAACACCATTCCCTTGGCCATGGCCCCGCCGGTCGCCCGCCCGTAGCCCATCATTATCCTGATGAGGTCGTCCTTGTCGGCCTGGTTGGTGTACATGTCGTACTCGAGGTAAGCCGAACGTCCCATGTGGTAGGGCTGGAGGTACGTGGACGCGTCGTCAGGCGCCAGCGGGTCGTCGGTAGTGCCGACCTGGTTGGTGCAGGCAACGCGCATGCCTTTCTCGACCGGCGCCATGTTCTCGATCTTGTCTATCAGCGCCCCGATGAAGAACGAGCCCCTCACCCGCATCACCCGACAGGTCACGTTGAAGAACTTCACCCACTTCTCGAAGTCTACGAACTCGTTGTCCTCCGTGAGGTCCAGGAGGGCCTCCGCGGGCAGATAGTCCATCATGGGAAAATGCTCTTCCAGCGAGCGCTGTGTCACTGACGCCTTCAGCTCGGCTTCCTCCTCGGTCTCGCCGCCGAAGATAGTGAGCAGGTTGTGGCGCGGCATCAGCTCGGCGAGCTTGCTCGCCTCTGCGTTCGTCTCCCCCATGAATATCCCGTAGAACGAGTTCATGAGGTGGGCGAGCTCGAGCGACAGGTTGTCCTGCGCTACCAGGTAGAGGGCATCCGCTACGACGTCCAGCCTGTCCTCCTCGTAGCAAGGGAAGACCTGCGCGTGGAAAGGCGCCTCGGGGTAAAGCCTGACGGTCATCGCCGTCACCGTCCCCAGGGTGCCCAGCGCGTATCGCAGGAGGGTCGACACGTCAGGGCCCGGGCCGGCGACGTGCCCCTTTACCGCCCCGTACGAAGCGGGCCCTGTCACCACGATCTCGCCGGTCGGAAGTACGACCTCGACATCTATGATGTTGTCCATCCCGAACCCGTACTTGGAAGACATCGTGTTTATGTTGCAGAAGAGGTGGTTGCTGATGACGCCCGCGGTGGCGGCCGTCGACGGGTTGAGCAGGCGGCAGCCGACCTGCTGCGCAGCGGCCTGAAGCATGAGGAAGTTGATGCCCGGCTGGATGACCGCGAACATGTCCTCGCCGTCCAGCTCGATGATCCGGTCCATCCGCCGCAGGTCCATCATTAAACCACCGTACATGGGGAAGTGCGCGCCGACCGTGGACAGGCCGGTCCCGTAGGGCATGATGTCGATCAGGTACTCGTTCGCGACGCGGTAAACAGCCTGGACGTCCTCGGTCGAGCCCGGCATGCAGACGATGTGAGCGTAAGCAGCGGGCTGCATCCCCTGGTCACGCGCGTAGCCACAGAGGATGGATGGCGAGTCTGTTGCCCACTCCTCTCCCAGCGCCTGGCGCAGCGCCTCCAGCGCGAGCGACAGGTTCTCGGCTCGGTTGTGGACCGGGTCTTTCTCCATCACCTGCGGCCTGCTGACAACGCGGCGTTCCTTCGTCGCCTGCCGGATCCTGCTCGGACCGCTGACGCTTCCCCTGCTTCCGGGCATCGGGACCTCCCCTTCGGCCGTTACGCTGGGCGTAATTCTATCACGAAGAATCCGCTGTCCGGCCGCCATTTTCGCCTTCGGCATGATGATGGGTGCGCGCTAGAACATCCTCGTAAGGTGGTAGTCGCGGGCGAGGTTGTCGAGGTCGTTCAAGATGTAGGCGAACGCCATCCAGGACCACTTGCCCCAGCGCTCGGCCACGATCTTGTTGATGGCGTCTATGTCGGCGCGCGGCCTGGAGGGGGTCGTCCCCAGGAGCAGCTCGCTCATCACGATGACGCTCCACGCGTCGATGGGCGCATACCTGGTCAGGACTATTCCCGCGGAGTAATCACCGATGCCGGGAACCTCCTTGATCTTCTGGACCGCCTGCTCGTCCGGCATGGCGTCCAGTTCCCGGATCGACATCGGGTGGTCTACCATGTGCTTCGCCGCCGCCGACAGGAGCTTTGCGCGGTAGCCCATGTTGGCCCTGTCCCGCAGGACCATCGGGTCGAGCCGGGCGATCCGCGCGGGGCTAGGCCAGAGCGTCACTTTCCGGCCTTCGAACTCCACCGGGGTCCCGTAGAGCCGCAGGATGTCTGTCATCATCTGGCGGCTGCGTTTCAACTGCGCCATCTGGAGCGTGATGGCGAGGATTATCCGGCCGAAGAGCTCGTCGAGCCTTCCCAGGCGCATCCCATAGCGGTCCTTGATCGTGCCGCGCAGGACAGGGTCCTTGCGCGCGAAGCGGTAGAAGCCCTCGATATCGAGTGCCTTCCCCATCCCGAACTCGAGAGCTTCCCTCAGCTCTATCCGGTCGGTCTCCGCAAGGTCGAAGTCGGCGTAGGCGGTGGCCGCCACCCGACCGGGGCCGCTGGAGTTCAGCTTCAGCCCGACCGGCCTGCCGTCGAGGTAGAACGCGGAGAACAGGACCCCGTCCTCGAAGAACTCGGTCGGTGTGGACCAGTGCCAGCCCGCCGGCTTGGCGACCGTCAGGGCGAAGTCGAAAGGTTGAGGTATCGTCAGCCGCAGTTGAGCGGCTCGCTCCAGTTTCCGTGCCATAAGCTCAGTATTCGCCGCGCAACGCGGTTCTTCCCCTGTTGGCGGCGTGGCAAAAGAAAAGAGCGTCGTTCAGCCTACCGCTAAACAAAAAAGGGTCTGACCCCAAAAAGTTTAGCCTACTTCCAGATGTGGCCGCAGTTGTTGCAGGCCCAGTCCGCCACGTTGACGCCGACGGCATATCCGCCGATACGGACCTCTCCCTTGGCAGCCCTGGCCGCCATCTCCGGCGTTGTCAGGCCATAGACTATCGGGACTACGGTGTCTTCCCTTCCACAGTTCGGGCACGCTGGTCTTGCCATGATTCCTCCTTTTGGACTCCACCGTGAACGCAAGTCCGGTGAGATGTTTTCCAGTTCGAGATTCTAACAAGAATCGCCCCGGCTGATAAATGGAAGGTGCGCCTTTTCCATGGCAGCGCCGGGGATTTGAGCCCCGGGAACTACTTGTAGTTTAATCTTGGCGCCGGAAAACTTAGGAAGGCAGGGACTGTTATGGAAATCGGGGAGTTCTCCCGGGACTTCGATAAGCTGTTCAACCCGCGCTCGATCGCAATCGTCGGAGCATCGAACATGATCGGCAAGTGGGGTTTCACGATACCGATGAACATCATCGGTGGCGGCTACCGCGGCAGGCTGCTCATGGTAAACCCCAGGGAGCGCGACATCTTCGGGATGCCGACGTTCAAATCCCTCGGTGAGATCGACGAGCCTGTCGACCTCGCGATAATCACCATCCCCGCCAGGAGCGTGATGGGAGTCCTGGATGAAGCCATCGACAAGGACATCAGGAACCTGGTCGTCGTGGCGTCCAACTTCAGCGAGGTCGGCGGCGAGGGCACCGAGCTCGAGCGTCAGCTTGCCAGGCGCGCAAACGAAGCGGGAGTGATGATCGTCGGGCCGAACACCATGGGGATCTTCAGCGCCACGGCGTCCCTGAGCGCGCTCGGCACCTTCAGCTTCCCGTTGAACGGCAGTGTGGGCTTCATCTCACAGAGCGGGAACCTCGGGGTCCAGCTGCTCGAATGGGGCGAGAACAGGGGCGTCGGCTTCAGCCGGTTCGTGGGCAGCGGAAACGAGGCCAACACCGGCATGGCCGACTACCTGGAATTCCTGGGCGCGGACCCCGAGACAAAGACTATCGCGCTCTATATCGAGGGCCTCGAGGACGGCAAGAGATTTCTTGACGTGGCGAGGACGGTCACGCCGAAGAAGCCTGTCATCGTCCTCAAGGGCGGAAGGGGTGAACAGGGGAGCCGAGCGGCGCTCTCCCACTCCGGTTCGCTGGCAGGCTCGACCGAACTCTTTGACGGCATGTTCGAGCAGGCGGGCATCGTCACGGCGGGCACCTCCGAGGAGTTCATCGACCTGGTCACCGCGTTCTCGTCGGTCCCGGTCCCGAAGTCAGGGCGCGTCGCCATCGTCACCATGGGCGGCGGCTGGGGCGTGGTAGCGTCCGATGCCTGCGACAGGGAGGGAGTCAAGCTCGCGGAACTGCCTCCGAGCCTCATCGAGGAGCTCGACGGCTTCCTGCCCCAGTTCTGGAGCCACGGCAACCCGGTCGACCTGGTCGGCGGCCAGCGACGGTCCAGCCACTTCAGGGCGATTGATGCCGTGACCCGCAGCGAGGCAGTGGACATCGTGATCGTGATGGGAGCGATGCTCGGCAAGCAGTTCTTCGTTCACAACCTCCTGTATACGTTCGTCCGGCCCCTCTACCAGATGATCACCAGGAACATCTCAAGGCTGCCCGCCTTCATCCTCTCTTTCTGGAAAGGGTTCCACAAATCCGTCTCTGACCGGGATGTCAGAAAGCCCGAGGGTTCCGCGGGCATAAACCCCGCCGAGGCGTGGGAGTGGACCGACTACGCCCTCGTCAAACACCTGGAGGGCCTTATCGCCGAGACCGGAAAGCCGATCATCGCCGTCGCGATGAGCGAGCAGCAGAAGGCGACCTCCAGCAGGCTCGAGATGCACGGCATTCTTACGACGCCCACCCCCGAGAGGGCGGTGTTCGCGGCGGCAAGGCTGGCCGAGTACAGCGCTTTCGTGGCGCGAAACTCAAAATAACATTTCTCGCAGGCGTTCCCTGCTCGCACAGTTCCGCACGTGCAAAAAAAGGTTTGACCCCTATTTTGCAGGAGAAGGGTGATTCGAGGGGGATTGGTATGCTTCCCGGCGAAATAGTCCCCGACGATGAAAGGAGGAACAATGCCCAACGTTTATATCGAAGGTCCACCCCTCAGCCCCGAGCAGAAGCGCGAGATTGCCATGGAGATGTCGGAGACGGCGCGGCGCGTATACGGCGTCCCGATCCAGGCCATCGTGGTTGTCGTGAGAGAGAACCCGCCGGAGAACGTCTGCGTCGCCGGCAGGATGGTCTGCGACGACCGCGCGGTGATCAAAGAAGACTGAAGAGCGTTCGACCGAGAAGCAGAGAATACTCCCTGCTGAGTCGACAGCCCGCTCGCCCTTCCGGCGGCTTGCCGGAGGGGCGCGGCCCTGACCCGTCACGTGGTTCAAGCGCACCATAAAGGAACCGGCGCTCTTTCGCTGGTATAATCTTCCAGGAAACCATTTCTATTACAGAAGGCCGGGCGCACCGGTCGTCTGCGGCGCGTCGGACGAACTCCCGATGGAAGCAGGGCGTCTTATGCACCAGGGTGAAGAGCATTGCTGTTCATACTGAGGGACTTGAAACTTAGAGCCGGCAACCTCGCGAGCGATGTGTTCGCGAGGTTCAAGAAAGCCCTGCCCGTGTGGGGTTTCCCGATGCTGTTCATCCTGTTCGGCCTGATATTCCTGGTCGTCCAGATAGCCATCGCTGATAAGGGGCCGCCCAAGGTCGAGCACCCCTACAAGCCCGAGTGGAATGCGACCGTTCTAGACGAGAGCCCCAAGCCTTCCAAGGAAGACCTGCAGGCCGCGGCCGCCCCGGCGAGCGCTCCCGTGGCGGCGCAGGCCGCGCCGGTCCAGGGCACCAGCGTCACGAACGAATCGACGCCGGCCTTGAGCAACGGCAGCGAAGTCCCGGGCCCAAGCGCTATCTTTGTCTTCAAGGACTACGGGCGGGCGCACGGTGTGGGCCTCTGCATGGACGGTGTGCGCTACCGCGCCCTCGCCGGGCAGTCGGCGCTCCAGATAATCAACGCCTACTACACCGGCGTCACCGTGCAACAGACCGATGACAACAGGCCGATCCGCGTCAAGGGCCATGACGGCGCAATCCGCACCCTGCCGACGAAAGACTACCTGTACCACCTCGCCGAGGAACCCGAGGACTTCCCACCGGAAGGCCTCAAGGTGCTCTACATGGCCGCGCGCGCCTACACTCTCTCGGTCATAGCGCGAGGCAAGCACGCCGCCCAGGGGTTTGACATCTGCTCGAGCGGAGAGTGCTGTCAGGCGTTCGACGAGAACAAGAACCTCGCCGCCAATCCCAACAACATCCACGCCGTCGACGCCACCTCGGGCCAGGCCCTCTTCTACAGTGACCAGCCGATCATAGCCGCCTACTGCGGCTCCTGCGGCGGCCATACGGAAAACAACGAAGACGTCTGGGGGGCTCCCGCGATCCCGTACCTGAGGGGCAAGGCGGACAGCTACTGCTCGCAGTCGAGCCGCTACTGCACGACCAAAGAGATCTCGGCGAAGGACCTTTCGAGCCGGCTCGGCGTCGGCGAGATAAAGTTGATCGACCTTTCAAACCGCACCCCGGGAGGCAGGGTCAAGACGGCGCGCATCGTCGGTGCCGGGGGGACCAAGAACATGTCGGGCAAAGCCCTCGGCGATATCTTCGGGTTCCGCAGCACGCGCTACGAGTACACGTTCCGCTGAGCATTCTGTCCTGTGTTTGACCATGCCCCGTCGCGGCCGTTAGCTCAAGAAGAACCTGTAGCCGTACGCTCGCAGATGCACTAATCTATGGGCGGCCTGGTTGAATGCAGACGGTCACGCGTGAACGCTGCTCGAAGTAAGTGGAGAACACCTCATGGATCGCGTCCCCGCCTTCAGGGAAGACTGCCCGTGCACGAAGAAGAAATGCGAGAGGCACGGCCTGTGCCAGGAGTGCCACGCCTATCACTTGGCGGGGAAAGGCAGGCCGTACTGTCTTCGCAAGGAAAAGTTCGTCGGCTTCGCAAAAGGCGGTTTCTCACCGCCAGAGAAGAAGAGCCGGGCTTGATTCGTAGTATGCTTCTGTCTGCAAAGCACTCAGGGCTTCCACGGGAAAAGGAAGAATGCCGCAGTCCAGGCGCCCGCGGACGATTAACGCGATGACAAACAAGAGAGCCATGCCTTTCCATCCATATTCGCGCGAGCGGTGCGAACTCTGCGGGGAATGCCTCAGCAGGTGCCCCGTGGTGCGCGGACCACGAGGAGGCACCCGGGATGGTGAGAGCGCTGGCGGCTGGCGAACACCTCGGCGAAGTGCTCGACCGCTGCACCGGCTGTATGTCCTGCGACGCTTTCTGTTCCAGCGGAGCGAGCCCGTACGGCCTGCTGCTCGAGCGGTACCACGAGCGATACCTCGAAAGAGGAATACCCCGGGTGTTCTGCAACGCGATGCCACAGAGAGAAGGCCCGAACATCTGGCGAAGCCTCGAGAGGTGGCTTTCGCCGCGAGAGAAGCAGGACCTCGCGTCGTGGTCGAGCCCGCCGTCCGGTGAGGAAGTCCTGTTTCTCGGCTGCAACCAGCGCCTCACCCCGTACATCGCCGACGCGCGGCTCTTCGACGACATCGAGATATTCAGCGACCCGGACGAATGCTGCGGTGAATACTACCTCCGCCTCGGCCTGATCGAAGAGGCGCGCCGGAAGGCGGCCTCACTGGCGCTCCGTTTCCGCGAGCTGGGCGTGAAGAAAGTCGTCGCCTTCTGTCCGGCATGTCAGAACACGATGCAGAACCTGGCCCCGAGGCTGCTGGGCGTCGACTTTGACGTCGAGGTCACGGGGCTGGTGGACTGGCTCGCCGGCCGACTGGCGTCCGGGGAGATCGTGCCGGTCAAGAGAATGACTGGCGCGGTCGCGGTGCAGGACCCGTGCCACGCTTCGGGGCTGGGGCCGGGTGCGATCGAGAGCGTCCGGGACCTGCTGCGCCTCCTGGGCCTCACCGTGACCGAGTTCGACAACTCAGGTATGCGAGCGGAGTGTTGCGGGCTGGGAGCGTCCCTCGGGCGGTACCGCCTGAGGGACGTCGTCAAGACGGGCGCCCGCAGGTCCATCCAATCGCGCGGTACGGGAGCGGCGCACACCTGCGCGTGGTGCAACGGCTGCTACATGGTCATGAATATGTTCAGGCTTGTGAACCCGCTAGCGCCCCCCGTGTACCACATCGTCGAGCTGGTGCAGATCGGCGCCGGTGAGAAGCCGCGACGGAAGGTGCTGGCGCGCGGTGTCCAGTTGCTCGCCTCCGCGGTGGAAGCGTCTGCGAGGGATGGGTTGAGTTTTGGGGAAGTCCACCTGTGACAAGCGGACTCAAATAGAACAGCGGGGCCTGAGGCAGGCAGGAGCGGGGGGTCGATTGGAGACCGGCATAAGCAGGACGGACAGGAAGGGCGTGTCCGGAGCGCGCGGGCTCACATTTGCCCTCGCCTGCTACGCGTCGCTGTTCGCCATCCAGCTCATAGGGTACTTCAGCACTCACCTGCTGGTACTGTTCGCCCAGTCGTTCGAGACGCTAAGCGACGTGCTGATCTCGTCGGCGCTGCTGTTCGTGACCTACATGTCGGCGAAACCGCCCGATGAGGAGCACCACTTCGGGCACGAGCGCGCCCAGAACGTCGCCGCCATCATGTCCGCCACCATCCTCATCGCTTTCTTCAGCGTGGAGACGATACGCCGCGGCATCGCAGGGCTGCTCCACCCGCCGGGCCACATCCATCACGGCGGCATCGCTATCCTGATTACCGCGATAGGGATGGTGATAGTCGCGGTGCCGATCATCGTCATCGCGCGCGAGCACAGTGACGCGGCCACCACCCGGGCGCAACTGGTCTCGCTCGGCAGAGACGCGGTGGTGTACATCCTCGCGATAATAGCGATCGTGCTTGCCATCAACGGCAACGACTGGGCGGACGCGGTCGGCTCGATCATCGTCGGCGTGATGATAATCTTCGCCGCCGTGTACCTGATCAGGGAGAACTACCAGTTCCTGATAGGCAGGGCGCCCGACGACGAGACGCTCGACGCTCTGATGGAGGCGGCGAAATCGGTGCCCAGGGTGATGGGCGTCCACCGTCTGACGGCGGAGCACGTGGGCCCGAACACGCTCCACGTGGACATGCATATCACCGTCAAACCGGGGACTCACATCGAGGAGGCCGACGAGATTGCCGACGAGGTGAGGGAAAAACTGATACCCCTGACGGGCACGGAATACGGCGAGATCCACGTGGAGCCCCACACGCCCCGCTGACCCTCGCGCTCAGTCATCGGGCCTGGGCTCACACCTCTCGCCGTGGCCTCTCCAGTCCTTCATCGCGTCGCTCAACGAGGACGGTCTTGTCGGTGACGTCTTTCAATCTTTCCTCCCGAGGCTCGATGTTTCTTCCTGT
>DAIUEJ010000042.1:0-2334 GCA_036845225.1 Candidatus Anoxymicrobiaceae bacterium | reverse complement strand
TCTTGTCGGTGACGTCTTTCAATCTTTCCTCCCGAGGCTCGATGTTTCTTCCTGTTTATCCATCAAAGGCCCAGGTGCTCCGCGAGGAAGCCGCCTTCCAGCTCCACGACCCGCTCGAACTCCTCTCCGACGTAGACATCGAAGTGCCCGACCGGCAGCCGGATAAACTTGCAGTCCCTGATGCGTTTTGCCGTCCTGGCAACCGAGCTCAGCGGTATCAGCGAGTCTTTTTCCGCGGCCACGATCAACACCGGGCACTTGATGCGGATGGCGTAGCGGCTCGGCCGGTACAGCGGCAGAGCGAGCCCGATCCTTGCCGGGGCCTTGTTCTCCCAGGTACTTCCGTCGGGAACAAGCGCCATGTAACCGGCGAGGGAGTCCGGGGCGTTCATCAAGCCGAAGGTGCCCGGTTCGGATACCACCGGTACATAGTGTGGCGCCATGCCGCCCGCGGCCCTCACCAGGTCGCGCAGTGCGTGCGCGGCGCCTTCCCTCAAATACTCCCTGGGGCAATTCCTGGCGATCGCCATGCCGTCGACGAACGGGACCTGTGCAACGACTGCCGAGACCCCGTTGTCCTTCGCGGCCGAGACCAGGACGTGCCCGCCGCTGAAGGAAGTGCCCCAGAGCGCCACCCTCTCGGAATCGACAACGCCCAGGCTGCGAGCATGCGCGATTGCTGCGGCCCAGTCCTGGAGGTGCCTTCGCGGGCTCACGAGGTTTCGCGGCTCTCCGTCGCTACCGCCGAAATTGCGGTAGTCGAAGAGGAGGACCGCCAGTCCCCTGCCCGCGAACCTCCGGGCGAAAGCGGGCAGCCGGAAAGAACGTTCCGCGGCAAAGCCGTGGCCATGACGACCACCGGAGGCTTCTCCCCTTCAGGAAGGTACAGCGTGGCGGCGCACCTGGTCCCCTGGCTGGTGAAATCCGAATCGATCTCTTTCATCTCACCGGGGCTCTGCGGGTGAAACGCACTCAATCGCTCGAGCCGAAAGGAATCCGGCTGCGGAACTTCTTCGACAGTTCGTCAATTCGGGACATCTCTTTCTCCGTGAGTTTCAACTCGTTGGCCATCACGTTCTGCTCCGCCTGGCTGGCCTTGGTGGCCCCGGGGATCGCGACCACGGTGTCGCCGTAGAAGTTCACGAGCCAGCTCAGCGCCACGACCGCGGCCGATACTCCGTTGGCGGCTCCGATCTCGTCGAGCGCGTCGATGAGCCCCGCGCTTCTCGCCATCTGCACGCGCATGACCATCCTGCGCCCGAACGGACGGCTCTTCAGCAGGGCGGGGTCCTTGTGGAACTTGCCCGTGAGCACGCCCATCTCCAGGGGCGACCACGCGATGATGGTCATCCCCAGTTCCTGCGCCGCGTTGAGGATGCCGTTCGTCTCTATGCCACGGTTGAGCAGGCTGACCTTGACCTGGTTCGAGGCGAGCGGCAACCCCCGGCTGTCGAGGGCGGCGTGAGCGCGGCGCATCCAGCCTTCCTTGAAGTTGCTGACGCCGACCGAGCGTATCAGGCCGAGCCCGACCAGGTCTGCCATGGCGTTCATCTGGGCTTCCACCGACGCGAACGCCACCGGCTGGTGTATCTGGTAGAGGTCGATTCCGTACGGCTGCAGGCATTTCCTCCGCTTGATGATCGTCTTCCCTATCGACTCCGCCGTCCTCATGACCGGAAACCACTTGGTCGCCACAACAACGTCGTCATCCGGTATTCCCGCAGCCGCCAGTGCGCGCGCCAGGCAGCGCTCCGAACGGCCCCACCCGTACGCCTCGGCGGTGTCGAACCAGTTGATGCCGCCATCGAACGCCGTCTTGACGATGTCGTTCGTCACATCGGCCGGGAGGCCCTCATACACGAAGCGGTCAAAGCCTTTGCCCTCGGCGAACTGCCAGGTGCCCAGCCCGATCGGGGTGATCTCGATGTCGGTGCGGCCAAGGCGCCGCTTCTTGACGCTCTCTGACGAGTTGCTCATCTCCGACTCCCTTCAGGCCGACCCTGTGTCCACAGGATTGTACCAGTGCCCGCTGTCCTGGAGAACTGAGATAGCACGAGGACAGCGACATCCATGATACCGCTGTGCGGGACAGGCCAACAGGCATTGAGCCGGAAGCGTGCTAGTGGTGGTGGATCAGGTGATGGTGGTGCAGGTAGTCCTCACACGACATTCCCAGCGCCACGCATCCCCAGAGGGCCAGAAAGAGGGCCAGACTTACAATACCAGCGACAAGGACTATCACTATGATCCATAGTGCCAGCATTTTCCTCACCCCCTGTAATTATCGTCCTTTTTTCTTGCTGTTGAAAGGAGATGTGCTGGTTCACTACATCG
>DAIUEJ010000041.1:0-22441 GCA_036845225.1 Candidatus Anoxymicrobiaceae bacterium | reverse complement strand
GGCTGTACGCGAACTACCGCAGGCTCTACCCCGCGCTCTCAAAAGCAGGCCACGACCTCAACAAGTAAGACTAAACCCCAAAAGTTCAGTGAATCCAACCGCGGAAAAGTCCCGTAATACCTTATGAATGCGCTGATCCTGGCATAACCCTGCCCACTTACGAAATGACCTGAAGCAAAGCAAATGTGTAATTCGTATTACTTATTGACATGTCGTCTTACGAGTGCTAGCCTGCCAGAACACGCGAAAAAAAGGCGGTAGCAGGTTGGACACGGCAAAAGTCAGCTCCAAGTTCCAGGTCGTAATCCCCAAGAAAGCGAGAGACGTCCTCGGCATCCATGCCGGCGACAAGCTCATCTTCGACTACCGGGGGGACGGGGTCGTTGCGCTTCTGGCGAGGCCCGCGGACTTCGTGGAGTTCATGAGAGGGCTCGGGTCGGAGGTCTGGGGTGACGTCGAGGTCAGCAAGTACCTCAAGGAGGAGCGCGACACGTGAAATCCAAGAAGCTCAAAAAGGACATGGGTGACCACAAGGTCGTCGGGCTGGACACGGGAGTGTTCATCCGCCATTTCCAGGGCGGGGAGCAGTCGGAGCTCAGCGCGACCGTGCTCGGCGAGATCCAGAGAGGCGCCTGCCGTGGCGTGCTCTCGTCTATCAGCCTCACGGAGCTGATGGTGCGCCCCCTGCAGGCTGGCGACGACGACCTCGCGGACCTGTACCGCGTATTGATACACGAGATGCCGAATCTGGAGACGGTGTCGGTCGGACCCGGCATCGCCTCACGCGCGGCAGAGATAAGGGCCACCGAGAATACCGGTCCGACGGAGAGCCTGCTTCTGGCGGCCGCGCTGGAGTCAGGCGCGACGGCGTTCATTACGAGCGACGCCGGGTTGGCGCAGGTGAAGGGAATGAAGGTGATGGTGCTCGATGAATACCAATGAGTCGCTCGAAGCAACGACGCCGCCGCATGAGATCAAGAACGTCGTCCTGATAGAGCCGAAGGCGCCGGGCTTTCATGTCTTCTCGCGTTACAAGCTGCCCAGACTGGGGCTTCCACTTCTGGGCGCCGTACTCGAGGAGCAGTTGGGCGCCTCCGTTAAGATCTATTTCCAGGAATGCGCCAGGATCGACTGGGAAGAAGTAGCGAAAGCCGACCTCGTGGGGATATCGACGATAACCTCAACAGCGCCGGCCGCGTACGACCTCGTCCAGCGCATCAAGAAGATGAATGACGTGCCGGTTGTCATGGGAGGCCCCCATGTCACTTTTCTGCCGGATGAAGCGCTCGAGCATGGCGCGGATTTCGTGGTGCGAGGGGAAGGCGAGGAAGCGCTGATCGAGCTCATCCGGTCCCTCAACGGGCAGGGCGGCTCGCTCAGCGACATCGCGGGACTCTCTTACACTGAGGACGGGGAGGTCAGGCACAATACGGACCGCGAGTGGATCGGCGACCTCTCTTCGCTGCCCTGGCCAAAGCTCTCCTTGATACAGGGTTTCGAGAAGCGTGCCATCATCCCGATAATGACCTCTCGCGGTTGCCCCTTCAACTGCAAGTTCTGCACGGTGACTTCTCTGTTCGGCCGCCGGTATCGCTTCCGCGACACGGACGATGTGATGGCGGAGCTCGAGTCGCTGTACGAAAGGTACCCCAAGGCCATCTATTTTTTCTACGACGACAACTTCACCGCCGCGCCCGACCACACCAAGGAGCTGCTCCGGCGTATGAAAGAGAAGGGCATCACGCCACGCTGGACGGCGCAGGCTCGCGTCGATGTCGTCCACGACGAAGAGCTTATGCAGCTCATGGAGGACACCGGCTGCCTGTTCCTATACCTCGGGCTCGAGTCGTCCAACCCCGAGACGCTCAAGGCTTTCAGGAAAGCACAGACCGTTGCGGATATCGAGACGGCGGTCGAGGTCATACACAAGCACAAGATCAAGGTCCACGGCATGTTCGTGATGGGCTCCGACGAAGATGACAAAGAGAGCATCCGCGAGACCGTGCGATTCTCCAAGAGGACCGGCATCGACACCGTCCAGTTCATGATACTCACCCCCATACCGGGGTCGGAGACGTATGATGAGATGTGCCGGGAGGGACGGATATTCGTCAACGACTGGACCAAGTTCAGCGGCCAGCACGTGGTGTTCCGCCCGAGCAAGATGACGCCGTTCCAGCTCCAGAAGGAAGCGGGGATCAAAGCGACCCGCAGGTTCTACTCGATCGCTCAGTGCTGGAAGCTGGGCATGGCCTTCAGATGGCGTGACATGGCCATCAGGATCTACGGCCACCGCACCCTGATGAAGTGGAAGAGCCGCAACAAGTACTGGCTCTCCGAGCTCAAGCACCGCTACAAGGCCGAGCGCGCACACGGCAAGCAGGAGCAGCGCGACCTCGAGGAGCAGGGCGTTACCGCGGACGTCTCCAAGGACAGCCGCCGAGACGACCGGTTCGCGAAAACAGAATAGCTAAACTTCTTGGGGTCAGACCCCAAAAAGTTTAGTCACCGCAGGATAGCTCTGCTTCCCGTTGAAATCGACCCCTGGGTGATTTCAGATGAAAAGGCTTACTGTCCCGGTCGTTTGTGTCATGCTCGCGGCTGGACTGGCGCTGTCTGCAGCGTCATGCGGTGGTGGCAAGACACCGGCAAAGAAGCCCGCTTCGGCGCCATCGAGTTCGCCGCAGGCACTCGCGCCGGGCCAGAACTCCACCGGTTTGCCCCTCACCGTCCCAAACGGATTCTCCATCTCCTATTTCGCACAGAACCTGCCGGGCCCGCGCGTCCTTCTCTTCGATTCAGCCGGCAACCTGCTCGTCAGTTGCCCGAGCGCGGGGAAGGTCATCGCGCTCCCTGACAAGGACAACAACGGGGTCGCCGATTCCCAGGTTACGGTGGTCGGAGGCCTCAACTACCCGCACGGGCTCGCGTTCATGCCGACCGACCCGACCAAACTCTATGTGGCGGAGACAGACGCCGTCGCACTCTACGATTACGACCCGACGTCCATGCAGGCGACCAACCGCCGCAAGATAATCGACCTCCCGCCCGACGGTGAGCACGTCACGCGGACGTTGATTTTCGCGCCCCCGCCCAACGAGGGCCAACTCCTCATCTCAATCGGCTCTTCTCAGAACGTCGGCGTCGAGACGGACCCGCGCCGCGCCTCCATCCGGATCGCCAACGCTGACGGCAGCGGGCTTCGCACCTTCGCCTCGGGCCTGCGCAACTCGGTGTTCATGGCGGTGCACCCGACCACGAACCAGGTCTGGGCGACCGAGAACGGACGCGACAACCTGGGCGACAACATCCCCCCGGACGAGATAAACATCATCCAGGACGGGCACAACTACGGATGGCCTACTTTCTATGGCAAGAATATCCCCGACACGCAGTTCGACCCCGCGGCGGCAGCGCCGGGAGCCGCGGCGGGAAAGACCCCTTCGTACATAGACCTTCAGGCTCACTCCGCGCCGTTGGGGCTCGCCTTTGTTACGTCAGACGGCTGGCCGGCGGACTACAAGGACAACCTGATAGTCGCGTTCCACGGCTCGTGGAACCGCACGGTGCCGACCGGCGACAAGCTCGTGCGCATCAGGCTGGACAAGCAGGGCAACTACCTGGGGACGGAGGATTTCATCACGGGTTGGCTCCAGCCGAGCGGCACCAAGCTGGGGCGCCCCGTTGGGATCATCCTGCGCAGCGACGGCAACATGTATGTCTCGGACGACAGCAGTGGCGGCATCTATCGAATCGCGCCGCTGTGATGAGTCCGGCCTGGCGTGTTTGACCGACGCGCCCTCCGCGATATCATTAGCTGGTCCGCTATTCAGGAGGAACGTTGGCTGACGAGCCCGAGCTACTGGTCGAGAATATGGACGGCTTTGCCGTCCTCACGATGAACCGCCCCGAGCGTCGGAACGCGCTGACCGCGTCACTGCTCGAGTCTCTGGCTGCTGCGCTGGGCGAGCTCTCGAGCGACGACGGCACGCGGTGTGTAGTGCTCAGAGGGGCCGGCGACAAAGCGTTCTCGGTGGGGATGGACCTCAACGCCATGGCTGTCAGCACCCCCGAAGAGAACCAGCGTCTCATCGGCGCCGGCGGCCCGCTGCGAACGGCGATGGCGGTAGTCGAAGAGTTCCCGTATCCGGTGATAGCGATGATCGATGGCTACGCGCTCGGCGCGGCATGCGAGCTCGCGGTATCGTGCGACCTGCGCGTTGGTTGCGACAAGTCCCGCATGGGGATGCCTCCCGCGAAGCTCGGCATCGTCTATCCGCCGGAAGGGCTGGAGCGGTTCGTGAGGACGTTCGGGCTCGCCACCGCCCGCCGGCTCTTCTACACGGCCAGGCACTTCCGGTGCGACGAGCTCTCCTCGATGGGGATGCTCGACTTCGTCTGTGGAGACGACGTAGAGGCTTTCACCATTGAACTGGCCCGCGAGATATCGCACCTGGCGCCGTTGTCCATGAAGGCGCACAAGCGAGTGCTTCGTGCGATCGTTGGTGCGGCCGGGGCAATCGACGCCACCACCCGCGCCGACGCACAGCGACTCGTCATCGAAGCCATGGGGAGCGAGGACGCCGCCGAAGCGATGAAAGCTTTCTTCGAAAAGCGCCCTCCTCGCTTCACCGCAAAATAAGGGTCTGACCCCTATTTTGCAGGTCAGGGTTGGCCCTGGCTCTCTCTCCAGCGCTTCATCAGCGGGCCGTCCTCGCGCCAGCCGACGCAACTGTTGAGAAGGTTGAGCCTTTCCGAGAACTCGAGCATCGTGGCCGCGACTTTCTCATCCGGCATATGCTTGCGCATGTAGCCGCCCCTGCCCTGCACGCTGGTGTTCCCGATGGTCATCATCAACGCGCCGAGATGAGAGCACCCCACACGGCTGTTGACGTTCTTCTGCACCAGCTCGCTGAACCCCGGCTGGATCTTCGCCCCTACAAGCGCCTGGAGGCTCCCGAGCCCTTCCACGCACTCTTCCATCGGCCTGACCGGGAACGAGCCCTTGATCTCGAGTATCTCCCCTTCCCACACGGTCATCAGCAGCTCGACCTCGATGCTGTGCAGCGGCGCCCCGAGCCGCGTGTCGTCGAGCCGCCCGACCAGCCGCAGGTTCTCGCCCTCGTCAAAGACTTCAACTGAGATGTTTCTCTGGAACAGTGTCATCGATATCCTCTTCCTGTCGCCCGCCTCGACCGATATTCTATCTCATGGAATGCCTTGCCGCCCGCCTCGCGCTGCTTTCCCCGCAACTGCTTAAGGTTTATTCTTTCATATGGCTGCAATGGTTACTTTCGCCCTCGAGAAAGGAACGTGAGATGGAAGAGCTCATCGTTGAGAAAAAAGGCAACGTGATGATACTGACCTTGAACAGGCCGGAGAAGAAGAACGCCCTGAGCTTCTCCCTGGTGCAGGCGCTCGGCGACACCATCGAGAAGGCGCAGTTTGACGACGAAACCCGCGCACTCATCATCACAGGCACCGGAGACGGCTTCTCAACGGGCGCCGACCTCACCGGCGGCGGCGGCCGCGAGGACGCTTTTACGCCGCTCGGCATGCGTATCACCTGCTTCGCGTACTCGAAGATGGTCAGCGCCATGTGGCTTCTCGAGAAGCCCATCATCGGCGCCATCAACGGCACGGCCGCGGGGGCCAGTTGTAACATCGCATTCGCCTGCGACCTCCTGGTCGCCTCCGAGCGGGCGAAGTTCATCCAGGTCTTCGTGCGGCGCGGCCTCATCGCCGACGCGGGCGGGACCTACTTCCTGCCGCGCATCGTGGGCCTGGCAAAAGCCAAGGAGCTCATGTTCTTCGGCGAGGACATCTCCGCTGAAAAAGCCTTGGAGCTCGGCCTGGTCAACCGCGTCGTACGCCACGAGAAACTCATGGAGGAAGCGCTCGCGGTCGCCGAGCACCTGGCGAAGGGCCCTACGCGCGCCATCGGTATGATGAAGGGGATGCTCAACAAGTCATTCGAGTCCGACCTGCTGAGCGCGCTCGACCGCGAGGGCTCGCTGCAGGGCATCGCTGTCGCCACCCAGGACGTCGTCGAAGGGGTGACGTCCTTCATGGAGAAGAGGCCGCCGGAGTTCAAGGGCCGCTAGTGAAAAACGGGTGAAAAAGGGGAGACAGGCACTTGTTCGCGATATTTTTTCAGGGCGGGCGCCGGGGCGAGGCGAATTGAGCAACGTCATTCGGTAAGCGCCGGGGATAGTCCATACTGGTACAGGGACGGGAGTACGCGCCGCAACGCGCGTGCCGAAACGAGCAACGAGAGGGACCGGGGGGGCTTTAGCCGCCTCCGATGGCACTGTGAACGACCTTTTACCCGGCCGGGAAGACGTAATCCTGGTCGACGACATACATAAGACCTACCACCTCGGCGAGGTAAGCGTTCACGCCGTCCGCGGGATCTCCATCACCGTCAAGAAGGGCGATTTCCTCATCATCACCGGGCGAAACGGCTCGGGCAAATCCACGCTGATGCACCAACTGGGATTGCTCGACACGCCCGACAACGGCAGCATCTACCTCTCGGGCAGAGAAGTCACCAGGATGCGCGAGAAAGACCGCGCCCTCATCCGCCTCGAGGACCTGGGCTACATATTCCAGGAGTTCGCGCTCATCCCGGAGCTCACTGCGCTCGAGAACGTCATGCTGCCTACCATGATGATCGAGCGGACGGAGGTCTGCCGCAAGAAAGCGAACGAGACGCTCAACCTGGTCGGCCTCGACGAGCAGGCATACCATCTCCCCAGCCAGCTCTCAGGCGGCGAGCAGCAGAAAGTCGCCATCGCGCGGGCGCTCATGAACGACCCCGCTGTCCTCTTCGCTGACGAGCCGACGGCGAACCTGGACCTGGTCTCCGCGCAGGACGTGCTGAGCGTCTTCGAGCGCCTGAACAAGGAAGAGCAACACACCATAGTGATGGTCACCCACGAGCACGAGGAGACCATCTACGGCAACAGGATAATCACCCTGTCCGACGGGAAGATAGTCTATGAAGAGCAGTAAGAGGATACCGTTCTTCCTGATAATCAGGCACATACGGCACACCAACAAGTGGACGCTCGCGCTCATCATCTTCCTGATGGCCATCGCGTTCATAAATCTGCTGTTCATCAACTCGCTCTTTAACGGGGTGATCGAGAGCAACGAGAACCAGCTCATCAACACGCGCACGGGGAACATAACGGTCACGCCCGTTAAGGGCGCCGAGTTCATCAACGACCCGACGAAGCTGGTGAAGACCCTGGACGGCATAGCCGGCGTAAAAGCGGCGGCGCCCGAGGTGCTGGTGCCCGGCGCGATTCAGTTCGACGGGCAGCGCGGCAACTTCGACGTGACAGCGATCGACCCGGCGCAGGAGAAGACTGCGACGACCGTGGCACAGAAGATGGTCTCGGGCTCGTACCTCTCGGAGCGCGACACGAATGGGATAATCCTCGGTCGCATGATTGCGGGGAAAAAGGAGGACCCGACCGACTTCGCCCCCAAGGGGATCGAGGTCGGGGACACAGTCAGCGTGATCACGGACGGGGCGGCCCACCCGTTCACGGTGAGGGGCGTCTTCGACACCAAGTTCAACGGCACCGACGACCGCGCGTACATCACCAACGCGGCGCTCAAGAACATCGCCCCGGGCCTTGAGGGCAAGGCCAACCTGGTAGTGGTGCGCACCGACAAGAGGGGCATCGAAGACCAGGTCGTCGCGAGGATGAAGAGCGCCGGGGTCGGGGAGACGCTGCGGACGTGGCAGCAGTCGGCGGGAGCGGTCCGCGAGATCACGAACAGCTTCGTGACTATCAACGCGCTCATGACCATCGTGGGGTTCTTCATCGCCGCGGTGACGGTTTTCATCATCATCTACGTCGACGTGACCCACAAACGTCAGGAGATTGGCATCCTGCGCGCGATAGGGATCCGCAGCCCGCTGGTGGTGGCGACTTACGTGCTTCAGGCGGCCATCTACTCGTTCTTCGGGGTCGCGGTCGGGACCATCCTGTTCTTCGCGATACTCGTGCCCTATTTCCAGGCGTTCCCGTTCAAGATCCCCATCGGGGACGTGACACTATCGATCGTCCCGTGGGACTATCTCTTCCGGGCGGGCGCCGTCGTGTTCGTCGGGATGCTCTCCGGGCTCATCCCCGCGGTCATAGGGACGCGCAGGCCCATCCTCGACGACATACTCAACCGGTGAAAATCGGAGGCCAGACACCGGTGTTCGTCGTTCGTTTTCTACTTTTATTTCCACTCTTGAGGTGAGGCGCGGCTTCTCCCGCTCCATCTTCTGATAGAATCCTGGCGGTGGTGGTGAAAGGGGGAGCCCTGGAAGAGCAAGCCGCGCAGCAGGAAGCACCCGCACTCAAGCCTGTCGTCAAGGCCTGGAAAGAATCGACCAGACCGCAGCGGGCCATGGTCCTCATCATCCTTTTCTACTTCTTCATGACGACCATCGTCCATATAGTGAGCTGGGCGATACACAAGCCACCTCTCCGCCCGGACGCCGTGGCGTTCGCGATGCTGTCCATGCTCGCGATCTGCATCTGGCACTCGTGGATAGTAAAGGGAAGGCGCCAGACCATCGCGTTCTTCCTCATCGCGTGGGGGATCTCGTGGTTCTGCGAGTTCATCGGCCACAACTACGCGTGGTTCTTCGGGCAATACAAGTACACCGGCACGCTCGGGCCGCGGATCGGCGGCGTCCCCATCGTCATCATCGTCACCTGGTCGGTCATCATCTACGCCGCCTACATGCTCATCGACTGGCTCATCGGGCTGCGAGGGGAGAAGCAGGCGAAGTCCTGGTGGGGAAAGACCCTCTGGGGGCTCTTGCTCGCGGCAGCCTCGGCGACCCTGGTCTGCGCCTGGGACATGATGGTGGACCCGTTTGCGACATCCAAGGTGTGGTCCACGGCCGTTGGAAAAGAGGCATGGTGGTGGTGGAAGGGCGGCCCCTACCTCAAGGAGCTGAAGGTGTGGAAGGGCGGTGGCGGCGTGCCGATCGGCAACTTCGTGGGCTGGTGGCTCGCGCCGTTCTTCATCGTCTTCATCTTCTACATGATATTCCAGAAGCGGAACCTGATCTCTGAGAAGCTGATCAACACGGTCCCGCTCCTGGTCTATGCGTACATCTATTACACCGTGGTCGTCGTCGTGCTCGAGATGAACTGGTTCGAGAACGGGATGAACCAGGTCGCGCTCATCGGGTTCTTCACGATGATGCCTGTGATCCTCGTCTCCGCGGTCAAGCTCGCGAAGGATTACACCCGAGAGAACGCGCTACCCGGGGCCGCATCTGACTCCAGATGACGGTCGTCTGCCCGCCATGTCGGTGACTTCAGGTGAGGCCGGGCACGCTGTCGGTCACCCATTTGGGTGAAAAATGCCTAACCCGTTCTTTTATCTCACGTCACCCGTCTAAAGTACCGATATTACCGGTAGGCGAACCCATCAGGCCTACAGGAGGTTAACGGGTGTCGAAGGGGTTGTTCGGCTTCATACTACATAGCAGCAAAGGGCGTCTGCGCCGCCAGGATGCCTTCACCCTCATCGAACTCATGGTCGTCATCATTATCATCGCAATCCTCGTCGCTATCGCCATACCCGTCTTCCTGAGCCTGGAGTCCAAGGCCGATAAGACCGTAGCCGAGTACAATATCAAGGCCGCGGAAGAAATACACAACAGCATCTGGTTCGCGATCATTGAGAAGAACTCTTTCCCGGTCGGCGGTGAGTGCTATATAGACGGCTCTACTGCCGTGGACGCTCAGTACATAAGCGCCAGACAGACCAAGATCCCCTGGGTGGACATGAACGCTTCGGGGTCTCTGGCCAGAGATGATTCCTCTACCATGCTTGCCAGCCTTTCCCCCAGCCCCGACGTCCTGGCGCAGGTGGGTCCCGGTTTCAACTTCTCTATAAACGGGTACTACAAGAATGGGAACATGATAGATTCGGCAGGGGGCTCCTCCGACCTCAGCAAACTGCCGGGTAAGGTCGCGGTCCTCTACAACTCCTATTACCTCGACAGCAAGTGGTTCGAGAACACCGACCACAAGTACCTGAGCATGATGGTGGTCGAGAAGGCGGGGACCCTCCACATCCTCACCTTCTACCAGGGACGGGTAGTGACATCCGAGGACTTCGTGTGGGACGAGCCCGACGACGTCAACTACCCTCCGGGTCCCCCTACGATAGACAACCTGGCAGTCAACCCGGGGACTATTAACGTAGCCAGCAACGGCAGTTTCAACTGCAACTTCGAGGTGGAGCTGACGGTCTATCCCGGTTTCAACGTGAACTGCATCAACATGTCTACCGTGACCTGCGGAAACGCTCACGCGATCGATGTTAAGGTCAACGAGTCGGGCAAGGTCATCATCAAGTTCGACCGGCAGGACCTGACGGGACTGCAGGCAGGCAACGCTGTTCCCCTCACAGTCAACGGACAATATACCAACGGGAACAACTTCTCGGGGAGCACCAACGTCAAGGTCATAGACCACTAGATTCACCACTGAAAGCCAGCTGGCCGGTAACCTGTAACTCACGCTTCTTACCTCACGTGGTGCTCCCCTGGTGACTGACCCCACTGGTGCTTTCTGTTAGAATGTCAGAATCCAGGGTTCAGCCACGCGCCGGAAGTGGCGAGGTGTTGATCATCGGTCTCAAGAAATCCGCATTGACAGGGATAATAGTGGTTTTGTGTTGCGCCCTCGCTCCGGCGTGGGCGAGCGCCATGTCCAACGGCGGCTCGGATACCGTGGGTCTAACGGGCGCGCCGTCCCGGACCTGGTACTTCGCCGAGGGCACGACGCGGTCGGGCTTCAACGAGTACGTCTGCCTGCTGAACCCCGGGGGAAGAGTCTCTCTGGCCGAGTTCTCATACATGCTCGGGACGGGAGAGACCATCAAACGCCAGTACGACCTGGTCCCCACGAGCCGTACCACCATCAACATCAACAACGAGGTCCCGCCCGAGAGCGACGTATCGATAAAGATCAGCGCCAGCGAGCCGCTGGTGGTCGAGCGCCCGATGTACTTCAACTACAAGGGCGCGTGGTCCGGGGGGCACGACGTTCTCGGCGCCACCAGCCCGAAGCCGACATGGTACTTCGCGGAGGGCACCACCCGGGACGGGTTCGATACCTACCTCTGCCTGCAGAACCCCGGGGACCTGGAAGCCTCTGTTGAAATCGATTACTTCCTGGTGAACGGGTCGCGGGTCGCTCGAAGCGGCGTGAAGGTCGCGCCGCGCAGCCGCTTCACAATCGCCGCCCATGACGACAATCTCGGCATCGGCCGGCACAACGACTCGAGCGGCGACTTCAGCGTGCGGCTCCGCACCAGTGGAACCACGCCTATTGTCGCCGAGCGCGCGACGTACTTCAGCTACCGCCCGTACCTGAACGGCGGGCACGACGTGGTAGGCGCCGACGCGGCGCGCGAAGACTGGTACTTCGCCGAGGGCACCACGCGCTCGGGGTTCGACACCTACCTCTGCATCGCAAACCCGTGCGCGAAGGAAGCCACGGTCGACGTGAGTTACCTCTGCGGTGACGGCAACAACGTGGAGCGCAAGGGGATAGCGGTCGCGCCCGGCAGCCGACTGACTATCGCCACGCACGACGACAACCTGGGAATCGGCCGGCACGACGACGCTCACGGCGACTTCAGCGCAACGGTCCACGCGACCAACCGGGTACCCGTGGTCGCCGAGCGCGTCACCTACTTCATGTACCGCCCGTTCTGGAGCGGAGGCCATGACGTGGTGGGGGCCAAGGGGCCCGCCCGGCGCTGGTACTTCGCGGAGGGCTGCACCCGGGAGGGCTTCGACACCTACCTGTGCCTCTCCAACCCCGGCGGCGAGAAGGCTATCGTCAACGTGACTTACTTCCGCGGCGACAACCAGGCCGAGAACAAGAGCGGCATCGAGGTCCCCGCCAGGAGCAGGTTCACGATCGCGGTGCACGACAACAACCTGGGGATAGGCAGGCGCGACGACGCCGGTGGCGACGTGAGCATCAAGGTGGAGTCCGCAAACGGGGTGCCCATCGTTGCGGAGCGCCCGATGTACTTCGCCGACCGCTGGCGCACAATGGACAAGAACGCGGTCGCGGCGGCCTGGGGATGGGGGGACATCGTCCACGGCAACAAGTCCCGCCCGTGGGTCGCCCTGACATTCGACTGCGAGACCAGCGGGGCTAATACCTCAAAGCTACTGGACATCCTGAAGCAGAAGGGCGTCCACGCGACGTGCTTCCTGCTCAACAAAGTTGCCGCCGGTTCGCCGGGCGTCGTGGTGCGCATCGCCGACGAGGGCAACGAGTTTGGCAACCATGGCACGAGCCATCCTCGGTTCACACAGATATCCCCCGACCGCGTAGTCTGGGAGCTAGCCAACCCCGAGGCGGCCGTCAACCAGGACACGGGCCTCACCACGAAACCGTTCTTCAGGTTCCCGGGCGGGGAGCGCAACGCCGGCCTGGTCAGACAGGTGAACTCGCTGGGCTACCTCTCGGTCTACTGGAGCGTCGACCCCCAGGACTGGAACGCGAAGAACTCTGTGCAGACGGTGATCAACACGGTGGTGGGACAGTCCGGCCCGGGAGCCATCGTCCTGATGCACGACAGGAACACGAGCGTTGCGGCCCTGCCGGCGATAATCGACGGCCTGCGCGCGCGCGGCTTCACCCTGGTGACCCTTACGGAACTGCTCTATCCTGGGCCGTGATGGCGGTCGGCTGCCGTGCGACGTAACCGTCGGGCTCTCGGCGCTCGTCGAGGTATGAGAACTTCAGCTTGTACGACAGTCCCGTACGGTATACCTCGATGGTATTCCTGTCGCTCGAGAAGACCAGCTTGTCAGTGAGCGCAACATCAGCGTTCGCGCCTATCAGCTTGATGACGAGCGAGGAGTCGGGATTGCTCTCGCCCAGCACGTCATAGACCAGCTGGTACTCCTTGCGCTTGCCGGAGAAGACAACGTATTTCTCGTTGTAGTAGAGCTCAGTGGTCGAACCGGGGACGATGTTCTTCCAGTGCCCGAGCAGGGCCTTGCGTGGTGTTGAGATATCTCGAGGCATGCCGCAGCCTGCAACGGACGTCATGACGACCGCTACCGCGACGATAAGTATCAGCGGGCCCTTATGCGTCCAGCTCATCAACATCACTCTTCGAGTTGCCACCCGCCACAAAAGATTCTACTGAATTTCAGGTCATTTGTCTTTTCCGAGGTCGCCCCGGAGGAACCAACGCGGTGCTATGGAGAACGAATGGGTTTCGATGGGTAACGAAAGGTCCCGTGCCTACGGCGCCTGACGGCTGTCGACGTAGGTGTACTGGAGCTTCTCCGGGATGCCGGAGGGAAGCAGGTCCATAGTCTTGCGGTCGGTCGAGAACGTGACCTCATCAGTGCGCGTCGTCGTCGAGGTCTGCTGTCCCAGCCTGATAAAGAGGGTGAACGCACCAGGGTCTTCCTTTATCACGGAGTAAGGGATCTTGTACTCGCTCCCTTGCCCGGTGTAGGTTACCGAAGACTCTGAGAAGTAGGTCCGGGTCTTGGAACCGGGGACGGTGTTCTTCCAGTGGCCCAGCAGGGCTTTGCGCGGAGTCGAGACATCCCGGGGCGTCCCGCAGCCCGAGATCACGAGCAACACGACGAGTGCCGGGATGATCGCGGCTGCCAGCCGGATCGCGTTTCTGTTCATCTTGACTTCTCCTGAACGCCGGGATGCGGACGAGTCGACCATTGAGATTCTCTTCCGCTCGCCCCGGCCATGCAAGTCAACTCGCGAAAAAACGGGGAGCTGATCCAATCTCGTCAGGCAGATGGTTCATGTGCGGTGGCTTGACGTCCGTTCATTCGTAACGAAGGCCCGCCAAATAGAATAGGCATGACCCCCGTTTTCAGTCGAGAAGGAAGGGCTTCATCGGCGCCCACATGTCTTTCCAGGTGACAGGGACCATCTGCTCCATGACTATCGGTGGCATCACCGCTGCCACTCGCGCCCGCTGGTCGGGCGGCAGGCTGAAGAGGAAGAACGGGACGATGAGGTAATCGGGCCCCGAGTTTTCCATGGAGTACTGGGATGAGCCGGACGTGTTCTTCGGTGGGAAGCATCTTGTCGAGCTTCTCCGGGTCGCAGAAGCCTTCTTCGATGGTGATATGCGGGTACCACATCTCCCGGAGGAAATCGAGCGCGGCCACGATCTCCGCCATCCGGGCGTCGTCGCCGGACTTCCAGAAATCGCCTCCCTCGTCGAGCGCGCGGATGTTCGGCTCCATCGTCTTGTGGTCGGCGGACAACTTCTCGTAAGGGGCGTCGGGGACGATCTTCTTGAAGTACGGGAACACCAGGTCGTCTTCGGTCAGGTGATGGCCGTGGAGATAAGACGCGAGGCTGTGGAGGTAATCCGCGTAACCCTGCCGCGCGTCGCCCGGCGGGGTGCCTTCCTGGGCCTCGGCGCTGTCCCGCGCCACCTCGAGGCCTCTCGTGATGACAGCGTGGACCATCAGGAGAGTCGCTCCGACGTTCGGCTTTGTCTGTTGCCTGGTTTCGCTTTCCATCTCAGCCTCCCTGACTCGTCTAAGTGATGCAGACCACAGTACACGGGTTCTACCCGCGAAAGGGGTTTCCTGTGCCGGGGGAGGACGGCGGCGGAGGATGCCATCGGCCGGCAACGAAATAGAGCAGGCAAAAGGGGGGATGCCGGATGGAGACCACCACGGCACAAGACATCGTCCGCGCACAGCGCGATTTCTTCGAGACGGGCAGGACGAAGGACCTCGACTTCAGACGAGAGCAACTCAGGGTATTGAAGCGCGCCGTCATGGGCAACTCCTCCGCCATCCTGAAGGCGTTGAAGGAGGACATGAACAAGCCCGCGTTCGAGGCGTATGTGGCCGAGATCAGCCAGGTCACCAGCGGCATCGACTACACGCTGAAGCGGCTCTCGTGGTGGGCGAGGCCCAGGCGCGTCCACACGCCCGCGTACTTGTTCCTGGCGTCAAGCCACGTGTACCCCGAGCCCGTTGGGGTCGCCCTCATCATCGGCCCGTGGAACTACCCCATGGACCTGGTGATCGAGCCGCTCACGGGGGCAATCGCCGCGGGCAACTGCGCGGTGCTGAAGCCGTCCGAGATCGCGCCGGCAACGGCGGCGGTCACCGCCAGGATCATCCGGGAGAACTTCGACCCGGCATTCGTCACGGCGGTGGAAGGCGGGGCGGGCGAGGCGCAGGCGCTGCTGGCAGAGCGGTTCGACTACATCTTCTACACGGGCGGGAGCGTGGTCGGGAAAGTGGTGATGGAAGCGGCTTCGAAGAACCTTACGCCGGTGACCCTCGAGCTGGGTGGCAAGAGCCCGTGCATAGTCGAGCCGGACATCGACGTCGACATCGCGGCGCGCCGCATAACATGGGGAAAGTATTTCAACGCCGGCCAGACATGCATCGCGCCCGATTACCTGCTCGTGAACAGACGGGTCAAGGACGCGCTGCTTGAAGCCATCAAAGGCTACATCACCCGTTTCTACGGTGACGACCCGAAGGCCAGCCCGGACTACCCGCGTATCGTGAGCGACAAGCACTTCGAGCGGATCTCGGCTCTCCTCGGCGAGGGCGACATCATCGCCGGCGGGCAGACCGACGCCGGCACCCGCTACATCGCACCAACCGTCATCGACAACGTGACCCTCGAGCACAAGGTTATGCAGGAGGAGATCTTCGGGCCGGTCCTGCCGGTCATCGTTTATGAAGACTTGCAGGAGGCGATCGATATCGTCCGCTCGAGGCCGAAGCCCCTGTCCCTCTACGTCTTCACGCGTGACAGGGCGAAGCAGGAGCGAGTGATGCGAGATACGACCTCAGGAGGCGCTTGCATCAACGACACCATGATCCATTACTCGAACCCCCGCGTGCCGTTCGGCGGCGTCGGGATAAGCGGCTTCGGGCGCTACCACGGCAAGTGGACTTTCGAGACCTTCTCCAACATGAAGGGCATCGTGGACAGGTCGTTCCTCGTCGACATCTACCTGCGGTATCCGCCGTACAAAAACGCGCAGAAACTGGCTCAGAGGTTCTTGCGGTACATCACCTGAAAACGCACCACTGGGGTCAGGCACCGGTGGTGCATTTATTTTCATCAATCCTGCACACCTTGAGAAATGCACCACCGGTGCCTGACCCCAGTGGTGCATTCTGCTGATATACTCCTGAAGCGAAGGCCGCGTCAGACAACGAGGAGATTCTGATGGCTTACTGTCCGGGTTGCGGGACCGAGAATGAAGGTTCGTCAGCCTTCTGCAAGAACTGCGGCAAGCCCCTGACGGCAGGGGTACAGGCGCCGCCGCCAGAGCAAGGCTCGCCGCCTGGCGAAGGGGGGATCCCACCACCGCCTCTTCCACAGCCTCCACCGTATCCGCCCCGAGGCATGCCGAGCCCTGTAGCGTCGGGTTTCGGATACCTTCCCGAAGGGCCGGTGACCGGGCCGGTCACGTACGGCGGCTTCTGGATCAGGTTTGTGGCGGTGCTCATCGACGCCTTGATTGTGGGATTCGTGTTCGGGATGCCCTTCAGGTTCGTCGGCGGGAGCCCGCGCACCGTGGCCATCTTCGGCGCGATCGGGGGCCTGATATTCTTTGGCGCGTACTTCACTTACTTCATCCTGATGACGGGCTGGCGCGGACAGACCGTCGGCAAGATGGCCATGAGGCTGAGGGTGGTCAATCAGGACCTGACCCCCGTCGACTACGGGACGTCCGCGGCTCGCGAGTTCTCAAAGATCCTGTCCGCCATCATCCTGTATATCGGGTTCATCATGGCCGGCTTCGATGCGCAGAAGCGTGCGCTGCACGACAGGATCGCAAAGACGTACGTGGTCAAATACTGACCTGCAACATAGGGGTTTGACCCCTATATTACAGGGAGGGCGAGTGGCTGGAATCGAGACCGACGTCCTCATAGTGGGCGCCGGCACCGCGGGGACTTACATAGCATGGAAGCTCGCCCAGCGCGGGTTCAGTTGCACCGTCCTCGAGAAGGACGAGCTCGCGAACCTGGGCGCCTCCATCGGCCCGTTCCACATGGAGGAATCCGCTTTCGACCGCTTCGGGATTCCCCGCCCGGCAGAGCCCGAGCTCCTGCACGAGATAACCGACATGACCACCTGGTCGCCCCGCTTCACCAGTTCGCTCTCTTTCAGCCTGCCGACCTTCTGCATGGACAAGCCCCTCTTCCATCAGCGCCTGCACGGCTACGCGCGTGAGGCCGGCGCCGAGCTGGTCGAGGATGCGGAAGTGGTCGAGCTGCTGGTGGACGGCGGCATGCTCCGCGGAGTAAGGACGAAGATCGGCGGCGAGGAAGCCAAGTGGCGCGCCAGGCTCGTCATCGACACCTCGGGCATCAACGGAGTTGTGCGCACCAGGATGCCGCGCAGCGTCTGGTTCGAAAACTACGCCGTTTCCGCGCGGGACACGATCTTCGTCTACATGGAGACCTGGCGAGACCTCCAGGGAGAGCTCCCTGGAGGTGTCAACAGCTTCCCGTATTACATCGGCTGGTCGGCGCCCGGACCCGGCGACACGGCGATCGTCGGAGTCGGGGCGGGCGGCTCGGCCGAAGCCGCGAGGCGAACGCACCGCGAGATGCTCCAGAACGTTCCCCTCGAAGGCAAGGTTGTCGGCAGCGCCGGCGGCCGCATCCCTTACCGTCGCCCACCCTGGTCGCTCGTTGACAACCGCCTCATGGTGGCAGGGGACGCGGCGTGCATGAACAAGCCGTTCTCGGGCGAGGGAGTGACCTCCGGGTTCGTGGGGTGCGAGGCGCTCGTCAAAGCCGCCGCCGCGGCGCTCGCCTCGGACGACCTCACGCGGGACGGCCTCTGGAGCTACAACGTGGGCTACTTCAGGGGCCAGGGCGCGAAGTTCGCGTTCCTCACAGCAGTTCTTCCAGCGCTTATGTCGGTCTCCGAGGACGAGATGGAGCTGTTCTTCTCGCTGCCCGGGATCATGACCGAGGAGGGGGCCCTCGCCCTCCAGCGAGACTACGAGGTCAAGTCCGACCCGGTCGCGGCGCTCCAGGCGCTCCCGGGGATAGCCCGAGGCTTGCTCGAGGGCAAGCTCAAGGCGGCTTCTCTTGTTGATATTGTACGGATGGGCGCGGCAGGCGCCCTGCTGAAGGCGATGTACGAGCGCTACCCGGAAACGCCGCTCGAGCTGGGCCGCTGGATGCGGCGGGCCGGCGTCCTCTGGGGGCGGGCCGACAGGGTCAAGCACAATTACTTTGAGAACGATTGAATAAGGTGCGGCGCCGGCGCGCCGGTGCCGCGACATGAATTGCCGGCAGGTAGCGGGCTGAACGAAAGGAGGCGTCATGGCGGATTACGATGCCGTCGTGATCGGCGCCGGGCTCGGTGGAGTCACATCCGGCGCAATACTGTCCAAGCAGGGGCGCAAGACCCTCGTGCTCGAGCAGGGAGAACTGGTAGGGGGCTGCTGCTCGAGCTTCGAGCGCGAGGGCTACTCTTTTGACGTGGGCGCCTCGATAGTCGAGGTCATCAACCCGATCGAGATGGCTTTCGACATCCTCGGGACGTCGTTGGGCGAAGAGGTGGACCTCATCGACTGCGACCCGGTGTACAGCGCCGTGCTGCGGGACGGCACGAAGATGTCCATCCCGTTCTCGATAGACGGCACGGCCGAGGTCCTCTCGAAGATCTCGGCTGAGGACGGGCGGCGCTGGTACGATTTCGTCGCTTACTTCAAGGGGTTCCTGGACGAGGCGATGAAGGGCTTCTTCACGAGCCCGGCGGACAGCCTCCTCGACATGGCAAAGATATTTGCGAAGGCCCCGGGCATGCTCAAGTACGGGCCGCTGTTCCTGGCCAACTACCAGGACGCGATGAGCAAGTTCTTCGGCGACCCGAAGGTGACCGAGTCGTTCGCGTACCAGGCGTTCTACCTCGGGCTCCCGCCGGAGCTGGTCCCCGGCGTGTTCGCCCTGCTGCCGTACTCGGAGCATGAGGGCGTCTACTACCCGAGGGGCGGGATGGGCGCGATCCCGGGCGCGATCTCGCGGGTCGGCCAGAAGCTCGGCATGGAGCTGCGCATGGGCGCGCTGGTCGATAAGGTCATTGTGCGCGGCGGGCGGGCCTGCGGGGTCGTGCTCGGCGACGGCACCGAGATCACCGCGGACGTGGTGGTGTCCAACATCAACGCCAAGAGGCTCTACCTCAACCTGGTCGGCGAGGAGCACATGAACAGCCTCGCGCTGCGCGGCATCAAGTCGTACCCGCTGTCGCTGTCGGTCCCGATGATGTACCTGGGGCTGGACGCGGCTCCCGACCTCGACGCCCACCACACCATCATCTGCGCCTCGATGGAGGAGCTGAACGACTACTGGTGGAACAGGCACCTCAAGGGCAAGTTGCCCGAGAAGCAGTTCGGCCTGGTCTGCTGGCCGACGAAGTCGGACCCCGCGCTCGCTCCCGAGGGATTCCACGCCCTGAACGTGATACTGATGGGCCCCTACCAGCTCGAGGGCCCGAACTGGGACGAGATCAAGAAGGAGTTCATCGACAGCTCGATACGGTTCCTGGACGACCACGTCTGCCCCGGCATCGCGGAGCACGTGGTGTACGCGGACCTCGCGACCCCGATGGACTTCGAGCGCCGGCTCCTGCACCCGGAGGGCGCGATATACGCGGTGCAGCAGGACCTCACCGCCCAGGCAGTCTTCAGGCCGAACGCGCGCTCGAGGAGCGTCAAGGGGCTTTATCTCGCGGGCGCATCGACGCACCCCGGCGGTGGAGTGCCGACGTGTGTGGGCTCTGGGATAATCGCGGCCCAGCTCATCGACCAGTTCGAATAGGCTCAGGAGTGGCATGAAATCCAGGAGATTACGGAGACTGCTTCTGGTCGCCGGCATCGGTTACGGCCTGGCGCTCGCGAGGCTCAAGCCCACCCCCGAGGACCTGCTCGACCCGCAGTGGCACCGCGAAGCGCCGACGAGGCTCATGCTTTCAGGCCTGGCCAGCCTGTTACCCTGGCTCTACAGGACATGGGGCGAGCCAGGCGTCAAGGCGCTGCAGTTCGTCTTCTACCAGGTGGGGGTGGACCGCGCCCCGCTGCTGATGAAGGGGCTCGACATCGACCCGAAAGACGCTCGCAGCCTTGGACGCGTCCTCGATTACGAGGACGGCCTGGTCGGGGTGCGGGGCGTGTGGACCGAGGAGTGCCGCGGCCGCGCGGTCAAGGAAGAGCGCTACTGCCCGGGGGCCGCCGAGCTGGCTCGCTGCCCGGAGGTCTGCACCAGGCTGATGATGGCTATGGAGGCGGGCACCTTCTCGGTCATCAACCCTGAGCTGAGCGTCCCTGAGATAACCAAGTTGCTTTCGAAGGGCGACGACTGCTGCCTCGCGGTCATCGAGGTGCCGGCCGCCGGAGAGCGCGCGTCCGAGACGTCGGCGCACGCGACGCCCGGCGAGTTTCCACCGGTCCTCAAGGTCCCAGGGCTTCAGCCGAGGTTGATGATGCAGGCCTCCAAGAGCCTGAGCAAGGCATTGGTGACGCTTGCGACATCCGGGCCGGACCAGCCGATGCAGTGGTACGAGTTCTTCCGCTACCAGGGTTAATAGGTTAGGGGTCAGGCACCGTCCACTTTCTTGTCCACCCGAATGCACCTCACTTTGACTTCAGTGGTGGACAAAAAGGTGGACTGTGCCTGACCCCTACTGCTATTCGGTTGTCTTCCCTATCCCTCTCGCGCCCGCTCCAAGCAGGATCATCAGCAGCCCGAACAACATCGAGTAGACTCCGACGATCCAGATGATGGGGTCGGTGAAGGTCGACGACCAGCTTATGAGGATGATGCCGAAGACAACTGAAGCGACCCCGGCGATGCCGGCGATGCCCTTGTAGGTCTTGTCCCATTTCTGGAACACGCCCGAAACCCCCACGATCACACCCGCCGCGATCGCAAACACCGCGAGTATGTAGAGGAGCGTCAACTTTGTCAGCCCTGGCCAGAACATGATGACCAGGCCGCCGGCGCCAGCTATCACTCCGCGCGCCCAGAGCCACGCGGCCGGCTCGTCCTCCTTGCCCGCGGAGTTGGCGGCCACGAACGAAAGCACCGCATAGATGATGAGGAATCCACCGAGCATGTAGCGAACGACCTTCTCGGAAAGGCTCGGGACCGCGACGATCACGACACCTATCACGAGCGCTATCGCGCCCTCGGCGACGATCGTCTTCCAGTTCTCGGACAGGTTGCGGTACTTCGATGTCTTCTTTTCCTTGGACTTGTCCTTCTTAGCCATGTTCCCCCCGTTGCTTTCGGGCCCCCTCGCCTAAGAAGGATTTCTATCCCCCTGTACTGGTTCCTCTGATTTGCGCCGGGGGAGGACCGGACACTTAACGGTTTTTTAACGGGCGTTTCACGTCCGGTTAACGGGTGCGCTGAATAATAGGGTCGGGAATATGTATGATGGGTTCATCGAAAGGAGAACCACGATGAAGAAGGTCATGACGATAGCGGCTCTGGTGGTCGCGCTGACGCTCGCGCTTACCTGCGTGGCGCTTGCCGCGCAGACGGCCCCGACCGCGCCGGGCACCAAGAAGAACGTCGCCGCCAGGATCGAGCAGGCGAAGAAACGCCTCGCGAAGATGATCGAGCGGGCGGATAAGATGAAAGCCAAGGCGCTCGACCGCGTCAAGAAGGCGGACGCCAGGTTCCAGAAGGCGGTCGATAAACTCAAGTCGGAGGGCAAGGACGTCTCACAACTCCTGGCAGACCGCGATGTGCTCGCATCGATGGTCAAGGTGGCGGAGCAGGACTTCGACGCCGTAGTCGCCAAGCTCAAAGAGGCCGAGGGACTGGCAACGCAGTCGACGGTTCAGCAGCTCAAGGCCGCGGTGCAGGAGGCGAAGGTCCTGCGCAGCCGAGTTCGCGCTGACCTGCAGGAGATCAGGAAATACGCGAAGACGGTCATCCTCCCCCTGATCAAAGAGTTGAACGGCGGTCAGAAGCCGAAGCAAAACAGCGTACAGAACCAGAACGCGACGCCGACCACGCAGGCGGCGCTGATCACGCTGTAGCCAGGACCGAACGCCAGCAACGCAAAAGTGCGCCACTGGGGTCAGATCCCAGTGGCGCATGACGCGCTCCGGGTTGCCCCCCGTCCCTCGCTAGGGTATAAGAATCAGTGAGTGTTCAGGGGGGTATAGCTCAGTTGGGAGAGCGCTGGCTTTGCAAGCCAGAGGTCGGCGGTTCGAGCCCGCCTACCTCCACCATCCACTTTTTGACCTTCCCAGCAATCAAGGGAACGAACCGCCGACCCACGGGGGCCGGGGGAAGGATTCCCCCGCATTTGTCTCAAACCGGGGGGGTGCAGCAAGGCCGCAGGCCTTGTGTCGAGGGGGGATCCGGATCCCCCCT
>DAIUEJ010000040.1:0-23458 GCA_036845225.1 Candidatus Anoxymicrobiaceae bacterium | reverse complement strand
GGATTCGAACCCCCGGAGCCTTGCGGCTCAACGGTTTTCAAGACCGCCGCAATCGTCCACTCTGCCATCCCTCCGAGAGATATTCTACTGCATGAAGCCCGTCACGGGCCGAAGCGATCCTAATCTCCTTTCTGAACGTCCAAGTCTCGGGGACCAGGTCGGTCTTCTGGCTGGCCTGAGGGCTGGTGTATGATGTCGTGTGTGGACCACGCGAGGAAGGTGGACGGCATGGGCGATGACGACAAGTTGACGCTGGAAGAGCTGAGCAAGAAGAACGGCGCGGGCGGCGAGGACACCTTTGTCGCCGTCGAGGGTAAAGTGTATGACGTCTCCGCGAGCGACCTGTGGGAGGACGGTGACCACATGGGTTCGCACGCAGCGGGGCAGGACCTCACAGACGCTATGGCCGATGCGCCGCATGGTATGGAAGTGCTCGACGACTTTCCCCAGGTAGGCAAGCTCGAAGAATAATATGCACCACCCGTGCCTGACCCCAGTGGTGCATTTTCTTTGCTCCTTCCGCGAGTGATATCCTATGGTGACTAACGCCCGGGCGGCGCCGGTGCGCCCCGTCACAAGGAGGCTCCATGGACAAGAGAACTCTCGGAAACGTGCTGGCTGTAATCGCCATCGTGTTCTTCCTCGTGGCGATCATCGGTAACGCGTCCAACGGGTCGCATCGATGGGTCGAGCCGTGCGAGCAGGCAGGCTGGATATTTTTCGTGGGCGCAGTCCTCGTGCTGTATCTAGAGACGGAGCCGGCGACGTCCGAGTCGGAAGAGGACATGAAGTGGGTGCCACTCGCGTGGACGTTCGGAGGGATAGCGATCGTGTTCTTCCTGTTCGCGCTGGTGCTCAACCTGGTCTCGTCGGCACCCCACGGCTGGTTTGAAGCCATCGAGCTGAGTGGCACGCTCGCGATGCTGGTGACCATCCTCGCAGTGGTGATGTCGCGCGGCGGCTGGCACAAGCGCTCGAAAGAGATGAGTAAGTGAACCTTTGAGTTGAAGACGGAGGTCAGATGGAAGTATATGAAGACCTGAGAAAGCACCTCGACAGGCACCCGAGCGGTGCGCCTGAGGCCCCCGAGATAATCGAGATACTATCCACGCTGTTCACGCCGGACGAGGCGCGGGTGGCTTCGTTCACGCCTTTCCTGCCACAGACGGCTGCGGTCATAGGGGAGTACGCGGGCATGAGCGAGATAGAGGCTTCAGCGCTGTTGGAGAGCCTCGCCGACAAGGGCCTGGTCTTCGCGCGCGAAAAAGAGGGAGTCTGGGGTTACGCGCTGCTGCCCATCATGCCCGGGATATTCGAGTTCCCATACATGAAGGGCCCGAAGGACGAGGACCTCGAGAGGCTCGCGGGGCTGTGGGAGACCTACCTGCTCACACACGCGACGGACATAAGCGCGGCGGGCACGCCGTTCGCGCGCGTCATCCCGATACAGGAGGAGGTCGAGGGCGAGTCGCAGGTCCTCACCTACGACAAAGTCTACGAGCTCATCGAGGACGCAAAGGTGGTCGGCCTGTCGAACTGCGCTTGCAGGAACGCCTTCGGGCACTGCGACGCTCCGCTCGAGGCGTGCATGATATTCGACGAGACCGCTAAGTACCTTGTGGACCGGGGCTTCGGGCGCTACATAACCAAGGACGAGATGAAGCAGAAGCTGCGCGAGTTCGATGAGGCGGGGCTGGTCCACAACGTGAACAACTCGCAGGACAAGCTGCAGTTCATCTGCAACTGCTGCCCGTGCTGCTGCGGGTTCCTGCGCAGTGTCGTGCAGTTGAACCTGGTGGGTTTCCTGGCGACCTCGGGGTTCCAGCCGGCGCTGGACGAGGAACTGTGTTCGGGGTGTGCGGTGTGCGAGGAGCGGTGTCCCGTGGACGCCATCGAAGTCGTCGAGGAGCTGCCGGTCATCGACCTCGCTCGCTGCATCGGATGCGGCCTTTGCGTGACCGGGTGCGACACCGACGCTCTCGAGCTGGTCAGGCGCGAGGAAGCGCCCGAGATCCCGCGGTCGATGAAAGAGATGGGCATCGAGTCGCTGCGCAAGAAGGGGAAGCTCGAGGACTTCATCAAGGTGCTGAAGTAGCAATACGCAAATTGGGGACAGGCACCTTTTTGCATTTTCACATCAGGTGATGTGGCTTGGCTCTTAGAAATGCAAAAAGGTGCCTGTCCCCAATTTGCGTTTATTCGATGAGGGTCATGCCCCCCATGTACGGCTGCAGCGCGGGCGGCACCACCACTCGCCCGTCGTCCAGTTGGTAGTTCTCGAGGATGGCGGCCATCGTGCGCCCCACCGCGATGCCTGAGCCGTTGAGAGTGTGCACCAACTGCGGCTTGCCTCCCCCCGACGGCTTGAACCTGATGTTCCCGTTGCGCGCCTGGAAGTCGGTGCAGTTCGAGCACGACGAGATCTCGCGGAACTCTCCCGTTGCCGGCATCCACACCTCGAGGTCGTAGCACTTCGCAGCCGAGAACCCCAGGTCCCCGGTGGAGAGCAGCACCACCCGGTGATGGATCTCGAGCCGGCGCAGCACCTCCTCCGCGTGGTCGATCATCTTCTCGAGCTCGTCGAACGAGTTGTCGGGGTGAGCGAACTTCACCATCTCGACCTTGTTGAACTGATGCTGCCGGATGATGCCTCGCACGTCCTTGCCGTACGAGCCGGCCTCGCGCCTGAAGCACGGGGTGTAGGCGACGTAGTTGATGGTCAGGTCCTCCTCGCGCAGGATCTCATCGCGGTGGATGTTGGTGACCGGCACCTCCGCGGTCGGGACGAGCAGCAGGCCGTCCTGGCACTGGTACATGTCCTCCCTGAACTTCGGGAGTTGCCCAGTGGTGGTGAAGGTCTCTTCGTTCGCGAGGATGGGTGGGAAGACCTCGGTATAACCGTGCTCGCGCGTGTGCATGTCGAGCATGAAGTTGATGAGCGCCCGCTCCAGCAACGCGCCCGCGCCCTTGAGGAGCGTGAAGCGCGCCGCGGCGATTTTGGCGCCCCGCTCGAAGTCCAGGATGCCGAGCGGCTCGCCGACGTCCCAGTGCGGCTTCGGTTTGAACGTGAACACCGGCGGCTCGCCGAAGCGCCGCACCTCGATGTTCGCGGTCTCATCCGGGCCGACCGGCACCGATTCGTCGGGGATGTTGGGGACGTCCAGCATCATGGTGCGAAGGGCCTCTTCTATCGCGCGGACCTCGGCGTCCAGCTCCTTGATACGGTCGGATATCTCGCGCATCCCGTCGGTGATCTCGGTGGTGTCGCCGCCATCTTTCTTCATGGCTACGATGGTCTCGCTCGCCTTGTTGCGCTCGTGCTTCATCTCCTCGACCTTGACGAGGATGTCCCGGCGCTGCGAGTCGAGCTCCAGGGCGCCGTCGATGTCGGCGACCTCGGCGCTCATGCCTCGGTCGAGTATTACCTTCTTGACCCGCTCGGGGTCCTCACGGATGACTTTGATATCGAGCATAGGAGAATTATAGAACATCGGAGTCGGTTCATCGTCGGCAGGGTCTGACCCCGGTGGCGCACAGCGGAAAAAGTGTAAAGAAAAGTGGAAAACGAACGACGCAACCGGTGTTAAGCGGGGTAGGAGCCGAGCAGCTTCAGCTCGCGGAGCTTCCCGACGAGCGAGCCGACGGCGCCGGCGACCTCTGGGTCGTCGATGTGCCCTTCGATGTCGATGAAGAAGTAATACTCACCCAGGACTTTCTTGGTGGGGCGTGACTCGATCTTGGTGAGGTTGACGTCCCTGTCCGCGAACTCCTGGAGTATCTCGAGCAGGCTCCCAGGGCGGTTCGCCTGGATGAAGCACACGATGGAAGTCTTGTCCTTGCCCGTGCGCGCGGCCTTCTCTTTGCCGACCACGACGAAGCGGGTCACGTTCCCCGGGTAGTCCTCCATGTCGCAGTCGAGCACCTCGAGCCCGTAGATGCTGGCGGCGAGCTCTGTCCCGATCGCGGCCAGAGGCTCGTCTGATTGCGAAACCGTGACTGCCGCCTCTGCCGTGCTGTTGGCCGCGGTCACCGGCACCTCGCCGAACCACCTCGCCAGGAACCCGCGGCACTGTCCCGTCGCCTGGGGATGGGAGATGATGCCTTTGATGTCGTCCCTGCCGACTCCCGGCCGCGCGGCGAGGCAGTGCCTCACCGGCTGGACGACCTCTCGCTCGATGACGAGGTCGGTATCGAACGCGAGCGTGTCGAGCGTCACGTTGACGGCGCCCTCGATGGAGTTCTCAATGGGGACGATACCCCGGTCCACCTCGCCCGACTGCACCGCGCGGAGCACCTCGGGGATGGTCGCGAACGGGATCTCTTCGTCGTAGGTGGATGGGAGGTTCGCCTCGAGGGCCTCCTGGGTGAAGGTGCCCCGCGGGCCGAGGTAGCCAATGCTCGGCATGCTACTCCGGCTCCCTGTTCCTCAACCTGTCGACCGGCGTATCGAGCCCGCGCGGCCTCGGGGTGGTCGGCCGGCGCTCGGGTGCCCTGTCCGCCTGGCCACCGACCGGACGCCCCGCCCGATCGCTCCGGGTTTCGACCCTGCGGTCGGGACTCTTCGTTTCCCTCGCCGGCGGCGCCTCTTCCACCGGATCGAGCAGTCGCTCCACCTGTTCCTCCAGGGACGTGCCGGTCGGCGGGGCCAGCTCGGGCTCCCTCTCCGGCTCCGGTTCCCGCTCCCGCTGCGGCTCCGGCTCCTGCCGGCGCTCGCCTGGACGGACGTGGTTAGCCCGGCCGGCTCTGCGCTTGCGGTGCTGGGGCGCTTCAGCTGTCGCAGCCTCACGGGCCGGTTTCCTGGACTCTTCGCGGGCGGGTTTCCTTGGCTCCTCGGGCGGTCGCCGCGCCGGCTCCTCGGGCGGTCGCCGCTGCGGCCTCCGTTCGACGCCCTCCGGCCGCTCCTGGGCTATGCGGGCCTCGGCTTCAGCCCTTGCCTCCGGGGAGCGCGAGATGTATTCACGGTCATGGAACAGGCGGAGGTTGGCCATCCTCTCCTCGTGGTCCCGGTCCTTGGCCTCGACGGGCAGGGCGCCCATGTCCTTGCTCTGCAGAGCGAGGCGGATGGCCTCCCGCTCTTCCGGGGAAAGCTCGTAAGACGACGACCTCTCGATGATCGGCTTCGCGTAGGTGCGCGATTCGCTGCGACCGTAGATCGAGCTGAAGACCAGGCCGTTGCCGCGGTCATCCAGCAGGGCGACCGCAAAGCTAAGCAGGCCCCCCAGGTCCCTGAAGGCATCGAAGCGGACAACCCCCACGTGTTGCACCGCCCCCGCCACGCGCCGCAGGACCGCGGCGTACCGCTCGGAGAGGGCGTCGACCTCGTCTGAGAGCCCGTGCACCTGGTCGATATTGTCGTTCACGATCTCCACGAAGTTGGAGCCGTCGCTTCCACGCAGGAGCAACTCGCACTCGAGCTCAATGCGCCTGGTGCGCCAGAACAGATAGGCGATTATGGCGAGGGCTACGACCAGCAGGCCCCCCAAAACCAGCACTATCGCTGTGATGTTGTTCTTGATCATGGATCGTGCTTCCGCTTTACTCCAGCTCATTCACGCCGTATGGCGCAAGTTACGATTATACATCAAGTCGCCGCGCGGCAATCCGAGCAAACAGCTAGGCTCCCGGAGCCCCTTCGGCGCGGACTTTGAGCGCCCGGTTCATCTCCTCGAAAGGGCCGCGCGAGGTCTTGTCGGCCCACTTCGCCATGAGTGGTACGGCGAGCCCGCGGCAGTCCATCCCGTGGACCAGGTGCGTCGCTTGCCCGTCTCGCGGCTCCAGGACGAAGTAGTGCTCGCTGTCGAACACTCCCGGAAACCCGGGGTTCCCCCGCCACCTGAGCTCCCTGCCCCGCTCGACTACCAGGAGCTTCGGCTTGAAGTCCCTGCCCTTTTGACCCGCCGGCTCGAAGTGAAGTTCCAGTTCTGCGGCCGGGCGCCAGTTCCCCGCTCGCTCTCCTGATCATGGGGTTCCACTCGGGGTACGACGCGAAGTCGGTAAGGACGCCCCAGACGCGTTCGGCCCCGGCATCGATCACGATGTCGGTCACAATATCCAGTCTAGGCATCCCTCAGCCCTCCCGGGTCGTGAGAGCAGATAGCCTCGACCTGCCCGTCTGCCCTGTCCAGCGCTGTGTTGATCCGTGAGATCTGCTCCATCGCGCTTCCGAAGTCCTCGTGCGCGAGGCGGCGGAAGCAGCGCACGTCTAGCGGCGCGCCTTTCGATGTGTCCAGCTCCGAGGCGACATAGAACGCGTCACCGCAGTGGAACAGCCAGCCGGCACCGGTATCTACCGCGACGCCGCAGTGCCCTCGAGTGTGCCCGGGCAACGGGACCATTGCTATCCCCGGTGGAAGCCCTTCGAGGGCGCGCAGGCAATCCATCCCGAACCACTGCTCGGCGCTCGCGGCCCCCTCGTGCGCGACCCACTTCGGGCCGTGCTCAAAATGGCACGGGCGGTACCTGTCCTTTTCGCCTAAGCCGCGCGGGTCAAGCGCCGCATCGCGCTCCGCGGCCAGCACGTGGACGCTCGCGTCGGGGAAGTCGGGAAGGCCGCCCGCGTGGTCCCTGTCCAGGTGCGTGCAGATGATGTGCCTCACGTCGTCTGTCCTCAGCCCCAGCCGGCGGACCTGCCGGAACGCGGCCTTGTCCATATCCTGCTGCGCGTTCAGGATGGCGTTGGAGCGGCCGAGGCGGCGCGGGTCTTCCATGTCCTGCATGCCCAGGCCCGTGTCGATGAGGACCAGCCCGTCCTCGGTCTCCAGCAGCAGGCAGTTGCTCGACACTTCCGCGAGGTCGCGCGCGACAAGCTTTGCTCCGCGTGGGCGCATCGTGCCGCAGTTCAAACGGTGGACCTTCATACCTCTCCCCCTCGGGCAGCTTCCGGGCGCGTTTCGCGGGTGTTGATCGCCACGCGCCCATCATACATCCAGGCCGCCATGTCTTGTTGTATGATACTCGTAAGTTGCCGGCGGAAGGGGCGGGACAGCGCCGATGGAAGCGAACCTCCAAGACAAATACTTCAGCCTCAAGAAAGCCCTTGGCTCCATGGGCAGCGCGGTCGTCGCGTTCTCCGGAGGCGTAGACAGCACCCTGCTGCTGGCCGTCGGGAAAGAGGCGCTGGGGGACAACCTGCTCGCGGTCACCGTCGATTCGCCGCTGCACCTGCGCTCGATGATGGAGATGTCGACCCTGATGGCCGTGCGTCTCAAGGTCGAGCACCTCGTCATAAAGACCGACGAGCTGACCAGCCCGGCCTTCACAGCGAATCCGCCCGACCGGTGTTACCTGTGCAAGCACAGCAGGTTCAGCAAGCTCATCGAGATCGCAACGCGCGAGGGCATCTCGGAGGTCCTGGACGGCACCCAGATGGACGACTCCGGCGACTACCGCCCGGGGATGGAGGCGGCCCAGGAGCTGTCGGTACGCAGCCCTCTGCTCGAGAACGAGTTCTACAAGTTCGAGGTGAGGGCGTTGTCGCGGGAGCTGGGGCTCGCGACCTGGAACATGCCCGCCGGCACCTGCCTGGCAACCCGAGTCCCCTACGGCGAGCAGATCACCGGCGAGAAGCTCAGTGTGATCGACAAGGGGGAGGAGTTCCTGACCGGGCTTGGAATGAAAGACGTGCGACTGCGTTTCTATGACAACGGCACGGCGCGTATCGAGGTGAGCTCGCAGGGCATCCCGGTCCTGGCGTCGGATGGGGTGCGCGAGAGGGTCGTGAGCAAGATGAGGTCGCTGGGCTTCACCTACGTGACCGTCGACCTCGCGGGCTACAGGACCGGCGCGCTGAACGAGGTGCTCTCCCTGAGCTGAGGGTCGGGGGAGACAGGCCCGCAACTGGCGGTGGACATCCATGACCTACGAAGATTCAATAAGGGACTTGCTGCGGCAGGTCGAAGCGGGCGAGGTCCCGGTGGAGGACGCGCTCGGGCGGCTGCGCTCCCTTCCTTTCACCGACCTGGGGTTCGCGAAAGTCGACCACCACCGCGAGCTCAGGCAAGGTTTCGCCGAGGTGGTGTTCTGCGAGCGCAAGACCCTCGAGCAGACCGAGAAGATAACCGCGGCGCTCCTCGATAAGAACGAGGGCAACCTGCTTCTGACGCGCGCGAACCCGGATGTCTACCGGCTCGTGCACGCACTGGACGACAGGGCCGTTTACTACCCCGAGGCGCGCGCCATAACCATCGAGAGGGAGAAGGTCGACCCGTTCGGGCTGGTGTCGATCGTGTCGGCGGGGACAGCAGACGTCCCGGTTGCCGAAGAGGCCTGGGTGACCGCCTCCATCATGGGAAGCGATGCAAAGCGGTTCTACGACGTCGGGGTGGCGGGCGCGCACAGGTTCCTGGTCCACCGCGAGGAGCTCGAGCGCTCGAACGTGATCGTTGTGGTCGCGGGAATGGAAGGAGCTCTGGCCAGCCTGGTCGGCGGCCTGGTGTCCTGTCCGGTCGTCGCGGTGCCCACCAGCGTCGGGTACGGCGCGTCGTTCGGAGGGCTTGCCGCGCTGCTGGCGATGATGAACTCCTGCGCCGCAGGGGTCAGCGTGGTGAACATCGACAACGGGTTCGGCGCCGGCTACCTGGCCGGGGTCATCAACAGGATGGTCGCGAAAAGGGAGGGGAGCGGTCGGTGACGGTAGCTTACTTCGACTGTTTCAGCGGCATCAGCGGCGACATGGTGCTGGGCGCGCTCGTGGACCTCGGGCTCGACATGGAGGACCTGGCCGGCGCTCTCACCTCGCTGGACCTGGAGGAGTTCCGCCTCGAGTCGCGCGAGGTGATGAGCTACGGGTTGCGGGGGACCAAGGTGGACGTCGTGGTCCCCGAGAGCGTGCTGGTGCGCACCTTCAATAACATCAAAGACCTGATCGAGAACAGCGCGCTGCCGGAAGCCGTGAAGTCTGTCAGCCTGGAGATATTCATGCGCATCGCGCGCGCGGAATCGGTAATACACAACAAGCCGGTCGACCAGGTCCACTTCCACGAGGTGGGCGCCGTGGATTCCATCGTCGACATCGTCGGGGCCGCTTACGGGATGCACGCGCTGGGCATCGTCGAGGTCTTCGCCTCGCCGCTGCCGCTGGGGCACGGGATGATCAAGACCCAGCACGGCTCGATCCCGGTGCCGGCGCCGGCCGTGCTCGAGATACTGGGCGACACGCCGACGTACGGGCGCGGCATCCCCACCGAGATCGTCACGCCGACCGGGGCGGCCGTGGTCAAGACCCTCGCGGGGGCCTTCGGCACGATGCCCCCCATGAAGCTGGGCAACATCGGCTACGGCGCCGGCACCAAGGACATCGGCGTGCCGAACCTGCTGCGGGTCATCACCGGCGAGCGGCTGGACTTCCCCGGCGAGCAGGAGCAGCTCGCCTATGTCATCTCGACAAACATCGACGACATGAACCCCGAGTTCTACGACTACGTGATGGAGAGGCTGTTCGGCGCCGGCGCGCAGGACGTGTGGCTCACGCCCATACAGATGAAGAAGACCAGGCCCGGGACTATCATCAACGTGCTCTGCACGCCCGCGGACGCGAGCGACCTCAAGCGGATACTCCTCGAGGAGACGAGCACGTTCGGCCTTCGCACCTCGATGGTCATGAAGAAGGCGATCGAGCGCGAGGTCGTAGAGGTCGACACGCCGTGGGGAGCCGTCAGGGTCAAGATCGGCCGCGAGAGCGGCCACGTGACCAGCGTCTCACCTGAGTTCGCAGACTGCGCGAAGATCGCGGGCGAGCAGGGGGTCCCGATCAAGGAAGTGTTCCGCAAGGCGCAGGTCCTCGCCCAGGAGCAACTCGAGTAGAACTAAACTTTTGGGGGTCTGACCCCAAAAAGTTTAGCCGGTCTCGGCGCGCATGATGAAGTTGAGCTCCATCGAGTTGTTATCGAGCTTCTTCTCGCCGGGAACTGGGCCCGCCATGACCTTCATGATGTTCTCTTTCTCGGTGCCTGTGGCCGGGACCAGGTCTTCGAAGACCAGCGTCGCCGTCTCGCCCGCCTTGAGACGGGTTATCTTCTGGGTCTTCTTCTGCTGAGTGCCCGCGGGGTCGGTGTCCAGGGTCACAACGACAGGCACGTCGTCCTCTTCCTGGTTGCCCTGGTTCTGAACGCTTACTTTGACAGTGAACGTCTTGGAGTACGGAAGGATCGCGATGCCGGAGGAGGTCTTATCGACGCTCGCCGGCGCTGTCGACAGCCCTATGGTAGCGACGCCGTGCAGCGCGTTGCCCGACTCGGTGCCGGAGATCCCGCTGATGTACTCGCGCACGCCCGCGGCCAGCGCCTCGTCCGCCTTAGGCATGTAGACGGAGTCCGCGACCTTCTCGAAGCCGAACTTCGCCTGCTGGAGCTTTTCCTCCAGCCCGCCCCTGAACCGCTGCATGGCCCGGTCGCTCACCACCAGGTCGAGCAGTCCCCCCGACATCTGTGTCGCCGCGGTGTCGGTGTTCTTCTTGTCCAGCACATCCAGGATGGATGCGCGGTAGGCGTCCACTCCACCGACCCTGATATCCAGAGTCATCTGCAAGATCGGCTGGAGTGCGGCCGCTTTCGGAGGAACCTGGACGAGCGGCGCGTCGTGCGCGATCTGCTTGCAGCTGTCGACCATCTGCTGGAGCTTCGTAGCCACGTCCGCGCGGGTCAGGTCCTGGACGTTGGTCCGCAGCTCCTGGAACTGGCCGCCCACCGCCGCTGATTGACTTATGAGCTTGTTGGCGGCCCCCGTGTACACGCGCAGCTTGTCGTTCTCCTTGGCCTCCTGGTTGCCTCCGCAGCCCCTGCCGAAAATCCAGCAGAAGACGAGCAGCACGATCACGGCCGCGATGATGAGTACCGGCGCCGGACCGCGCCGGCGCGCAGGGGTAGGGCCGACTGACGCCGTCCGCCTGTTGCGGACGTTCCGTCGCCTCTTTCCTGTGGTGTATCTCGGTCTGGAATTATAAGACTGCGCCATAAATCACTCGTTGAAAACAGTGCGGCCGCTGTACTCTTTGCCTGCCCAGGCTCCCCGTCCGCCGCACACCCTCACTAAAACAGGCAAAGCGCAAACCGCCAACGGGTACTGAGGCCTTTGAATGCGATCGGCTGTCCAGCCGGTCTCCCGGGGGGGCGCTTCAAGCGCCACTGTCTTCATTGTCAGAGTTGGTGGGCGAGGAGGGACTCGAACCCTCATGCCCTTGCGAGCACAGGACCCTGAACCCTGCGTGTCTACCAATTCCACCACTCGCCCACGACCCGGGCCCAAAGATGCGAAGGCGGCCTTCGCTCAGCGTCTATTCTATGTCTCTTGCCCTTCCTCGGGGACCGAGACCAGGTCCACAGTCTCTCCCCCTGTCGCCCTGACGAGGTCGTAGGACCTTATCTTCAGGATGGCGGTGGGCTCACCGCTGCCAGTATATACTACATCTTCTCGCAGGGTGTAGTAATCGATGTACGAGGGGAGCTCCAGCTTGTGCCCGACCGGTGGAAGCGCGCTCGCGAGGTAACCGGTCAGCGACGGTATGTCCTCAGCCGGTACGGGCTCGACCGCCTCGCCTCCTGTCAGCGCCTTGAGCTTCTCGATGTCGACCGACCGGTCGCCCGGCACGATGACCATCACCGGCTCGCCGTCCACCCTGAACAGCTCGACGCGCGCGATCTGACACAGGTCCAGGCCGAGCGCGGCCGCCGCCCTCTCCAGGCTCCCCGCCTGGCCGGACAGCTTGAACAACTCATGAGGGACGTCGAGTTCTTGCAGGCGGTTATGAACGTTCAGGCTCGAATACATAATTGACCATCCGGCCCGCAGCGAGGCGGGCCTTTCGGGTAGGATCTACGGTGTTCAGTTTTCTGCAATGGCGGGCGCTGGCGTGCGGCTGGTATGGCGACCTATTTCATTCCACCTTTGCGGCCTATCTTCTGATAGAACTCGGTGCCGTACCTCTTCTTGGTCGTCTGCCCACCCTTCTTGCCTCCGACGCTACCGATCTTCGAGTAGAACTCGGAGCCGTACTTCTTCTTGGTGGTCTGACCCCCCTTGCGCCCGGCCTCGCTTCGGGTCATCTTCGCCTTCGCCACTGCAATCGCCCCCCATACATTTGAGCGCTGGACCAACGTCCTTCTCTGTCCCGGGAACCTCGTTGTCCGCGGGCACATTATCTCATCCCTGAGCCCCATTTTCCAGTTGGTTGCTTACCTGTTTCGAGGTCAATCCCGCAATTCCTACAAGCGATGTTTGCGAACCTTTGAGAGGGTGCCTTCAACTTGACAAGATAACAGTCGCGCTTATAATTGCATTACTTCTCACAAGCAGCGAACTGTCGTTGCTTTAGGCACGGCCGAAGGGGGGGTGGAACCGTGGAGCCAAAGGATGTCCCATATCTCCTGCTTGGCGCTATGAGCACCATAAGGGAAGAGACCAAGAAGACCGTTGATGACCTCGTCGAGAAGGGCAAGACCGGCGGCGGCAAGTCCGCGAAGGGAATCGCCCAGGCGGACAAGGCGGTCCGGGACCTGGTGAACAAGGGTAGAAAAGAGCGGGAAGACCTCCTGACCGCCATCGGTAAAGAAGTCACCAGGATTCTCGACAACATGGGCGCTATCACCAAGAACGACATCAGGGCGCTCGACAAGCGACTCGCGAACATAGAAAAGCGGATCAAGTAGACGGGGCGCATCCCCGTTGCGGCAATAACGAAACGAGGTGCTGACATGGAGCTTAACGACATGCCTTATCTCCTTCTCGGTGCCCTCGCATCTGTCAGGGACGACTCGATCAACAACGTCGACGACATGATAGCGAAGGGGAAGGAGCTGGCTGAGGGCGGCAAGGCCAAGGTCAAGGATTCGGCCCAGGACAGGAAGCTGGAAGCCACCATCCAGGACCTGGTGAAGAAGGGCAAGAAAGAGAGCGCAGAGCTCGTAGACGCGGTGGGCAAGGTTGTGAAGGACACGCTCGACTCGCTCGGCATAGTGACCAAGGCCGACATCAAGGCAGTCGAGACGCGGCTCGCGAGCCTCGAGAAGAAGCTCGGCCCCGCGAAGAAGAAGACTCCGGCCAAGAAGAAGGCCGCTGCAAAGAAGAAGGCTCCCGCAAAGAAGAAGGCGGCCAAGAAGCCTGCAAAGAAGAAGGCTCCCGCAAAGAAGAAGGCGGCCAAGAAAGCGTAGGATTACATTTCGTGAGTTAAACCCGTGGCCTTTCGGTCACGGGTTTTTCATTTTCGGTGTAAAGAAAGTGCCTGGCACCGGTTTTACACTCACTCCTGGTCGAGGAAGAACGAGCCAGTGTCCTGCGGCATGCTCTGCGCATCGACAGGGGTTTGTTCCTGGCCTCCGGTCTCGGGGGGCATCGGCGCTGCAAGAAGCGAGGCTGGCTGCTTCAACTCCGTGAAGGGCGGGACGCGCTCGCGTGACTTGCGCGCGATGACCGCGCCTATCACGCCCACCAGGAGTACCAGCGCGCCGAACGCGAGCGCGATGTCGAAATAAGCGATGACAAGAGAGCTGATCGTGCGAAGCGCCTGGTTCGCCGCAGGCCTGTAAGTTCCCGCCGCGCCCGCCTTCCATACAAACTGGTGTCCGATGCGCAGCATCAGCGATGCCGGAAGGGCGCTCATGATGAAGGCTATACCCGCGCCTGCAACCTTTCCCCACCCGCGGCAGAAGACGATGAACAGTATCCCGAAGGCGAGGGCCAGGACACCGAAGATTATTATCGGCCACAGCAAGTCGTTGTGGATCTTGCGGTTCATCTCACTCAGGATCGTGACACAGACGGCCTTTGCCCTCTCCTCGCCCGCGCCGAGCGCTGCCTTCATCGGAAGGCTCTCTTTGTATCCTTGAGCGTAGATCTGCTTCTCCGCCTCGGCGATCACCCGGTCCGCCAGGTCATCCGCCGAAAGCGAGGCGATGACGTCGCCCTTGAGGGTGATGGTGATGCCTATGTCCGGGATATAGATGCTGGCGCCGCGGCTCTTGCGAGCCTTGCTCCGAAGCTCCTGGTAGTTTCCTTTGACGAGCTGCTTGACCTGCGTCGCGTTCTCGATGATCGGCACCATCACTTGCTTCGCGGCGCCCGGACCGGTCACCTGGTATAGTCCCGCCGAGATGAGCGCGAGCAATATGAAGAACGAGGTGATGACCCCGAATATCCACTTGAGGTCGACACGCCAGTGGCTTGTCTCACCACGAGTAAGCGATTCGAACTCGGGCTCCTCGAGAGACATCATGTCGAGAGGCGCCGGGCCCATGGGCGGGTACATGCCGACGGGAAAGCCCGGCGGCGTCATCGGGCCCCCTGGCCCGAACGGTCCCGGCGGTGGGATCCGGGAGGCCGCCGGGGGAAGCGGTGGGCTCTCCGGAGGCAGTGGCGGCTGGCCGGGGACAACGGGCATCGGGCCGGTCTGGCCCGGCCCGGGATATCCAAAGTAAGGGGGTGGCATCGTGTAGGGCGGCGGATACCATGGCGGCGGCATGAAGTATCCGGGAGCCGCCTGGGTTCCTGGAGGAAAGAACCCCGGAGCCTCCTGCTGTTGGGCTGGCGCAGCCGGTGGCGCCTCAGGCTGAGCCGGGGGTTCGATCGAAGTCGGCGCGGCTTCGCCGGCGGGAGGCCCTTCCGGCACAGGTGGTTGGGGCGGCGCCTGCTGGACGAGAGGCGGCGGTTGGACAACGGGTTGCGGCGCCGGCTCAACCGGCTGCGCGGGTGGCTGCACCCCGTACGGTTCCTGCGAAACAACGGTCGGAGGCGGGTGAGGGACCGGCGGCTGTGGCTCAACCGGCTGCACTGGCGGCTGCGCCTGTCCCGGAGCCTGTGGGGCTGCGTATTGCTGCGGCGCTTCGACCGGCGCGTACTGTTGTTCGGCCGTGGGAGGATAGACCTGCCGCCCGGCGAGGTCCGGTGGTCGCGCGCCAGGAGCGACCTGCTGATATCCGGCTTCCTCTGCGGCGCCTTCCGCGTGGCGCCCGCGCCGCTTTGTCTTTTTTTCCTTATCTCTCATCAGATGTCCGTGCTTCGCGCGCGACGCTCGTTTCCCTATACTATTAATATTCAAGTAACGGCGACCCTTTTCCTTATCGCGTTCAATTGCCGATACTATGGGGTGGAGCGGCAAGACACTGTATCGATGGCACCCGGCCACCACGGGGTGCGTGCAGGTGCTTGCATTTCTTGGAGAATACCCTGGAGAGAAAGACAAAGCTCAGAGGTTCGAATGTCGGTTAGAAATCGCCTCATACTGGGGTCAGCCATAGAGTTCCTGGTGTTCCTGCTCATCATCCTCGGCATCCTGTATGCCACCGGGGTCGCAGACCAGCGTGACGACCAGGTGCGCCTGTCACTCCGGCGGCTCACGCAGGCGCAGGCAGTTGCAAAGTACTCGGGCCTGGAAGTCGACAGGGCTGATGACCTCATCATCTCCGGCGGCAGGAGTGTTGAGCAGGTCGACTACAACCCGCGCGTCAAAGCGGCGTTCGCCCAGTGGGAGACATCTCTCCGGGACAACATCAACCTCTCGGGCGCGTCCGACCTCGGGGACCGCCAGTCGAGCGAGCTTATGCGCGTCCAGGCGATACGCAGGACTTACACCTTGATAGGCTCGAACGTGGACCAGGCGATCGCCGCCAGCATGGCCGGCGATTACACGCAGGCGGTCGCTCTCGCCACCAAGGCGCAGAACGCCTACCACGAAACCTTTGTACCGGGCCTCGAGTCGGTTACCGCCGCCGAGCAGACGAACGCCGCGGAGGCGGACGCGCAGTCCAAGGACGCCTCGAACACCGCGCGGCTGGTGCCGGTGGTTCTCGCCCCCATCGGCCTCATAATCTTCGCTGTGATCTCGTTCGTCCTGGTGCGCGACATCTCTCGTTCGGTGGCAGTTCTCAAGGACGGCGCTGAGCAGATCGGGAAAGGCGACCTCGACCTCGTTCTGGACACCGGGCGCAGGGACGAGCTCCAGGAGGTGGCGATGGCACTCAACCGGATGGCCGCCCAGCTCAAGAGGACTAATGAGGAGCTCAAGCAGTACGCCCACACGGTATCGCACGACCTCAAGGGGCCCATGTCCTCGGTGGTGATGGCGAGCAGCCTGCTCGTCGATGAGGTGCAGTCCTCACCGCAGCTTTACAAAGAGGCCGGGGTGACCATAAGCGACATGGCACACATGATAGGCGAGAACGCCGGCCGCACCCTCGACCTGATCGACGAGCTCCTCAAGCTCGCTGAGGCAGGGCAGACACCGGTGTCGGTCGCCAGCGTCCCGGTCTCGAAGACGGTCTCCCAGGTCCTGGAGGAGCGCGCGCCGGACCTGAAGGCAAGAGGCGTCGAGGTGAAGGTGTCCGACGACCTCGGGACTCTGCACGCGAACGCGGCACACGTCTATCAGCTCTTCTCGAACCTGATAGCGAACGCCATCAAGTTCGACACCTCGGACAAGCCGGTGGTCGAGGTCTCCTACCTGGGCAAGGACTCAACCGGCGCGCACCGGTACGTGGTCAGGGACAACGGCCCTGGCATCAGCCCGGACGACCTCGGCCATCTCTTCGAGGCTTTCTACAGGGGAGAAGAAGGCGGGACCGGCATCGGCCTCGCCACCGTCCAGAAGATCATCGGGGTGTACGGTGGCGAGATAAGCGCGCACAACGACGGCGGGGCGGTCTTCGAGTTCACTTTCCGTGACTGGGAAAAGGAACTGCCCTAGGGAAAGAGCCGCAGCGCGCTCGCCTTCTGCTCCAGCACCTTCTCTCTGCTGTACGGAAGCGGCAGGTAATCCACCTTGCACCACACAGGGAAGTGGTCCTTGTAGTGCGGGCTGAGCCTGTGGCCCGACTGGCCGACGTCCAGCACGGCCCTCGAGCTGTCGAGGTCGTTGAAGTCGATTATCATGCGCAGGACCGGCCCGGCGTACGCGGCGTGGCTGCTGCAATCGGGAAGGATCGCCATCTCCGTGCAGCCGCCCATCGTCCCGCGCGCCAGCAACTGTGTCAGGCACTCGCTCGACGGCGGCGAAGCGTTGACCGTGTCGCCCTCGCCGTCGCGGGGAACGGGCCCCACGTTGAATATCTTGTCCAGGGGCCAGAAGAGCCCGAGCAGGTTCTGGCAGGTCAGGTAATGGACGCGGCCCCACTTCCAGGCCGACTGGTCGCCAGTCCCGTAGACCCCCGCAACCTCGGCAACCCCTTTCTCCAGGGCATCGAGCACCGCGTCCTCCAGGGTGCCCATTCCCGGCGGGAGCCAGTAAGGGTCTCGCATGGAGATGACATTTTCCAGGGCGAGGCTGACGCTCGTCCACGAGCAGGTGTATTCGCCGTAGAGCGTGCTCCCGAGCCGGTGCCGGAGCAGTGTCTCGCACAGGTGGTGCCAGGCATAGAAGTAGATGGTGGTCTCGACGGACTCGGCGCGTGCCTGGTGGTCCCAGGCAGCCAGTCGGCCGGCGGCTTCGCGAGCCGCAGGAGACATGCGGTCCGCGGCGGGCGTCGCCACCGCGCGCGCCACCGATTCGGCGAACGTCCTGCCCGGGTAGGTGAACGTGTCGGCGTGTATCGCCCGCATGTCGTCCGGGGACCACTTGTCCCTGGTCCTCAACAGGGCGGAGATGCGGCCGTTGCGGTATGGAGCTTCCCATGCGCGCGTGATGAGCTCCGGAAAACCCTCGCTTACTATCTTGGAGTTCGCCGTGGCGATGAAGCCTTCTTCGGGGTTCAGAGCGCGGGGCATGTCCTCGAACGGCACGTAGCCTTCCCACTCGCAGTCGCCCCCGGCGCCATGATACGGGATGGTTCCGTCCCCCTTGGCGCGGCGGGGCACTTTGACGGAAGCCATGTACCCGATGTTGCCGTCGACGTCCGCGTAGACCTGGCTCAGCGCCGGGCCGACGAAGTTCTCCATGGAGCCGACGAACTCGTCCCACGAACGTGCGCGGTTCTGCTTGAGCATCGCGTTCAGGGAGTCGAGCGAGGTGTCCTGGCTCACCCACTTGAGCGCCAGCCCCTTGTTGCCCTTGCGCTTGATGATGGGGCCGTGGCAGGTGACGAGGATGCGCAGCGTGCGGTCCCTGCCGAACCGCACCTTGACCTCCTCGGTGAGGACTTCGGCGTCGTGCCACTCGCCCTCGAAGAGGTACCGGTCGGAGTCCTCGGACTCAAACGTCTCGACGTAAAGGTCCTGCGTGTCGGGGCAGAGGCTGGTGGCGGTCCAGCCGCAGTAGCCGTTGTGCCCGTACGGTATCACGGGAAGGCCGGGGAAGCCGGCCCCGATGATGTCGCTGCCCGGGGTCGTCAGGTGGCAGAGGTAGAGCATCCCCGGGGCGTTGTGCTGGATGTGCGGGTCGCCGCAGAGGATCGGCTTGCCGGTGGTGGTGCGCTCGCCCGAGATGGCCCAGTTGTTCGAGCCCGCCACCGTGCGCGCCGCAAGGCCTCCGGCTCGCGACACCCATCGGCCTCCGGCCGGCTCCGCGTCGAATCCCCAGTCGATCTCCTCGCCGGGCTCAAGGGTCTCGGCGGCCGGACCGGGACCGTCGACTTTGACCGGCGGGTTGTTGCAGGGCGCGGTCTCGGGCAGCAGCTCCATGGCGCGCTCGAGTCCGATGCTCCTGATCAGTCTCTCCCGCATGAGGTCCGCCAGCCAGAACGAGTCGAGCAGCCAGGTCGTGAGAAGCCCCAGGGTCAGGCAGTCGGCGTGGGTCCACGGCTCGGGCCTGCCTTTCAGGAACATGAACTCGAAGGGCAGCCTGGTCGCCGAGCGCGCGATGTACGCATTGACGCCGTCGCAGTAGGCAGCGAGCGCCTCTCGGGACTCGGGGTCCATTCCTCCGGCAAACTCTTCGGCGATGCGTGTCAGGCCTATGGTGCGCATGAACCTGTCCATGTCCACGCCCATGGTACCGATGGCTTCGGCGAGCCTTCCGGTCGCGAGCCGCAACATCGTCTGCATCTGGACCATGCGGTCCTGCGCCATCACAAAACCGAGCGCGCGAAAAGCGTCGAGGTCGCTGCCGGCGGTGATGTGGGGTATGCCGGCATGGTCGTATATGACTTCCACTTCGTCATCGAGGCAGGCCAGGCGGAGCGACCCGCTGGTGCGAGGCATCGAGAGCTTCAGCCTCAAGGCCAGGTACCCCGCGCCGGCGAACGCCGCTGCCGGCGCGCCGAGCAGGAATATTCTCGCGGCCTTTCGCATTTGTGCACCTCGCAGTTGACTTCGCTCCCTGCCGTGGCCGGCGAGGGACGGATGTTTATCGCGTGAAACGCGGCGAATCGATGGCCTCTCAGGAGGCGCGACCGGTGCGCCGCGGGCATTGAAATGATAACACAAGGCCGGCTCACGACCGCCCCGGAGTACCTGGCGGCCGTTTTGCATTACACTATAGTCTGCATGCGTGTGACGCGCGGAGCTGGAGTGGAAACGGGGGCCTGCTTGCGGAACAGGAAGCTCATCATAAAGTTAGCCGTCATTGTTGGTGTGTCGCTCGGCGCCCTGATAATCGTGCCACCGCTCGGCCTCTTTCTCGTCTTTCTCATCTTCGTGAAAACCTTGCGCGGCGAGAGGGGGGAGCCCATCCGGTCGCCGATGGTGAGCGGCTCGTTTGAGATCGTTCCCAGCGCAGTCGTAGCGGGCGGCGAGCCCGTTCCGGTGAAGCTCGTCTATCGCGTCGGACCCGGCGGGATCACGGAAGGCGGTTCTGTCCGCCTCTGCCCGGGGAGTGTCCTGCGTCTGAGGGCGGACGCCTGGCAACTCCGGCTCCAGTGGGCCAACGGGTGGGGGACCCTCCAGCGCCGCGACCCGTCCAAGGCCAACTACCTCGTGGTGCGTTCGTCGCGGCCGGACGTCGAGCTCTCGGTCTCCCTCATGGAAAAAGCGATGGACCGCACTCAGCTGAGGTGGCTCAAGCGCAAGTTCCTCCAGAAGATCGGAAGGAAGCTGGAGCAGATCGACCCGCGCGACGTCTTCCTCCAGAACTTGAAGGTAACCGTGCGGCTGGAACGCGGTTCGCTCGACGAGGGCGACACGGTGGAGTTTTCGCTCGGCGAAGGCTCCGGGTTGCGGCCGCCGCTGGGCACCATGAGCACAGAGTTCGCGATCGAGGTCGACTCTTGCGCGAACGGCGACTACTGGTTGGACTCGGCGGTCCCGAGGCTCGATGCCGTGGGCGGGGCGCCGGCCGGTATCGACGTCGTCGCGCCCACACTCGCCGCTCCGGGGGAGATGGTCCGCGTGCTCGTGAGGTGCCTGGACTCGCGCGGCCTGCTGTCGCCAGCCACGGGAGGCAAGCTCCTCATTCAACCCGAGGGCAACCTCGAGGCGCCGGCTGAAGTCGTGATGCCGGAGAGCGGTGACGGGGTGGCCAGGTTCCAGGCGCGGGTAAAGGGGCCGGGCATAGCGCGCCTGCACGTGTGCTGGTCCGAGCAGAGGCTCGAGGGGACCAGCAATCCCATCGTGTGCAGCGGAGCGCCGGGCCGCCTGCTGTGGGGCGATATGCACACGCACTCTCTTGTCTCTGACGGGACCCAGGAGCCGTGGTATCTGTACCACAGGGCGCGCGACCTGATGGGCAGGGACTTCACGGCCGTCTCCGACCATGACAACTGGAGCTTCGGAGAAGAGCGCCCCCGCAGCCCGGAAGAACTGTCGCTCATGATGCGCCTCGCGGACGACTACTGCAGGACCGGGGAGTTCGTCACTTTCCGGACCTACGAGTGGACGAACAATGTGTTCGGGCACCGCAACGTGCTCTTCGGTCCCGACGAGATGCCGATCTTCCTGCCGATGACCAACCCGGACTACTCCACGCCGGAGGGTCTGCTCGCCGCGCTCGAAGGGCGCGATGTCATGGTGGTCCCGCACCACACCGCCTGGAAGACGCACGCCGGAGAGATGCATTTCGACTTCGGGCCGCGCGGTCACGAGAAAGGCGCAGGGCTGCAGCGCCTGGTCGAGGTCTATTCGCGTCATGGCAACTCCGAGTTCTACGGCTGCCCTCGCCCGATCTCGCACGTCGCGCTTGTGGAAGGCGTGCGAGGCACGGTTATGCGGGCGGTGCTCGGAAAGGAGTACGCCGGTACGAAGTCGAGGAGCTACGTGCGCGACGCCCTCGCCGCGGGGCACCGGTTCGGGCTCGTGGCGGGTTCGGACGAGCACATCGTCGGCGTGGATCCGCGAAGGGCGCCGTCGCAGTTGTACAGCGGCGGCATCACGGGCATCTTCGCCACGGCGGTCACTCGGGAGGCCGCCTGGCAGTCTCTCAAGGACAGGCGCGTCTGCGGCACCACCGGCGCGAGGATGCTGATCGAGTTCCGGGTCAACGGCGTGCCTCACGGCGCGGAGATGGCTTCCGACGGGGAGGTGCACGTCACGGGGCACGTGGTCGGCACTTCATGCCTCGAGCTCGTCGAACTGGTCAAGTTCGATTCGAAAGGCTACAGCGCGGCCTGGCATGGTGGCGGCAGCGGCCCGGAGGCTGTCGTCGACTGGAAGGACCCGTCCTTCCGCGAGAACTCTTTCTATTACCTGAGGGTCATCCAGGATGACGGCCACATGGGCTGGGCCGGGCCGACCTGGGTCGACTACACTCCTCTGGGCAGGCTCTGATAACAAAAAGTGCGCCACCGGGGCCTGACCCCAATGGCGCACTTGTTGCTTCTTATCTCACTTCAGCAGGTCGGACGGCATGCCCGGCGTGTTGCTCACGTCGGCCCCGTAGTTCTTGACGACCCACTGTCCGCTCTCCTTGTGCAGCACGACCTTCGCGTCTGGTATCTGCGCCTCCGCCGGCCAGTCGGCGTTGAAGAGCTCCCAGGTCGGGTCGATCTTGCTCTCGTTGAGCAGCGTGATCGTGACGGCCGAAGTGTCGATGCCCTTCGAGGCGATGTAGTCCAGGATGACCTGCTGCTGTGTCTTCGCCGGCGGCTGCGGCGGAGTCGGCGCCGGCAGTGTCATCTGAAGGTCCGCGGGCGCGCCGTCGGTCGCCAGCTTCTGCGGCGTGAACGAGGCGGCAGCGTCGATGATCGTCCAGTTTGGATTGACCTTTGCGGTCGGCACGTTGTGCAGCAGGAAGTAGGTGGCCGTGCCCTTCGCCTTCCCACCCTGGTCGATCTTCCATGTCGGGTCAATGCCGGACAGCTTCACGACGCTGAACGTCCATCCTGCCGTGCTGACTCCGGCCTTCTTCTCGTAAGCCTGCATGGCCGTAACGGGCGTGATGCTCTCGATGTCACCAGACGGCTGGCTGGGCTTCGTCGTCTGGAGCCCGAAGATAAGCTCGTTGCTCTCGCCGGCGGCGGTCAGGATGCTGACCGGCTGAAGGGTGCCGCTCAAGCCGGTCGGGATCTTGAAGGTCACCAGCACGTTGCTCCAGGTCACCACGTCCGCGACCTTCACCCCTACGTGCACCACGCTGTTGCCCTGCGAGTCACCGAAATTGCTCCCGACCACGTTCACCTGCGTGCCCGTCGGCCCTGCCGACGGATCGAGGTTGGATACCTGCGGCTTTGCAGCCGGCTTGGAGGCACAGCCCGCTCCGAGGGCGACCGCCATCACGGCCACCAGGAAGACGGCGACCAGCATCGGCAATGACTTGCCTGTTCTCATGAGTTCCTCCTAAGAATAATTGAGATGTCGGTCCCGTAGCCTCCCGGCCCCCGCGCCCCCCTTTCCATCAGACCGTCACGCGGAAGGCTGGCCATAACCGACGTTGTACCCGAAGTCCGTTCGGCACAGTTGTTCTGCCTGTGAACGCAAAAACCCTTGCGGTTCCGGTCGGACCGCGCTGCAAAAGCGCGCAAGAAAAGAGGCCCCGCAGGGGGCCTCTCTGTGATCAGCTCATCCGGGGACCTAGTCTTGTGACGGCTCCTCGCCTGGCTTCTGGAACATCGGAAGACGGTAGGTCGCATACCGCAGCTTCGAGACCACCGTGCCCGCGCTGCGCGTGAAGACGTTCGGGTTGATGCACTCGATATAACGCGGCAGCAGGCGCTCGTTCTTGTTGATCATGTCGGCGACCTTCTGCGGGTCCATGTACTTCATGACCTCGCCCATGAACTCGAGCCCATCGTTCATGGAGTCGGCGATCGCTTTGGGGTCCAGGTTGGACATGATCGCGGCCATGAAGCCGGCGTTCTCGTTTATGGCCTGCGCGACGGAACGGGGGTCCATTCCCTCCATGACCCCGGCGATCATCTCCTTGTTGCTGCCCATCTTGCCTGCAAATCTGCCCACGCTTCGCATCAGAGACACTGTGCAACCCCCTTCCGTTCGGTGAACCACCTGCCTCCCGGCCGCGACCGGGGATGGGCGGTAGGTAATTTTTATAACCTATCAGAACTGACCAGTCAAATGTCTGTGTCCGTTTTTCGTCGCGGCTCTTTTCAGCGGCTGGAACACCGTTCAGGGAAAAGGAAAAGCAGCGGGCTGCGCGTCCCGCTGCTTTTCTGTCGTCTCTTACCTTGGTTTTCCTTCGGCACTAACCAGACGGCGGCGTCGGCTGTGACTGGGG
>DAIUEJ010000039.1:0-26186 GCA_036845225.1 Candidatus Anoxymicrobiaceae bacterium | reverse complement strand
GATATCCAGTATCACCTTCTTCGCCTTGGAGAGCGACACGGCCTTGGAGACCCAGCAGCTGTTGAGGGCGGCGAGCGCGTCGATGTTCTTGGCGAATGACTGGTTGCAGGCGATGATGCGGCCCTGCAGTTCCGGGTAGACGATCCCGTCGAACGAGGTCTCGAAAGAGCGTGCGGTAGCGCTCCTCGGATTCCCTGACCTTGCTCTCGGCCTCCTCCTGGTCCGTAACGTCGAGGGCGTAGACTGCCATGCGAACCACGCTGCCCTCTTCGTCAAAGATCGGCACCACGATGTGCCGGTAGTCCTTCCCCGCGTATGCCGCAGTGAAATCGAGGCCCTCACTGTTTCCTTTGACGTCCTCCAGGAGCCTGATCCTATCGGTGGAGATAGCTGCCGGGAGGAAGTCACCGACGGATTTTCCGACCAGGTCTTCCGGGCTGGACCCGAGCATCGACGCCCCGGTCTCGTTGATTGCCAGTATCTTCTCGTCGGCGTCCATCAGCAGTGCCGAGGCCGGGGTCGCGTTGAGGAGCGCGTGTTCGTTCTCGCTCAACTCCTTGACCCTGGCTTCGGCCCGCGTCCTGGCCGACTCCGCATCGCTCAGCCGCACCATGGACGCGCGGGCATAAAAGTACGCGAAGTAGACCACGATGGCTGCCACAAGCGTGGAGAGGGCCCCTTCGAGGACGGGAGCAAGAACGCCGTGGTTCGCTATCACGGCATCCAGGACTATAGCCAGTACGAGCAGGAGCTCCACGATGACGAAGACGACCACCGCCAGCCACGTCAAGCGCCTCAGAGCCTGCTCGGCAGGCGCATCTACAGGGGGGGTGCCAACCACTTGCCTTTTCCGTAACAAAAATACCACAGTCCGCCCTTTTCGACGAGATACGCGCCCGCCGCATCAAGGTCTTGACCGCGGCTTTGCTGTAGAATACTTGACCAGAGTCGTTGTGCCTTTTGCCCCGCGCCGCGCGCCTCCGGTCATATACCGGGTGGCGCCCTGCATGACCGCCAGCACCTGATCCTCTTCGAACGGAGGAGACTTGAGCAGCAACGAAGGCAATCAGCCCGGAATGCCTCAACCCTCGGGCCGGGCACCTCAGGGACCGCCCGTTCAGGGCGCCCCCCAGCCACCACAGGGGCCGCCGGCACAGATGACGCCACCCGCGCAGTCCGTTCAGCCTCCCACGCAAGAAGCACCCAGGGTGGAGCCGGTGTGGCAGGACAGTCCTCGTGAGGTGTCCGGTGGCGGGCGGCGCATCAAGGCATGGATGGTCCTCCTCGCGGTGGGGCTCCTCCTCATCGTCTTCGGCGTGGTCATCGTCAAAGGCGCGATCGGAGGGGTCACTTACCAGCGCGTCACTTTCACCACCGAGGGGCTCGAGCCAAAGCCGGTCACCATCGCCGGGCTGCTCGTGAAGCCGAAGAGCGTCCAGGGGAAGGTGCCTGGCGTGGTGCTGGCCCACGGGACAACGGGTTCGAAGGAATGGTACGTCCAGATGAGCCGGCAGCTCGCCAAAGAGGGGTTCATCGTGCTTTCGATCGACCTGCGCGGGCACGGGGGCTCGAACGGCTACAGCACGTTCGCTTACGATTGAGGCTAACGACGTCATCGCCGCCGGGGACTACCTCAAGAAGAACGTCCCCGAGGTCGACTCCTCGCACATCACCGCGATGGGCCACTCACTCGGCGGGATAGCCGTCACGCGCGCGGGCGTCGTGCAGCCTGCCAACGAGTTTTCCTCGGTCGTTGCGATCTGGTGCTGGACCGGGTGGAAGGACGCGCTGACCGACCTGGCAGGCCCGCTTGATGCCTTCATCGGCAGGTCGTGGCTCTTCACTACTTTCTCAAAGAACCTCGACGTGAACTCTCCCGAGACCCAGGCGCGGTACAGCGTCATCGGCATAGTCGGCGACTCGAAGCCCCCGAACTACATGCTTGCCATCGGCAGCGCTGACGAGCTTGCCTCCGTGGAGCGCGAGCAGCAACTGATGGCGAAGGCTACGCAGCAGGCGCGTCTGACCGGTCCCGAGCCGAAGCTCAAGGAGAACGTGACCTACGGCGACTTCGCGGGAGGGACCGCGCGCAGGCTCGTGGTCACAAACGACGACCACGTGGCCGAGCTGGCGAGCGGCGCGATACTCCGTCAGGCGATCGACTGGATAAAGCAGTCAGCGGGGCTCCCGGTCGTCGCGGGACAGGGGTCCCCGTTCCTCTGGGGCCGCTTCCTGGGGATCATAGTCCTGGCTCTCGGGGTATTCGCGGTAGTGCTGGGCGTGCTCTCACTGGTACGCAAGAAGCTGTTCCCAGATGGAGGCGAGATAGTGGTGACGCCCCCCTGGGACTACCCATCGGGGCGGCAGGCCATGGACGTCCTCATCTATGCGCTGCCGGTGATCGCCGCGAGCTTCCTGGCGATGCCTGCGGCCAAAGCGCTCGGGGTCAAACCGTTCATACCCTATGCGGGGGTGAACGAGTTCGGCATCTTCTACCTGACGAGGACCCTTCTGCTGTTGCCGTTCTTCGTGGCTTTCGTGGTCGTGGTGGCGCGGCGGGCGGCCGCCTCCGGGCGCCTGCGGCAACAGGTCGGCGAAGGCGCGGGGCGCTGGGCGAAGAGCGTCGCCTACGCCCTGATACCGGTCGCCGTCATCGTCTTCGTGCTGCTGGTGCTCGGCGGGCCGCTTATTCTTCCCAGGGCTTTCGCAAAGCTGCCGTTCTACTTCTTCCTGGGAGTGCTGCTGGTCGGCGCGGCGTTCTGGCTCGAGGACTACCTGTTCTATAAGCTTGCCTATCGCTACCTCGAGACGGGGGAGGGCCTCAAGGGCCAGTGGCGCGTGATGATAGTGCGGGCGGTCGTGCTCGACATGGCACTGGTGGCGGCTCTTCTGCCGCTGATGAAAGGGCTCGGCGTCAGTATTCACCTGCTGGCGTTCAAGCTGCCCGTCGTGGTCCTGCTGGTGCTGGCGACGCCGTTCTTCCTGGTGCTCGCGAAGGTATCGATGAGGCTGCGAAGCTTGACCGGCGGCAGCCTGGCATTTGCGCTGATGTTCACCGCGATCGTGGTGTGGTTCTTTACGGGCCCGATCGGGACCCGCGGCTTCTAGGACGTGACCTGGCGGTCACGCATCGAGAACTCGAAGCACGCCCCGCCGTGCGTGGAGGCCTTGATCTCGCCGTCGTAGAGCTTCACGAGCTTCTCTACAATCGTCAACCCGATCCCCGTATATCCGTTCTCACCTTTGAAGAACGGGAGGAAGATGCTCTCCATCTGCTCCGGCTTGATGCCGGGGCCGTTGTCCCTGACCAGGTACCTGTGGCCCAGGGGGCCATTGCCGAGATACTCGACCTCGACCACGGGCGCGTCGTTGTTGTTGTGCTTGATGCCGTTGTCTATGAGGTTGCTGAAGACCTGGTAGACATGCGTGGGGTTGGCCGTGATCTGGCCGAGCTCGTCGGGGACTTTGACTGTCACCCCGCGCTTCTCGATCTCGGGGGCGTGTTCCTCAATGACCCTCTGCACGGTCGCCTTGACGTCGACCACCGATACCTCTTCCACCTCCTGGCCCGCGCGGGCGAGCGCCAGGAGGTCTTCGATGAGCGCCTCCGCCTGACCGGTGCTGGCGCGGACTACCTCCGCGACCCGCTCGATCTCGTCACCGAGATCCTTTACGGAGTCACGCTTCGCCCACAGCATCGACAGGTGGTCGGCGGCGAGCTTGATCGAGGTCAGCGGGCCGCGCAGGTCGTGTGACACGGTCTGCGCGTAGCCCTCCAGTTCCTGGTTGAGCCTCTTGAGCTCGTCCTCGGTCCGCTTGCGCTCCGTTATATCGCGTGCGAGTCCGAGCACCTTGTTTACCTCGCCATCCTCCTTGACAGGTATGGCGTTTACCTCGTAGAACCCGTCGCGCCCGCGTTCGCGGCGGACCTCGACCTCCAGACCGCGCACGTCCTCGCCGGCCCTGATTTTCGCGATGGTATCCTGCAGTCCCTCGTCGTTCAGCCCGGTGACGAACGGGGAATAGTTGATCTCCTGGAGCTCCTCGAGCGTCAGGCCTGCTCGCTGAAGCATCGCCTCGTTGGCGTCGATGAACCTGCCCTCGGTGTCCATAAGGAAGATGAAGTCGGGGCTGAGCGCGAAGATGCTGCGGTATCGCTCCTCGCTCTTGAGTAGTGCTTCCTGGGAAGCCACGCCGTCTGTGATGTCCCGTGCGTTCACTATGATGTTGATGCCGCCGTCGTCTTTCTGGAAGACGCGCCCCGACACCGACAGGGGGTGCCAGGTCCCGTCCGCGTGTTTGAAGCGGCATTCGGAGGCGTTGCTCTCTCTGGTTCCCTCGGCGACACTGTTATGGGTGTTCAGCACGTTGGCGATGTCATCCGGGTGGACGAAATCGAACACCTTCCTGCCGATCATGAAGTCGCCTTCGTACCCGAGGAAAGGCCTGATCGACGGGCTTATCTCCAGGATCGTCCCGTCCCCGGCCAGTATCGTGATCACGTCGGTCGAGTTCTCGAGGATCGACTGGAAGTGCGCCGCGCTGTCGCGGCTGGCTTCTTCGAGCCGGGCGCGCTCGGCCACCTCTCTCTCGATGTCAGCCTTCAGCTCGTCTCTCGCACGTACCTGTTCCGTGATGTCACGACCGATAGCGCTGAAGCCGATAGGGATACCGTCATAGTTGCGCAACTGGCGCCCGCGGAACTCGTAGCAGCGCCGCGTGCCCGACCTGGGCTCGAGGACCACTTCGTCGATGGCGAAACCCTCGTCAGGCACATCCCGCATCCCGTCCACCAGCTTCTGGCGGTCCTCCTGCCGGAACAGCTCGAGGAGGTTCATGCGGGAGATCTCGGCGTCGGTGTAGCCGGTGAGCTCGGTCACTTGTGAGTTCCAGCGGAAGAAGTTGCCCTCGGTATCGACGACCGCAAAGATATCAGGCAGGCCGTTCAACGCGTCCTCGATAAAGACTTTCTCCTCCAGCAGTTCTTTCTCGACCCGCTGGAGGCTTATCTCAGCAAGCGCTTTCTCGACCGCTTCCAGCAGAAGCTCGGGCAGCTTGGCGTCCTTCACGACATATCCCGAGGCGCGCGATTGGAAGGACCTGGCCGCGGTCTCCTCGTCGCCGTGCCCGGTCACCATTATCACGGGGGGATGCGGACGGCCGCCGGCGGTTATCTCGTCGAGCAGGTCCAGCCCCGCCCCGTCAGGCAGCCTGTAGTCGAGGGTGATGAGGTCGAAGTCCCGGTCGGTCAGTTTCTGCCGGGCGGTCGCGCAGTCGTAGGCGAGCTCCACGTCCATGGAGAACTTGTTTTTGATGATCCTCTTCAAGAGGTTGGCCATCTCAACATCGTCTTCGATGACCAGCGCCCTGATGCTGGTTCGTTTTTCCATGGCAAATAATACGGTTTGGTTTAGAGTCGCACCCGACAGCGAAAAGTCGCCGCTACTGAACGCATTTTACCACTGAGCGCCCGGGCGGCACAGAGCGAAGGACAACCACTGCCCCTTGCCCTGCTACAGGCCTCTCAGGACTTTCTCCGCGGCCTTGACCCCTGAGTTGAGCGCCGCTTCAACCGAAGGCATGCCGAAATATTCGCCCACCAGGTGAAGTCGCTTGAACTCCCTGAGGCCGACCTTGAGCTTCTGCACCGCGGTTATCTGGCCAGGGCTGGACAGGCACACCGCCTCGGGCCAGCGGAATATCTCGCAGAAGATGGGTTCATCCGGAAACGCCGGGACGACCATCTGTATCTCGCGGGTGCAGTGTTCCTGGATCCTTGCGTCGTCCCAGTCGAGCATCTCGCGGGCGAACTTGCCGAAGGTGAAGACGTGGATGAGGCTCGTATTGGGGGGAGCGTACGTCGGCGCCTTGTTGGCGTTGTCTGTGATGCCGCACATGCTGAGGCCCTCGCGACGCGGCGTCGCTATCGCGTACATGTCGTCGATGACCTTGCCCCTGGTGGCCAGCATCACGTGCGTGCACGCGCTGTACTTGATGCCGGACAGGGTATCCGTCAGGGCGGCGGGAAGGTCGGGGAGCAGCCCGGCTGCCTGGGGAGCCAGGGCCGAGCAGATGACGTCATCGGCTTCCATGAACTCGGTCTTGGAGCCGTTCTTGATCTCAACGCCCTTTGCTTTGTCCCCATCGAGCAGGATCTTCGTGACTTCGGTGTTGAGCCTGATATCCTTGACGTTCGAAGACAGGGACTCGGCGAGGTAGCCGATCCCCTTGGTGGTGGTGCTCAATCCCTGGATGGCGTACCACGGCAGGGCGAGGCCGTAAGCGGCCGAGATCTCCTCGGGTTCGCCAAGGGTGAGGGCGCTGTCGATCGGCTGGATCGCATACTCGAGGATCTCGTCGCCCCAGTTGCGCCTGGCGTAATCCGCCACGGAGATGTTGTCGAGCTCGATGGCTTTCAACGGGTCGTCGAAGTCCAGCTTCTTGCTGATTCTGAGGAAATCGAGCCCCATCTTCATGCCCTGCCGCTTGCCCCTGTTCGAGAGGGCGCCAAACTTCAAAGCAGCCGTCGGATGCTTGAGATTGTCCATCACACTCGTGGAGAGTGCGTGAACGGTCCCATCGCGGAGGATGCCGACCGGCTTCGCGAACTTGACGCGCTGACCGAAGATGCCCAGTTGGTTCATCAGGTCGTAGGTGGTGCGGTAGCGCCTGAAGAAGAACTGCGCTCCGAGGTCCAGCGTGAATCCTTCCTTCTCGATGCCGTAGATGCGGCCGCCGCTGAAGTCCCTTTTCTCAAGGACGGTGCACTCGGCGCCTCCCCGCTGGAGAGTGTACGCCGCGGCCAGCCCTGAAGTTCCTCCTCCTACGACGATGGTCTTGCCCATCATTACCTCCTGTTCGAGCCACACGCCCCGGTTGCCGCCAAGGAATTATATCAGAAAGGTAAGCGGGAATGACCGGAGGGTCAATGAAGCGGTCAGCCTTAGTACTTGATCCATTCGGGCTGGAAGCGGCCGTCGGCCCAGCGCATCGCGGTCTCGAAGGCGCGGCGCCGCACACGGGATCCTCTTGTTCCGAGCGTCAGGCGATCCAGGCCCCGCTCACCCAGGCGGCCGGGCAGCCGCCTCTGAGCGTCGAACAGCCGCCCGTAGGTGTAGGCGAGGGTATGGAAGTTCTTCTTGACCGCGGCGTCCTCCCAGCCTGAAGCCGTCGACTTCAACGGTGAGCGGCCCGCGAATATCGAGTCCACCCGCTCGCCCTCGATCAGTCCCTGTTCCTCGCAGAGCCTGAAGAGCTCCGTCCCGGGGTAGGGGATGAATGTCGATATCTGTATTGTGTCCGGGTGGCAGCGGCCGTTGAGCTTGATGGTGTCCAGCACCATCGAGGTGACCTCGTTCGGCAGCCCGAACATGTTGGTCGAGACCGTCTTCATGCCGGCGTCGCGGCACGCGTCGAACGCGCGGACGATCTGGTCGTTCGACATGTGCCGGTTGAGGACTTTGTCGCGCAGCCATGGGTTCCCGCTCTCAATGCCCATACAGACGACCTCGCAACCCATCTCAGCCAGGGCGCCTGCCATCTCCTCGTCCATGAAGTTCACCCGCGAGTTGCAGATGAACGGCATCCCGACGCGCTCGCGGTACAGCGACGAAAGGCGCGAGAACCACTCACGGTCGGTGGTGAGGATGTCATCGTCGAAACGGATGTACTCGATGCGTTCGCCGGTGGTGAGCATCTGCTCGATCTCGGCTACCACGTTCTCCGGCGTTCGAAAGCGGACGTAGTCTTTCTGGTTCGGGTACACGCTCTTCTGGGCGTGGTTGGAGCAGTAGGTGCAGTTGAACGGGCAGCCACGCGAGGCCATCAGCGTCCCGCGCGGGTGCTGGTCCTCGCAGAACAGCGAGGGGTCAAAGATGCCGCGGTCGGGGAACGGAAGGCTGTCGAGGTCGGTGAGAAGCGGGCGCGCCGCGTTGCGGGCTACCGCGCCGTCAGGCTTTCGTGCCCAAAATCCCTGGATCTCTGAGGGGTCGTCGCCTTGTTCGAGCGCTTCGCACAGCTCGAGGAGGGTATCCTCGGCTTCACCGATGCAGGCGAAGTCGATGCCCGGGGTCTCGATGACCTCCGCGGTCGCAATAGTGGGGTGCACGCCCCCGCACGCCGCCGGCACGTCGAGCTCTTCGCGCAGCCAGCCAGCCCACCGCGCCACGTGACGGAACATGTGGGTCGTGCTCGAGAAGCCCACCAGGTCCGGGGCTTCCGCCTTCACCCGCGCGACCAGCCATTCGCGCTCGGGGGGCTCCACCACGTGGACCAGCGAGGTCTCGTGCCCCATCTGCTTGAGCACCGCGGAGAGATATCCGATGCCGAGGTAGATCCTTCCCTCGGGCATGAACGTGCCGTCCGGATACTGGAAGAAGTCGGGGTATATGAAAGTGACCTTCAAGCTCGCGCCCTGCTAGTGTTTGAGGTACATGAGCGACCTCACGAGGTAGCGGCGGAACGCCGGGTTCTTGCTGGTGACCGCCAGCAGCGGCCGCATGAACGACGTCCGGTTGCCCCACTTGATGCTCATGATCCCGTGGTTGAAGTAATGCTGGTATCTGTCGACGAGCTTCGCTCGGAACGAATCCTCGTCAGGGTCGATGTGGAAGCCGTGGCCGCTCATGCGGCTGTCGAGTATGTGGTCCGCCGCCATGGCGCCGGTCTCGAGGGCGTACGTGATGCCCTCGCCCGAGACCGGGTTGGTCATGCTGGCCGCGTCGCCGACCAGTATCATCCCGGGGCACTCGACCTTGCTGCCACCCAGCCCGACGCGCAGAAGCGCGCCCCGCAGCGGTGATATCGGCTTCGCGTTCCGGAGCTTGGGAGCGACGTGCTCCGTATCGTGTATCAGCGTCTCGAAGAACTCGTGGAGGTTTATCTTGTCGCGCTGTATGTGATACAGCATCGCGCCGACACCGACGTTGGCGACCCCGTCGCGGCTGACAGGGAAGACCCAGCCGCTGCCCGGGCTGATCTCCCTCTCCGGGTAGACCTCGAGGTAGTCTCCGATGCCCTCCACGCCCTCCCAGTACTGCCGGATGGAGATACCGAGGTAGAGGGGGTCGTTCACGAGCAGGCCCATCTTGCTGCCGAGCCGCGAGTGGGGCCCGTCGGCGCCCACGGTCACCGGAGCGTTCACCTCTATCTCCCTGCCATCGCGCAGCGCCCTGACCCCGACCACGCGCCCGCCCTCGACGAGAGGAGCGGTCACCCGGCAATCCTCCCAGACCTCGGCCCCGTTCTCCCGCGCGTAATCGAGGAGTATCTTGTCGAGGTCGACGCGCCTGATGATGTAGCCATGGTCGGGGAAGCGGGGAGTCGCCGGGATCATGGTCTCGACCACGGACCTGCCGGCGCCCGCGAACCTGAAGCCGTGGAACTTGTTGAAGCTGCCGTCCAGGCGCTCCTGGAGGCCCATCTTGTAGAGGTTGCGGACCGCGCGGGGCGCGACGCCGTCGCCGCAGATCTTCTCTCGCGGGAACGAGCACTTATCCATGACAAGCACGCGCACGCCCTGCCGGGCCAGCCAGTACGCGGTCGAAGAGCCTCCCGGCCCGCCTCCCGCTATGACGACGTCGTAATCCATCAAGCCTCCGATGCCATGTGACGAAGCAGGATAATTATAGCGTAGGCGGTTGCGGCTCAGGACTCGATCAGGGCACGACCGGCAGGGCGTAACCGCACGACGGACACTTGAAGCCGTCGGTGTGGTCCTTCGCCAGCTTGCTCTCGGACCTCTCGAGCAGCAGTGTCCCGCACTGTGGGCACCAGGTGTTGGCCAGCTTGTGACCGGGCACGTTGCCCACATAGGCGAACAGGATGCCCGCTTCTTTCGCCATCGCATGCGCTTCTTCCAGGAATTCGACCGATGTCGGAGGGGCGTCGTATCCGCCCGCCGGGTTGTAGGCGTTGATGTGGAGCGGGATGTTCTCGTTGGCGTATTCGAGGTGGTTCCGGACTATCTCGGCGAAGGCTTCCCTGTTGTCGTTCACGCCCGTGACGACCAGGTGCACGACCTCGACGTGCACGCCCATCTCGATGGCGTTCGCGATGGTCTCCCAGGCGGGCAGAGCGCCCTCGGTGCCGCCGCACTGTTCGCGATAGACGTCGTCGGAGCCTTTCACGTCGACACTCAGCGCGTCGAGGCCCGCGCGGACGAGCATGTGGAGGGCGTCGGACGTCATGTAACCGTTGGTCACGAACGCGCTCGCCAGCTTGCTGGACCCCGCCTCGCGGAAGAGCCCCAGGCAGTACTCGAAGAGCATGAGCGGCTCGGTGAAGGAGACGCAGACGCCGATATCGCCCGCGGCCTTCGCCTGATCGGTGACCTCCCGCATGGGCACGTGCCTGGCCGCCAGCGGCCTGGGCACCGCGCGCGATTGCTCGGCGTTCTGGCACCACGGGCACTCGAGGTTGCAGGACGCGGTGGCGATGGTAAGCATGCTTCCGCCGGGGTGGAAGTGGAAGAACGGTTTCATCTCGACGGGCCTGCTCTCGCTCGCGATGATGTCGCCGTAGGTGAGCGTGTAGAGCTGGCCTTCCAGGTTGATCCGGGTCTCGCACTTGCCACGGGCGTCCGGATCTATCTCGCAGTGCTGGCGGCACACCCCGCACCGGACGGTATGGGTGTCGTAGGTCTGCTCGACCAGGTAGGCTTTGTGGACCGTCGGGAGTTCTATTACCTTGTGGCCCTCGATCTCGGGCTCGTCCATGGTGGCTCCTTTCGCCTCTGGTATTATATGCGAAGGGCACTCGATAGTGCGCACGACGTAATCCGCGGGAAGCGCCCTCGCGGCGCGCTCAGGGAAGGAGGTCGATTTGTCGAAGCTCGGAGTCGGATTCATCGGCTGCGGCCGTATCATGGACCTCAACATCCTCGGCTACCTCGACCGCGACGACGTGCGCGTCGCGGCGTTCTGCGACGTCGATGAGGAGATCCTCGAGCGCAGGGTCGCGGAGTACGGGCCGGCGAAGACCTACTTGGACCACAAGGAGATGCTAGCCGACCCCGACGTCGACATCGTCGAGGTGCTCACCCCTCATTTCCTGCACAAGGACCAGGTTTTAGACGCCCTCGGGGCCGGCAAACACGTGAGCCTCCAGAAGCCTCCCGCGGTAACGCTGGAGGAGATGGACGACATGATAGCGGCGGCTGAGGCGGCGGGCACCAAGTTCAAAGTCTTCGAGAACTTCATCTTCTACCCGCCCTACCTCCGCGCGAAAGCGCTGCTGGAGGCCGGCGAGATAGGCGACCCCGTCGGCATCCGGATCAAGATGAACATGAGCATGGCCCCGAGCGGCTGGGAGGTCCCTCTCGAGTCGTGGGCCTGGCGCGTGGTGGAGGAGATGTGCGGTGGAGGCCCCTGCCTGTTCGACGACGGCTACCACAAGTGGTCTGTCGCGATCGATCTGCTGGGGGAGGTTGAGAAGGTGTTCGCCTGGATCGGCGCCCGCGAGATGTTCCCGGGGGCGAAGATAGACGCGCCGGCGGTGGTCGCCTGGCGCTACGCCCGCGACCGAGACGTCTTCGGCGTCTGTGACGAGATGATGAGCGAGGACCTGCACATCGCCAGCAAGTACTACGCCATCGACGAGCGCATGGAGGTCACCGGGGAGAAGGGCGTGATCTGGGTCACGAAGTGGACGGCCGACATGCTCGGCGTAGCGCCGGTGATCCTCTACAAGGACGGCAAGATAACGGAGTACGACGACATGCGGCAGGACTGGGGCGACTCGTTCCACGACTCGACCCACCACTTCATCGACGCCATCAGGAACGACACCGAGCCTGTACTCACGGGGGAGCGAGGCCGCGAGGTCTTGAAGTTCGCTCTGGCGATGATGCGCTCGGCCCACGAGGAGCGTGAGGTATTCCTGAACGAGCTGGAAGCGTAAAACCGGTGCCTGGCACCTAGATTTCACTAAGTGTAAAACCGGTGCCTGGCACCTAGATTTCACTCTCCAGAGATTCCAGTATCGCCGAGGTAAGCTTGGGTTCGCGGTTGCGGTCCGAGTCGGTCCAGAAGCGCAGCAGGAGCACCAGGCACTCCTTGTCGGTATCCACGAGGACCACCGGCGCCGGCTGGTCCAGCACTCCCTCCGCCGCGCCTAGCACTTTGAGCGCCAGCCCCTTCGCCCTTCCGACGTCCGCGCCTTCCTTCAACTGGAAGCGCATGTCCACACGCAGCGTCGCCGTCGAGGAATAGTTGACGATCGGGCTGTCGAACACGGTCCTGTTGGGGATGAAGACCCGCTGGCCGTCGTAGGTCAGTATCTGGGTGTCGCGCACCTTGATGTTCTCCACGACCCCTTCCTGCTCACCGACCCTGATCTGGTCGCCGATGGTGAACGGGTGCTGGATGAGCAGGACGACCCCGGCGAACAGGTTGCTCAGCACTCCCTGGAGGGCAAACCCGATGCCGACCGACGCCAGTCCCAGCGCCGCGAGTGCCGCCGAGAAGCTCATCCCGATCTCGCTCAGGGCCACTACGATGCCCGCCAGCAGGACCAGACCGGCCGCGCCGCGCGCTATCAACAGGTCGACGTGCCCCTGTGTGCTCGTCTTGCTTATCGCTTTCTGCACCAGCAAGCGGACCAGGCGCGCCAACAGCCAGGCGATGATGAGCACCGCGAGCGCCACCAGCCACTTGGGCCCCACGTTGACAATGTCGTGCCACAGGTCGGTGAAGGCTTTCCCCACCGACGCCGCGGCCAGCAGTCCATTCATCGCTCAAACCTCCGGTTCACAGAGCACGGGCTATTATATCAGGGCACCGCCAATCCACTACCTGACACCTATCTTGTTAAAGGTCTGCCGCCGGCCCGCGGGTAATAATAATCTGCAAATACTTGAGGGAGTAATGGCGCTCAGCAAGGAAGAGGTGCTCGCCGACCTCCGCAAGGCGAGGGTCCGCAAATTCGTCTATTTCGGCGCCGGGATCGGCTTGTTCCTGCTGAGCACAGCCCTGCTGGTGATGTTCTTCATCAAGCGCCGTGACTGGGGCGCCCTTGCCCTCTCCGTTGTCGGTTTCATATGGGGCGCGGTCTTGCTCAACCAGTCGATGCGCGCCCGCGGGGAAGAGGACCAGGCAGCCGCCAGGCTGGAGGAGCTCGAGGAAGCCGGCCCGCCGGCCGACAGCACCGACCACGGGGATCCAGTCGGGGAGCCGCCCTGGTTAGAGCCGGATGAAGACAGCGTCGAAAGGAGTGAGCCCGGTGAACCATGAGCGCCTCGCGACACTCCTGCGATGCCCGGCATGCGGCAGCGATATGCGCTACCGCCCGCGGGTGTTCTCATACTGCTGCAGCGGCAAGGTCCTGCACGCCTACCGGGTGAAAGACGAGATCGCCGACCTGGTCCCCGGCGACGACATGGGGCGCCAGAAGCGCGTCAACAAGGCTTTTGAGCGCATCGCGGGCCGCCGCTACGAGAAGAACGTGACCGGCGCCAGCGGCTTCGACCGCTTCCTCAACCAGGCGATGTGGGGCACCACCAAGTTCATCCCCCTGCTGTTCGAGTTGCTCGACAGCGTCGCCTCCGACTGTGAGCCCGGTTACTTCCTGGACATCCCGGTGGGGACCGGCGTCTTCACCGCCGGGGAGTACAGCCTCCAGCCCAACTTCGATTTCATCGCGGCCGACTACAGCCGGGGCATGCTGGAATCCGCGCTCGAGAAGGTGCGCGCGGAGGATTTCGGAAACGTGATGCTGGTCCGCACCGACGTGGGGCGCCTCCCGTTCTCCGACGGCACTTTCTCCGGCATCCTGACCATGAACGGCATCGACGCGTTCCCCGACAATGAGAGAGCCCTGGACGAGATGGTCCGGGTCCTGAAGCCGAACGGCAAGCTCGCGGGCTCCACTTACGTGAGGGGAGAGAGGCTCCTGACCGACTTCGTCATGGGGAGGCTGGGCGCCGCGCTGGGTTACGTCTCCCGGCCGGTCTTCAACGAGGACGAGCTGCTCGCGGCGCTGGAGTCCCGGGGCGTCAACAATATAGTCACCCGCAAGGTGAAGAGCGTGATGTTCTTCAGCGGGCGCAAGTGCCCCGGGCTGGAGGTGCCGGCGACGCCGGCAGAGTTCGCGGAGCCCGCGAAGACGCAGCCAGTCTGACACTGTCGAGGACGACGACTACCGCAGGTCTCTCTTGATAATACGCATCCTATTGAGTAATATTACTCAAAGTGTTGAGTAATTAGTTGTTAGTGAGCCCGGGCTGGAGGAGGTCGGATGGCAACTCCGTTCATCAGGGACATCAATCGAGAACTTAGCAGGCGCATCAGGGAACCGCGCCGGTTCATACAGGTCCTCTTCGGCCCGCGTCAGGTGGGGAAGACGACCGCCATCACTCAGGTCATCGGGCAGTTGGATATGCCTTCGCACTACGCCACGGCCGATCGGCCGACACTCCGCGACCGGAACTGGCTCGAGCAGCAGTGGGAAATCGGCCGCTCACTCGGCAGCAGGCATGCAGCCGTTCTGGTGCTGGACGAGGTACAGAAGGTTTATGACTGGTCCGAGGTCGTGAAGCGACTCTGGGATGAAGATACCCTCACAGGTTCAAGGCTCCGGGTCGTTCTGCTGAGCTCATCTCAACTCCTGGTGCAGAAGGGACTCACAGAAAGCCTGGCCGGAAGGTTCGAGACCATCAGGGCCGGCCACTGGTCATTCACGGAATGTGCGGATTATTTCGGCTGGGACCTGGAGACCTTCGTGTTCTACGGTGGCTACCCGGGGGCGGCATCACTCGTCAGACAACCCCGAAGGTGGGCCCGGTACATTCAGGACTCGCTCATCGAGACCACTATCTCCCGGGACATCCTCCTTATGACGCGGGTCGATAAACCTGCCTTGCTCAGGAGGCTCTTCGCCCTCGGGTGCGACTATTCCGGTCAGGTTCTCTCCTACCACAAGATGCTGGGACAGTTGCACGATGCCGGAAACACCACCACGCTCGCTCACTACCTCGAGCTCTTGAGCGGCGTTGGCTTTCTGGCCGGCCTCGGTAAGTTCTCCGGACAGGCCATCAGACGGAGAGGTTCGAGCCCCAAGCTGCAGGTCTACAACACGGCCTTGATAACGGCTCAATCAGGCTTGTCACTCAGGGAAGCGAAAAACGACAGGGCGTGGTGGGGGCGGCTGGTAGAGTCGGCGGTGGGTGCCCACCTGCTGGAGGTCACAGCCAATCGCAACCTTGAACTCTTCTACTGGCGTGAGGGGGACAGAGAAGTAGACTTCGTCATACGGGCGGGTAAGAAGGTGGTCGCGGTCGAGGTGAAGAGCGGCGCGGATCGGGGAGAGCTCAGCGGCATGGCAGCCTTCGGGGACAGGTTCAATCCTCAGCACAAGCTACTGGTCGGTGCCGGCGGCATTCCTGCCACAGAGTTTTTGAAGAGTAACCTTTCAGAGTGGATCTGACCCGGCGCGGGTCTGAGAGTGCAATAATAGAGGGCGGACTCAGCAGCCCGCCCTCGTCAATCCAGTGACCTGCTCTCCTATGCAAATGCCTCCGGTATAGTCTTCAGGGTCGCGTAATCGAACACCGGGCCGTCCTTGCACACGTAGAGGCTGCCCACGTTGCAGCGGCCGCACTTGCCGATCCCGCACTTCATGCGCTCCTCGAGCGTGGTGTAGATCTGCTCCGCCTTGAAGCCGAGCTTCTCGAGGTTCTGCGTCACGAACTTGATGAGTATCGGCGGGCCGCAGGTGACCGCGATGGTGTTCTCCGGCTTGGGAGCGACCTCCATCAGAAGGTCCGGCACGAAGCCCACGAAGTGGGGCCAGTCCTTCTCCTCGACGTCGATCGCCAGGTGGCAGGCGGTGCCTTCCTCCCGGTACTCGTCGAACTCGCCCTTGAAACAGTGCAGGTCGGAAGTCCTCGCGCCGTAGAGCACCTTGAGGTCGCCGTACTTGGCCTTGTTCGCTCTCACGTAGTTGATGACCGGGCGCAGCGGGGCCTGCCCGATGCCGCCGCCGATCGATACGATATTCTTGCCTTCCCACTCTTCCATGGGGAACGAGTTGCCCAGGGGCCCGCGAACCGTGATGGTGTCGCCGGCCTCGAGCTCGTGCAGAGCGCTCGTGACCTTTCCCCCCGAGTTCATTATCGAGAACCGCAGGTAGCCTTTCTCGGTCGGTGAGGAAGAGATGCAGAACATGGACTCGCCGATGCCGAGCCGCCCCACCATCGCGCAGTTGCCGGGCCTGTGGCTCCAGGTGTCCCAGACCTTGTCGTCAACGAAGTTGACCTTGAAGGTCTTGACCGCGCGGTCGCCCACCGGGGTCTCGTACCAGGCGTCCTCGATCCTGGCTATATATGGAAGATAGGGGTTGCTTTCGTCCATCATGCCGTCTTTGCCTCCTTGACCTCAGCCTTCTTGACATCCTCGAGGATGTCCAGGAGGTCGATGTTGACCGGGCAGTAGTTGATGCACCGGCCGCAACCGACACAGGCTATTACGTCGAATTTTTCCGGGAAGTACGAATACTTGTGGCTGATGCGGTTGCGGGTGCGCTCCTTGCGCGTAGGCCTCGGGTTGTGGCCTGAGGTGTGGAGCGTGTACTCGCTGAACATGCATGTGTCCCACATCCGCGCGCGCCTGCCGTCGAACCCCTCCATCTCGTCCTGGATGTCGAAGCAGTGGCAGGTGGGGCAGAGGAAAGTGCATATCCCGCACGACAGGCACCTGTCCGAGAACCGCTCCCACATCGTATGGTCGTAAAGTGATGGGAGCTTCTCGGGGATGCCCGAATGATCCAGGGTGCGCTTGATCTTGGCCAGAGCTTCCTTTTCTTGTGCGTCCGCTGCTTTCACCTGGGCTTCGCCGGCAGCTTCCAACCCCATCGCCTTGGCCGCTTCCTCGCCCTTGTCCGTGAGCGTCTTGACGTAGATGGTGTCGCCCACGTCGAACATCAGCGCGTCCAGGCCCTTCTCTGAAGCCGGCCCTCCGCCCATCGAGGGGCAGAAGCAGTTGGCCGCGGGCTCGCTGCAGGCGAACCCGAACAGCACGGTCGCCTCGCGCCGCTTCTGGTAATACGGGTCGGGGAAATCCCACGCGTAGAGTTTGTCCACGATGGTGTAAGCCAGCGCATCGCACGGCCTGATGCCGAAGATGAGCCGCCTGGCCGAAGCGTCCGGCACCTCGGGCTCTATGTCCGTCTGGCCGACCCTGTACTTGAACAGCGTCTCGGTCTCCGGGAACATCAGCTCCTTCGGTGGCACGTTCGTGTTCGGGTAATCGAGGCTGACCTGCGCCGGGTCCTCCACCGGCTGGAACCGCAGCACGTCGCCTACCGCCCTGGGGGCGAGCACCTGGTAGTCCTTGAGAGCGCCGATCACCTCGGCCATTTTGTCTTTTGCGAACTTGAAGTCTCCCATGCGTTCACCCACCTACATTATGTATTCTTCGGGGTCCTGCGGGTTGTAGCAGGCCAGGAGCGGCTCAGCCTCCACGTCCACGCCGGGCTCGTACTCGAACATTTCTTTCACGTCTCGCGTGAGCTTGCGGTTGAGCGTCATGATCGGGATGTCAACCGGGCAGACCCGCTGGCATTCCATGCACTCTATGCAGCGTCCCGCGAGGTGCCACGCCCGCTGGATGTGGTACGCGGTGTTCTCGCTGATGTCGGTCGCGCGGCGCGTCCACTGCGGCTTCTGCTTGGTCACCACGCACTCGACGCAATAACACATCGGGCAGACGTTCCGGCACGAATAACAGCGGATGCACTTGGAGAACTGCTCCTCCCAGAACTTCCACTTCTCCTCGGGTGTCTGCCCCGCGAACTCATCGACGTCGGCGAACTCGTCGTCAGCCCACTTCTCTACCTCGTCCGCCACCAGCATGTCGTACACGAGCGGGTTCGGGTAGCGGCAGCGCAGGCACTTGTCGGCCACGAGCTCCGCCTTCGGGGCTTCCTTCTTCTCGCCGTTCACGGTGAGGACGTACTTGTCGCCCTCCTCGGAGATCTCCACGGGCTCGGAGGTGTCCCCGAACATCTTTGCAGCCTTGCGCCTGTCCACGACCCCGGTGCACGGCACGCCAAGCACTATCACGCCTTCGCGGTCGTACGCCTTCTCGACCAGTTGCTGGACGATCGCGCGCGAGTCGCAGCCCTTGACCAGGACGGCGACCTTGCGCGTGTCAGGTTCCTGCCCGCGCGGCACCGGCTTCTTCTCCTCCAGGGTGATGAAGGAAGCCGGGTTCTGCACGCAAGTCGGGTCGAAGATCAGCTTGTCGACCTCGGAGGCATCCTTCAAAACAACGGGCGCGGACTCGTACCCGTAGGTCCCGCGGGCCCAGCCGATGAGACGTCTTACGTCATCGCGCTCGAGGACCTCTTTGGCCTTGTCCCTGAGGTTTTTTTCGTCTACCAATTTAACTGCCTCCGTCTGAATTGATCCATGGGGCCCGCCTCTTTGGCCATGGCGACGGTCTCGTCGATGACCTCTTTGAACTTGGCGCCCTCAGAGGCCGAGACCCAGCTCATGTTGACGCGCCCGGGGTCTACCCCCACGTGCTCGAGAAGCTTGCGCATCAGCATGAAGCGCCGCCTGGCGAAGTAGTTGCCCTCCAGGTAATGGCAGTCACCCGGGTGGCAACCGGATATGAGCACCCCGTCCGCGCCCTGCTGGAGCGCGTTCACGAGGAACAGCGGGTTCACTCGCCCGGAACACATCACCCTGATTATCTTGATGTTAGGGAGATAGTGCATCCTTGAGGTTCCCGCCAGGTCCGCCCCGGCGTACGAGCACCAGTTGCACAGGAACGCGACTATGTTGGGCTCGAACTCTTCACTCATTGCTATCTCACTCCTAGCACTGCTATCTGTGGCAGTATCTGCTCATCCTTGTAGGACCTGGGCTGGATGGCCCCCGACAGGCACGCCGCCGCGCAGGAGCCGCAGCCCTTGCACAGGACCTCGTTCACCAGCGCCACCTTCACGATATTGCCCATGCGGTTCTCGTCGACGAGCTCGATTGCCCCGAACGGGCAGACCTCCACGCAGAACCCGCAGCCGCGGCACTCGTCCTTGCTCACGAACGAGATCTGTGCCTCGACTTTTGCCTTGCCGTAGGCCAGCAGTATCAGCGCGCTCGATGCCGCGGCTTTGGCCTGGGCCACCGTGTCCGGGATGTCCTTCGGCCCCTGGCAGCAGCCCGCCAGATAGATGCCGTCCGATGCCGTATCCACCGGGCGCAGCTTGGGGTGCGCCTCGAGGAAGAAGCCGTCGGCCGACTGCGAGAGCTTGAACAGGTCGATTATCTCGCGGACGTCCTTGCGGGGCTCGAGCCCCACGCCGAGCACGACCATGTCGGCCTCCGCCTCCAGGGCCGTGGCCGTCAGGGTGTCCTCTACTTTGATGATCAGGGTGTGGTCCTCGGGGTCCACGTTCTTCTTGTAGATCTCGCTGGGGTTGCCCCTCACGTACTGGACTCCCTCACGCCTCACCCTGTCGTAGAACTCCTCAAAGCCCTTGCCGAACGCGCGCACGTCCATGTAATAGACCGTGATGTCCGCGTCGGGCAGCTTATCCCTGATGAGGTGGGCCTGCTTCGCGAGGTACATGCAGCACACGCGCGAGCAGTACTCGTTGCCCACGGACTTGTCGCGGGAGCCCACGCAGTGTATGAAGGCGACCTTCGTTGGAAGGTAACCGCCCTCGCCCTTCTTGTCGCGGCCGAGCAGCGGCTTGCCGCCGGTCGGGCCGGAAGCGGACACAAGGCGCTCGAACTCGAGTCCCGTGATGACGTTCTCGTAGTCGCTCCAGCCGTACTCGGGCTTTCGAGCGGCGTCGAACACGTCGTACCCGGTCGCCACGATGATGGTCCCGCACTCGATCTCGACCATCTCGTCTTCCTGCTCGAAGTTGACCGCGCCCGCCGTGCAGGCCTCGGCGCAGGCAGGGCCTTCCTTGCCGCACTTGCCCTTCGAGAGCTGCAGGCAGCGCTCGGGGTCAATGGTGTACTTGGCAGGGACGGCCTGCGGGAACGGAAGGTAGATCGCGGACCGGTTGCCCATGGCCTCGTCGAACTCCGAGGGGATGCGGCCAGCGAGCCTGCAGTTCTCTGCGCAGACGCCGCAGCCGGTGCATTTCGAGAAGTCCACGTAGCGGGCCTTCTTGCGTATCTTGGCCTTGAAGTTGCCGACGAAGCCGGTGACCTCCTCGACCTGCGAGTAGGTCATGAGCTCGATGTTGGGGTGGTTGGCCACGTCCACCATTTTCGGCGTCAGGATGCACGCCGAGCAGTCCAGGGTCGGGAAGGTCTTGTCGAGCTGGCTCATGTGCCCGCCCACAGAGGGCGTCTTCTCGACGACGTAGACCTTGAAGCCCGCGTCCGCGATATCGAGCGCGGCCTGGATGCCGGCAATGCCGGCGCCTATCACGAGGCAGGAGGGGATGACGTCCACTTCTTTCTCCTCGAGCGCCTCCAGGAGCAGAGCCTTGGCGACGGCGGCCTCGACCAGCTTCTTGGCCTTCTCGGTCGCCGCGGCGTGGTCCTCGTGCACCCACGAAACCTGCTCGCGTATGTTGGCCATCTCGAGGAAGTACGGGTTCAGCCCCGCTTCCTTGAGTGTCTTGCGGAAGGTCGGCTCGTGCATCCGGGGGGAGCAAGAGGCGATTATTACCCGGTTGAGCCCCTCATTCTTGATGTCGTCCTTCACCAGGTTCTGCCCCGGGTCCGAGCACATGTAAGTGTACTCGCGGGCGACAGCGACCCCCGGCAGCGACAAGGCGTGCTCGACCACCGCCGGCACGTCCACCACTGAGCCAATGTTGATGCCGCAGTGGCAGACATACACACCGATCTTGGGTCTTCTACTACTGTTCATTTACTCAGGTCCTCCTTGGGCCTACCCCTTCATCTCCTTAATCTTGTCGATCAGGGCAGGTACTACTTTCAGCAGGTCATCCACGATGCCATAGGCAGCGTACTGGAATATCGGTGCGTCCGGGTCCTTGTTGATCGCGACGACCAGGTCGGCGCCCTTCATCCCCGTCACGTGCTGGAACGCACCGCTGATGCCTAGTGCCAGGTACAGCTTGGGCTTCACGGTCTTGCCCGAGATCCCGACCTGGCGGTCCGTCGGGAGCCAGCCGGCGTCTACGACGGCGCGGCTGCCGGAGACGTCCGCTCCGATGAGCCCCGCGAGCTCTTCGATCATGGGAAGGTTCTTGTCCTCGCGCAGGCCTCGGCCGACCGAGACCAGCATCGCGGACTGCGTGATATCCACCTCGCCTATCTCCGGCTGCACGTACTCGACGAACTTGCGGCCGGCTACCTCGCTGACCGGGTTGTCCACCTTTACGATCTCGCCGGACTTGCCGCCCTCGCCTGCCGGGATGGCGCCCTCGCGGACACCCATCATGTAGAGCTCGGCGTCCTTGAACTCGATGCGGCCGTTGATCTTGCCGCCGTAGTACGCGCGGGTCGCGACAGGCTTATCGCCCTCGATGGCAAGGCCTATGATGTCGGTCGTGAACGGAGCGTTCATCTCGATGGCGAGCGACGCGAGCACATCGACGCCCTGCCCGGTGTTAGGGATGAGCACCAGGTGGGGTTTCTCCTGCTCGACGAGCGCCTTGAGAGCCGCCTGGTACGCGGTCGCGTTGAACTCTGCAAACATGGGGTCGTCGACGACGAGCACCTTGTCCGCGAATCCGGCCAGCTTGCCCGCGAAATCGTCCACGCCGCTGCCCAGGAGGACAGAGGTGACCTTGCCGCCGAGCTGGCCCGCCAGCGTCAGCAGCTCGAAGTTGACGTCGCGAAGCTCGCCCTGCCGGTGTTCTGCCAGTACGAATATCTCATGCATTTATACCAGCCCCTTTTCCTTCAGTATGCCGGCGAGCTTGCCAGCGGTCTCCCCGGGGTCGCCCTCGAGGATCTCCGCGAGATCTCCGACCTCTGGAACCGAGTACTGGACCATCACCGCAACGGACCCCGCCTCGCCGACCTGGTCCTCGGAAAGACCGGTCGCCGCCAGGTCCATGACCTTGATCTCCTTCTTGGAAGCCTCGCGGATGCCCTTGAACGAGGCATACCGGGGCTCGTTGCCGCCCGTCTGGATGGTGAGCACGCACGGCGTGTCGATCTCCACCATCTCCAGCAGCCCGCCCTCGAGCTCGCGCCCGATCTTCAGCTTGTTGTCGCCCAGGTCCTCCACCGTCTTGACGTACGCCGCGTGCGGCACGCCCATCAGCTGGGCAAGCGCCACTCCGACCGCGCCGTAGCCGTCATCGGAGGCGAGGCAGCCGGTCATCACTATGTCGCAGGAAACGTCCTTGATGGCGGCCTGGAGTATCCGGGCCAGCGCCACCGGGTCGGAGCCCGCGAACTTCTCGTCGTCCAGGCGGATCGCCGAATCCCCGCCCTTGGCGAGCGCCATTCTGATCACCTGGTTGGCAGCTTCGGATCCAACGTTCACCACAGTTACTTCCCCGCCATGCTTCTCTTTGAGCAGGATAGCCTCTTCCACCGCGAAGTTATCCGCGTCGTTGATGACAAAGCTGAACTTGCTCTGATCAACGCCCTTCCCACTGGAGTCTATGTGGACTTCAGTGTCGGGATCGGAAGTGTCTGGCACCTGCTTTACGCAGACCACAACGTTCATCCCCGGCTCACCTCACTTTGCTAGATTTCGCGCATTATCTGTTCAGGTCCCGGGCTACAATGCCTCTCCAAGTAGCTCGATGATATCCTTGACAACCATTTCCTCCTCGTAGCCCTTCGCTTTAATGGCATCCTCAATGGTCAGCCAACAGAAGGGACACGCAACCGCTATTGTCTGTGCACCTAAGTCGTGGGCGTCAGCCACGCGGGTCTCCGCCAGGCGAGGCGCCTTGGACTCGGACTCGACCCACATCTTGCCGCCGCCGCCTTCGCAGCAGAGGCTGCGCTCCTTGTTGCGGAAGAACTCGGTGAGCTCCAGGCCCTTGATCTTGCCGAGCACGTAGCGGGGCTCGTCGAAGACCAGGTTCTTCTTGCCGAGGTAGCACGGGTCGTGGAAGACCGCTTTCGTCGCGACCTCGTTCGGGAGCTCGAGCTTGCCGTCCTCCAACAACTCGGCGATGAGCTGCGTGTAGTGCATCACCGGGAGAGAGAGGTTGGTGTACTCGTTCTTGAAGGAGTTGAAGCAGTGGGGGGAGACGGTGACGAGGCGGTTGACGTCGTAGCGCCCGAAGAGCTCGGTGTTCTCCTCGTCGAAGTACTCCATCAGGCCTTCCTCGCCGAGCCTGCGCGCCTCGGAGCCGCAGTGCTTCTCCTCTTCGCCGATGAACCCGAAGTCCGCGCCGGCCGCGTTGAGGACCTTCACTAGCGTCTTCACGAGCGGCATCAGCTTGGGGTCGTAGGCGGAGGTGCAGCACACGTGCATCAGGATGTCGGCTTTCTCGCCTTCCTCCAGGATGCGCGCCCCCTCGACGCCCTCCATCCAGTCGGTCCGCTTGGCCGCCGCTTTGCCCCAGGGGTTGCCGTTGTTGAACATGCTCTCCAGGGCGGAGATGGCGGTAGGCTCGATGTTGCCTTCCTCGGCCCTCATCGCGCGGAGCCCCATGAGCACCTCGAACGGCTCCAGGCCTTTGGGGCAGCGGATCGCGCACGTGTTGCACGTGGTGCAGTCCCAGATCTCGGGCTTCTCGGAGATCTCCTCGAGGCGGTCGTCGTCAACCGTGTCGTAGACGAAGCGGCGGACGTTCAGATCTGTGCGAACGGTAACCGGGCAGCCGCCCGTGCACCTGCCGCACTGGATACAACCCAGAAGGTCGTATTTCTGCACAAAAGTTCCCTCTTCTATGCTCATTTCATACTCCAGTTTTGGTTCCTGACACAAGTTGGGCGCACCATGAAAAGGTGCACCGCGACTCACATCCGTTAAAGCCCTTGAATTCTATACACAATATTCGGCAAATATCAAATAAGTCCAGCGGCCCTTTTGGAGCCTCGCGGCGACCGCGTTTTTGTCTGTTTTAAGCATAATAAACCTGACCCGGAAATGCATTGACAGATGTTAACCAGAGCGCAAAAAGGGGACAGGCACCTTTTTGCATTTCTACGCCTCTTGCACGAGAGACACTATGAAAATGCAAAAAGGTGCCTGTCCCCTTTTTGCGCTCTGTTACTGGCCCAGGATGCCCCCGAGGATGCCGCCCGCGCTGCCGCCCCCGCCCTGCTGGCCGGCCATGCTCGTGGTCGGCTGGACTTCGCTCGGCTGGACGATGACGTAGCCCTGCCCCTGGAACTTGAGCTGGAACGTCTCGCCGGAGGTCGCGGAGCCGAAGATGCCCTTCAGGCTCTTGAGGTTGACGTCCACGTTGACGGTCGGCTCGAGCGTCGAAGACCAGGCGATGGTGGCGTTGGGGTCGGTATAGGTCGGCTGGTCGGGGGTGACCGCCAGCGCCATCGGCTCTCCCTTGCTGATGAGCGCAAGGTAGCCGGTGCCCTGGAGCTGCACGCAGAACAGCCCCCCGGTCATCATCCCGGCGCCGCCCTTGATCATCGCGATGTCCCAGGAGATGCTTGGGGTGAACGCCAGCAGGTTCAAAGACTCCACGCCCATGGCCTCGTTGTTCATGTAGAGGAGGATTATGTCGTTCGCGGCGTCAGCGAGGAACAGGTCCCCCGACCCGGTCGCTTCCATCAGCGTGAACTGCTCTCCCGAAACCGCCTTCTTGATCCACTTGCCTGCGCCGCCCCCTTTGCGGGCGAAGTTCATCTGGCCCTGGTAGGCGATCATCGCGCCCGCCTTGGTCAGCACCGTGCCCCCGCTGGCCTCCATGTTCACCTTGAGCAGTTTGCCGTTCTGAAGGATGAAGGCGTCCGGGACGTCGACCTCCTTTTCCTCCTCGAGAAGGGCCTGCAGGGTGATAGCGCGCTTCATGCTCATGCTGCCTCCTTCTGGTCGACACGCCCGACAATATGGGCGCCTCTGCTGGGGTACGGCGTATCTACGGCCCGGCGATGCCGACGGTGATTGTGACCGTGCTGCCCCTGTCGGCCAGAGTCCCGCCCACCGGGGTCTGGTTCAGTACCTTGCCGACGTTGGCGGGCGTTGTCACCTGGTTGACTACGTTCGGCGTGAAGCCGACGCTGGTAATAGTTGATTGAGCGCTTTCCTTGGTCATGCCTACCACGTTCGGTACGGCGGCCTGAACGGGCCGCGCGATGACGTTTATGACGACCTTGGAGCCCTTTGACGCGCTCTGTCCCGCGGCCGGCTCCTGTGACTGCACCGTCCCGACGTCCCCGGTCGTGCTGGTGACCGTCTTGGGGTCGGCGACGAACCCGGCGTCGCTCAACTTGGCCGTGGCGTTCTCCTGGGTCATCCCTGTCACATCGGGGATCACCGCCGTTTCCACGCCTTTGCTGACCTGTACCGAGACGGCGGTGTCCTTGGGGACCTGCGTGTTCGGGTTCGGGTTCTGAGCCGAGATCTTGCCCTTGGGGACCTGGGGGTTGAAAACCTCGCTGGCGTCCCCGAGCTTGAGCCCGACGGCCGCCAGCGCCGCCTGGGCGTCGGCAGTGTTCATCCCGACGACGTTGGGGACTGTCACCAGCTCGGGGCCCTTGCTCACGACAACTTCTACGGTGCCGCCCTTCGCGAGCTTGCTTCCCGAAGAGGGGTCCTGGCTCACGACGGTGTCCTTGGCCTTCGTCGCGTCCACGACTTCCTTGGACACCTTCATCTTGAGCCCGAGGCTGGACAGGTTCGCTTCCGCTTCGGTGCGCTTCTGGCCCACCACGTCGGGAACCTTCACCCCACCGGAATTGTTCACTATCGCCCACACGCCCACCGCGATTCCAGTCAGGAGGATCGCTATCACCAGCGCCCAGAGCCAGCCCACCCGGCTCCTGCGCGGCGGCGCACCGGCCGCGAAGGCCTGCGTCTGGCCCCTTGCGACGTCGTCCGGAGGCAGGACCGGCGTGGCGTAGACAGGAGAGCCCTCCAGGCACCTTTCGAGGTCGGAGCGCATCTCCATGGCGCTCTGGTACCTGTTCTCGGGGTTCTTTGCCAGCGCCTTCATGACCACGGCCTCGAGCTCCGGGGAGATATCGGGGTTGATCATCGACGGCGCGAGCGGGTCCTCGCGGACGTGCTTGTAGGCGATGGCGACCGGGTTCTCTCCGTCGAACGGGACCCTGCCGGTCAGCATCTCGTAGAGGACCACGCCGAGCGAGTACAGGTCCG
>DAIUEJ010000038.1:0-26526 GCA_036845225.1 Candidatus Anoxymicrobiaceae bacterium | reverse complement strand
GCGAACAATGCCACGTCGCCACCCAGAACGTGCACGCCTACATAATCGGAGAGCACGGGGATTCCGAGGTCGCGGCCTGGAGCGCGACGAACGTGGCTGGCATGCCCTTTGAGCTGTTCTGCCAGGGTTGTCCGTGCGGATGTACGCTGGGCGATAAGGACGAGATCTTCCAGAGCGTCAAGAACGCCGCCTACGAGATAATCGCGAAGAAGGGCGCCACCTTCTATGCGATAGGCCTCGCGGTTCGGCGCATCGTACAGGCAATCCTTCGCAACGAGAACGTCATCCTTACTGTCTCTTCGCTGATGGAAGGGCAATACGGGGTCTCGGATGTCTGCGTAAGCCTGCCCTCGGTGGTCGATGAGAGCGGAGTGTCGAGGGTTCTCGAAATGACCTTGAGTGAGGACGAGAGCGGTATGTTCAGGGCATCCGCCGAGTCCCTCAGGGCGAACCTGGAGAAAGCAGGCTTCTAGGGACTCGGGGCAAGCCACGACACATGCGAAAGCGCGAAGGGGGCATTAGAACTGGAGCATCACCATATGAATGAACCGGGACACGATGCGGGCGCGCCGCCTGGTCATGCTCATGAGATGGGTCACGAGGCCGCCGGCGGGCAAGGAGAAATGGCTGAGCACATGCCGGCGATGGATCACGAGCCGGCGCACGAGCATGGTGCGATGACACATGAGCCCGGCAAGGGTGGCGGCCACACCGAGCATTCGCAACACCAGCATATGGTCGCCGACTACCGGCGCCGTTTCTGGATCTCGCTCGCCATCACTGTGCCGGTGCTCCTGTTGTCACCCAGCGTCCGCAGTTTCTTCGGCTTCAAGAACGCAATACTCTTCAGCGGAGACAAGTACGTCGTCTTCGCACTGGCCACAATAATCTTCTTCTACGGCGGGTGGCCGTTCCTCAAAGGCATCGTTGCCGAGATGCGCAAGCGAGAGCCAGGAATGATGACCCTCATCGCACTCGCTATAAACGTCGCCTACATCTACAGCACGGCCGTTACCTTCGGCCTCAAGGGAATGCCGCTGTTCTGGGAGCTTTCGACCCTCATCGACGTCATGCTGCTGGGGCACTGGCTCGAGATGCGCTCCGTGATGGGCGCCTCGAGCGCGCTCGAGAAGCTGGTCCAGCTCCTCCCGGCTCAAGCGCACCTGCTCGAGGAAGGTGGCTCGACCAGGGATATTCCTCTTGAGGAGATCAAGCCCGGAGACCGGGTGCTCGTGAGGCCCGGCGAGAAGGTGCCGGTCGACGGCCGGATCGAGAAGGGCGAGACCAGCCTGGACGAATCGATGCTCACCGGCGAGTCGAAACCTGTCTCGAAGGGCCCGTCCGACGAGGTGATAGGGGGATCGGTCAACGGCGAGGGCGCCGTCGAGGTGGTCATCGAGAAGACCGGTCGGGACACCTACCTATCCCAGGTGATCGAGCTGGTGAGGGCGGCACAGGAGAGCCGATCGCGTACCCAGGACCTCGCGAACAAGGCCGCGCTCTGGCTGACCATAATAGCCATCACCGCCGGCTCGGTGACCCTGATCGTCTGGCTCGCGATAGGGAAGAGCTTCACATTCTCCATCGAGAGGACGGTCTCGGTGATGGTCATCGCCTGCCCACACGCGCTAGGTCTCGCGGTGCCCCTGGTCGTCGCCGTCTCGACAGCCCTCGCGGCGCGCTCCGGCCTTCTGATCCGCGACCGCTCGGCGTTCGAGACTGCCAGGTTGCTACAGGCGGTCGTCTTCGACAAGACTGGCACGCTCACTGAAGGCAGGTTCGGTGTGTCCGATGTCGTGCTGCTTTCAAGTGAATTCGATGAAGAATCCTTGCTTGCGACAGCGGCGGCGGTCGAGTCCCGCTCGGAGCACCCCATTGCTCGCGCCATAGTCGACGAGGCACGCCGTCGAGGACTCGATGTTCCCGGCCTGGAAGGCTTCAGGGCCCTGCCGGGCAAGGGAGCGCGGGCGGAGGTAGATGGCAGGGAGGTCCTCGTCGTCAGTCCGGGCTATCTCGAGGAGAACGGCATCGTCGTGGATGACCCGAAGGTCGAAGAAATCGCCGCCCAGGGCAAGACGGTCATCTTCGTGATCGCCGAAGGGAAGCCCGCAGGCGCAATCGCTATGGCGGACGTGGTCAGGACCGAGTCGCGCGAAGCGGTGAGCAGGCTGAAAGAGATGGGCGTGGAATGCATGATGCTGACCGGCGACAACCGCCATGTGGCCGAATGGGTGGCGCGCGAACTGGGACTCGACGACTACTTCGCCGAGGTGCTCCCGCACCAGAAATCAGAGAAGATAAAGGAGATCAAAGCAAGGGGGCTGATAGTCGCGATGGTCGGCGACGGGGTCAACGACGCACCCGCCCTTGCCGAGGCCGACGTGGGCATCGCTATCGGCGCCGGAACGGACGTCGCGGTAGAGTCCGCCGACATCGTTCTCGTCCGAAACGACCCGCGCGACATCGTGGCGATTGTCGGCCTCGCGCGAGCGACTTACAAGAAGATGGCGCAGAACCTGGTGTGGGCGACCGGCTACAACGCGTTCGCGATACCGGCAGCAGCAGGGGTGCTTTACCCGGTCGGCATCCTCCTAACGCCGGCACTCGGCGCGGTGTTCATGTCGCTGAGCACAATCATCGTCGCGATAAACGCGAGGCGGCTCAAGGCTCCATAGGAGTTCAATGTTAAAGAGGGATTCGGGCGAGTCATATCTTCTACCACGAGATCGCTGCCTTTCCGTGCTGACGCGAGTAGGATGGGTCCGCGGATTAGGGAAGACGTCAGGTAATGGTTGATCAACTGAGCACATGGAAAAGAAGGATTACCTCATTTCTCCTCACGGCCGTGGCTCTTGCCATCCTGGCTGCTCCATTCGGTCTCCTCGCCCATCACTACGGGACAATCTTTGCGAATGCCGAGAACACCCTTGCGGTGATGAGCAGCCTTGCGGCTCTCCTGGCCGTCAGCTTTCTCTTTCTCGAGGTGATGATCGGCAGCTTCAGCCCTCTTCTCGTCCGTGTCTTCAAACCGGCCAGGTTACGTCGTGTGCACATCGCTCTCGGGCTTATCGGCCTCGCGTTAGCCCTGACACACTTCGTGCTCCTCACCCCGAAACTGGGCGAGCATTTCTCGACCGATAACCGTGTGTTCTTCATCGCCGGTCCGATCGTTCTCGTCTTGTTGATCTTTACTATCGCAACCGCGCTGATGTCAAGGAAGTTCTTGAGGTTCTGGAGATCGATCCACGTACTAAACTACGTAATCCTTATCATTGCCATCGTCCATGGACTTGTCATTGGCGACGACGCCGGCATGCTCGCTTTGCAGCTTCTCTTCTACGGTTACCTGACATTCATCTTCATCGGCTTCGTCTATCGAGCATCGGACCGCGGATGGCGGCGCAGCCTCAGGTATCGGCAGCGCATGAAACCTTCAGGGACTAATTTGTGACCATCGCGACAAGTCGGCACGAGCGGGGCCGAGTTGACCTTAACGTACGTTTATCCACTCTTCCAGCCGTGTGCAAAAGGGTGTGTCGGTCCTCCGACACCAACCGTACTATCGCCATCGCAACACTCGCATGGGGGTTCTGGGTAATGGCCCGCCGTGCGCATGCGACAGCGGAGTATTCGACTTGGGCGACTCCCCGGTACCGGCGACTTCATCCAACTACTCCAGGGTCGCGCTCCGGCGCAAGGCGAGCACGGCAACGTCGTCATTGAGAACGCCATTAGAGCGGTCTTCTGCGCGAGCGAGCAGTGCTTCCACCAAGGTGTCGGTGTCGGAGGGAAGCAGCTCGCTAACCTCCCGGCCGATGGTCTCCGGGGTGGCTTCCGGCCCACTCAAGGACTCGTACAGGCCGTCTGTGTATAGGATCAGGAAATCACCGGTCTGCAGCACTACCTCACCCTCCACAAAATCCTGCTTGGGAAAGATGCCGAGGGGCATCGACCGGGCTTCAAGAATGACGACCGCCCCTTCCGTCGACACGTACAGGGGCCCCGGGTGTCCGGCATTCACGTGCCTGAGTACTCCTGACTTCTCGTCCAGCACGCCGATGAACGCGGTCACAAAAAGGTCTGCCCCATATTCATGGTTGCTGGCCGAGCTGATCCGCGCCACGGTCTCGGATAGTTCTAACCCCTCTCGTAAGAAAGCGTGGATAACGAACTTGGTGAAAGCTCCCATGATGGCTGCCCTGAGACCCTTCCCGATTACATCGGCCATTACGATGACGGTCCTGCCGTCTCCCAGCGAGAAAACATCGTAGAAGTCACCGCCTAATTCAGCTTCCTTCATAACCGATTTGTAGCGGGAGGCGAACTGGTAGCCATCGATGCCTTCAATTTGTGGATAGAAGACAGATTGCAGGCTGTTTGAGATGTAGGTCTCCCGCTTCAGCACCTTTTTCAGGGTCTCTCTGGTGGCTCGGTTGCGATCCGCCAGATAACCAAGCCCGAACAGCAGCAAGAAAATGAAGAATATGATGACGTGGTCGACCTGGTTCCCGCCGAAGTGGCGGAAGAACGAGGGACTGTGGCTGACGTAGCTGTTCAGGATATAGGCGACATTGATCGCGACCCCCAGAGCGGTCAGGAGGATCGCTGACAAGTGTATTTTGAAAAAAGTGTATGCCCTTCCGGGCTTATGCTTGCTCTCCGGTCTCATATCTCCTTCCTGTACTGCCGACCTTTACGATGCTTTGAGCCTGGCAATGTATCAGGCTATAGTCTGGAGTTCCGGCCGCACCGAGGATTTCCCAACCACGCCCTTCTCATAAGGATGTTGTTATACCGAAGAAGAATATGGAACCCCCGCCTTCGCGAGGCTTCGTCGATATCCATCCTCCGTGCGCAACAATGATTTCCTTTGCGACATATAGACCCAAACCGATTCCGGGAAGAGAGTGGTCCGCACGGGCGCTATTTCCCGCCTCAGGTGTACTCTTTGTCGAGCACGTCCCGGCTGACCCTTACGAAGTCCTCCCCGTACTGAGTCATCTGCCGCACGAAGCCCGTATTCGAGATGCAGCTCCCGGCGGACGGCCCGGCCGGTTGGGCGTCGGTCTTGAGGACCATTTCGCGGAAATCGGCGTAGTGGTCGCGAACCGGGCAGGTGCATACGAGTTGCCCGCCCTCGGTTGAGCAAACGACGGCGCCCTCTTCCGCCACGCGCTCGCCCTGCCATGCCCTTATCTCGCTCAGGAAGGGGGAGGCCCAGGCGTCGTTGAGGGTCCCGCCGGCCGCGTGTATCTCGTGGATGTTCGTGTCCGAATAAGGCGCGAAGACACAGGGCAGGACGTTGCCGTCCCAGTCGATGTAGAGGTAGCCGCGCTCGCGCCCACCGGCTATGCAGCCGCCGACGAGCGTTCCGTGGTTCCAGAAGTCGAACAGAGGGATGCGCCGCTTCTCGATCACTTCCCACGAGCGGTTCCACATCCAGAGACGCTGCTCGGGGGTGGGCATCAGCGAGGGGTCGGGGTCGCTCCCCTCGGGCATGTACTGGAAGACGAAGCCGTAGACGACAGAGTTTTCGACGAAGAAGAAGTCGAGCAGCTCGTCCGAGAAGACCTCCCGGTAGTTCTCGCGGGTGGCGGTCATGGAGATGCCCACCAGGGCGCCCTCCTCGCGCAGCAGCGACATCGCACGCAGGGTGCTGTCGAATGCACCGGGCCCGCGCCTCGCGTCCGTCTGCTCCCGCATGCCTTCAATGGAGAGCGCGACAGTGGGCGTGCCCATGGTGCCCAGCCTCCTGGCGATGTCGCGGTCGATCAGGGTGCCGTTGGAGAATATCAGGCACAAAAGGTCGCGGTGCTTCTCGGCGAGGTCCAGTATGCCTTTGCCCTCTGACCTGTACAGGAAAGGCTCGCCGCCGGTTAACACCACCACCCGGATGCCCCAGAGCTCCTTGGCCTCGGTCACGATCCGGTCGAGCTCATCGAATGGCATCACGTGCCCACCGGTGGACTGGCCTGAGTAGCACCCCTGGCAGCCGAGGTTGCAGGCGCCCGTCGGGGCGATCACGAGCACCCAGGGCGGCCCTACGCCGTGCTCCTCCCTGAACCGGGTCCGGGCGGCGTCCTGCTCTGAGTTTACGAGAGCGCGCGCCCAGAGGAGGCTGGCGTGCTCCATGAAATCGCGGGAGATGGTGCGGCGCTCGGCGACGCGGTCCACGGCGTTGAGCACCGACTGCGCGAACAGCATCCGCTCCCGGTCGATACGAGGTGACTTGCCGTGGTGGCGTCCCGAGCGCACGAACGCCTCCGCGATCCAGCCGACGGCAGCGACCAGCGGCCGCCTCACGTAATCGAGGTAGAGCAGTCCGACGGCGCGCCTGAACAGCCTCTCGCCGGTACGGGTGTCGAGCAGCCACGATACGAGAGATGTCAGCCGAGCCGTCAACCGGGATGTCAGTCGCATCAGTTTCCTCCCCACTTCTTATCGGCACACCGGCCGACGAAAACGCCGCACTCCTCAAGCCTACTTCCAGCATGAACGACATTCAACAGCGTTGCTTGTAATCCTCCGACCCGGGTGCGCCACCGCGGTCAGACCCCTTTGGCGCAAACCTCCGGGACCATGTACTAGAATAATGCGCAGGTTCAACTGACTCAGGAGATGCTGATGGCCGACAGGACCGATGAGCTCAAGCAGCGGGTAGCTGAGCTCGACTCGCGGCACGACGACTGGCTGCGCAGGATGCAGTGCGCATTCGGGCGGATGATGGTGAAGTCGTGCAGGTTCCGGGCGGTGCGCTGGGTCATCGCGGGGCCTTTCAGCAGGGTCTCCTCATGGTTCATCGTCGAGCACGGGATGTGCGGCGTCGAGCGCGGGGTGAAGAAGGACGCCGTCGATATCGCCACCGAGTGGCTCAAGATACCGACCTTCATCCGCATGCCCTACCGCGTCGCCGAGGCGACCGACGAGAGGGTGCTCATCGAGTGGGACGAGTGTGCGGTGGGCTTCACCGAGCCGTCCTGCCTCCAGGCCTGCCAGACGGCGTGCGAGATCGACATCGCCACGGTCAGGCGCCTGGGCGGGCGCCTCGCTGTCACGGAGAACCTGCTCGAGGGCGCGCCCCGCTGCGTCTTCGAGATCACCAGGCTTCCCTGACGGGCAACCCTCACCGGAGTGTCACACCACTCTGCTAACATTCTCGCTGAGGACAGAACGGCAGACGACGGGGGTATTCTCGATGAAGAAAAGACAATCTTCGAACGTCATCAGCACGCGCGTTCTCACTTCCACCGAGATGGAGCGGGTCATGGCGGATATAGGGGTCGTGCTGATCGGGGCCGGATACGAGCCGCAGGTGCACACTTCGCGCCTGCTCAGCTATGAGAAGGCGTCGTCGGGTAAGGCGCCGGTCTATGGCGGCTTCTTTCTTCCCATCAAGCCTTTCGCTGCCGGTGTCGCTTTGCCGGTCGGCAAGGGCGGTTCAAAGGGGCTGAAGGCGGTCGTCACAGTGACCGACCTGCCGATCGACTTCAGCGGCGAGTCGGGCCCGCCCATGGAGGTCATCATCGGCCACGCCTTCGGCGTCAGCGCGCCCGATGACGTCCGCGCGCGGATCGAGGGGGTGCTCGCCCCGTTCGTGGATACCCTCGAGCACCTGAAGGCGCACGCCGCCGACGCCCTGGTCGGAAGGACTTTTAACAAGGTCGCCAGTGTAGTGTGCGACAACTGCGGCCTGGAGCAGGAGGCGACCGTACCGATCCAGATATCCCGCATCGAAGGCAACACGGGCTACGGCCCGGGCGGGAAGGCGTCCGTTGTCTGCTCCGAGTGCCGCAAGAGTTTCGATGTCACCTGGGATAGCGTGGGAGTGCAGGTCCGCTGGACCGGCTGACGAACGTCATTTCTTCATGTACTTGGCGCCGTAAACCGCGGCGGCGATGCCACCGGCGCCGAACAGCACACCGAAGATCGTCCAGAGCGCGAAGTGCCAGGAGTACTTCCTGGTCAGGCCTTCCTCCGACTTGTAGCTCACGATGAACGGACCGCTGCCATGGCGTATCTCCGCGCCGGCGGGGGTCCGGAAGGCGCTGCCCAGCACGTAGACCGGCTGCCCCAGGGGGATGACCCACTCGGAAGTGCGGTAGTAGCCCGAGCCCTGGTTCGTCGCGACGTCGATGGCAGTGTCGAGCACAGATCCGAGTATGCCGCCCCCTGCGGCCGGGGGCTCGTAGCCGTAGGAGCCGACCTGGTCGTTCATCGTCTGCCGGGCGACGAAATCGGCAGGGGAGGCGCCGCAACCTCAGTCGTGCGCCGGCGCAAACAGGGGCTTCGCCCTGGGCGTGGAAGTCAGCACGGGGGGTGTTCACATGTTCAAGGTGAAACGCGTTTACGACCACGGGAACGGTAGCGAGGGATACCGAGTCCTGGTGGACCGGCTCTGGCCGCGGGGCATCAGGAAAGAAGAGGTCGACCTCTGGCTCAAAGAGGTCGCGCCCTCCACCGAACTTCGCGAGTGGTACGGACACGCTCCTGAGAAATGGGCGGAGTTCAAGAAGCGATACTTCGCGGAGCTCAAGGGCCATGAGGAAGAAGTCGACCGGTTGCTGGCGCTGGCGAGAGAGAAGAAGGACGTGGTCCTTCTCTACAGCTCGAAGGAAGAGAAGCTCAACAACGCGGTTGCGCTCAAGCAATACCTCGACAGGCGCATCAAGAAGTAGGTGTCGTTCCTCGCGGTGGCCGTGATGAGCCGGGGCTGGTTGGATTCTTGTGCAGCTTACCCGCACCTTATCGGCAAAAGAGCGCACGACACCCGGGTGAGATATCGATTGCGTGTGCGAGGAGCTTCGTGCCGCTTCTCAAAAACTCACTGTCGCCGCGCCGGCGTTGCCGTCCATACCGGGCGGCATCAATATACAGGCCTAGTACCGGTAGCCGCCACCGCCACCGCCGCCACCGCCGCCCTCGGTACTCCGGGGCTTCGCTTCGTTGACCTTGATCGGTCGGCCGTCCAGGTCTTTGCTGTTCAACCCTTCGATGGCGGCTTTCGCCTCATCATCGTTGGACATCTCGACGAAACCGAAACCTCTTGACCGGTTCGTGTTACGGTCGAACACTACCTCAGCCGAGGTGACGGCGCCGAACTGCTCAAACGCGGCGCGCAGCCCCTCGTTTTCAGTCGTGTAGCTGAGGTTGCCTACATATATCTTCACGTGTCACCTCCCTCCTTTTAAAAAAAGCCCGAGGATGCGGACTCCTCGGGAAAAGTATCAATACCCCACCTCGAAACCTGTCACGCGAACAATAAATGAATTATAGCAAGATACGCCGGGGCACGCGAGGTCACTGTAATATAGGGGTCAAACCTTTTTATTACACGTTGGGCTACCGGCGCGATTTGAGTCTGTAATAAAAAGGTTTGACCCCTATATTACAGTGAATCTTCCACTTCCTTGAAGTGGAGCATTTCCGTAAAGCCCATGCCGGCGAACCCGGACAACGCCGTCTCGCCCCTCTGCTCCCACGCGGTGATGACCTTCAGGCCGATGACCCCGGCGAGCACCCAGGCGTAGGAAGACACGTTCGCCTCGCCGTCCACCAGGATGGCGCCGAAGCCCTGCTCGGAGAGGTCAAGCAGCCTGTCCTTCACCTCTTCGACCACGTCGTCCTCGCCCCACTCCTCGGTCCCCGGCTCGATCAGTGGCGCCATTGGGTCGGGTGAGATGTCGAAGCCCAGGTTGCGCCACTCCTTGACGCGGTCGGACATGTCCTCCAGCGTGAAGTTCGCAAGCTTGATTATCCGTCTGAAGACCCTGGCCCGGCCACTGGCCACCATCACCAGGTAGTTGCCGTCGAACCCGTAATTGTCCGGCTTGCCTTCTCCAGGATAGATCACTTCAGCTTCACCCAGGGACGGCTCGATATCGAGGAGCGATTCGCCGGGTATGCGCCCCTCCTCGATGGCGTCACAGATCTCTTCAGGTCGGTCGTCGGGGCCCACCTCGACCCAGTGGCCGAACACCGAGCCGACCTTCTTGCCGTGGCGCTCATGCAGCTTGGCGCTCAAGCCGCCGGCGAGGTGACGCTCAGTGAGTTGGGGCCGTTTCACGTTCCAGGTCTCCGCCTTGTCGACCGTGAACTCCTCGTCGGCGCCGTAGTCGTAGGCAACGATGACATAGCCACCGAGATCCGGTTCCATACGGATGTCGAGTATGTCCACCATCGGGTTCTCGTCGACTATCTGCTCGGCGAGACGCTCGGCGTCTTCTTTGAAAAGCGGTTCGGTCATCTCTTCCTCCCTAATGGACAGCGGGCTAGGCGGTCGCCGGCCGAAGATTCCGTTACCGTTCCAATACGGTGAATGATTGGAAAACCCTGCAGGTTTTGAGTCGCGTGGGAGTAAACATAGAACCAGCAAGTAAAGCTGGCCAGCAGTCCTCTTGGAAGGGAAAGGAATGGCCACACTGTCGGCTGTTGCCCGCAAGCACGGCGCGGTCGCCGCACCGATGCCGACCCATATCGTACCGATGCTCGCCACGCTGTCCGAGATGCCGCGGGAGCAAAGCGGTTTTGGCTTCGAGTACAAGTGGGACGGCATCCGCGGCGTCTTCTTCCTGGGCGGTGAGCGCTGGCGCATGGAGACGAGGAACCTGATCGACGTCAGCCACGTGTACCCGGAGTTCACCGGCCTGGTGGAGGCCCTCCCAAAGACGAAGGTGGTCCTCGACGGCGAGATTATCACCTTCGACGAGAAGGGAAGGCCGAGCTTCGGGAGGCTGCAGCACCGCCTCGGGATCGGCGAGAAGCGCGCGATGATGCTGCAGGCGGACATCCCCGTCACCTACATGATCTTCGACGTGCTGTACCTGCAGGGCTACACGCTGATGGGCGTGCCTTTCGCCGAGCGCAGGGACATCCTGGAGGGATTGTCGCTCGAAGGGGCGCACTGGCGGACGCCCCCCTGCTACAGGGGTGAAGGAACGCCCGTGCTGGAAGCCGCCCGCCAGAACCACCTCGAGGGTGTCATGGTCAAGAGGCTCGAGGGCCTCTACCACCCCGGGCTGCGGACGGGCGATTGGAGGAAGATCAAGCTCGTGGACAGGCAGGAGTTTGTGGTCGCGGGCTGGACTCCTATCTCCACCGGCGCAAACGCGATCGGCGCGCTGCTGGTCGGATACTACGAGCCGGCCGTGAAGGGCGCGCCGAAGTCAAAGGGCGCAACCGGCGCCAGAGGTAAGCGGCTGGTATACGCGGGCAAAGTCGGGACGGGTTTTACGGACCACGACCGGCGCGAGCTGGCGCGCGCCCTCGAGAAGAAGCACAGGGACACGAGCCCGTTCGCGACCGAGGCACCGACCGGGGGCGTGCACTTCGTGGAGCCGGAGTTCGTGGGAGAGGTCGAGTTCCGCGGCTGGACGAACGCGGGGCACCTCAGGCAGCCGTCCTTCAAAGGCCTTCGCGTCGATAAGGCGCCGACGGACGTCGTGAAAGAAGAAATAGGGACGTGAAGGTGGACAAAAAAGTGGACAGTGCCTGACCCCTCCTGTGGGGGAGAGCAAGGAGGCATGCAATGGCAAGGGCGATATGGAGCGGGGCGATAAGCTTCGGGCTGGTCAATATTCCCGTCAAGCTTTTCAGCGCGGTCAGGGATACCAACATCCACTTCCATATGCTGCACGGTAAGGACGGTGTGCGGGTGCGCCAGCAGCTGGTGTGCCCGCTCGACGACGAGGAAGTGGAGCGTGACGAGGTCGTGAAGGGGTACGAGGTCAACCCCGACCAGTACGTCGTCGTCTCCTCGGAAGAGCTCGAAGACCTCGCGCCGAAAGCCTCACGTATGATCGAGATACTCGACTTCGTGGGGCTGTCCGAGATCGACCCTCTTTACTACCAGCACCCCTACTACCTCGTCCCGGACGAGCAGGCCGGAAAGGCATACGGCCTCCTGGTCAGCTCGATGAAGGATTCGAAACGCGTCGGCATCGGCAAGTTCGTGATGCGGGGGAAGGAGTACCTGGGGGCGCTGCGGCCGGTCGGGGAGGTGCTGGTCCTGGAGACGATGCACTTCGCGGACGAGGTGGTGGCGCTGTCCGACCTCGACGAGGAGATGCCGGAGGCGGCCGAGCCGAGAGAGCGCGAGATGAAGCTCGCCGGACAACTGATCGATACCCTGGCGGCGTCGTTCGACCCGGCGCAGTACCGAGACGACTACCGCGAATCGGTGATGGACCTCATCAACGCGAAGGCGGAGGGCAAGGAGTACGTGATGCCTCCACCCGTCGAGGAGGAGGGCAAGGTTATCGACCTGATGGCGGCGCTCGAGAAGAGCCTGTCTCGCGCCCGCGATGGGAAGGGCGACGGCGGCAAAGCAAAGCCTTCAAAACCGGCGAAGAAGGCTAAGGCGGGGGCCGCGGCGTCCGGGCGTGGCGGCAAGAGGAAAGCGGGTTGAAAGACACCATCGACATCGAGGTCGGCGGCCACCGGCTGAAGATCTCGAACCTCGACAAGGTCCTGTGGCCGGACACCGGGTTCACCAAGGCCCAGATGATCGACTACTACACGCGCGTCGCCCCGGCAATGCTGCCGCACCTGAAGGGACGCGCAGTCACCCTCAAGCGCTATCCCGACGGGGTCGACGGCGGGTTCTTCTTCGAGAAGGAGTGCCCCGCCTATCACCCGGACTGGGTCAGCGTCTCGACCATGCCGAGCCGGAACGTGCGGCAGCGTGTCAACTTCTGCGTCGTCGAGAGCGTCTCTACGCTGATCTGGCTCGCGAACCTCGCGACCATCGAGTTTCACACGCTCCTGTCCAGGGACGATAAGTTCAACGTGCCCACCTTCGTAGCGTTCGACCTGGACCCCGGCCCCCCGGCTGATGTCCTCGACTCGGCGTGGGCGGCCGAGCGGCTCCGTGACATCCTCTCGGAGATGGGGCTGGAGGCGTTTCCCAAGGTGTCGGGCGGCAAGGGCGTCCACGCCTACGTGCCCGTCAACACGCCGACGACTTTTGACGAGACCAAAGCGTTCGCGAAGTCGCTCGCGCTCGAGATGGAGAAGCGCTACCCGAAGCGGGTCACCTCGATCATGCGGAAGGACGCGCGGGGCGGCAAGGTCTTCGTCGACTGGAGCCAGAACGACCCGCACAAGACCACGGTGTGCGCGTATTCGCTTCGGGCCAGGGAGCGCCCGGTGGTATCGGCGCCGGTGACCTGGGACGAGCTCGAGGAAGCCCGGAAACACAAGCGGCCTGAGGTCCTCGCGTTCGAGGCCTGGGAGGTACTCAAGCGGGTGGAAGACCAGGGAGACCTCTTCGCGCCCGTCCTCAAGCTGAAACAACGCCTCCCCAATGCCACTTAACTTTTCGGGGTCAGGTCCTTTTTCTTAAGTCCTGGCGGCTCGCGCCCCCGCGCATTCAGTTAGAATCGCTTCCATGGTTTATGCTCTGTTGCTACCGGTTGAACTTGCGGCGCTGGCGTTCTTCTCATACGGGATCAATTACCTCGTCGGGAAGGTTATCAGGCGCCCGGTCTTCTACTACTTGCTGGTGATGCCGGGAACGATATTCCACGAGCTTTCGCACCTGCTCGGCTGCCTGGTGCTCGGGGTCCGGGTCGGCGAGGTCCACCTCTTCAGGGTGCGGCACATGAGCGACGGGACCGTGACCCTGGGTTCCGTGGAGCACTTCGGGGCCGGACCTGTCAGGTCTTTCCTGATCGGGATCGCGCCGATACCGATGATCTCGGCGTTCATCTTCCTGGCCTGGCACCTGCTCGTTCCCGCTGGCTCCGGGGCGGGTGAGGTGGCGCGCAGCCCCGGATTCTACGGCTACGTGATCCTGGCTTTCGTGCTGGGGATGGCATTGTGCCCGAGCCGGCAGGACGTGCGGGGCTTTGTGGAGTTCATACTCGCGGCGGGGTTACTCGGCGGGATCGTGGCCCTGATCATCCGGCTCGCGTCCAGGGGGAACGATCTGTCGGGCGCATGGCACGCGGTCGACAGCGCCTTGAAGTGGATGGCGAGCGCGCTGGGAGTGGTGGGGGGCACACTGGGGGCCGTGCTCCTTCTAGTGCTCATCGTGAGCGCGGTCTCCTTCCGCACCAGGCGAGCGGGTTGAAGCGCGGTAGAAAGGCCGCCTCAGGGGTCGAGGGCCTTGACCGCCTTTTCCTTCAGCTTCTTCATCAGGGTGCGGTGGGTCGCCGTGTTGAGCACGTCGCGCTTCTCGAGCCACCCGCGCCGCGCCTGGTTGAGGCCGTATCTCATGAAGTCCATCTCGCGGACGCTGTGGGCGTCCGTCGCGATCACGACCCGCACCCCGTGCTCGCGCGCGGACCGGCAGTTGTGGTCGTCGATGTCCAGGCGCTTCGGGTTTGAGTTGAGCTCGAGGGCGGTGCCGGTCCTTGCTGCTGCCGCGATGACCTCGTCCATGTTCACGTTGTAGGGCGGGCGCTCGTTGAGCTTGCGCCCGGTGGGATGGCCGAGCACGTCTACGAGCGGGTTCTCAATCGCGCGGATGATCCGGCGCGTCATCCGGGGCCTGGGCATGTCCCTGTCGTAGTGGACGGAAGCCACCACGAAGTCAGCCTGCTCCAGCACCTCATCCGAGATGTCCAGGCTCCCGTCTTTGAGGATGTCGACCTCGACGCCCCTCAGCACGTGGATGCCCGCGGTCTTCTCGTCGAGGATGTCGAGCTCGCGCCAGTGGTCGAGCAGCTCGCTGTCGTCGAGCCCCCCGACCATGGTCACGCGCTTGGTGTGGTTGGTCACCGCGATGTACAGGTACCCGCGCCGCTTCGCCTCGGCGACCATCGCCGCCAGGGTGTCGCGACCGTCTGTGATGTCGGTGTGGATGTGGAGGTCCCCCCGTATGTCCTCGAGCGTCACCAGGTCCGGCAGCCTGCCCTCGAACGCCGCGCCGATCTCGCCCCGGTTCTCGCGGAGCTCCGGGGGTATCCAGGGAAGGCCGAGCGCCGCGTAGACTTCCTCCTCGGTCCGCCCCGCGATGCTCTCCTCCTCGCGGAAGACACCGTACTCGTTGAGCTTGAGGCCTTTGCGGAGCGCCAGGCTGCGGAGCGCGATGCTGTGCGCCTGCGAGCCGGTGAAATACTGGAGGGCGGCGCCGAACGATTCCTCAGGGACGATGCGGATGTCCACCTGGTTGTCCTTGCCCATCACGACCGAGGTCCTGGTCGGACCGTGGGCTATCACGCGCGTCACGTCAGGGTGCTCGATGAATCGCTGCGACGTGGCGGCCGGGTCCTCACACGCTACCAGGATGTCGAGGTCGCCGACAGTCTCCATGAGGCGTCTGTACGAGCCGGCCGCCTCCAGCGCCTTGATCCCGGGAACGGCGTCGAGGTGCTCGCGCACCGAGTTCAGGAGCCGCTCGGCGTCGGCCCGAAGCATGCGGTTGCCCATGCCCTTGACCGCGTAAATCCCCTCGAGGATGTTCTCCTCCGTCCTGGGACCGAAGCCTTTCACGCCCTGGATCTTCCCGGCCCGCGCTGCCTCGCCGAGGCTGTCGAGGTCCTTCACCCCCAGCTCGAGGAAGAGGGTGTGCGCCTTGCGCGGCCCCAGGCCGGCGATCTTCATGACGTCCATCAGGCCTGTCGGGATCTGGCCTTCGAGCTCCTGCCTCATCGGGAGGTCGCCGGTCTCGAGGATGGTTTCGATCTTGTCGGCCAGGTCCTTGCCGATGCCGGGGAGGTCCTCGAGTTTCTCGTCAGGGTTGGCGGCGACCACCGCCACCGGGGTGGAGAGGTCTTTCACCACGCGAGCAGCGTTGCGGTACGCGCGAACACGGAAGAAGTTCGCTCCGCTTATCTCGAGAAGGTCCGCTACCTCGTCGAAGATGGCCGCGATCTGCGAGTTGTCGGCAGGCAACTTTTCCCTCCCACGCCGGGCCGGTCCGAGCGGGTCCGCCGGGGCTTATGCCCAGGCGCAACTCACTCTACTTGCCGTTCTTCTTCCCCCCGGTGCTGCCGGTTCCTTTGAGCTGGTAAGGGGTTCCTTCCAGGACGCGCGAGAGGCTGGTCACCTCGTAGCCGCGCTTCTGTATCTGGGGGATGATGCGGGACAGGACCTCGTACGTGTTATGCCCGCCCCAGTGGCAGAGGATGATCGCACCGTTGCTGAGCCCGCCCATGACCGCGTTGACCTCCGAGTCGACGGTCGGGTTGGGCGTGGAGTCCCTGGTGTCGAGGGTCCAGTTGACGACCCAGTAGCCCTCGCGGCCGGTCCAGTCGAGCGCGGGTTTGTCGTAGTCGCCGCCCGAGAATCGGACGTACGGAAGGACCTCGTGCGTCACGTTGGTCACGGCGCCCTGGCCGTTCCACAGCTCGCTGACCACGAAGTCCTCGCTCTTGCCGCGCATGACGTAGTGGGACCAGGTGTGGCTGCATATCTCGCCGCCCGCGTCCGTGATCGCCTTCACGAACTTCGGCTGCGAGCTGGCGACGCCTCGCCCCCCGATGAGGAACGCGGTGAACTTTATCTTCCATTCCTTGAGGAGCTTGAGGATCCGCGGATCCGCGTTCCAGCCGTCGTCGATGGTGAGCGCGACGCGCTTGAGGTCCTTGTTGCCGCGCCTGACGACCTCGGGAGTGACCGGGGGGAGGATGCCCTGGAGGCTGCCCTCTTTGAAGGTGACCACGCGGTCGTTCACCGCGATGCCGCCGCCGGGGATCCCGTATGCGGAATCGATCACCTGACCAACGCCTTTGAACGGGTTGAAGGTCACGGGACCGACCCTGGGCGTGCTGCAGCCAACGAGGGTTGCGACGATCGTCAGGGCGAGGCAAGCGATCGTGGCCGGCGCGGCAAGCCTGCTCCTGAGCCGCCGCCGGTTCGTGTACTTCATGCTCTTAATAGTACACGAAGGGCGAGTCAGTTCAACTTGACGCTCCGGGCCTGCACCGGGTGGACAGAAAAGTGGACGGTGCCTGACCCCTCACCGGGGTGTGCCACGTTCTACTTGAAGGAGACCGGAATCTGTATATGCTGTAAGAGTCGCAGGGGATTTCACCGTAAAAGGAGGCCCCCTTGAAGAAGTTCACCGGTCCCAGGGTCGCCCTCGTCGCCGTGCTCGCCCTGAGCCTCTCGATCGCGCTCGCCGGACCGGCTCCGGCCGTTTTGAGTAATCCGTATACTGCCCGCAACGCTACGGTTCCCGGAAGCGCGAACCTGCGCGGCTTCTCGGCCGCGAGTCCGGATGACCTGTGGGCGGTTGATTCCAACGGAAAGATATTCCACTACAACGGGAGCGCCTGGGCGACCTCGCCGACGGTACCCCATACCATGAACGCGATTTCCGCGCTCGACGCTACGCACGTGTGGGCGGGCGGGAACAGCGGGACGATCTGGTTCTACAACGGGACTTCCTGGACCGACCAGTTTCCTGGCGGCAGCTCGATCTACTCCGTGTTCGCGCTGGACAGGACCCACGTCTGGGCCGCCGGACTCGGGGGGAACGTCTACTTTTTCAACGGCTCATCGTGGGCGCCAAGGAACCCGGGCACCGGCAATAGACTGAACTCGATATGCGCGATCGATGCCAATCATGCCTGGACGGTCGGCATGAGCGGCACCATCTTCTACTGGAACGGCAGCACCTGGACCGACCAGTCCCTCGGCGGCCATACGTACTGGGGGGTCTACGCGCTCGACACGAACTACGTCTGGGCAGTGGGCGAAGGCAGCTCGTTGGCTTTCTGGGACGGCTATTCCTGGACGCCGTCGAACATCGGGGCTACCGTGATCCTGAAAGCAGTCTTCGCGCTCGACGTGAACCACGTGTACGCAGCTGGTAACAACGGATTGCTGTTCTTCTGGGACGGTTCCACGTGGACCAGCATGGACAGCACCACCGGGGTGGAGTACTGGGCCATAGACGCCCTCGACACCGACCATATCTACGCCGTCGGCGACTCCGCTACCTTCACTCGGATGTTCTCGACTCTCAATGCGCAGGCGACCGACTTCTACTTTGCCGAGGGCACCTGCCGCCCGACCTTCGACCCGTACATCTGCGTGCAGAACCCGGACGAGACAACCGACGCGGCCATCACCCTGACACTGATGCTCGGTAACGGCGCCACTCGCGACATGCACTATTCCGTGCCAAGGAACTCGCGGGCGACCATCGCGGTGAAAGCGATCCTGGGCTCGGGCGACGACGTGGCGCACGACTTCTCCGCGAAGGTGTCGTGCGCCACCCCCGTACCCATCATCGCCGAACGCCCGATGTACTTCTCCTACAGGTCGTCCATGGGGGTGCAGGTTACCGGAGGGAGCGACGTGGTCGGGGCGCTGCAACCGCGTCCCAGGTTCTACTTCGCGGAGGGCACCTGCCGCCCGAACTTCGACCCGTACATCTGCATCCAGAACCCCGGCGCGACGGATGCGGAGGTCACGGTGCTGTACATGCTCGGTGACGGCAACACTGTCGACCAGAGCGTGACGGTGCGCGCGCATTCCCGCCAGACGCTCAACGTGAAGAGCAGGCTGGGCACAGGCGACGACGCGGCGCACGACTTCTCGGCGCTCGTCCAGACGACGAACCGCACGAACATAGTCGCCGAGCGCCCGATGTACTTCTCGTACAACAGCTCGCTGGGCATCCAGGTCACCGGCGGCCACGACGTAGTGGGGGCGGCCACGCCCGCGAAGTCATTCTTCTTCGCCGAGGGCACCTGCCGCCCCAACTTCGACCCGTACATCTGCATCCAGAACCCGACGTCGGCGAGCGCGCACGTCGGCATCACCTACATGCTGGGGAGCGGGAGGGCCCGGGTGCAGACCCTCGACGTGCCGGCGAACACGCGCCAGACGGTGACCGTGAAGAGTTTCCTCGGCTCGGGCGACGACGCGGCGCACGACTTCTCAGCCAGGGTCGAGACGCTGAACGGGACAAGGATCATCGCGGAGCGCCCGACGTACTTCAACTACGTGAGCTCGCTCGGAGCGTTCATAACGGGAGGGCATGATGTCATCGGAGCGCTGTACCCCGCGGGGGCCTACTACTTCGCCGAGGGCACCTGCCGACCCAACTTCGACCCTTACCTCTGCATCCAGAACCCCGGCGACGACGCGGTCAACGTCGTGATCACCTACATGCTCGGCAACGGTGCGCTGGACCAGCAGACCATCCCGGTAAACGCCGGCTCGCGTTTCACGGTCAACGTGAAAGACAAGCTGGGCGCGGGCGACGACGCGGCTCACGACTTCTCGGCCAAAGTGAGGACTCTCTCGGAGAACGACGACATAATCGTGGAGCGCCCGATGTACTTCAACTACTTGAGCACGCAGGGGACGTACCTCACGGGCGGGCACGACGTGGTAGGTTACAGCCCGTAGGCCTTGACGGGCTATCAGCCTTCCACCGTCAAGACGTGGGCGATGACAACGATGAGAATGAGTGTGCCACGGTCAGGTGGACCCATCGCATGGTCTTCTAGTTCTTCTTGAAGAGCGTGAATCGCATGGACAGACCCAGCAGTATCTCGAGGACGACGAGTGACAGTGCCACGTAGCCGAGAGCGTGCCCGGTTTCAATTGCGAACGGCGCCAGGACGCTGACGGCTCGTGCCGAGCCGTTCGCCGGCGCGGCCGCCGCGGCCGGCGCCAGAAGACCGAGACAGACCAGAAGTGCAAGTAATACCACGATGAATGCGATCTTCACGATGAGACCTCCGAAGCTCTGTCCTGCCTGCCCGGCCGCGCTGATACTGTCAGTGATTCCATGCCCCCACGGGGAATCCTGCGGTTGTCTCAAGTTTGTTCGACTGAAACACTGTTATCGTAGAGTTTGGGGGAGAGAGCCGGGGTGAGGGTCAATGCTCCCTCTCCCGTTGTGGGAGAGTGCCGGGGTGAGGGTCCGCAGGGTTTCAAGATCTGGAGGATGCTTGAATTGAGCGCGTACACTTTTGACGGTGTCTCAGGCGAGTACGGAAAGAGGTCCCTCGTGCAGCAGCAGGCAGCGCGCAAGCTCATCGGGTTGCTGAAGCTCGAGCAAGGTGAGTCGGTGCTGGACGTCGGCTGTGGACCCGGGCACCTCACCCGGCTGCTGGTCGACGCCACCGGCGGCCAGGTAGTCGGGACAGACATCTCGGAGGGAATGATCGCGCGGGCCAGTGAGGCTCATCCCGACATCGAGTTCCGGCGCGTCGCGGCCGAGGACCTGGACTACGACGAAGAGTTCGACGTGGTCTTCTGCAACTCCACCATGCAGTGGTTCGTTGACGCCGGCAAAGCCATCGAGGGCATGTTCCGCGCCCTGAAGGCGGGCGGGCGACTGGGGTTGTCGTGCCCTTCGACCCCGGACTTCGCTCCGTGGTTCAACGACATCGTGGCGGTCGTCAGCGAGCTCCCCGAGATCGAGCCGACCTTCGCGCACTGGCACAAGCCGTGGTGGCACCTGCCCGACCTCGCCTCATACCGGGCTTTCTTCGAGGAGCGCGGCTTCTCCACGGACTACATTGAGCTCGAATATGAGATCACCGAGTTCACGGTCGAAGAGGCCTTCGGCATCTTCCGGACCGGAGCGGCGCAGGGGTTTATCGGGACGGCGTACTACGACATCGAGATAACCGACGAGTACCTGGAGGCGTTCTTCCGGGCGGTCCGCGCTGAGATGGAGAGGCGCGCCGAGCGCGGCATCGTCAAGGTGGACTTCAACCGGCTCTACTACCTCGCTCACAAGTAGGGGTCAGGCACCGTCCACCTTTTTGTCCACTTCGTGCACCGCCGGGACCTGACCCCGGTGGTGCATTTCGCAGGAGTGCGCCACTATTACATGAAGTACAATCAATAGAGCATTCCAGCACGGGCGGGAGAAAAGTATGGCTGACTGGACGAAAGTCCTGAAAGACGCGGTTGTCAAGGGCGACGAGGACGTGGCCGGCGATGCCGCCCAGCGCGGCATCAACGACGGGGTCGCTCCCCTGGAGTTGCTCGAGCAAGGCGCCGTCGCGGGGATCCGCGAGGCGGGCCGACTCTGGCAGGACGGCGAGTACTTCCTCCCCGACGTGATCCTCGCCGCCGAGTCTTTCAACGCAGCGATGGAGAAGCTGGAGCCTTTCCTGACCGGTGCCGACGGCGAGAGCAAGGGCCTTGTGGCGCTGGGCTCCGTGGCTGGGGACGCGCACGACCTCGGAAAGAACATCGTCACGGCGCTGCTCCGCGCCTCGCGCTACGAGGTGGTCGACCTGGGGGTGGACGTGCCTGCCGACAAGTTCGTCGAGGCGGTGCGCGAACGCAAGCCGCTCGTCCTGGGGCTCGGCGCGTACATGACCACGACGATGCGAAACATGGACGAAGTGGTCGAAGCGCTCGCGGCGGCCGGCCTCCGCAGCGGTGTCAAGGTGATCGTAGGAGGCGCGGCCGTCACGGACGACTACTCCAAACAGATCGGAGCGGACGGGTACGCCGCCGACGCGGTCGACGCGGTGAACCTGGTGGATAAGATTGCGGGGGCGAAGTAGTGGGAGTCGTCACCAAGCTTCTCAAAGGGACGGCATATGCCAGGGGCGTGCACCTGGGTAAGCTCGACGGCTTCGAGCGACTGATCGCCGGCATCTACGGCAGGCCGGATCGCGTCCCGCTGATACTACAACCCTACACCTACGCGATGGCGATGCACGGCCTGACCTCGGACAGGTTCTTCCGCGAGGCGGCGCCGTTCATCAACGCGTCGGCGAACATGGCGAACTACTTCGGGGTGGACTTCTGGTCGCCGGTGTTCGACTTCTACAACATCGAGCTCGACGCGCTCGGGCAGAAGCTCATCTGGCGCCCGAACAGCGAGCCCGACGTCGACACCAGCACCCCGCTGATCGCGGAGCAGGCCGACCTCGACAGGCTCAAGCCGCCGGTGGCGGGGCGGAGCGGGCGCATGCCGTTCGTGCTCGACTCGTACCGGCGCTACATGGACCTCATGGGCCTGCCTCCGATGTGTTACTGCTGCTCGCCGTTCACGATGGCGGTGCTGGTGCGAGGGTACGTGAACTTCCTCAGGGATATGAAGCGCACACCGGAGTTCGCGCACCGGCTGATGGAGTTCCTCAGCATGGAGGTAGTGGTCCCCTGGATCGACAAGATGGTCGAGGTGACGAACGCTTCCATCGTGGTCATGTCCGACGCCTGGGCATCGGCCCCCAACATGACGCCGCCGATGATCCGCGAGTTCTGCCTCCCGTATGTGCAGAAAGTCATCAAGGCCACGAACTCGGCGATGCGAACCGTGGTTGATTCCGGCTCCTGGGGAGAGAAGGAGACCCGGGATCCGCGCGAGATACTGGACATCAAGATGGAGATGATGGCCGGCAACCCGATAAAGCCGCTGCGCCCGTTCTTCCTGCTCGTCTGGAACGAGGACTACGAGGGGGTCGGCATCCAGAAGATAAGGGATTATGCGGAGGAGAAGAAGGTCTGCCTGATGCTCAACATCCGGCCGAACCTGCTGGAGGAAGGGCCGCGCCAGGCGATAGTGCGGACTGTCAAAGGGTTGATCCACGAGGGTGCCGGGGACGGGAGGTTCGTGCTGCTCATCAACCTCGTGCCCGTCGGGACGCCGGTCGAGAACGTGCACACAGCGGTGGCGGCTGTGAAGCAGTTCGGCACGTATCCTATCAAGCCCGGGTTTGAGGATGATTCGCTGGAGCCCCTTGAGTTCGAGCCGTGGGACGCGTGGCTCCGCCGCTCCGGCCTCCCCGTCTGAAAATCCGGCGAAAAAGTGCCTGACCCCTCCTTTTCTGACCCCTCTTTTTCACAAGCCGGAGCCGACCGAGCCGCCGTCGATGCCGTAATAGTCGAAGTACATCGGGCGTTCGGCGACGAAGCTTGCCCCCGACGGCGCCCGCAGCTTCGCTGACAACTGGTAACCCGGCCCGGCATGGTCGTTCACCTTGATCGTCAGGCGGGCCCCCGCGAGCACGCTGACGGTCTTCACCGGGAGGGCGCCGGCTTCCTGGGTGCAATAAGTGACCTCGACATCGATAGCCGACGCTCCGGGGTTCCACAGGCAGAGCCACTCGTCGAACCCCGGTCCGGTGTACCCTTCCGCGAAATACCAGGTGGGATGCGCAGACGTGCCGAGAAGGCAGTGCCCACCGTCCCACTTGCCGGCGTAGTCGAAGTACATCGGCCGCTCGGCGAGAAACTGTGCGGAAGAGGTCAGCTTCACGACTGAATACCTTACACGGGTGAAGGTTGCCGACCCTATATAATGACCACATGAGCGAGCCGCACATCATCTCATGCGCCACGGTCGCAGAGGAGCTCAAGCGCCTCGGGGTCACGGACGAGCGCATGACGGTCCTGGAGTTCGGGCTGCATGTCTACCCCGAGGAGCTCAAGAAACGGCTTCAGGAGGCAATAGACGCGGTCCCCGGGGACTGCGACATACTCCTCGGCTACGGGCTGTGCTCGTATGCGGTAGTCGGCCTGCTGTCAGAGACGCACCGCCTGGTTATACCTGTCATCGATGACTGCATTGCCCTCTTCCTGGGCTCACGCGCGGAGCACAAGAGGATGCAGGCTGACGAGCCGGGCACCTACTTCCTCACCAAGGGCTGGGTCGAGGCGCAGGAGGGCGCCCTGGTGGAGTACGCCAGGATCCGCGAGAAGTACGGCGAGGAGCGCGCCAACAAAGTCGCCCGCGTGATGTACGCCAACTACACCCGCATCGCTCTGATCAACACCGGCAACTACAACATCGATGTCTACCGCGAGTTCGCCCAAGCCATGGCCGAATTCCTCGACCTGCGCTTCGAGGAGCTGCCGGGCTCCAACAGGATGCTCCTCAAGATGCTCGACGGCGACTGGGACGAGGAGTTTCTCGTCGTCCCCGCCGGGAGCCCCGCCACGGTCGAGCCATTTCAGTAGGCGATCGACCGGCCCTGAAAAAAGATCGTGAAAAAGTGCCCGACCCCCCTTTTTCACTTTATAATCCGGGCAGGCTATTCGACTGGACAGGCACCGGGGGAGACAATCGGCATCCTTGCCAGAATCGTAGTAATCGCGGTATCGGTTCCCGTGCTGGGTTCATCCCCGGCTTCGCCCTGCTGAATTCCGCTTCATCCCTTTCCATAGACCTGGACAACGCCGAACGATATGTCCTCATGGTCGCCGTGAGTACAGCCACGACCGCCCTGCTGACACTTCTGCTGGCAGAACTGGGTTACCTGAGGCTCTGGATACTGGTGCCACTGGTGGCGCTCATCAGTGCCGGTTACTGGGCCTTCGGAAGGTACAAAGCCCGGCTCTATCCCCGGCAGAAACCGCAGGTCCTTCAACTCCTGATACTCGGATTTCTACTGGCGCTTGCGGCCGGCTTGTTCATGCAGCCAGGTGAGTGGATGACGGGCTCGGACCCCGGGATCTACTACAACACAGGGAACCACGTGGGGCAGACCGGCTCCATCGTCATCGATGACGCGCGGCTCAGGCAGCTCGAGCCGGGGGCAAAGGCGATTCTGACCCGCGGCACAAGGGTCTTCCTGGCCTTCAGCGCCACGGCCGGTCCGGGAAAGGTGCGGCCGTCCTTCTACCACATCCTGCCGGCAATGATGGGGCTGTTCATCAAGATATTCGGCTCGAGGGGCGCGTTCTACGTCAACTCGTTCTTCGCCGTGCTTTCCGTCCTCATGATTTACCTCGTGGGCCGGCGCCTCGCGGGCACGTTCGGTGGTCTTGCCGCCGCGCTGCTGGCTTGTTTCGCAAGCCTCGAGATCTATTTCGCCCGCATACCCGTCTCGGAGGTCATCGAGCAGTTCTTCGCGGTCGGCGCCCTGCTGGTGCTGGTCCTGTACTTCAAGCACCGGAACAGGGTTTACCCGCTGCTCCTGGGCCTCTTTATCGCCGGCGCCATCGTATCGAGAGTCGAAGGCCTGCTGTTCCTTGCGGCGATCGTCATCGCATTCGCCGTGAGGATGCTGATGGGCAGGTACGAATCGATTGACCGCTGGATGATGAACGCCGCCTTCCTCGCGGCGATCGTGTCGCTCTTATACAACAGGGTTTTCGTGAAGGACTATTTCTATTCCCGTGTGAGCGACGCTTTCCATGGCTTCAAACTCTACACGTGGATAAGCGCGCGGGTAGATATCGTTTTTCTGGGGATCGGATTGATCGTCGTGGCGGCAGTGCTTGTCAACTTGAAGTGGTTCACGCGACAGGTCGCGCGCCTGGGGCATGGTGCTTCCCGGGTCGTGCTTCACGGCCGTACCACACCGGTCAACCCGTGGCGGGCCCTCGCGGCGGGAGTGTCGCTTCTGCTCTTCGTCTACCTGTACCTGCGCTTCGTCCTGAACCAGGTGTTCACGGGCGACAATGCGAACTTCGCCCAGTTCACCTGGATGCTCGGAGGACTGTTCATCTTCATCGCCGTAGCAGGCCTGAGCGTGATGCTGTACAGGAGCAGCCCTGAGATCTCGGCTTATGTCTTCGCGGTCGCGGTGCTCGGCTCGCTGCTTTTCTTCTTCCTCCAGACAAGCAACGGCTTTGTCCCGTGGTCGCTCAGGAGGCACATCTCTTACCTCATGCCACTGCTGTTCCTCGGCGCCGGCAGCCTCGCGGGGCTCTTCTGGATGGCCAGGAAGAAAGTATGGAGGGGGCCGCGGTGGCAGTGGTCGTCGCACTGCTCATCTCGTTTGCCCCGATGAGCCACCTGGTCCTGCAGGATACGGTCTTCGCGAACACAAAAGCGGAGTTCGATCACATCGCGAGCATCACCCCGGACGCCAGGGTCATCACCCCCGATACGGTGGTCGCGACGATGTTCGCGACGCCCCTGAGATACAGCTACAACAAGGACTGCTACTGGCTCCAGTCGGCCAGCGACCCGCGGCAACTCCAGGCAGTGGTCGCGAAGTCGGCCTCGGACGGCAAGAAGACCGTGTTCATGGTGCTGAGGGGCCGGCAGTCGCTCTACGAGTACGTCCCGTGGGTGAGGTTCACGAACACGGGGACCAGCTTCTCGTTCATGTGGAGAGCTATCCGGGAGACCCGGGGCGCCGCCCCGCGGGCCTGGACGGGCCGGACGTGGAGCCCTGGTAGCCGGGGCGGCATGATCGTCGATTTCTACGACGTCGTTCCTTCAGCGCCCATAGACGGGACCGGGAACCGCTCGGTCGAGTTCAACGGGGACGACCTGAAGGCTGGCTACGGCAAGAACCTCGTTGACGGTGTCTGGGTCCGTGGCGACGCGACATCGTTATTGGAGGACCCGGCCCTGCTCAGGCAGCAGAAGTATAGTGACACCGTCTCGACGATAAAAGTGCCTGTCAAGGCAGGGGCTGAGCCCATCACGGTGGACATCGATGCCTCGCTCGCCAAGCCCCCGACTTCGGCGTTGAGGGTCATCGCAGGCGGCAAGGAGCTCAAAGTCACGAAGTCGGTCAGCGGAAAGGCCGCGCACTACTCCTTCGTCATCCAGACAGAAAACCAGTCAGCGGATTTCCAGGAGTTACTACTGCTGGCGCCGAGGCTGTCCAAGAGCACCCGCTCCAGCGGCATCATGGTCACAAAGGTGAGAGCATCCTTCCTCTAGCGCATCACCCGCCCCGATGCCCGGCCACT
>DAIUEJ010000037.1:0-28383 GCA_036845225.1 Candidatus Anoxymicrobiaceae bacterium | reverse complement strand
ACCTACGACCTGCGCATTACAAGTGCGCTGCTCTACCAACTGAGCTACGCCGGCTTAGCTGGCGTGCGAACGAGCGCGGCCGTGCCCCTTTGGCGCGATTCCCCTGGCGAGGTTCTCGCGATACTGGAGGTGCTGCTCGACCTTGCGCTTGATTCTCTGCAGCGCATTATCAATCGATTTCACATGCCGGTCAAGGTCGTCGGCGATCTCCTGGTAGGAACGCCCCTCTATGTAGAGCAAGAGCACCTGGGTCTCCAGGCCGGAGAGCATCTCCCGGAAATTTGTCTTGATGCTCTCTGCTTCCTCGGCGCTGATGACGACCTCAGCGGGGTCGAACGCCTTGTCGGACGCGAGGAAGTCCATGTAGAGCCTGTCCGGGTCGTCGGCCTCGCTGATCGGGTTGTTGAGCGAGACATAAGAGTTGAGCGGAGTGTGCTTCTGGCGGGTCGCCGTCTTGATCGCGGTGATGATCTGCCGGGTGATGCAGATCTCGGCGAAGGCCTTGAAGGACGTCTCGCGATCCGCACGGTAGTCCCGGATCGCTTTATAAAGGCCGATCATCCCTTCCTGGATGATGTCCTCGCGGTCGGCCCCGACCAGGAAGTAGGAGCGCCCCTTCAGCCGCACGAACTCGGTGTACCTCTCCAGCATAGTGACGAGCGCTTTGGTGTCTTCTTCCTGCGCCTGCCGGACGAGATCGATGTCCGACTTCTCCGTGTACCCAGACCCGGTCCGGTCCGTTGTCTGTGCCCAGAGTTCCACTTTTGAGTCCTCCGTTCAGTTGGGTAATTGTACCTTTAGACCCTATTTTTTGACCGTTTATCGGCTTTTCGTGCCAAACTATATTATTGGACGGCAGGGTTGTCAAGGAGGTTTTACAGAAAATTCCCGGGTTTGTTAAGGATGTGGAGCCTGTTTACTTCTGTTGCTTCTTCAGGCGTTCAAGAGCCGCTTTTTTTTCATCGGAAAGCGTGTCGGCGAGCCGGACCTTGCGCCGCCGGGGACCCTCAGGCGCGATCTGGAGTGACAGGTCTTCCTTCGATTCCGTAATCTTTGAGAGGAATTCCCGGGGCGACATCCTGAGCAGTCCGGCCCCTTGTACGATGCGTTGCTGGGCGTAATCGCCGGTCACGACTATGCGCGTGGAGCCTCGAGCTTGCTTCCCTGTGTATACCAGCTTCTCGATGTAGTCGTCGGCGGACTGCCCCTGCGCCGTGTAGGTCACGGTCAGCCACTTGCCGGTCTGCTTTCTGGCAATGCCGCCCTGTCTTCCGCCGGCATCGAAGACCAGTTCGGTCCTCACTCCCTCACTGGCGGAGAAATCAGAAAGCGCACGGACAAGAGAATCGCGCGCGGCCTCGAGGTCTTGCTCCATCAGGGAGGTGAGAGCTTCGTCGGCGTGCATGACGTTGTAGCCGTCGATGATATAGCAGGTTTCCGGTTCATTGCTGGTGGACAACTGTTTTTCTCCGATGCTGTTTGCCGGCGGGACGCCGGCGCTACGTTTCTGTTCGGTGGGACGCTCTCTGACGAACTGCTTCGTATATCAGGACCGCTCCGGCCGTGGAGACATTCAACGAACCAACCCGTCCTTTGACCGGGAGACTTACCAGCGAGTCGCATTTCTCTTTCACCAACCTGCTCAGGCCCTGACCTTCGCTGCCGAGCACGATTGCGAGAGGGACGGTCATGTCCAGCTCGAAGTACGGCGATCCCTCGCCGGCTTCCGCGCCGGCCACCCACAGGCCGGCTGTCTTCAGCCGCTCGATCGCGGCCGGCAAGCTCGAGACCCGTGCAACCTTGATGTGTTCCACCGCCCCGGCGGAAGCCTTCGCGACCGCCGGCGTTATGCCCGCTGCCCTCTTCCCCGGGACCACCACCGCGTCCACGCCGGCGGTCTCCGCGACGCGGAGCAGCGCGCCCAGGTTCTGTGGGTCTTCTATCCTGTCGAGTACGACGACGAGCGGAAGTGGCGCCGAAGAGACCAGGTCCAGCAGCTCGGCGAGGTCCAGGAACGTGTAAGTCTCGACTTTCGCGATGATCCCCTGGGGAGCGCTGGTCCGTGACATCCCGTCAATGCGGTCCCGGGAGGCGTCCTTGACCGGCACGCCCTCTGCGCGCGCGAGGCTGACGATCTCCTCGATCTCGGGGGTCCGCTCAGCGACCTTGGCAAGGTAGATCTCGTAGACCTCACGCGGGCCGCGCAGGACCTCCAGGACAGGGTTGCGGCCCTCTACCTGGTCGGTATCATGTGGCGATGCTTTGTGACTGGAGATAGTGAACCCCTCACCCCAGCCCTCTCCCCCAAGGGGAGAGGGAGATAACCACTCGGCCCCCTGCCATCATTAGAGAGGGAAATAACCACTTCAGCCCTCGATCAGACTATCGATCGAAGCGCCAGCGGTGTCCGTCGCGGACATCCTCGACACGCACCCCGAGCTCGCCCAGCCTGTCTCGTATCCTGTCCGAAAGCTGGAAGCTCTTCATCTCGCGGGCGGCCTGGCGCACCTCCAGCAGCAGGTCGATGAGCTCCTCGCGCGTCGGGCTCCCTCCCGCGGTGCCACTCCCTTCCATGTGAGCCGCCTCTCCTGGCGCCTCGACCGCCGGCATCGGCTGGAAGAGGCCAAGCCCCTCGCACATGTCATCCAGGACGCGCTGGCATTCCAGCACCACGAGCTTGACGCACGGAGTCTTCATCTGACCGAAGACGCTCAAGTATGTATTGACCTCGCGCACAGCCTCGAACAGCACGCCGAGGGCCGCGGCGGAGTTGAAGTCGTCGTCCATGTGCCCGCGGAACTCCGCTTCCGCGTCGTTCAGGAAATGCACGAGCATCGTCTCCGCCTCGGTCCGGATCATGCCCCCCTGCCAGCTCGCGGTCCTTCGCACGGTGTCCTCGACGTTGAACCTGCAGTTCTTGATCCGCTCCAGCGATGCGCGCGCGTCGTTCAGGCTCTCATCAGAGAAGTTGAGCGGGCTGCGGTAATGCGTGCCCAGCATGAGCATCCTGATGGTCTGCGCGTCGTGCTCCTCGAGCACTTCGCGGAGCGTCTTGATGTTCCCGAGCGACTTGGACATCTTCTCCAGGTCGATGTTGAGCATGCCGCTGTGCATCCAGTACCGGACGAACTGCTTGCCCGAGCACGCCTCCGCCTGCGCGATCTCGTTCTCGTGGTGCGGGAAGACCAGGTCGAGGCCTCCGCCGTGGATGTCGAAGCCTTCGCCCAGATACTTCATGGACATTGTCGAACACTCGATGTGCCAGCCCGGCCTGCCAGGGCCCCACGGGCTCTCCCAGGACGGTTCGCCCGGTTTGGCGGCCTTCCAGAGCGCGAAGTCCCAGGGCCCGCGCTTGCGTTCGGCTTCCGCGCCGAGCCCCGGAGTGTGCTGCTGCTCGTCGAGGGTGCGACCCGAGAGCTTGCCGTAGCCCTCGAACCGGTCGACCTCGAAGTAGACGTCGCCCTCGGATTCGTAGGCGAAGCCCTTGTCCACCAGGCACTTGATGACATCGAGCATCTCGCCGATGTGGTCCGTCGCGCGGGGTGCTATGTCGGGCGGTTTGACACCGAGCGCCGCCATGTCCTTCTCAAAAGCGAGGCGGTAATCGGTCGCCAGCGCATCGGGCTCGACGCCCTCCTCGTTCGCCTTGTTGATTATCTTGTCGTCGACGTCGGTGATGTTCTGCACGAACGTGACGTCGAAGCCGCGGAACTCGAGATAGCGCCTGATCAGGTCGAAGTTGAGGAACGTGCGGGCATTCCCGATGTGTATGTAGTTGTAGACCGTGGGGCCGCAGACGTACATGGTGATCTTCCCGTCCTCGCGCTGAACGAGCTCTTCTTTTCTGCGGCTCATGGTGTTGTAGATGCTTATGGTCATTTCGTTCCTCGTTGCCGGCGGGACGCCGGCGCTACGTTCCTTGCTCGTTGCCGGCGGGACGGCGGCGTTACGATTCTTCCTGCTTCTTTATCGCCTGCTCGAGTCGGTCGAGCCTGCGCTCCAACATGGTGAACATGTCCAGGACCGGGTCCGGCAACTGCTCGTGGTGCAGGTCGATCGGGCTTATCCTCTCCCCCTCGCAGACGGTAACCCTTCCGGGCACCCCCACCACGGTGCAGTTCGGCGGTACGTCCGCGATGACCACGGCCCCCGCCCCGACCTTGGAGTTCTCGCCGACGGTGATGGCCCCGAGGACACTGGCTCCCACGGCGATGACGACCCCGTCCTCGATGGTCGGGTGCCGCTTGCCTTTCTGTTTTCCTGTGCCTCCCAGCGTTACGCCCTGGAACAGAGTGACGTTGTCTCCGATCTCGGTCGTCTCGCCGATCACGACGCCCATGCCATGGTCGATGAAGAACCCCTGACCGATGGTCGCGCCCTGGTGTATCTCGATGCCGGTTATCATTCTGGCGAGCATCGATACCGCGCGCGGGAGGCCGGGAACGTGTCGCAGGTGCAGGTAGTGGGCGACCCGATGGGCCCAGATGGCATGGAGCCCCGGGTAGGTCGTGATGATCTCGAGCGTGCTGGTGGCCGCGGGGTCGCGGTCCTTCACGGCCTGGACGTCCAGCCGGAGCTGCTCGTATGCTTTTGTCGCGAACTGGCCGAAGGTCAATCTGCCTCCTGGTGTAAAACCGGTGCCAGGCACTTTCTTTTCACTCTGACCCCGGTTGTGCATTTAGCCTTGCTCGAAGGCCCGCATGTTGGCCTCTATCCGGTCAGCGCAACCGTGAGGCCCCCAGAACATTATAAGGTACACGAGGTCGGGGCCGACTGTGAGGCCCGTCACCGCAAGCCGGAGGGGCCAGAGGACTTTCTTCGCTCCCCAGTCGCGCTCCTTGGCCTCCATCCTGAGGTTCTCGACGATCCTCTCGGCCGCGTCACGGTCGCCCGAGGACTCGCGAGTGAGAGTGTCCACGCAAAGCTGGACAGCTTCATCCAGCTCCGTCGACTTTGCGAGCTCTTTGACAGCCTTGTCGTCGATCAGCCCCGCCGGCCTCACGAAGATATCCATCGGCTCGAGGGCGTCGGTAAGCTTCTCCATCGCGTTCCGGACGGCGCCGACCGCGATCTCGAGCCTGGGCTTCGGCAGCGCCAGGAGCTCGTTGCGCCCCGTCTCCTCCAGGAAAGGCATCACCAGGTCCGTGAGCTCCGCGTCGCTCCGCGTCTTGATGTGCTGGCGGTCTATCCAGTTGAGCTTGTCGAAGTCGAATATCGCCTTGCTGGCCGAGACTCCCTTGATGCTGAACTCCTCGACCAGTTGCTCCATGGTGAATATCTCACGCTCATCGCCGGCGCCGGGCGACCACGAGAGCAGCGCGAGGTAGTTTACCAGCGCCTCCGGCAGGTAGCCCAGCTCGCGGTAGTCCGCGACCGACGTGGCGCCGTGGCGCTTGGAGAGCTTGGTGCCATCGGGCCCGAAGAGCAATGAGTGGTGCAGGAACCTGGGCGGCTTCGCGCCGAACGCCTCGAAGAGCAGGACGTGCCTGACCGCGTTGGTCAGGTGGTCGTCGCCCCTGATGACGTGAGATATCTCCATGGTGATGTCGTCCACCACCACCGCCAGGTGAAAGCCGGCCGTGCCGTCGGACCGCATGATGATGAAGTCGTCTATCTCGGAGGCGTCGACGGTCACGCTCCCCCGGAGCATGTCATCGACGGCCACCTCCCCTTCGCGGACCCGGAACCTCACCGCGTAGGGGACGCCCTCGGCCTCGAGCCTCGAGCGCTCCTCGTCGGGCAGCGCCGCGCATCTCCGGTCGTACCGCCAGGCCTTGCCGCCCTGGATGACCGCCTTCTTCCGCTCTTCGAGCTCGGAGGCGGTGCACCAGCACTTGTAGGCTTTGCCCTCGGCCAGGAGGCTCTCGCCGTACTCACGGTAGAGGCCCATCCGCTCGCTCTGCCGGTACGGCCCGTGCGGCCCGCCCACGTCAGGGCCCTCGTCCCAGTCGAGCCCCATCCAGCGCATCGAGCCTGTGATGTCCTGCTCGAACTCGGCGGAAGAGCGCTCGCTGTCTGTGTCCTCAAGTCGAAGCACGAAGGCCCCGCCTGAACCGCGCGCCACGAGCCAGTTGAACAGCGCCGTGCGCGCTGAGCCCAGGTGCAACCTGCCGGTCGGACTCGGCGCGAACCGCACCCTGGCCCCGTTGAGCTCCTCGTCTTTGAGGCTCATGCTTCCTCCCGGCACGCGTGCCTGTACTCCGAGGCGACCCGCTTGAACGACTCGCGCGACTCGCGCTCCTCGTCCTTGTAGGCCGACAGCCTGCTCGTGAGCATCTCGAAGTCGACCAGGTGGCCGTCGAACTCCGGGCCGTCCACGCATGAAAACTTCGTCTCGCCGGCGACTTCGCAGCGGCACGTCCCGCACATCCCCGTGCCGTCGAGCATGATGGCGTTCAGGCTCACCACGGTGGGGACCCCGTGCTCTTTCGTGAGCAGCGAGACCGCGCGCATCATGGGGACGGGACCGACGGCGATGACCTTGTCCGGTTGCCATTCCTTTATAGCCTTCAACACCAGCTCGGTCACGAAGCCTCGGATGCCTACCGAACCGTCATCAGTCGCGACCTCCACCTGTGCGTCCAGCGCCTGCATCCGGTCGTACAGGATGAGGTGGTCGCGGTCACGCGAGCCGAGGAGCACCTTCACGTCGTTGCCCGCCTGCGCGCACGCCCTCGCTATCGGATACAGCGCCGCGATGCCGACTCCCCCGCCCACGCAGGCGACGCGGCCCAGCCCTTCGACCTCGGTCGGCCTGCCGAGCGGCCCGACCACGTCCTGGAGGCAATCACCGACCTCGAGCAGCGCCAGCTTGTCGGTCGTGGTGCCGACGACCTGGAATACCAGCTCGATGGTCCCTTCGTCCCCGGAGTGGTCCATGAGCGTGAGGGGTATTCGCTCGCCGTGGTCGTCCGTCCTGATGATCACGAACTGCCCGGCCTTCGCCGCCGGTGGTATCAGTGGGGCACGCACCCGCATGCGGTAGACGTCGTGCGCGTACTGTTCCTTCTCTGTTATCGCAAAGCTCCCGTCAGCCAACCCGTTCTCCTTCCAGCTCCTTCTCCAGCCTCGCCTTGATTATGTTTATCTCCTCGACGAACTCGGGGGCCACGTCGTACGCGGATTGGCCCTCCAGGTCCGCTTTACGCACCTTGTCGCTGAAGTGGATGATGCCTATCGTCGCGATGTCTCCCAGCCCGTCCTTGAGCATCTCGACCTCAGCATCGTCCACCACCTTGTTGAACACCACGAACAACCGCTGGATGCCGATCTGCTTCGCGAGCCTCGCCGTGGTCGCGGCGGTCTGCACGCTGCGCAGCCCCGGCTCGGCCACTATGACGATGGCGTCTACGCTCTCCGATGTGCCGCGCCCCAGGTGCTCGATGCCGGCCTCCATGTCCATTATCACGACGTCGTCGCGATCGAGAAGGATGTGCCGCATGAGCGCCTTCAGCAGCACCGACTCGGGACACACGCACCCGCCGCCGCCCTCTTTGACCGTGCCCATGGCCAGGAGCTTGACCCCCTTGTGGGTCAGGCAGATCTGGTCTGGAAGGTCATCGACCTTGGGGTTCATCTTGAAGATCTGCCCGAAGGTCCCGAGCTTCGCCCCGGTCCTCTCCTCGACTATGTCTTTCATCTCGGACAGCGGGACTATGTTGAGAGCCGTCTCAGCCGATATCCCGATCGAGACAGCGAGGTTCGCGTCCGGGTCGGCGTCGATCGCCAGCACTTTCCTGCCCTCGTCCGCGAAGCTTCGCGCGAGCCCTCCCGCAAGCGTGCTCTTTCCCACTCCACCCTTGCCACTGATTGCGAGCTTCAATCGAATCACCTCTGTCTGAAGTAGAGTCAGCTTGACATGCTTTAGATTCAAGATTCACGGGTCGGACCCTTGAATTATACCGTTCCTCCAAACCACGTCGGTCATTTTCCACTTTTCTTTACACTTCGAAGGCCTGCGCCAATCGGTCTTTCCCCAGTGGCGTTCTAACACGTCGATAAAAAGTGTAAAGAAAAGTGGAAAATGACCGACGTCATTTCAGGCGGGTGCGGTCTCTTCCAGCAGGGCGAGGAAGTGGTGCACGACCTCCGGGTCGAACTGCGAGCCGGCGTTGCGCGAGAGTTCGGCTATCGCCTCCTCGCGGGACAACGCTTTCCTGTACGGCCTGTCGGAGGTCATCGCCTCGAAGGAGTCTGCCACGGCGATGATGCGGGCGCCTAGCGGTATCTTGTCGCCTGCCTTGCCGTCCATGTAGCCGTTGCCGTCGTAACGCTCGTGGTGGTGGTAGATGATGGGGATGATGTTGCCGAGGTGAGGGAGCGGCTCGATGATGCGCATGCTGAGCGCCGGGTGCATCTTGATGGCCGAGTACTCCTCCTCACTCAGGCGCCCTGCCTTGTTCAGGATGCTGTCCGGGACTCCTATCTTCCCCAGGTCGTGCAGCAGGCCGGCGAGGCGCAGCTCTTCCACTTCCTCGCTCGACAGCCCCATGGATTCGGCTATGGCGACCGCGTACTGCGTGACCCTGGCCGAGTGACCGACCGTGTACGGGTCCCTGGCCTCGATGGCCGCGGCGAGAGAGCCGATGGCGCCCAGGTAGGTGTCCTGCAGGCGCTCGTAGAGCCGCGTGTTCTCGAGGGAGACGGCCGCCTGCGCGGCGAAGTTCCCGAAAAGTTCGATATCGTCTTTGGTATACTCCTCACCGGGCCTGGAGGAAGACACGCCCAGGACGCCGATGGGCTTGTCCCAGACCATCAGGGGCGCGACCAGGCACGCCTCCACGGGCTCCGCGAGCTCGCCGAAACGGTCGTCGGCTTCGCCCCTTCGCCAGGGCACGATCTTCTCGTTGGCGTATGCCCACTGGGCCATCGTGACAAACGCTTCGTCTTTTGCGAGCGCGGCGCGGCCCGATGAGGCCTCTTCCTTGAGCTCGTCGAACATCTCCTCTATCAGCATGAACACGCCGCTGTCCGCGCGGATCAACGCCGTTGCCATCTGCAGCAGGCTCTCGAGTTGCTCTTTCGGGTCGAGGTGGGAAGTGAGGGTGCGCGCCACGATCCCGATCGCGGCCATGTGCTTCAGCCTGCTCTCCATCTCGGTGAGCAGCCCGCTCTTCTCGATGGCGATCGCGGCCTGGCTCGCGCTCATCACCGACAGGTCGATCTGCTCTCGGGTGAACTCGCCTTCGTGGCCGGCGTCCAGCAGGAGCAGGCCGATAGCCTTGTCGCCGCTCCGCATCGGCACGACCAGCATCACGGGTGTCTGGTACTCGGTCAGAAGCGCCTGCAGCGCCGGCTGCAGCTTATCGTCCTTGTCCAGCACAGCGGGACCGCTGCCAGAAGCCATCGCCGCCAGTTCGTCGAGCGACTCGGCGCCGGCGGCCAGCAGCCTCTCGCGGTCTTTGTCGAAGCTGGAGGCGAGCGCCTCGAGCTTGCCCTCGCGAAGGAGCAGGAGCGAGCACCTCGGCAGGCCCGTGATGGCGGCGACCTTCTCGACGATGTTCTGGTATATCTCGTCCCCATTTCCAGTAGAGGCGAGAACCTCGGTGAGGCTGTAGAGCGCCTCCATGCGCTCGTTGCGCGCCATGGTGGCGACGTCCTCTGACTCGGTGAAGCTCCGCATGAGGGCGAACCATGAGTCCGCGAGAATGGTCTCGACTCCCATCATCGCCTCGATGAGGTCGGCGAACCGCACCTCTCCGCTGTCAACGCACCGCTGCAACTCGTGCCAGATCGCGCGCTTCAGGAAGTCCGGTACGTTCGGTATCTCCTCGAGTGACAGCTCACGCTCCGCGCACGCCTTACCGATGGCGACCCACTTGTTGAACAGCGGGCTGATGTTGCCGGATCCGAGCGCGTCAACCAGGAGGTCAAGGGTGAAGACAGCCTGCTGGTAGAGCTCGGCCTCGGTGAACGGCGGGATCTCGGTCGCGCCCGGGAGCAGGTCGGAAAGAACGTCCAGGATGGGGACGCGGCGTGTAGATATGGTGTCGGCAATCCAGGTCATCTGATCCTCGCGCGGTGTGAACGGCCTACCAGGTAATTCTATCCACATTCTAGCACTTACAACATTGAGGAAACGCGGGCACTGGCCCGGCCGCGGAGGTCCGAGGCGTTCAGCCCGAACGACCCTTCTGATAGAAGTCGCAAAGCATGTTGACCGGGCACACCTCGTGGCGCGGCCCACGCGCATGGCAGATCTCGCGTCCGAGGTGGACCAGGTCGAGGTGCATACCCGGACGCTTTGCAGGAGGTATCAGTCCCTCGAGCTGCTGCTGCGCCTGTTCGGCGGTGGTCTTCTCGTCTATGAGCCCGATGCGCTTTGAGGTGCGGAGTACATGAGTGTCGACGGGGAGGACTCGCCGGCCGTCGGCGAACATAAGGACGACCGATGCGGTCTTGGGGCCGACCCCGGGAAGCGAGGTCAGGTACTCACGCGCTTTCGGCACGGTCATGCCTCGCACGAACTCGAGCGAGTAGTCCCCGCGCTCCTCATGGATGGTATGGAGTATCGCCTTGATGGAGCTCGATTTCTGCTTCGACAGTCCGCCCGGCCTGATCGCGCGCTCGATAGCGGTAACGCGCGCGGCCCCGAGTTCCTCTATGGAAGGGAACGCCTCGATCAGCCGCGCGTAGGCGAGATTGTAGTTGCGGCGCGAGGTGTTCTGCGAGAGGACGGCGTGGACGAGCTCGTGCACTATGTCGCGGCGCTCGGACGCCGGTGGGAGCTTCTGGGCGAAAGCCTTCGCCAGCCGGCGCTCCACCTCGAGAGCTTTTTCTTCGCGATCCATACCGCCTCCTGCCGGCGGGACGCCGGCGCTACGGTACTGCGCACCAATGCCGCCCGGGACGCCGGCGCTAGGCTCCCGTTCACCGGCGCTACTTTACGGGATGAGGGACGGTATCCGCGCCTTCGACCCTCTGAGCTTCGCCTCCGCGAGCAGCTTCAGCGATTTCAGCGGGTTGATCGGCACCATCTTCAGGGGGCTCACCTTCATGAGTTTCGTGAGCGCGCCGGTGGTCGACGCCAGGTCGTTGCACTCACGCGTGAACAGGACGTTCTTGCGCCCGAGCCTCCCGATGAGCCGCTCGCCGACCTCGTCGTACGCGCATGGCCCCGCGACCAGCACGCGTCCTTTGATGCGGTCGATCCTCTTCCGGTCGAACCCCTTCCCCATCACGATGGTAAAGCCGCCTTTGCCTTCGAAATCGAGGTAGAGCACCTGGAGCAGCGCGAGGGTGTTGGCGTCGCAGCCCTCGAGGCAGTTGCGTTCGGCGCCCCGGATGACCTCGACGTCGTGGGGGAAGGCGTCGTACAGCTCGTAAGGGTACTTCTCCGTGAACCTGTCCAGGGACTCGCCTTCGACCTCAATGCTTCTCATGTCGGCGCATCCCAGCCCCATGTCACGGGCCTCCGCGAGGTGCTTTACCTCGGCGACCTTGTAACCGAGGATGCGCGCGCAGACCGTGTCGACGGCGACCGTGTCGCGCCCGCCCACGATGATGTTAAGGGGCACCAGCGACATCTTGTGGAGGGCCACGGGCGGGTAATGCCCGTAGATGGTGACGACAGTTCCGTCCACCAGCGTGAAGTCCGGCTGGATGACGCTGTACACGTCGGCGAGCTTCTTATGCAGCCTGAAGTTGTGGTCGATGGAGCGGTCGCGATGGGCGACCAGTCCGTACTGGTTCTTGATGCCGACGGTCATGACGCTCATGGAGTGGGTCTTGAGCTTCGGGACGTTGATGTAGGTGACCTTGTCCCGGTCGTCGATGATCCGCTTGACGTGCCTGGACATATGGACGTCGTAGTCCATGTGCGGCAGATGCACCTTCGCCTCTCGTCCCTCGTCCAGGAAGAGCGGCTCGATGCCCTTCTCCTCGCACAGCCGGGTGAAGCCGGCGACCTCGAACACCAGGCGAGTGACGTTGCCCTGGGTGGAGTTCTCCATCAGGAACACGCGCCGGGCGCCCGCGCGCTTGCAGTAGTCGATGACCTCGCCCGTCACCGCCAGGCTGGTGAAGACATGGGGCTTGAAATCAATCGCGTTGACCTTGATGTAGCAAGCGTCGGGCTTCTCCGCGATGACTTCATCGACGCCGTGCCTGTCGAGGATGCCGGCGACCGTGCCGGGCAGGTCGCGCTTGGCATCGATGACTGAGACCAGTTGTTTCTGTGACATGTTAGTCCTCTTCCGGGCGGTGAGCCCGCCGGGCGCCGGCGCGACGCCGCGCGCCTACAGGTCCTGTGGAATGGCTTCGCCCCGGACCAGGTCCTCGTTGGTCTCCCGGCGCCTGATGACGTAAGCCTTCTTACCGGAGACCATGATCTCCGGGACGCGCTTGCGCGAGTTGTAGTTCGAGGACATCGTGAAGCCGTACGCGCCCGCGGTGAACACGGCGAGCAGGTCGCCGGGCTGGACCTCAGGGATCGAGCGGTCCTGGGCGAGGAAGTCGCCGGACTCGCACACTGGCCCGACCACGTCGACCTTCTCCTCGGGAGCGCCGTCGCGGTAGGCGACGGGCCCGATGTGGTGCTCGGCCTGGTAGAGCGCTGGGCGGATGAGGTCGTTCATCGCGGCGTCGACGACCACGAACTTCTTCTCTTCGCTCTGCTTATTGAACAGGACCTTGGTCACAAGGATGCCGGCGTTACCTGCGATCATTCGACCGACTTCCAGTATCACGGTGCAACCCGACGGGGCGAGCAGCGGGACGATGGCCGCCGCGAACTGGTCAGGCGCCTGGGGCTGCTCGTCCGTGTACTGGATGCCGAAACCGCCGCCGATGTTGATGTAGCGGATGTCCATGCCGAGGACCTTCAGGCTCTTGGCGAGGTTGGCCACTTTCTGGAGGCTGGTCTCGAACGGGCCGGCCTCGAGGATCTGGGAGCCGATGTGCTGGTGGATGCCGACCGGCTCAAGGCCCGGCAACTTCGCCGCGACCTCGTACTCCGCCATGGCCTCCTTCCGAGGTATGCCGAACTTGCTCTGCTTCAGCCCGGTGGCGATGTACGCGTGCGTCCGCGGGTCTACGTCCGGGTTTACGCGGAGCGCGACCGGGGCCCTGGTCCCCATCTTCTGCGCTATATCGTTGATGAGCATGAGCTCCTGGCTCGACTCGACGTTGAACATGAGCACGCCCTCCTTGAGGGCATACTCGATCTCGTCCGCTGTCTTGCCTACTCCCGCGAAGACGACCTTGCTTCCTTCGATGCCTCCCTTGAGCGCCCGGTACAGCTCACCCCCCGAGACGACGTCGGCGCCGGCTCCTTCGCCCGAGAGCATCTTCAGGATGGCGACGTTGCTGTTGGCCTTCACCGAGTAACAGATCATATGGGGCAACTGGCCGAATGCCTGGTCGATGGCACGGTAATGCGAAGTAAAAGTGTTCTTGCTGTACAGGTAGAACGGGGTGCCGACCTTCGCGGCGATATCCGAGACGCGCAGGTCCTCGCAGAAGAGCACGCCATTCTTATACATGAAATCGTTCAAATGCCTCTCCCCGAAGGAATGAATCAGGGTAAATAGAATAACACAACCGAAGGTGGCTGTTCATGGGTGTGGCTGGTGGCACCGCGGCGCTTCCGCTGCCGCAAGCGGGGCGAGCGAAGCAAGTGAGAGCAAGGAACGGGGGTACCCTCGATGCACGAAACGAACCCGGATCTGGTGGCGATCAAGGCGGCCGCAAGGCAGCTCGCGTCAAGGCTGGAGCTCGAAGCCCATGCGACTTCGCAGTGGGCGTCTCTTGCGAAGAACCGGGGTGTCTCCGAGGTATCGGTGCGGCTGGAGAACATCGTTGCCTCGCTCGAGGAAGCGCTGGTAAACGCCAAAGCCATTCCCGACCTGCTGTTCGAAGCCCAGGAGCAGGCGACCGCCGAAGCCCACGTCCAGGACTGAACGCAAAAAAGGGGTCGAGCCACTTTTTTGCGTTTTTGCGTCAGTTGACGAGGGAGCGCAGCAACCCCAGGTCGTCCGGTGTCCCCTCCTCCTCGTGGGGCAACTCGATGATGGCAGGCAGGTGCCGCAGCGCTTCGTGGTTCACCATGTAGCGGAACGCTTCAAGCCCGATCTCTCCCTCGCCGATGTGCGTGTGCCTGTCGAGGTGCGAGCCCAGCGCACCGGCGGTGTCGTTCAGGTGTAATGCGCGCAGGCGGTCGAGGCCGATGAAACTGTCCATCTCCTCGAGCATCCCGTCGATCCCGGCGGCGGTACGTATGTCGTATCCCGCGGCGAAGACGTGGCAGGTGTCAAGGCAGAAGCCGAGCCTCTCGGGGCGCCCGGCCTGGTCGAACACCATCCCGAACTGCTCGAACGTGTTGCCTATCGAGGTGCCGGCGCCCGCGGTGGTCTCGAGCAGCAGCATGGCGCGGCCGTCCTGGCGGTCGAAGCACCTCCTCACGGCTTCGGCGATCCTCCGGAGGCCGAACTCTTCCCCCTCACCCTTGTGGTTGCCGATGTGGGAGATCACCGCCATCGCATCCAGGCGGTCCGCCTTTTCGAGGGAGCTCGCCAGTGAGGCGATGGACCGCTTCCAGATCGGCTCGGACGGCGCGGCCATGTTAATGAGGTAGATCGAATGGAGCACCACCGGGTCGATGCCGGCGGTCTTCCGCGCCGCCCTGAACTCCTCAGCGTCCTCGGCCGACACCGGCGTGGTGCCCCACTGCTGAGGGCTTCCCGGGAACATCTGGATGGTCTCGCACCCCGCGTCCATGCCGTTCACGATCGCCGACACGGGAGGGCCGCTCACACCTACGTGGTAACCAAAGCGCAATCCGCCGCCTCCTCGTCCTCCTGCATGAGTGCACATTCGACGCCGTGAGGCCGCTTCCTCACATCTTCTCGGGCGCAGAGACGCCGAGCAACCCCAGGACGATCTCGAGGACCTGGCGCACGGCGCGCACGGCGAATATCCTCGCCCGCGTCAGGCACTCGTCCTCGGTCACCACCCGGCAATCGCGGTAGAACGCGTGGAATGCCGAGGCGATCTCCTCCGCATAACCGGTCAGCCGGTGCGGGGCACGGCGCTCGGCGCAGAACTCGACCATCTCCTCGAGCTCAGCCAGCTTGCGCAGAAGGTCCATCTCGGATTCGGTCACCAGGGTATCGAGGTCCTCCGGCGAGGGGTCGGACATATCGGCCCCCGACTCCTGCGCGTACTTGAGGATGCTGCAGATGCGGGCGTGCGCATACTGCACGTAGTAGACGGGGTTCTCGGGTGACTCCCTCTTGGCGAGCTCGATGTCGAACTCGAGAGGCGAGTCCGAGGAGCGCTGCAGGAAGAAGTATCGGGCGGCATCCGCCCCGACCTCGTCCAGCAGCTCGTCCAGCGTGACGATATCGCCCGTGCGCTTGGACATCGTGACCGGCTCGCCGGCTCGGAACAGCTTGACCAGCTGGCCCAGGATGACCTCCAGGTGGCCGGCTCCATATCCCATAGCGTCCATCGAGGCTTTCATCCGCGGGACGTAGCCGTGGTGGTCCGCGCCCCAGATGTCGATCACGAGGTCGAATCCACGCATCATCTTGTCGCGGTGATAGGCGATGTCCGACGCGAAGTAGGTCGGCTCGCCGTTGGAGCGGACGAGCACGCGGTCTTTCACGTCGCCGAACTCTGTGGTGCGGAGCCAGAGAGCCCCTTCCTCCCTGTAGGCCTGGCCCTTGCGCTCGAGCTCCGCGATCGCCTCCTCGACCTCGCCCTTGCGGTACAGGTCGCGCTCGCTGAACCAGACGTCGAAGTTCACCCCCATGCGCTCGAGGACCTCGCGGATGGCGTCGACCATCTTCGGGTACTCCATCTCGGTGAAGACCGAGGCGCGCTCCTCTTCGGCCATGCTCACGTATTCGTCAGAGCGCTCGGTGACGATGCGTCTGGCTATGTCGATTATGTACTGCCCGGCGTAGCCGCCCTCGGGCAGCTCCGCCTCGATCCCGAGCTCCTGCAGGTAACGCGCGGAGATAGAGCGGCCGAAGTTCAGGAGTTGCGTCCCGTAGTCGTTGATGTAGTACTCGCGCTCGATGTCATAACCCGCGTGGGACATCACGCTCGCGAGCGCATCGCCGAGCGCGGCCCACCTGCCGTGCCCCACGTGCAGCGGCCCCACAGGGTTGGCGCTGACGAACTCCACCTGGACCTTCCTGCCGCCGCCCACGTCAGACATCCCGAAGCCGGGCCCCTTCTCCACTATCTCGATGAGGACGCTCCGGACGAAATGGGGTGTCAGGTGGAAGTTGATGAAGCCCGGGCCGGCGACCTCGACGCTCTCGATGATGTCCGGCGCTTCCGGCAGAGCCTCGGAGATTATCCTTGCGACTTCCCGGGGGTTCTTCCCCACTTTACCCGACAGTGCGAGCGCCACGTTAGTGGCCCAATCGCCGTGCTCCTTGCGGTTCGGGCGGTCGAGCTCTATGTGGCCGGCGTCGACCTCGGGCAGCAGTCGCTGCGCGACCGCCTGGTCGAGGGCTTGCTGTATGAGTGCTGTGATCTGTTCTTTGGACATGTCGTGCCTGCGACCGGGCCTGCCCGGTCTTACTGCTGAGGTAGTGTGGTCGGCTTCTCCGCCAGAGTCAGTTGCGTCGTCTTCTTCGACCCACCGGAGTAGTAGGTGACGCTTACCTTGTCGCCGACGCCGTGGGTGCGAACCCGCGCGATGACGTCGTCCATGGACTTCACCGGTTTGCCGTCGATCCCGACGATTATGTCGCCTGCCTTGATGCCTGCTTTGTCAGCCGGGCTCCCGGGGACGACGCGCGTCACGTAGGCCCCCTGGCTGACCGGCAGGTTGTACCGCTGCGCGATGCTCTGGCTCACGGTCTGGCCCAGGACTCCGATGTAAGGATGCGAGACGGGCCGCCCGGCGATCAGGTCGTCCGCCACCTGCTTTGCGGTGTTGATGGGTATGGCAAAGCCGATGCCGACCGAGCCGCCGGACTGGCTGGCGATGAGCGTGTTGATGCCGATCAGCCTCGCGTTGCCGTCGCAGAGCGCCCCGCCTGAGTTGCCCGGGTTGATAGGGGCGTCGGTCTGGATGAGGTCAGTCAGGATGTTGGTCGTCTGGCCGTTCGACGAGGTCGCGCCCAGGGCGCGGTGCAGGGCGCTGATGATCCCGGCGGTCACGGTCTGCTCGAACCCGAGAGGACTCCCCACCGCCACCACCAGTTGGCCTACCACCAGGTTGTCGGAATTCCCGATCTCGATGGGCGGAAGGCTGGTCTTGTCGATCTTCACCACCGCGATGTCGTTGTCGGGGTCGGCCCCCACCTTCTTGCCCTTGAGCTCCTCGCCGCTGGCCAGCGTCACCGTCATGTCCTGGGCGTCGCTCACGACGTGGTTGTTGGTGATGATGTACCCGTCGGACGTGTAGATCACCCCCGAACCGGTGCCTTCCTGGGGCGTGGTGAGGGTGAACGGGTTGGTCGTCTGCGGGGCGGTCGTGACGTTGATGTTGACCACCGAAGGTGTGACCTTCTTCGCGATCGCGGTGACGTCGGTGGCGCCCTGCGTCGGGCTCACTACGTTGGTGCTCTGCCTGGACACGTTGTTCTGGGGGTTGGATACCGCTTTCCGTATCTTCCCGCGGACGAGGTCGTACGGATTGACGCCGAAGATCGCCGGCATGACCAGCAGGACGATGAGCGCGCCGATCAAGCCCGCAACGATTGCCGTGAATATCGCCCCGCCTCGCCTTCGCTTCGGCTGGGCGACGACTACAGGGGCCACGGGTGGCACGGCAGCAGCCGGAGGCATCCCCGCGCCTGGTCCCGCAACCGGGCCCGTCAGCTCCACCACGGCTCCAGGAACAGGCTGAGGAGGAACGGGCGGCGGCTGGTATGGCGGCTGTCCGCCTCCGGTCTCCGCCGGGGGACTGTCCTGCGGCGGACCCGCGGGCGGCACCGGAGGAGTGGGCGCTCCGAGCCCGGGCGCGCTGTAATCGCCCTGCCTCGACTGCGGTTGCTCCGGCGGGACCCCTCCCCCTCCCGGAGGCTCGGTACCCCCAGTCCCGTTCATGTCTGACCCCCTTCTTGTGCGGCCAGGTTCATTCTCATATACTCGAATCCATTATGGCCGCGCCGTTAGATTCTAGCACACCACCTCGACGCGAAAGTTCGCGATATCCATGCCGTTTGAGCCGATGAATCAGCGGTAATCAGCAGCACAGGGGGTTGTCATGAGCAGGAAGATGAAAGACCCGATTGGAGACACGCCGGCGCAGGGGGCGCCTCAGCACGCGGGCCCCTATGACAAGAGGCTGCCCCTGCGGGTGAGCTTCGGCGTCTACGTGATAAGCCTGATCGTCGTGGCCCTCCTCGTCTTCATCGTGATGCTGGTCCAGTATCTGCCCGGGTACCGCAACGGCTACCGCCTGAAGCAGGTCATCAAGAACTCCGACGTCCAGATGACGGTGGACATCCCGATGACCGAGACGGTGAAGCGAAAGGACAACCCCTTTGCCATGGAGCAGCGGGACAAAGCCGCCGCCCTGCTGAAAAGCATGGGGGCGAAGTCGGCCACGGTAGTGATCGAGCCTGAAAAGTGAAAAAGAGGGGTCAGGCACTTTTTCACCGATATTTTTTACTCGACGTTTGGCTCAGATCGCAGGAGGGTCCAGATACTTAAGAAAAAGGACCTGACCCCGGGAAGTTAAGCCAGGCCGTACTCGGAAGCCATTGCCAGCGCTTTCGACCGCTCTTCCGGGGTGAGCCTCCTGTCGATGGTCGGGAAGAGGCCTGCCTTGTATTCGGGGCGATACTGGAACATCAGGTTGAAGTAGGCCCCCGGCATGTTCTCGCTGACCCACTCCATTATGGGCCGCGTGCAGCACTCGAGGTGCCCCGGCAGCACGAGGTGCCGCAGCATCACCTCAGCCGTTTCGAAAGCATAGGCGAAGTTCCTCGAGACCACGTCCCAGTAACCGCGAACGCCAGAGAATTCTTCGGCGCAGACATCGTTGCCGTACCTGAAGTCCCCGAGGTAGACGTCGATGACGCCGTTGAGCAGCTCCATCGCTTCACTCGAGGTGAACATGTTCGAGTTCCACACCATCGGCAGCGCCCTGGCCACCGGCCCCGTCAAGCGCACGGTCTCGAGGATGGTCCAGAGGTGGGGGTCCGGGTTGCCTCCGACGAAGTTCGCGTTCCGCGAGCCCTGCGAGACGCCCTCCTGGAGGACCGCTGCCAGCATCGCGGGCTCCGCGCGCAGACCCGAGAGCGCGTTCATGGCTATGTCCCAGTTCTGGCAGTAAACGCACTCGAACGTACAGCCCGTGAAGAAGATGGTGTGGCTGGGGACCAGCTCGGGTTCCTCGCCCATGTGCAGGAAGTCGGAGCTGTAGCGCGACTCGGCAGTCGCGCCGCAGAAGCCGGTCTTGCCTTCGGTCCTGTCGACGCCACAGCGGCGCTCGCAACAAACGCACGACTCGAGCATCCGCCGGGCGAGCTCGACCTTCACATCGAGCAAGCCGGGCTCCGCGGGCTCGAGGGTGCGGTCCGCCGGGGCGTCAAGCACCGCCCGCATCGTCTCGATGCCTTTTCGGTTCGCATCCCACAGCTCGTCGGTCGCGGCGGCCTCGATCTCCGCGATGCCGGCGGGCAGCGAGCGGGCGAGCCAGTTCACCGCCAGACGTTCCCCGCTCTCGATCTTGAAATAGCGCTCCAGCATCGTTGTTCCGCCGCACCTTTCAGGGCCGTCCGTCCTGGTCTTCAACCATTATATTGCTGCGGGAGACCCCGAGTTTATGTCGAAGGTCAAAGTGCTACAATGTCGGTGCGAACAAGGCAATCGGCCTTGAGCGGGAGGGGTTTATTGTGCCAGAGCAGATACGAGACGTGGCAGTAGTCGGAGGCGGACCTGCCGGCCTCACCGCCGGGCTTTACCTCTGTCGCGGCAAGATCGACACCGTGCTCCTGGAATCCGTGCTCACCGGGGGCCAGGCAGTCAACTCTCCTCTCATAGAGAACTATCCGGGCTTCCCCGAAGGTATCGCCGGCGCCGACCTGGTCGAGCGGATGAAGCAGCAGGTGGACCGCTTCGGCCTGGAGGTCAGGACCTTCACCCCGGCTATGAAACTGAGCCTGGACGGAAACGTCAAAGTGCTTTCGCTGGAGAGGGATGAGGTCAGGGCAAACGTGGTGATCGTTGCGACGGGACGCAGCCCGCGCAAGATAGGCATTCCCGGCGAGGACGAGTTCTCCGGTCGCGGCATCTCGTACTGCGCCACCTGCGACGGCCCGCTCTTCAAGGACAGGGTCATAATGGTCGTCGGAGGCGGTGACGCCGCCGTCGAGGAGGCGCTGCACCTCACGAAGTTCGCGAGCAAGGTCATCCTGGTCCACCGCCGTGACGAGCTGCGCGCCTCGGAATATCTGCAGGAGCGCGCTCTGTCGGAACCCAAGCTCGAGTTCATGTGGAACTCCGAGATCGAAGAGATCAAGGGTGAGCAGGTCGTGAAGTCCGCGGTCATCAGCAACAATGTCACAGGGGAGCGCACCGACGTCCCCGTATCGGGCATCTTCTTCTACGTCGGCAATGTACCGAACACGAAGTTCCTCGCCGACGCCGTCGAGCTGGACGAAGCGGGTTATGTCGTCACCGACCAGAACCTGGAGTCCAGCGTGCCTGGTATCTTCGCCGCAGGGGACGTCCGCTCGAGCAGGTTCAAGCAGGTCATCGTAGCAGCCGCGGAAGGGGCGCTGGCATCCTCGGGTGCCCATCGATCCCTCGAGGCCATCGGGGCCCGCGAAGCCTACAAAGGGGGCCACTGATGGTCATCGCCGTAGTGGACGGGATGGGCGGCAGCATCGGCACCCAGATAGTCCTTGGCCTGCGCCAGTCGCTCCCCGAGGACATCGAGATAATGGCGCTCGGAACCAACGCTATCGCGACCGGCAGCATGATGAAGGCGAAGGCGACCCGCGGCGCCACCGGCGAGAACGCGATCGCATTCTCCATCAAGGAGGCCGATGTCATCATGGGCTCGCTGTCCATAGTAGTGCCGAACTCCATGATGGGAGAGGTCTCGCCGGCGATCGCGACCGCGGTGGCCTCGGCCCCCGGGCGCAAAGTGCTGCTCCCGATATCCAACCCGCCGCTCGAGGTGCTTGGCACCGCGAAGAAACCGCTCCAGGCGCTCATCAAAGACGCGGTCGAACTGGTGCGCGGCATTTACGGGTTGCCCACCGAACCCCAGGAGGGACCAGATGTGTGAGGCGATCGTCTACGTCGTAAAGGGCGGCGAGAAGCAGAAGGTAATGGAGAACGTGGTCACCATGGTGCCTGAGGGAGACAAGCTTCTGCTCACCGACCTCTTCGGCGAACAGAAGTTGATAACGGCATCCGTCGACCGGATAGACCTGATCGAACACGAGATCATCCTCAAATAACGCAAGAAACGCAAGAAAGTGGTTTGACCCCTTTTTTACGTTTGGGTTAGACTACCGGTGTGACGGGGTCAAGTAGGCTCTGCCGAGATATGTTGTTCCGTTGACTGAAGGCCACGAAGGCCGGCGTTCCGGTTGGAAACCGGTTGGAGGTGGCCTTTTTGTCGCCACCATTCTGAAAGAGGTGGAAGCATGCATATCCCGGACGGGCTGCTCGACTTCAAGACCTGGGGGACTGCCTACGGCATGTCCGCCGGCGCCGTCGCATACGCTCTCTACAAAGTCCGCGACACTCTCGACGAGAAGAAGATCCCGATCCTCGGAATAACCGCGGCGTTCATCTTCGCCGCGCAACTCCTCAACTTCCCGGTAGCCGCAGGGACAAGCGGCCATTTTCTAGGGGCAATGCTGGCATGCGTGATGCTCGGGCCGTGGGCGGGGTTCCTCGTCATGGTCGTCGTGCTGACGGTCCAGTGCCTCGTCTTCGCGGACGGCGGTTTCGCAGCTCTGGGCGCCAACATATTCAATATGGCATTGATCGCCGGGTCTCTGTGCTATTTCATGTTCGCGGTGACGAAGTCGGGCCTCTCCAGGAAGTTCTCTGAAAGGACGTCGCTGCTCACCTCGGTCGCGTTCTTCTCCTGGCTTTCAGTCGTCCTCGCGGCGACCGCCGCGGCCGTCGAGATCAGCATCTCGAACATCGTTAAGCTGCCGGCAACGGCGATCTTCCCTCCGATCATCGGGACCAACTGCATCATCGGGATCGGAGAGGCCGTCATAACGACGGTCGTGGTCGCCGTGGTCCTGCAGGCCAGACCGGACCTGGTCCACGCGTACAACGGGCCACCGCTCGGGGGCGCCGTCAAAGAGGAGGCCGCCTGAGATGAAACGCCTCTTCACGCGCAGAAAGGCAGGGTTGTGGTTGCTGGTCGGGCTCGGACTCGCGATCACCGTGCTTCTGGTGTTCGCGGCGCCCTGGGCCTCGAAGAGCCCGGACAGCATCGAGAAGTTCGCGAGGGACAAGGGCATTTCGGGCTCCAGCGCGGCACCCGTGAAGGACTACAAGGTGCCCGGTGTCAACAGCGAGTCGGCGTCGACGCGTGTCGCGGGCATCATCGGCGTGGCGGCAACACTGCTGGCCGTGCTCGCGATAAGCTTCGTCGCCCTCCGCCTCGGCAAGCGCAAGAAGAGCGTCGACCTGCCTCCCGGGGAAGGCTCCGCGAATGAGGCATGATTTCATCGACCGCTATTCGAGGCTCGAGAGCCCCGTCCACGCGCTCGATCCCCGGGCGAAGTCCATCGCGCTCTTCGCAATAATCATCGCCTGCGTCACCACGCCGCCGACGGTCTGGTGGCCGTTCGCCATCTATGCCGGTATGGTGTTGATAATCGCGAACGCCTCCCACCTCCCGATGCGGTACCTGCTCACCCGCATGCTGGTGGTGCTTCCGTTCATAGTGATCGTGGCGGTATTCGTGCCGTTCATGCGCGGGGTGGGCCCGACTTACGACCTCGGTATCTTCTCGGTCACGAAAGGCGGGCTGCTCGTTCTCTGGAACGTCGCGGTCAAAGCCCTCATCTCTGTCTCCTGCCTCATCCTGCTGTCGTCGACGACGCAGTTCGCCGACCTCATGCACGGCTTCGAGAAGCTGCACGTACCTCGTTTCTTCACGACTGTGTCGGCCTTCATGTACCGCTACATCTTCATCATCGTCGACGAGGCCGAGCGGATGAAGCGGGCGCGGGACTCGAGGAACTTCCACGGCCGATGGCTCTGGCAGACGAAGGTGATCGGGTACATGATCGCATCGCTGTTCCTGAGGAGCCAGGAGCGCGCCGAGCGCGTCTACCAGGCGATGGCCGCCCGTGGCTTCGACGGCACCTTTCCGCGGTGGACCGAGATACACATGCGAGCCGCCGATTACGTGTTCGTCATAATGGTCACCGCTACCGCGGTCGCCGGAAGGCTGGCGGTACTGTGGACGTAATACCGATCAGCCCCGAAACCGTCATACGAGTCACCGACCTGGGCTACACCTACCCGGACGGCACCCGCGCCCTCAGCGAAGTGAACCTGCTCGTCAGGCGCGGGGAAACCGTGGCGGTGATGGGGCCCAACGGCGCCGGGAAATCGACTCTGGCGCTTCACTTCAACGGCATACTAACCGCCACTGAGGGCAAGGTCGAGGTCATGGACCTCGAGGTGAACAAGAAGAACATGCGCGAGGTGCGCGACATCGTCGGGCTGGTCTTCCAGGACCCCGACGACCAACTGTTCTCCCCGACGGTCCGAGAGGACGTCGCCTTCGGCCCTCTCAACCAGCGCCTCTCCCCCGAGCAGGTCGACCACTCGGTCTCCAGGGCGCTCCACTGGGTCGGGATGGACGGCGCCGAGAAACGTTCTCCGCACCACATGAGTTTCGGTGAGAAAAAGCGCATATCCCTTGCCACTGTTCTGGCCATGGACCCCGCGATCCTGGTGCTGGACGAACCGGTGGCAAACCTCGACCCCCGCGGGAGGCGGACCTTCCTCGAGCTCATCAGCATCCTCGACGCGACAAAGATAATAGTGACCCATGACCTCGAGATGGCTCGTGAGCTGTGCGACCGGGTCGTGCTCATGGACCGCGGCAAGGTCGTAGCAGACGGCCGTCCCGCCGCGACCCTCTCCGACGTAGGCATGCTGGAGAAACACGGCTTAATCTGAAGGTTTGAGACCTGCCCGTAGCGACTCCGGTCACCCCCCTGTGATAGAATCTCGGTGCAACCTTAGGCTGGCCTTCGCGAGGGGACATGGTAGAAACCACTAAACGGCGAATCCTTGTTATCGACGATGAAGTAGCGCTTCTCGAGGTCATGAAGACCAACCTCGAGATCGAGGGCTACGACGTCGTCACCGAGATGAGCGGCGAGACCGGACTGGTGTCCGCGGTCGTGGACCAGCCGGACGTCATCATCCTCGACATCATGATGCCGGACGTCGACGGCTGGGAGATATGCCAGAGGATGCGGTCGGACCCGCGCACCAAGTACATCCCTATCATCATGCTCACCGCGCTGGACGAGACTCAGCACGTCGTCAAGGGTTTCGAGTGCGGGGCGGACGACTACCTCGCCAAGCCGTTCGACAACGCGGAGCTGTTCGCCCGCATCAAGTCAGTGCTGACAAAGGCCAGCAAGGGAATGGCCGTCGACCCGCTCACCAACCTGCCCGGCAAACACCAGATCTACGAGGAGACCCGCAAGAGGCTCGAGCGCCGCGGCAAGTTCTTCGCGTTCATGTATCTCGACATCAGCAACCTCCGGTCGGTCAACTACAGGTACGGCGTGGACAGGGGCGACCAGGTGATCCTGTGCGTCGCGAACATCCTGCGCGACATCGTGAAGCCGGACGACGAGTTCCTCGGGTACATGGGCGAGGACGACTTCGTCATCCTTTCCGTGCCGCTCCGGGTTTCGCACATCTTCAGCACGTTGACCGCGAGGTTCGACGACCAGATCGGCGACATCTGCCCCGAGATGATGAACGAAGCGCCGACTTCGGGCGAGCAGCCGCTGAAGCTGGCCGTCGCAGTGGTCACAAACGAGCGCAAGCAGTTCGGCGACCCCCTGCAGATAAAGAACGTCGCCCTGGAGGTCCTCAAGAAAGCCCGCAGCAGCCCGGGCCACTGCTGCGCCGACCTGAAAGACAACCCGCTCTAAGACAGCATCAACCAGGGTTTTGTTGCATCTATAATCATTCAGTCTTCCTGGCACACACGCCTGACATCATGCAGCACGCCACAGCGATTTGAGTCCATCCGCCGGAATCCGCCAGTGTTGCACTAAGTCCTACCAATTCAGACACTCCAGCACCTACGCCAGATTCAAGCAGATCGCTGAACCAGCGTGATGCCATCCGACGGAATCCTGGTGTTACGGGGTACAACCGCGGGTGTGCCTTTTTCGTAGCGTTTCCAGCGGAAAAAAAGGCATACCCAAGGCCTGTCCAAACAATTAAGGAGGGACAGGTGGGGCAGAAGGTTTGGGTAGGCGGTTTGCTTGAGGTCTGACGCAGGTGCACTCCCTCCCACCCCACCTGAGGGCGAACATTCTTGTCGTTATCCGTTCAAACGGTCTTCTTTCGTCATCCGATTCCGTATCACCATCCCGGCCCGGGCTGTCACGACCACGCTCCCCGACCGGTCCTACCTCGCATCAGGGCCCAGCCGGCCACCGTTTGGGCGCCACCCACACCCTCAAGCACCTTCCTAGGCCCCTGATCATCAGACACTCACTCGGGAGTGCCCTTTGATGCTCACAGTCGAGGCCGGCGGGCTCGAGTCCTGCAGGAAACACGCGCAAAGCGCTGGGTGTTGAATCGTGCCACCCGCTTGACCTCGTTGTTATCTTCGGGTTGCTACGCTCGACACAGTATCCCGCGCGAGGACCAAAGAGGGTCGTTGCAGGGTGAATGCGCGGCGGCTAAGGGGGTGACCGCGTGGTGCCCGGACGGGTTACCGGTTCGCTCACGGCAACAGATTCTCGGATTTTTTCAACGATGGGATCGATCGGGAAATGGAATCCGCTCAGGGCGGACAACAACCATGTCCTCGACTCTTTCTTCAGTCAGAAAACGGGGCTGAAAGTGGACAAAAAGTAAGAGCCGAGGCCTTTCGGTCTCGACTCTTAAACTTTATTATACCACGAGTCGGCTCAAAGTCCAACAAATCTAGCAAAACAGTTTTGCCGTCTCATTTGGGTGTTCATCCGCCCCGGCTGCGTCGTAGAATGAACGCGGCAAGGAGGCTAGATGGAAGATGTCACGGCACCACCTCCGGAGTGCGCTCACCGGTTCAAGAAAGTAGACGCCGGCGTCCTCGAGTGTAAGCTCTGCGGTTTCAGGATGGCCCCCAGGCCCACCAGACCCCTGAGCCGAGTGGAGAGATCGATTGCTCGCGCGGGGCGGAGTACCTGAAGAAACAACGCAGGCGTGATGACTCCCTCAGCCTCATAGGCCGAATACTCGATTTCATCACATGGTGGTACATTTGAATCCGGAAGACCTGCTCTACGCCGCACTCGACAAGCGCCAGCCAGATCGCGTTCCGACCCTCTCGCTGCTCGCCGATCCCAACATCATGAACCAGGTCCTCGGCAGGTCCGGATCCGGCCGGGTCCTCGAGTTCTTGAACAGCCCCCGGGGAAGCGCTTCGTGGACGTTCACGGCGGCGCCATCAGCCGGCTCTTCAACCCGGGCATGCTGGCGTTCGGAAACCAGACCATCCGGGTGAATCACCGCCTGGGCTTCGACGGCGTCCTCCTCATCTACTGGCGCGGGAAGCTCGTGAGCCACAACAAGCTCGAAGACGTATTCGGCAGGCGATTCGACCTCGTCGACGACGGCTTCGGCAACCCGTACATGATGTACCGCCAGGGACTTCTCGAGACGCCCGATGATTGGCGCGCTTATCCCCGCCCGTCGATTGCCGGCTATGCCCGGGCTCAGGGCCTCCTCTATCGAGTGTGGCGCCACACCTGGAACGACAGGATCGCGGTCGTGCCATTCGTCGGGCCTGGCCTCTGGGAGAACTCGTGGCAGCCGATGGGCTTCAGCCAGTTCGTGGTCCTATGCGCCGGGACCCCGCCTTCGTCCGGGAGGTAGTGGGCTACTTCACCTCACTGACCACCGCGGTGATCGACGAGTACTGCCGCGCCGGGGCGAGGGTCATTGCCCTCGGCGACGACCTCGCGTATCGGTCCGGCCCTATGCTGTCCATCGACCAGCTCGAGGATTACTACGGGGACGGCTACAGGCAGTTGACCGCCACGGCGCATCGCCACGGCGCGAGGATAATCATCCACTGCTGCGGCAACACCTACGACCTGCTCGACAAGTTCATCGAGTGGGGGTTCGACGGCGCCCACGCGTTCGAGCCCACCGCGGGCAACTCGCTCGCCGCTGCGCGGGAAAAAGTCGGCGACAGGCTGTGCCTGGTCGGCAACATCGATATCACGCAAACGCTGGTCGACGGCACGTACGAGCAGGTGATGGAGGAAGTGGAGCGGGCCATCCACGACACCAGAGGAGGCGGTTTCATCCTCGCCCCGGCGCACACACATGCGGCGATCAGCGCCGAGCGAGTACGATGGATGTTGGAGGCGGCGGGCCGCAGCTCCTAGCGGCCCCGCATCCCCTTGATCTTCCTCGGCTGGAACGCGTTGGCGATGGTCTGAGGATTGTACGCGGCTGGGACCTGACCCGTAACTGCGTAGTCGTAGAGCGCTGTGCGAGTATCCCGGTGAGGCTCGCGCTGATGACCCCGAGGACCGTCCAGTACATCAGCACGACCGCCGAGATCAGGATGATGACGACCGCCGACTTGGTTAGTATCGCAAGGGCAATAGGCACGATCCCCACCAGACCGAGAAGGAAGAAGACGATTCCCAGAGAGAACCGCGCCACCATGTTCTCGCCCCACGTCCTCCTGAATATCTTTGCCGACTCTTTGATGGAATCGATCACCCCGAAGCCCTGGAATATCAACACAGGGATCACAAAGAAAGTAATGAGGTTCCAGGCGATGCCGATGAGGGAAGCGATGATCGCACCGAAGATGCCGGCTCTCTCGCGGATAGCCTTGAGTATCACACCTACCGTCGCGTTTATCGCCGCCCATCCCGCGATCTTGCCGATGTTCTTCACGGCGATGTCCCAACCGTACTTGAAGTCCGGGTCCCCGCCGCGGAGGCATTCCTGCGCGCACGCGATAAGGCCCGTGTTGTGTGCTGGTTCACTACATCGCGGACACCTGCTCCCTATCCTTGCTGTCTTCACTCCACTTCGAAAGGAACTCGATGGGCGTGAGGTAGCCGAGGGACTGGTGTGGCCTCACGTGATTGTACGTGTAGTTCCATCCATCGACCAGCTCGTTGAGATCGGCAGCGGTGTAGGCCTCCCTGTAAGCCCAGAGCTCGTACTTGGTCGTCTGTATCTTGCGCTCCACGTGGGCGTTCTCTTTCGGGC
>DAIUEJ010000036.1:1334-28675 GCA_036845225.1 Candidatus Anoxymicrobiaceae bacterium | reverse complement strand
CACAGCGAGTTCGCCCGCAACAAGGTGCTGGAGGTCAACCCGAAGGCGTCGGTTAAGAAGATCCTCCACCACTACTCTCCGCCGCCTGCTGCGGGCATGCGCTCGCCGGAGCTGCTGCGCGAGATATTCGGCATCAAGCCCGGCGAGTTCCTGATCGGCTCGCTCGGTTACATAACCTCGAGCAAGCGGATAGACGTTCTGCTGCACGTACTGGCTGAGATGAAGAGGATGGGGTACCCTGCGAAGCTCCTGCTGGTGGGCAAGCTCCTTCCGGGGTGCGAAGTCGAGCACTGGATAGAGGAGCTCGACCTCGGGCAGGATGTGATCGTCACCGGCTTTGTGGACACCAGGACTTTCCGCGAATACCTGAACGTCCCGGACATCTTCGTGGCGCTCCGGTACCCGAGCGCGGGAGAGACCAGCGGAAGCGTCATCAAGATGATGGGCGCCGGGCGGCCGGTGATCCTCTCCGACCACTACGCGTTCAGCGAGTTCCCGGACGACTGCTGCGTCAAGATCTCGACGGACGGCGCGGAAGCCGACGAACTCCTGGAGAAACTCGTGTTCTACGCGGACAACCCGGACGACCGCCTGGCCCTGGCCGAGCGCAGCCGCGAGTACATCCTCACCCATCACGACATACAGGACGCGGCAAAGAGCTACGTGCAATTCGCCGCGGAACTGCTGTCCATAAGCTGAGCATGCTCACACGATTTATAAGTACAATAAGAATGTTTGATGACGATACGGAAGGAATAATCTGCGCCCGGGGCAAACATATCCTATACAGAGACGTCTAAAGAAAAGTAGATGGCAAGGCGCACCCGGTCACGAGCCGGGTGCTTGGGCGACTGAAAAAGGATGCTGGTGGTTCGTATGGGTTTGAGCAGGAAGTCGACCGTGAGGGCGGGCTTGGTGTTGGCGTGCATGGGGGTGTTCCTACTTGCCATACTGCTGCCGCAATCGGGCGGAAGGCAGAGCGCGGGGCCATCGATCATGATGCAGAACGCCATCGCCGGAGAGTTCGGCGGTCAGGGCGGGCTGGCAGACCACCAAATGCTCGGCCTCTTCAGCGAGAGCGTCGCTAAGAACCTCAAGGTAAAGGTGCCTGCCTCCGAGCAGGGGCAGGTCCGCAACATCAGGATCTTCTGCAAGTGGAAGATGTTCGAGGGCGCCGGCAAGGGTCAGTTCTCGTGGGGACGCCTGGACGAGGAAGTGAACAGCGCCCTCAGCGTCGGCGTCAACAGCATACTGCTGAGCATCTGCCCGCCGGTGCCCGTGTGGGCCACCAACCCCACCAACCCCAGCCCGACTTACATGGGGCCTCCCAAGCGGATCCAGGATTTCGGGGACTTCTGCGGGGCGGTCGCGCAGCGGTACAAGGGTTTCGTGGACTACTACCAGATCTGGAACGAGCCCGGCTGGGACAGCAACTCGCAGGCGGCTGCTGAGAAAAAGATCTACTACGCGGGCGACTGCGAGTGGACTTATCTCGGCATGCTCCGTTCGGCCTACCAGGCCATCAAGAAGAACAACGCCGACGCCTACGTCATCTCGGGCTCGCTGCTGCAGGGCCTGACCCGAAGCGGAGACAACTTCACCCCCTACGAGACGCTGCTCAAGGGCGCGAACCAGGACGTCTCGATGAAGATCGACGCCAACATGAACATCGTCGCCGAGCGGCCGATGTACTTCAACTACCACGGGGCCATCAACGACGGCACGGTCGAACTGGGGGTGAAGAAGCCGAAGACGACCTGGTTCCTGGCCGAGGGCGCGACGCACCCCGGCTTCGAGGAATGGATCTGCGTCCAGAACCCCGGGGCGACCAAAGCGAGCGTGCACATCACCTACATGTTCCCCGGCGGCCGCACCCAGGACCAGTGGATCAACGTAGGGCCCAACACGCGGTCGACGGTGGACGTGAATGCGGCAGTCGGACCTGACAAGGACGTTTCGGCCCGTATCGACGCCAGCGTCCCGGTCGTCGTCGAGCGGCCTATCTACTTCCTCTACCACGGCGCCTGGGACGGCGGCTCGATCGGCTCCGGGGTCGCCGAGCTGTCCAAGACCTGGTACCTGGCCGAAGGCGCAACGCAGCCGGGCTTCGAGGAGTGGATATCCCTGATGAACCCGAGCAGCGCAGCGGCCCACGTCACCCTGACCTACATGTTCCCCGGTGGGGGGACCAAGCTCCAGCACGTTACGATGGCGCCGACCTCCCGCGAGACCGTTCTGGTGAACAGCGCGGTAGGGCCGAACAAGGACGTCTCCACGAAGGTCGAGTCCGACCAGATGATAATTGCCGAGCGGCCGATGTATTTCCTCTACCACGGCGCTTGGTCGGGCGGCGACAGCCAGGTAGGCGCGACAGCGCCGAACACGTCCTGGTTCCTGTCCGAGGGCACGACCCGGAGCAACTCCACGGACGGCGCTTTCGAGGAGTGGATCTCGATCCAGAACCCGGGCGACACGTTCGCGGACGTGCAGTTCAAGTACATGTTCCCGGGCGGCGCCACCAAGGGCGACTCCAAGAGGATACCTCCCCACGCGCGAGAGACCGTGCTGGTCAACGGCGTGGTCGGGCCCGACAAGGACGTATCGGTCCAGCTCGACTCGAGCCAGCCCATAGTCGTCGAGCGCCCGATGTACTTCAACTATCACAACAACATCAATGGCGGCGACGTCGAGCTCGGCTGCACCGCGGCGTCGAGCAGGTGGTACTTCGCGGAGGGGACCACCCGGGCGGGCTTCGACGAGTGGACCACGCTCCAGAACCCGAACGCGGCGACCGCAACGGCGAAGGTAACGTACATGTTCTCCGACGGCACGACCCAGGAAAAGTGGGTGAGCCTGGCTCCGAACAGCCGGACCACCGTCAGCGTGAACGAAGCGCTGAGTATGGGCAACGTCTGCGACGCTTTCGCCATCCATCCGTACGACTACCCTGAATACTGGGCCTGGTACAGCGCGAACGCGATCGCACTCTGCCAGAAGTACGGCTTCGGCAACAAGGAGATGACCGTCACCGAGATTGGCTGGCCGCACGCCGGGCGCGCGGAGTTCTCCCCGGAGGGGCAGCGCGCCGCCATCGGGGAGGTCGGTGTCGGCGGCCTCTGGGGCGTCGGCGTGAAGAAGGTATGGATATTCGAGGACCTCGACCCCGCGAGCTCATGGGACCAGGCCTACAACGGCCTGTTCGACCACAACGGCAATGCCCAGCCGGCGTGGAACGAGTACAAACACTGGCAGACATTGTTGCCGAACTTCGGCAACAAACCAAACCACCTGTAGGAGCCGCCTGGCAATCGGCGCTACCAGGCGGTTGGAAGACATATCAGACGCCGGCGACACTCAGGCAGAGGCAGGCACGCCCCGCCCCGCCCTGAGATTGCCAGCGCGCCCAAAATAAGAATTGCGCACCACTGGGGTCAGGCACCGGTGGTGCGTTTTCTTTTGCGGGCACTCCCTGACCCCCACCCGTTTTTATTGGATAATGACTGAACACCGTGAGCGCGGCGGCGCGTTCGTGCAGACAAGATGTCAGGGAGCGCCGGGAGTCCAAGGGGTGCGTATGTCTGAAAAACCAAGGGCTGAGAGGGTCGGCGCCGGATGGGGGCGCTTCGCGGCCGTGCGCGACGACCCCTCCAGGATGAAGCTCATTGCCTGGGCGGAGCACCCGCTCACACAGCGATACATCAACCGCCACATCACCGCCGACGAGGACCATGACTGGCTGGCCTGGGCCGGCGAGCGATATTTTCCCGAGCCCGCCTCTCTGGGCTTGAGCATCGGGTGCGGGTCCGGCAACGTCGAGAGGCGGATAATCGAGCTCGGCAACGCCCGCGCGATGGAAGGCACAGACATCTCCGAGCAGGCGCTCGAGGTCGCGAGGGCGGCCGCCGGGGACCTGCCGATAACTTACTCGCTCATGGACCTGAACGAGGCGGAACTGCCGGCCGCGCGCTACGACTTCGTGGTGTCCGCCGCCGCTCTCCACCACGTCACGAACCTCGAGGGGTGCCTGCGCGCCCTGGGTGCCTCCCTGAAGCAGGGAGGCTTGCTTATCCTGAACGAATACGTCGGGCCGGACCGGTTCCAGTGGGAAGTCGGGCAGCTCGATGCCGCGAACGAAGCGCTCGCGTGCGTGCCGGAGCGTTACAGGTACAATCACCTGACGGGCACGATGCCCGAGAGGGTCGAGCGCCGTCCCCTGGGCGACATGATAAAGGCCGACCCGTCCGAGGCCGTGCGCTCCTCGGAGCTGATGGACGCGGTCGGGCGATTCTTCGAGGTGCTCGACGTAAGAGAGATAGGCGGGACGGTCCTTCACCCGGTTCTCGAAGGCATCATCGGCAACTTCGATGAAGGCGATCCCCTGGACTCCGCCTTGCTGGTCTCGTTGATGAGGTTGGAAGAGTCGATGCTCGCGAGCGGAAGGCTCAGTTCAGACTTCGTGATGGCGGTCTGCAGGAAGCGGGAGGTGCCGATGGATCCAAAGCAGGTGGGAGAGGCGGGAAAGCGCAAGCTCGACATCATCGCCCTGCAGGAGGAAGAGATACTCGAGCTGGAGGAGCGCCTCGAGGCGGCCGAGCGCAATTGCCGCCGGTTCGTCCAGGCCGTCGAGGATTACGATGAAGAGATCGCGCGCATGAAAGCCGAGCGCGAGCGCCTGCTCGCCGAGAACGCCGCCCTCAAGTCCGGGGGGCTCTTCAAGTGGGTCAGGTTCGCGAAGGCGAGGTCCCGGAAGACCGGGGGGCAGGAGTGAGCGGACCCCGCGTGTCGATGATCATCGTCCTCTACAACAGCGCCGGCTACATCGTCCCCTGCCTGCAGTCCCTCTCCAGGCTCGAGTACGGGCCTGTCGAGCTCATCATCGTGGACAACTGCTCCACCGACGGCTCTGTGCAACTGGCGAGGAGCACCCTGGCGGACCTCGGGATGCAGGCTTCGTTCTGCCTGATGAGTTCCAACCGGGGCTTCGCCGCGGCCAATAACCGCGGAGTCTCGCTCGCCGGCGGCGACATCCTCCTCTTCCTCAACCCCGACACCGAGGCATACCCGGACATGGCTGGCGCCCTGGTGAGCGCCATGGACGCGGACGAGTCCATAGGTGTGGCCGGATGCAAGCTCTACTATCCCGACCGCAAGACGCTCCAGCACGTGGGAGGGTTCATCAGGCACAACGGCCTCACCATGCACTACGGGTTCGACGAGGAGGACACCGGCCAGTACGAATCCATCAAGGACGTCACATACGTGACCGGGGCGGCGCTCGCCGCGAGGAGGGCGGTGTTCCTGTCTTCGGGCATGTTCGACGAAGGCTATTTCCCCGCCTACTTCGAGGAGACGGACCTCTGCCTGAGCGTGCTGCGCCAGGGCCTGCGGGTGGTGTGCGTGCCCGGGGCGCGCCTGGTCCACCACGAGTCCACCACGACGGGAAGGTTCACCAGGCGCTACTACTACCTCTACCATAAGAACCGCATCCGGTTCGTGCTCAAGAACTTCCCGTGGGACTTCCTGCTCGATAAGGCGCTGCCGATGGAGCAGCGATGGCTCGGCATGATCGAGCCGTGGGAGCAGGCGATACCGCTGAACCAGGCTTACGCGGTCAACCTGGCCCGCCTGCCTTGGACGCTCGCCGCGAGGCGCAGGGTCACCAGGGCGCTGGGGCCCCTGCCGCCGGACGTGACGGTCGCGGAGCTCTGAAGAGGCACCCGGGGCTCAAGCGATACGATATGATATTGTTGCTCGAGGAACCGAACTGGGGGAGTAGCAAGTGGAGATCCGAAAAGTCAGCGTCATCGTGCCCGTCTACAACGAGAAAGAGGCTATCGTTGATGACATCGCGGTCATCCACAAGACGATGGCCGCGTCGAGGTGGGACTACGAGGTCATAGTGGTGGACGACGCCTCGACCGACGGTACCGCGGAGATCCTCAAGGGCATCGACGGCATCAAGGTCCTCACCCACGAGATGAACAGGGGCGGCGGCTTCTCGCGCAACACCGGGATAAGGGCTTCAACCGGCGACGTCTTCGTGGTCACTGACGGCGACGGCACCTACCCCAACCAGGACATCCCCAGGCTGCTCGACGAGATGGAGGAGCGCAACCTCGACATGGTGGTCGGCGCCAGGGTCAAGGAGAAGGGCACCATGAAGGTGCTGCGGGGCTCCGCCAAGTGGTTCATCAGGACGCTCGCCACCACGATGTCCGGCTTCAAGATCCCCGACCTGAACTCGGGGCTGCGGGCGATCCGCAAGGAGGTCTTCATGCAGTTCATGGAGATACTCCCCTGGGGGCACTCGTGGGTCTCGACCATCACGCTCGCGATGCTGTCGTCGGGCTACGGCGTCGCCTACCTCGACATCGACTACTACCCGCGCAAGGGCACCAGCACGTTCCACCCCATCAAGGACACCTACGCTTACCTGACGCTCGTCATCCGCGCCATCACCTGGTTCAACCCGCTGAAGGTCTTCATCCCGACGGCGCTGGTCATCTTCCTGATCGGCGTGGGGAAGTTCGCGTTCGACAACTACGAGCACTTCTGGAGGATGACGCCCGCGACGGTGATGCTGTTCCTGGTGGCGGTGCAGATCGCGATGCTGGGGCTGCTCGCGGACCTCATCGTCAAACGCCGGTGACCCCTTGTTGCGTCACTTCTCCAGGATGACGATGTCCTGGAAGCCGGTCTCGCTCACACCCCCGCACCAGTTGCCCTCGTGAAGGTTCTTAACCCGCAGCCCTGAGCGCTCGAACCGATCAAGTAACACCGCCCTGTCGTAGGCCACCGCGTACTCGGGCTGGCCCTCCCTCTCGATCAGGCAGCGGTCGGAGGCGTGCTCGAACTTCAGGCCCGTCCCGCGAGACCGGGCCAGCTCGAGCCTCTCCTCGTCGGCGATGAAGAACGTCGCGAAGCACCTCCCACCCGGCGCCAGCAGCCTCGAGATCTCGTCCAGGTAGTGGAAGGTGTCGTCCGGCAGTACGTGCGTGAACACGGAGGTGAGCATGACGAAGTCGAAGGCGCCGTCGTCGAAAGGGAACCTGTAGTCGCACGCCTTTGTGGTGGCATGCGGATTGTAGCGTGAGTTGTAGAGATCCATGTGCACGAAGCGGAAGTCAGGCGCGTTTCCGGAAAGGCGTTTCTCACACCCCTTGATGCACGAGCGCACCACGTCCATCCCGACGTAAGAACCTTCCGCGCTCAGGTAATCTTTCAGAGGTACCGCCATCCGCCCCGGCCCGCAGCCGATGTCCAGGACCCTTTCATCCGGTTTCAAGCCACCGAGGTCGACGAACATGGCGAAGAACTGCCTGCCGATCCGGTAGTAGCTTGGGGTGCGCACCTGCATGTTCCCGATAAACGGCATGAAACGCTGGAGCCCGCGCGACGAGAGCCCTTGCTTGAGTCGGTCCATCATCCTGCCCGTGAGGCCGGCCATCAGCGCACTCTCCTTCCAGCCGCGGAGGCGGACACGCGGTCGAACAGGTCGGCGAACCTGGAGGCCATCGCGCGCGACGAGTATGACTCTATCGCCTCAGGGCGGGCCCGGGACGCGAGCATGCCGGTGCTCTCGAACTCGTCCAGCCACCGCCCGAGGATGCGCCGCACGTCCTCATCGGTCCGGGCGATCTCTCCCGCACCGGTGTCCGTGATGAGGGACTCCGCGGGCCCTGCCGACGGCATCAGGGCGAGCACCGGCCTTCCGGTCCCCAGGTACTCGAGGAGCTTGCCGGTCGGCCCTTCGCTCAGGACTCTGTCCGCCGGCGCGGCTTCCGAGTTGAAGTTCTGGATGTAGAGCAACGCGCTCGCGCCCTTCTCGCGCGCGGCCGCCCCCGCCGGCGAGAGCAAGCCGAGGATCTCCACACGGTCTTCCACCCCTTCGGCGGCTGCAAGCTCACGCGCGATACCGACGTCGTTCCCCGCGAAGACTATCTTGACCCCCGAGATCTCGCGGCCGGCCTGGCGCAAGGCACTAAGAGCGCGAAAGACTGGCCCCGGGTCCCGCCTCCCGGGCAAGAGGCTCCCGGCGTAAAGGATGTTGAGGCCCTCCCCCTCGACGGGAGTGGACGCGGCGAGGAGGTCCTCGTCGTAACTGTTGGGTATGTGTTCCACCTTCAAAGACAGCCTGCGCCCGAGGTCCTCTCCGATCGACTCGGCCACCGCGCTTACGGCGTCCGCCTGGCTGAGCGACCTCTTCTCGAGCAAGGAGTTTATCTTGAGAGGCAGGCCGTAGCCCTCGGAGTAGAACCGGCCGATCCAGGGGTCGCGCAGGTCGGCGACCCAGGGCGCGCCGGTCCGCCTTTTCACGGAGGCCGCGATGACGTGGCAGGTGCACGGGGGGGAGGACGTGAAGACGACCTCGGGCGCGAACTCGCGGACCAGTTCGAGCGCTTGCTTGCGAGCGAACGGGAACCAGTCGATGAAGCGGTCGGGTATGCCGGTCCAGTCCGAGAGGCCTCTGGCGAGCCTCGCCTTAAGGCCCACAGAGGTTGTTTCGCCCCGGCTCGCGCTGCCGACAGTCTGGGACACCTCGAAGCCTGCCAGCCGCTTGATGCGGAACGCCAGGTCCGGGTTGAACGTCCGGAAGACGCGCACCCCGGGGATATCCCCGTCGGAGGCGTCGCGCTCGATGACTGCAAGAGTGCGTTCGGAGACTGTCAAGACGATGGGCTCCCAGCCGAGCGCGGGCAGCAGCCTGGCGAGCCTGAGCGTGCGCATGCCGCCGATGCCCCCGAGGGGTGGGTAGTAATAGACGATCATGAGGACTTTTCGTGCCATGAAACCTCTCCGGGCGTGCCTGGCCGGCTCGAAAGTGATGATATCCAAACGTGGGTGGGGGAGCAAACGGGACAGATGCGGCCAGGGACCTGCCGCGTGCCCGGGGGCCTAGAAGACAGAAGCCCCCTTGACCGCAACCCTGTAGTGCTTCGGCCGCACGGAGCCGGGGTGGTAGACGAGGATCCCCTTGGTGCCGAGGTCGTACGTCCTGGTGGCCCGCGGGCTGGCCTTCAGGGTCTTCCACGCTTCGGCCATGTCCTTCGACCACCTGATGTCGTCGAAGAGGACTACCGCCCCGTCTCCCAGCAAGCTCGCGACCTCGCCGAAGTAGCGAACGGTCGCCTCGCCGTCATGGTTCGCGTCGATGAATGCGAAATCGACCTGACCGATGGAAGCGAGGCATTCGGCGAGGCAGTCCTCCACGCGGCCGTGCCTGACCTCGACACAGTCGAGCCCGAGGCGCTCCGTGTTGCGCGCCGCGATATCGGCGAGCGCCCCACCGCCCTCGACTGTCAGCAGACGCCCGTTCCCGTTCATCTGGAGAGCTGTGCCGAGGTACATCGCCGAGACGCCGAGGCACGTTCCGAGCTCGAGGCAGCCGGCGGGCTTGACGTTCCTCAGGAGCCTGAACAGAAAGAGGCCCTGGGCGGGAGACTGGCTGGCGCTAGCGCATATGCTGCTGACCGCCTCGACCGTCCGGACGCCTGCTTCCTCTTCCTCCGGCGCTTTCACGAAGCCGGCTGTGACCGCGCCGAAGTTCGTGAAGGTGATCTCGTCGTTCGATGCGAGCATCTCGGCGCGCAAGGCCTCGATCCCGTCGCACGCCGCGGCCTCGGGCCCGCTGAGGAAGCCCTCTCTTGCCTCTGAGAACGTGCGCGCCATGCCCTCGGAGAGGGGGTCGGACCTGGACCTGGCGACGAACACTTTCCATGCCAGGGCGTTGGAAACGCCCAGGGCCCTGTGCCACTGCCGCTTCAGGAACTCATTTCTGCCCAGGTACTGCCGAACGCTCAAAGATTCACCTCGCGGACTGACTTCATCTGAGAGAATTTGCGGACGATTTTACCATGACGGGCTTCACGGCTTCGTGGCGAAGCAGGTGACGACAGTGCCCTTCCCCAGTAGTTGAAGAGCGATTGCCGGTGCGGTGAGCAAGAGCCGGGCCAGGGGGCTCGCGACGAGCTTCAAGAGGACGGACCTGGTCGTCCCTTGGGGCAACCTGTCCTTAATCAGGAACTCGAGCGAGATGCGCACGTTATCGAAGGTGCCCATGAAGTACGACCTCGAGCGCGGAGTGAAGCCCGCGCGGCGAAGAGCGTCCTCCAGCGTGGCTGCCGAGAAGTCGCACAGGTGCCGCGGCATGTCGTAGCCCGCCCAGTAGCGCCCGAACAGGCGCGCCGCCCACGATCCGGAGTCGGGAACGCCCACCACGAGGGTCCCTCCCGGCTTCAGCAGCTCACTGGCCGAGGCGAGGGTCCCCACCGGGTCGGGGAGGTGCTCGAGGACGTGCCAGAGCGTTATCACGTCGAAAGAAGACGGCTCGAAGGAGCACTCGTCGAGCCCCCCTGCCCGGACGTCCGCACCGCTCAGCTCTGAAGCGCGGCGGGCCTGCTCGCTTTCGAGCTCCGTGCCGCAGACCTCGAAGCCGCCCTCACGCGCCCCCTGTAGAAAGTCCCCGTAGCCGCACCCGACGTCCAGGAGCCTGCCGCGCCCGCCGGCATCCGTGACGGCCCTGACCTTGCGCCTCACGCCCATTACTCTGAAGCGAGAGGCAAGGCCGGACGCCGGCGGCGACTGCCACTCGCGGTAGTCGTTTCCGTAGTGAGCCTCGAGGTCGGCGGCCTCGGGGCGGGGGCACAGGTAGACAAGGCCGCACTCGCCGCAGGTCACAAGGGTGAACTCGAGAGGCGAAACGCAGATGTAATCGCCCCCGGTGAGGAGCGTCTCGCGTTTTTCGGAGCCACAGACAGGACAGGGAATCTCAACCATGCGCTATTATAAACATCGCGATTTCTCGAGGGTCAAGAAATGACCCGACCGCAGCGCGTGCAAAATGGTGCCTGGCACTATTTTGCACCAGTCACAGGAGCGATATGCAGGAACAAGGCCGGGTAGCGGTAGTGATAGTGAACTTCAACGGAGCGGAGCACGTCTCCGAGTGCCTGGAGGCCCTTCGCTCGCAGACCTTCAAGGATTTCTTCGCGGTCGTCCTGGACAACGGTTCGAGCGACGGCTCACCCGAACTGATCGCGAGCGGTTTTCCGGAAGTCGAGCTCGTCCGCTCGCCCGAAAACCTCGGCTTCGCCGCCGGCAACAACCGCGTCATCGATACCTGCCTCGCTCGCGACGGGGTCGACTGCGTGCTCACCCTCAACAACGACGTCGTGATGGAACCGGACTGCCTCGAGAAGATGGTCGCCGCCCTGGACGGTTCAGCCCGGGCATGGTCGTGCCAGCCGAAGATGTACCTCGCCCGGGGATGGGCGGAACCGGTCCTCAACAACACCGGCATCATCGTCTGGCGGGACGGCAGTGCGTTCAACAGGGGCATCAACGAGCCGGACACGGGCCAGTACGACGGCGCCACCGACATTTTCGGCACCTGCGCGGGCTGCTCTCTCTACCGCGCCGGGGTGCTGAGCGAGACCGGCCTCTTCGACGAGAGCTTCTTCGCCTACCTGGAGGACGTGGACCTGGCGTGGCGCGGCAGGCTCCTCGGGCACTCGTCGGTCTTCTGCCCCGAGGCGGTGTGCTGGCACCGTCACGGCGCTACGGCAACGGACCCCGCTCGGAAGATCTCGCTCGTGGAAGCCAACAGGATAAAGGTGCTCGTCAAGAACTACGCGCTCTTCGACATCCTGCTCTCTCCGCTGTTCACCTCATACCGGATGGCGCGGCTCGTTATGCTGGGCCTCTCCGGTGGCGAGGATGCCGGGCGGCTGGAGACGTACCAGGGTGACCTGGGGCCCGCCGCCCTGGCGCGCGCGGTGCTTGTCGGATGGCTCCAGGGGCTGAAGGCCGTGCGCGCCTGCCTGGGACAAAGGAGAGCCTTTTACTCGAAGAGAGTGGCTGCGCCGCGGGCCCGGCGGCTCGCGCGGAAGTATTCCGGCCGGCTCACGGACCTGCTCTCGCGCTGATTAGGCTCCGCGGATCACACCTTCCACCAATCCCGCTATCTGCGCACCGATGATCTCCGGGGTCGCTTCCTCCTCGAAACGCCGGCGCCCGTTCCTGCCTATGGTGCCGCGAAGGACCGGGTCGCTCTTGAGTTCGAGGATCGCATCGGCGATCGCCTGCGGGTCGGCCATCTTCACCAGCAGCGCGTCGCGCCGGTCCTCCAGCAGCTCCCTGTTGGCAGGGTTGTCGCCCATTATGGTCGGCTTGGCCATGGCGAGGAACTGGAAGGCTTTGCCCGGTATCACGCGGCTGCTCTTGGCGACGGTCCCGAAGTGGCCCCCCAGGCAGACATCCGCTTTTGCGATGGCTTCCGGGAGCTCGCTGTACGGGATCCAGTCGATGAAGTCGGTGTTCCCGAGGCCGAGCGAGCCGCTGAGGCGCTCGATCGCGTCGCGTTCCTGGCCGCCCCCGACCACCGTGAAATGGATGCCGTCCTCGCCCCGGAGAAGCGACGCTGCGCGGATGACGTACTCGGTGCCGTGCACCGGGTGAAAAGTGCTGTAGTAGAAGACCTCCAGCGGGCCGCCGCCGGTCGCCGCCGGCTGCGGGCTGAACAGGGAAGTCTCGGCGCCCACGAAGACGCGCCTGAACTTGTCCCGGTCAACGCCGAAAGTCTCCACGAAATACTCCACGTGCTCGTCGGTATCGAGGAGGACAAGATCAGAGCGCCGGCATCCCGAGCGGTCGAGCCAGTAGAAGAACCTGCCGGGCAGCGAGCCGGGCTTGAACCTCTTGCGGTCGAAGCACATGGTGTCGTAGCCCGAGAGGAAGGCGTCGAGGACTATAGGCTTTCTGGAGAGCCTGCTGATGAACGGGATGAACGGCTGGCCGTAGAATCCCACCAGGATGGCGTCTGCGCCGCGGGGAGGCTTCAACACGAAACGCGCGAGCAGCCTCGCAAACCGCAGAGGATAATTGCGCCCCAGGTCGGTGTACTCGATCGTCTCGACGCCGGCCGACGCCAGCCCGTCCAGTATGACCCTGTTCCTGGTATAGGTGGGCTCGCGCCCCATCACGACCGCTAACTTCAAATGCTGCTCTCCCGCTGCTCCCTGCGCCACTGGGGTCAGACCCCGGTGGCGCGCTCTTTTCAAAAAGTCTATACGAAACCACGGGCCGAGACAGGCCTGCCCGGCAAGCCCGGACCACTAATCAGTTAGAATTAGCAGTGAACAGTCTCGCGATGGAGCGCGGTTGCAGCGGCATCGCCGCAGTGGGCGCGGTCTCAATGGAGATGTCATGAGAACGGAGAGGCGTTGATGGACAACCTTCCTCGGATTCCACTGGTGGACGTGGCGCGGCAGTTCGCCCTGCTCGAAGAGGAGGCCGGCTCAGCCGTACTCGGGGTCCTCAAATCCGGCGCTTACGTACTCGGGCCCGAGGTCGCGGACCTCGAGCGTGAGATCGCTGCCTACCTCGGTGTCGCGGAAGGAGTGGGCGTCGCGTCGGGTACGGACGCGCTCTTCCTCTCGCTGAAAGCGCTGGGTGCCGGGCCGGGAGACGAGGTGCTGACGACCCCGTTCACTTTCATCGCCACCGCGGGGGCCGCGGCGAACCTCGGCGCGGTGCCCAGGTTCGTGGACATCGAGGAGTCGACCTTCAATATCGACGCCACTCTGGTCGCCGGCGCCGTGACTGAGCGGACGAAGGCTCTGGTCGCGGTCCACTTGTTCGGCCACCCTGCTGACATCGAGTCGTGCCGCGCTATCTGCGATGAGAAAGGCGTCGCGCTGGTCGAGGACTGCGCCCAGAGCCTGGGGGCCGAAGCTCCAGGGGGAAAGGCGGGTTCGTTCGGTGAGGCCTCGGCGTTCAGTTTCTATCCTACCAAGAACCTGGGGGCGGCAGGAGACGCCGGCATGGTGTGCACTGATGACGCCGGGCTCGCCGCGCGGGTGCGAGCGCTTTCCAACCACGGTTCCGACCGCCAGTACTACCATGAGGTGCTGGGGTATAACAGCCGCCTCGACACGGTGCAGGCCGCGCTGCTGCTGGTCAAGCTGCGACACCTGGACGAGTGGAACCGCCAGCGCGCGAGCATCGCCGCCTTCTACGACGCCCACCTCGAGAACGTGGTCACGCCTGTGGTGAAGCCCGGATGCACCCACAGCTACCACCAGTACACCATCCGCTCTCCTAGGCGCGACGAAGTGAAGAAGAGCCTGGAGGAAGCCGGCATAGCCTCGGCGATCTACTATCCCGTACCGCTGCATCTTCAACCTTGCTTCAAAGACCTCGGCTATTCGGAGGGCGACTTCCCGGTAGCGGAGAAAGCCTCGAGGGAGGTCCTTTCGCTTCCGATCTTCCCCGGGATGACGACCGAGGAGATGGAGCGGGTCTGCTCTGCGGTCAACGGCGTGTGAAGGACGAGGATCTGGCCGGCAGTTGCGGTGAGTCCGGAACCGGGCTTGATGTGGTGATGCGTGAAAAAATGGACGGGCGTACGATTGCCGGGGGGCGGGAGCGACATATGGGGAAGATCTCGGCCTTATACTGTTTCTTGTCTTCACTTGCTGGGGTCAAGAGCGGTAACGGGGGATGGCAATGAAGATAGCTTTCATCGTGGATGAGTTTCCATCGATGACACAGGTGGGCGTGCTCAACCAGGCAACAGGGCTCCTCGACCTGGGTCACGATCTGCACATCTTCGCGAGCCGCGTAGCGACGACGCCCTCTGTCCATGCCGACATCGAAACCTACCGCCTTGCCGACCGCCTCACCTCGTTCGATGTTCCATTAAAAGAATCGAAGCGAGTGCTTTCGAGTCTCGGAATAGCCGCCCGGGAATTCCGCTCGAGGCCGCGGGAAGTCGTCGAATCGCTCAACGTCTTCAAATATGGAAGGCCGGCGTCATCCACTAGCCTCATCCATTCTCTTCCTAAGAGGCCCGCCGACGAGTTCGACATCATCCACGGGCACTTCGGACCGAATGCGATCGTCGGCCAGTTCTGGAAAGCGCTGGGGACAGGCGGCAGACTGATCGCTTCGTTCCACGGCGTGGATGTGAGCCGCTATCCCAGGCGGGCCGGGGCGAACATCTACGCCGGGCTGTTCGAGGCGGCGGACGTCATCACGGGCAACACGGAGTTCCTCAAGAGAAAGCTGGTCGACCTGGGCTGCGACCCGATGAAGATCGCGGTGATATCATCGGCGATCAGGCTCGAGCGCTTCGAGGTCCCCGACAGGAAGTCCAGGCCGGCCGGGCCGGCGAGGATCCTCACCATCGGCAGGCTCGTGGAGAAGAAGGGGCACGAGTACGCCCTGCGCGCTCTGGGGAGGATCTCCAGCCGCTTCGGCTTCGAGTATACAATCGCAGGCGACGGGCCACTGAAGGATGACCTGCTCAGGTTGACGAACCTGCTTGGTCTGCAGGAGAGGGTCATCTTCCTGGGAGGCATCACTCAGGAGAAAGCTGCAGAGCTCTACCGCGAATCAGACCTGTTCCTGCTGCCGAGTGTCACCTCCAGGGAACTCGACCATGAGGGCCAGGCCCTCGTGATCCAGGAAGCTGAAGCAGCAAGGCTGCCTGTGGTATCCACCTTCCATAATGGGATACCGGAAGGTGTCATCGACGGTGTGAGCGCGCTGCTGGTCGCGGAGCGAGACGACGAGGCGTTGAGCAATGCCCTCGCTCGCCTGCTCGAGCATCCTGAGTTGTGGGGGCCGATGGGAGATGAAGGACACAAGATAGCTTCGACACGGTACGATGTCCCCGTCGTTACCGCACGGCTCGTCGAGATCTATGGGTCGGCAGCCGGCAAACAGGTCGAAGAGGTTACCTGACCAGGTGGACGAGATCTTGATCGAGAGCACTGAAGAGTTCATTCCCTGCCCGGACAACGCTTACCTCGCTCGTGAGTACGAAGACCACGTGTGTTACTGGCAAGGACACGCCGACCACGCGGCGGCCGCCTCCTACGGTGCAAGCCTGGCTGACCTGCTGCTGTTTGCGAGGCACCTGGCGGCCTACCGCATGATCTCGGACCGGACGGCGGGAAAAGAAGTCCTGGACCTCGGCTGCTTTCTGGGTTACGGCTCGCGTCTTCTGTCCATGACGGCGAAGACGGTGACAGCGGTGGACATGGACGAGAGCGCTGTCGCATATGCCTGCGGTTCCACCTCGGCGTCAAACGTAAACTTCGTCAACGGGGACGCGACGAGCCTCGGTTTTCGATCAGGCGCTTTTGATGCAGTCATAGCGTTCCAGTTGCTCGAGCATATGTCCGGATCGGGGATCGACGATCTGTTGGATGGAGCGCTGGAGGTCCTGCGGCCGGGAGGAGAGCTCTTCCTTGTCACGCCAAACAGGACTTCACGGTTGATGCCCGGACAGAAGCCCTTCAACCCGGAACATGTCCGGGAGTTCAACGCCGGCGAACTCAGGCGTACGCTTGCGCCCCATGGCTCTTTCCGTATCAGGGGAGTGACCGCGCCGGCTTGGATAGTCGAGGTGGAGACCGCGAGAGTGCAGCGGAGTGCCTTCAACGCCTACCTCAAGATACCGGCCGCCAGGGCACTGAAGAAGCTCGGCATCTCCCCGATGGCGCTGAAAACGGGTAAAAATGTCTCCCGTCCGGCTTTCGACCCGCGGCAGTATCTCTCGGAACAGAAAGATCCTCTCCTGGATTCGTTCATCCTCACCGATGATACTGGCCGCTCGGCAATGGACCTGTTCGCCGTCTGCGTGAAGGCCTGACTACAGGCCCGGATTTCGCGCGCCCGCTCACCCTGTTTTCGATATTCGGGGGTACCTCGGTTCCGGCAACCACTCCTCCGGTGTCATTGACAGGCGCACGTCCTGTCACTCGGCAGGTCTGGACCTTGTTGTACGCCAAATAACATTCGGATAAGGTTGCATCCTGCAAGGGTAATAGGCCCTTATTGCACAAGCACTGGGGCAGGTTTTGAAAGAGAAGATTCTCCGGATTGGCAAGGACTCCACCTGGTACCTGATAGCGCAGGGCGGCTATGCGCTCATGGGCCTGGTCTCCGTGCCCATACTCACCCGCATCTTCACCCCGAGCCAGTACGGGGTCTACTCGCTGGTCGCGGTCTCGGTCATGCTCATCTCACCGGTCTTCTACATCACTTTCAACATGTCGGTGATCAGGTTCTATCCTGAGCTCGAGGACAAGGGGGAACTGCCGACCCTGTACTCAACCGCGCTGCATTATGCCCCCCATTTCATGGTAGCGACGCTGTTCGTTGTTCTGCCAATCGCAGCGTTCGTACTGCCGCTCGGGACCAACCGGGGCGTCATATGCCTCGCCATTGCGATCTTCGCACTCTATGTGCCGTTCTATATCTTGCTCACCTTCCTCCAGGCGCGGCAGCAGGCGCGCTGGTACGCGACCCTGTTCCTGACTGTTTACGCGGGCCGCTACCTGGTCGGGGCAGCGCTCGTCAAATGGGCGGGCACCGGCGTGAACGGGCTTTTCATAGCCTGGCTCGGGGCCCTCATCATCGTCGTGCCTATCGAACTGATACTTCTCAGGATCACGGATAACTTCAAGTGGAGCAAATATTCTCCAAGCTTGATAAAGCAGTTCTTCTCATACGGCTTTGTGCTGGTCTTTACCAACATCTCCTCGAACATCCTCACCTCTTCGGACCGTTACCTCGTCCAGGCATTCAAGGGGTCGAGGCAGGTCGGACTCTATTCGGTGGTATATACGCTCGCGGTGGACGCCTTCACGTTGATACTCAGTTCCCTGCAACTGGGAGCCGCCCCGGTCGTGATGCAGACCTACGAGCGCGAGGGGGAGGCCGAGACGACACACCTTCTCGGGCGCATCACGCGCCTGCTGTTGATAGGCCTCGTGCCCATGACGGTCGGGCTGTACCTTCTGCGGATCAGGGTCATCCACGTGCTGACCTCGGCGCGCTACCTGCCGTCGGCGAGCGCGGTCCTGCCCCTGGCGCTCGGCATCTTCTGTTACAACCTGGCCTGGATACCGACCTACACCTTCTTCGTGAAGAAGCGCACCAGGATGATACTCATCCCGATCGTGACCAGCGCCCTGTTGAACATCGGGCTCAACCTGGTCCTCATCCCGAAGTACGGTTTCGTCGGGGCGGCCTGGTCGACCATGATCGCCTACGTGGTGTACCTGACGATAATGACCACCCTCTCCGAGAGGCTCATGCACTGGGAGTTCCCGTGGCTCGAGGTGATCAAGATAGTGGCCGCGGCCGCCGTGATGGGAATAGCGGTGTACTTCCTGAACAAGGTGCCGGTGCACGGCTTCGGGGGCCTCGTCCTCATCATCGCGGTAGGAGCGCTCATCTATATCATCGCGGTCCTGGCGATGCGGGTGGTCACGCCCAGCGAGATGAATTTCGCGCGCGAGACCCTCAGGCGACTCCGCGACAAGGCTGTCCCGCGGAACGTGGAGGATGAGTGATGAAGGAGTCTCCGGGATCGACCGCGGAAGCACGCGAGCCGCGCGCCTGGCTCGAGAAACGCGTGGGAGCCTGATCAAGGTGCTCGAGAAGAACTGGCTTGTCAACAAGATAGTGTCTGAGGCGCTCGAGGATTCGATCGCGGCCAACGCACGGGGCAGGCTGCTCGACATCGGATGCGGCGGCAAGCCTTATGAAGCACTTACCCGCGGGTACGTGACCGAGCACATCGGGCTGGACACGCCTGGCACTTCGCCGAAAGGCCGGCAGCCCAAGCTGAAGTCCACGGCTTACGAGATACCCGCGCCCGACTGCTCGTTCGACACGGTCCTCTGCACCGCGGTCCTGGAGCACCTCGAGGAGCCGGAAGAGGCTCTTCGCGAGGCGTACAGGGTCCTGGCCCCGGGAGGTCGCGCAATCTACACGGCACCGCTCTACTGGCACTGCCACGAGCCGCCACGCGACTTCTATCGCTTCACCGAGTACGGCCTGGCGCACCTGTTTGACAAGGCCGGATTCGAAGACGTCGTGATTACGCCGCTGTCAGGGTTCTGGGTCACGTTCGGCCAGGAGCTCGTCTACTACCTCTGGGGGCTGCGCAAGGGCGGCAGGCTGAACCCTCTGTGGTGGCTGATACCGCTGCTCGGCTACATGATCCAGCGGGCGTGCTACGTGCTTGACCGGTTGGATTCTTCGCATCCGTTCACCTGGATGTACCTGGTGACCGCGGCCAGGCCGGGACTACCGGGCAGCGACACTGGCGCACAGGAGTCTGGCTCGAACGTGCACACCGAGGAGACCTTCGAGAGGGCCTACGGCGGGCGCGAACCCGAGTTCTATGGAGACATCGTAGAGAGGTTCAAGTTCCACGGGCGCCCGGGCAAATGGCTCGACATAGGCGCTGGCCTGGGACTGTTCGTCGAGTGTGCGAGGCGAAGCGGCCTGGATATCACCGGCCTCGAAGCCTCGGAGTACGGGGTCGGTATCGCGCGGCAGAGGTTCCCGGAAGCGGACATGATGCACCACGTGCTCCCCGCGCCGCTGCCTTTCGAGGACAGCAGCATAGCCACAATAGTGTGCTACCAGACGATAGAGCATCTGGCCCCCGAAACCGCGCGCGCGATGCTGGACGATTGCTACCGCGTTCTCGAGGAGGATGGCGTGTTGCTGATCTACTCGCCCTGCCTGCACAATCCCGTACAGCGTGCCGAAGAGACCCATGTAAACATGTACACGCCGTCCTCTCTCAAGCGCGAGCTGAGAAGTGCGGGCTTCGAGGTCCGAAGGACGCCGAACTCACCGAGACCGTTTCTTGGAGATTCGAAGCCTGGCAGGTACGCAGCCCTCGCGCTCCTCAAGCTGACCGGTTCGGACAGGCTGTCCGCAACCGCGAACTGTATCGCGCTCAAACCTTCCCGGGAGGGGTGATGCGCCGTCATTGCCGCGCGACCAACTGAGATAGAATACCAGGCACGCATCATACCGTTCGGACAGCGAAGGCGTGGGTCATCATGAGAGAGGAATTCCTGGTCTTCGGAAGTCCGCTCATCGAGGAACCGGAGATCGAAGAGGTCGTGGACTCGCTGCGGTCCGGCTGGCTGGGTACCGGCCCGAAAGTCGCGAAGTTCGAGGAGATGTTCAGAGAGCACAGTGGTGCTCCCTACGCGGTCGCCGTCAATTCCTGCACCGCGGCCCTTCACCTGTCGATGCTCGCCATCGGGCTGGAGCCTGGTGACGAAGTGATCGTTCCCGCGATGACGTTCGCAGCCACCGCCAACGCGGTGATCCACGCCGGCTGCAGGCCTGTTTTCGTCGATGTCTCTGGAGAATCGATGAACATCGATCCGGCGGCGATCGAGGCGGCGCTCACGCCGCGGACAAAGGCTGTGATCCCGGTTCATTTCGCCGGACGGCCGTGCGACATGGATGCGATCTGCGAGATCGCCCGGGACCGAGAGATAAAGGTCATCGAGGATTGCGCGCACGCCGTCGAAGCCGAGTACCGCGGGCGCAAGGTCGGCAACTTCGGGGACCTCGGGTGTTTCAGTTTCTATGTGACCAAGAACATCGTCACGGGCGAAGGCGGCATGGTGGTGACGGCGGACGCAGGTTACGCCGACCGCATCAAAGTCCTCGCGCTCCACGGCCTGAGCAAGGACGCCTGGAGTAGGTTCTCGGATGAGGGGTACAAGCATTACCAGGTGGCCCACTGCGGGTACAAGTACAACATGATGGACCTGCAGGCCGCGATCGGCATCCACCAGCTCCCGCGGGCGGAGCGTTACTTGAGGCGCCGTGTGGAACTCTGGGAGAGGTACGATGATTCATTTCAAGGACTCCCGGCCGTACGGCCGTCGGAGCAGGAGCCTGGTACGAGGCACGCCAGGCACCTGTACACCCTGCTGCTCGAGCTGGAAGGGCTCAGCATCTCGAGGGACGCATTCATGCAGGAGATGGCTGCGCGGAACATCGGGACCGGCGTTCACTACATCGCGCTGAACCTGCACCCCTTCTATCAGAGCTGCCTTGGATACAGGCGCGGTGATTTTCCCAATGCGGAGTGGATCTCGGAGCGGACCGTGAGCCTCCCGCTCTCCGTGAAGCTGACGGACCAGGACGCGCAGGATGTCATCGACGCCGTGAGAGAGATACTCGAGGAAAACGCGACCGGACGGAGGTAGCATCGTGCGTGTGCCGGAAACTGTTCGCGCAAGATTGAATGTCCACAGGCGCAAGCACCCCGCCACCAGGATGGTCCGCGGCTACACGGAAGCTTCGGGCGCATACCGTGTCAATACAAGGGTCAGCAGCTCCACGTTCATATACCGGCCGGAGAATGTCTTTGTCGAGGACAACGTTTACATCGGGCACTACACCGTGCTGGACGGCAGCGCCCGGCTGGCTATCGGGGAGGGCACCCAGGTCAGCGCCTGGTCGGGCCTTCTCACTCACAGCTCGCATATCTCGATAAGGCTTTACGGCCGTCACTACCTCGAATGCCCCGAGGAGCAGAAAAAGGGATACCAGCTGGAGCCTGTCACCCTGGGCAGGTACGTGTTTATCGGGTCCAGGGTCCTCGTGCTCCCGGGCGTGACCATCGGCGACGGGGCGCTGGTCGCGGCGGGAAGCATAGTCAGGGCTGACGTCGCCGCGTTCGACGTCGTGGCGGGCGACCCCGCTACCGTTGTCGGAGACACGCGAGAGATGGACAAGGCTTATCTTGAGGACGACCCTCAACTGCTTGCCTGGTACACGGAATGGCAGGAGCGTTGAGTCCACGAGTCCGCCTGCACGTGCCGGATCAGCGATTGACGCGCCTGACGTGGCTGGCTCTCTCAACTGACGAAGGCACTGGATCATGGCACTGGTAATACATTACAAGGCGGGCCCGTACCTGCCGATCACGGAGAACTGGCTTTACAACCAGCTCATCAATGTGCCCGCGTTCGAGGCTGAGGTGTACTGCCAGGGGACCCAGAACCTGGACGTCTTCCCGATTTCGCGCCTGCGGTCGTTCGGGGCCGGCAGGATGACCTCGGGACGCGGTTTCCTCAACAAGTTGCTCAACGAAACCGGCCGCAATCCCTTCCTGGCCCGGCTGCTTCGGCGGGACAGGCCGGACGTGGTGCACGCGCACTTCGGTCCCTCAGGCTACTTCGTGTCGGGCTTTCGCCGGGAGCGTGGCTTCGCCCTGGTCACGTCCTTTTACGGATATGACATCAGCGTGCTGCCGCGTGAGAAACCGCGCTGGCGCCGGCGGTACCGGCGCCTCTTCGAGAGGGGCGACGTGTTCCTGGTCGAGGGACCTCACATGAGGGAAAAACTGATCGAGCTGGGGTGCCCGGCGGAAAAGGTGTTCGTGCAGAGACTGGGCATCCCGCTCGACGAGGTGAGGTACGAGGCGAGGCGGCGTCCTGAGGGCGGCGAGGTCACGGTCCTTCTGGCCGGGTCGTTTCGCGAGAAGAAGGGCTTCCCCGACGCTCTTGAAGCCGTGGGCCTCGCCCTGGGTCTCAGGCCGGGCATCGAGCTGTCCGTCACGGTCATCGGCGACTCTGATGGCAGCAAGGCGGGAGAGAAGGAGAAGCAGAGAATACTGGGGAAGATCGAGCAATATGGGCTCCAGGAGCGCGTCAGGATGCTCGGCTATCAGCCGCGCGCGGCGTTCGTCGAACAACTCTACCTTCACGATGTGTTCCTGTCACCCAGTGTGACCGCGGCCTCCGGGGACAACGAGGGCGGCGCTCCCGTATCGATAATCGAGGCCGCGGCCTCGGGGATGCCCGTGCTGGCCACCAATCACTGCGACATACCGGGTATCGTGATCGACGGGACGACCGGCTACCTGGTACCCGAGAGAGACCCGAAGAGCCTCGCGGAAAGACTGGTTTCGCTCGCGTCCGACCCGTCGGCCCGCGTAGAGATGGGCGCGCAGGGAAGGAAGATAGTGGAGCAGCGGTTCGACGCGCGCGTTCAAGGGGTGGCGCTGGGGGCGGTCTACCGGTCCTTGATCGCCGCATCACGAGGCCGAAGGGAACCGGCGCACGTTGAAGTGGCGGAATATCCGCTATGATAAGACTGGCGAGAGCAAGCCGAACCGCGGAGAGATAATGGAGAGTTCGATTTCACCTGGTGCCGCCATAGGCTCACGCTGTTCCTTCGGGCACGGGGTAGTCGTGGAGGAGGGCGCCGTCCTCGCTGACGGGGTTGTGCTCGGGCACGGCGCCGTAGTGCTCAAGGGCACGCAGCTGGGAGCCGGTGTCGAGGTGGGGCCCATGAGCGTCCTCGGAAAGCCGCCACGAGCGGCGGCCTCCAGCACGCGCGCCGTCTCTCTTAAAGGCCCGCTCTCGATCGGCGCGGGAAGCGTCGTCGGCGCCTGCGCGGTCGTCTACGCCGGGACCACTTTCGGCGAGGAATGCTTCATCGGCGACGGGGCGGGCGTCAGGGAGAGCTGCTCGTTCGCCACCGGAGTACTCCTGGGTCGCGCGGTGATGGTCGAGGCGGATGTCGAAGCAGGCGCGAGGACGAGGGTGCAGACGGGTGCTTACATCACGGGCGAGGTGGTGCTCGAGGAGGACGTGTTCATCGGGCCGAAGGTCATCACCACCAACGACCGCTATCCGACGATGAAGACGAGCAAGACCCACCGCGGTCCGACCGTCAAGAGAGAGGCGGAGATCGGCGCCGGCGCCTGCCTGTTGGCGGGCATAACAGTGGGGGAGATGGCGCTGGTGGGGATGGGCGCGGTAGTGGTCACCGACGTGCCGGCGGGCAGGCTTTTTATCGGAGTGCCTGCTAGAGATGCCGGAGAGGCTGAGCGGGACTGAGGGCCGTCGCCCCGCGAGCCCGAACTGTTATCATTTCTCTGGAGATTCGCGAAGGAGACACAATTGGCTTCGACGGATGATGTCAGGGTCGGCGTCCTCGGCGTCGGCTACATGGGGCGCAACCACGCGCGCATCCTCTCGTCCCTGCCCGGCGCCCGACTGGTCGGCGTCTTCGACCGCGACACGGAAGCCGCCGGCGAGGTTGCCAGCGAGCGTGGAGGGACGCGGTTCGACAGCCCGGAGGAGCTGCTTGACGCCGTCGACGCGGTGGTGATCGCCCTTCCGACGGACGCCCATTTCGAGTCCTGCAAGCAGGCGCTCTTAGCCGGGCGCGATGTCCTGGTCGAGAAGCCCATCACGCCGGACATGGAGCAGGCCGCGGAGCTGTGCCGCATCGCCGCGGACGGCGGGCGCCTTCTGCAGGTGGGGCACGTCGAGCGCTACAATCCCGTCTGCATGGAGCTGCCCCGGCTGGTCAAGGACCCGATCTTCTTCAGTTGCGAGCGCCTGAGCCCTTATTCGCCTTCCTGGATTGGCACGAGCGGCGTGATACTCGACCTCATGATCCACGACATCGACATCGTCCTCTCGCTCGCGGACAGCGAGGTCGAGACGGTCAACGCCGTCTGCAGGGCACTGCACGGCGCCACGGAGGACCTCGCGGTGGCGCAGGTCAAGTTCGCGAGTGGCACGATCGCCGACTTCACGGCCAGCCGCGTCAGCCAGGCGAAAGTGAGGCGGCTCGCGGTCACCCAGCTGGACGCCTACGTCAGCGGGGACCTCATCAGGCAGACGCTCGCGATCCACCACTACGTGACCAGCGATTACTTCTACGACGCGCGCATGGGGTACAAGCAGGAGACCGTGACAGAGATACCGTACCTGAGCCGTTACGGGGAGCCGCTGCGGCTGGAGCTCGAGAACTTTGTGGAGTCCGTCCGCGACCGGAAGCCCCCCATAGTCAGCGGAGAGGACGGCGCCCGCGCGCTGGGCCTGGCCCTTCGCGTCATGGAAGCCTGCGGGGCCCCGGAATAATTCAGGGGTCAGGCACCGTCCACCTTTTTGTCCACCGCAAACGGTAAAAACATTTCCGCGAATGGTGCAGAGGTGGACAAAAAGGTGGACGGTGCCTGACCCCTACTGATTGTCCTCCAGGATGCAACTGCTCGCCGCTATCCCTGAGCCGATCGTTGGGGGCACCCCGCCGCCGAAGTGCGTGGAGGCGCCGGACAGGTACAGCCCCGGCACCGCCTTGGACCGCAGCCGGGGCCGGAAGAAGGCGCTGGCCATGATGTCGTTCTGCAGCGCGTAGACCGCGCCGCCGGGGTGCAGGTACATCCTCGCGAAGTCCTTTGGGGTGTTGAGCTTCACGACCTTGATGTTGCCGCGGATGTCGAGGCCGAACTTCTTCTCGAGAAGATCCAGCTGGGCATCCAGGTACTGCTCCCTCATGTCGTCCCAGTCGCCCTGAGCCAGCTCGTAAGGGGCGAAGGTGACCAGGTTGAGGCAGTGATGCCCATCGGGGGCGAGCGACGGGTCAGCGTGCGTGGGCCACGAGATGAACATGAAGCCCCGGTCCGGCAGCTTCTTCTGCAGGTAGTCCTCGAACCAGATCGAGTTCATCTCCTCGAGGGTCGTGTAGCAGAAGGTGTGGTGCGCGTCGAGGTCGGGCTTCGTGTCGAGCCCGAGCATGATCATCGGCGCCGGCACTGACACCTCGTAGCTCTCCATCGCACGGGTCGCCCATGAAGGCAGGTTCTCCCGCCCGATCATGTCCAGGTACAGCGTCTTGGCGTTCACGTTCGAGACGACCACCTTCGAGCGTATCTGCGTGCCGTCCGCAAGCTCCACGCCGGCGGCGCGCCCGCCTTCCATCAGGACTTTCTTCACGCGCGCGTCGAACTTCATCTCGCCGCCGAATTCTTTGAACACTTTCTCGATCGCCTTCGGTATCTGGACCATCCCGCCGCGAGGGTAGAAGATCCCCTCGTGCTCGGAGTACGCGAGGAACGCGATGTAACCCGGGCACAGGGCGGGCGGCAGGCCGACGAAGTAAGATTGCAGGCTCATGGACGCGCGCACCTTGTCGCTCTTGAAGAACGAGCACAGCGTGCTCTCGAAGTTCATGAGCACGTACCTCATGTAGCCGAGCATCTTCGGGTTCTTCGCGCCGAGCTTCACCGCGTCCATCAGGGTCATGAACGGGCTCGTCATGATGGGGCCGAATGCCTGGGTGACGATCTCGGAGCCCAGCCTGGCGAACTTGTCCCAGGCCTCCGCGTCCTCCCTCGAGAAACCGGCCAGCACTTCCCGCGTGGCGTCCTTGTCGACGGGATAGGAGAAGCGCTTGCCGTCCTCGGTCACGAAGCCGTAGATCGGGTCGACCGGGATGAAGTCGATATAGTCCGACGTCTTCTTGCCGAGGGCCTTGAACAGCTCGTCGATTATCCACGAGAGCTCGACGACGCTCGCGCCGATGTCGAACTGGTAGCCGTCCTGCTCGTAGGACGAGCAGCAGCCGCCCACCCACGAGGTGTTCTCGCACACCAGCGTCTTGAGTCCGTTCTTCGCGAGGCACGCCGCGGTGGAGAGCCCGCCCAGACCGGCGCCGATGACAACTGCGTCATAGTCGTACATTCCGCACTCCCCTTAACTTTTGAGGGTCAGGTCCGTTTTCTTAAGTCTTGCCGGCGGGACGCCGGCGCTACGCCCTCGGGTCTCATCAGATGAAGTAGCGATAAGGCAGGGCGGGGACCTGCTTGCCGATGTAGACCAGGTAGCGCCTTGTGCTCTCGCTCGCCGAGAACCATAAGGCGACGAGCCCTCCGACCGCGAGCAGAAGCATGAGTTTCCTGAATCTCTTCACCTGTTCCTCCTATCCGTGGTCCTTCATGATGTACTTCGAGGTGACTATCCCGGAGGCGATCGTGGTCGGGACGCCTCCGCCCAGGTGGGTCGAACTGCCGGTCAGGTAGAGGTTCCTGATCGCTTTCGAGCGCGAGCGGGGCCTGAACATCGCGAGCGACGTCACGTCGCTGAACAGCCCGTAGATGCCGCCTTGCGGGTGCAGGAGCCTGCGCTCGAAGTCGAGCGGAGTCGAGACCTGGATGTATTCGATGTGGTCGCGGACGTCCGGCAGCACCCACTCCTCGAGCTCCTTGATGGCCGCTTCCTTGTACCAGCCCTTGAGGCGGTCCCAGTTGTCTCCCAGCGGCGCGTAGGGCGCGGGCGCGTTGCACAGGAAGTTGAGGATGTGCTTTCCCTCGGGGGCGAGCGACGGGTCTGCCTCGGTGGGCCAGCACACCAGGCTCATCGCCGTCTCGGGGATGAGGTTCAGCTTGTAGTAGTTGTTCCAGACGTCGTTCATGGACTCGAGCGAGCTCGAGACGACCGTGTGGTGAGCCTCCAGTTCCGGCTTCTTGTCGAGGCCGACGTAGATCATCGGGCAGGGCATCGAGTTCTTGTAGCTGGCTATGCCCTTGACGGCCCACTTCGGGAGCTTGTCCGGGCCCACGAGCTTCAGGTAGGTGACCTGCCCGTTCAGGTTGGACACGACCATCTTCGAAGTGATCTCCGAGCCGTCCTCGAGCCTGACCCCGAAGGCCGTGCCGTTCTCTACCAGCAGTTTCTCGACCTTGACGTTGGTCCTGATCT
>DAIUEJ010000036.1:0-1234 GCA_036845225.1 Candidatus Anoxymicrobiaceae bacterium | reverse complement strand
TTCCTGCCGGCGTTCGCTATGCCGTTCGGGATACCGATCATCCCTCCGCGCGGGTAGTAGATCCCGAGGTGCTCGGAAAGGGCGATGTACCCGAAGACGCCGCTGCCCAGCTCGGGTGGAGCGCCGGCGAAGTAGGACTGGACTCTTAAAGCTCATATCCCCGTATTCCAATTCAGTATGTGCCAGCGATTATTATTGCGGAAACGTCCATCTTGAGGGCCGGGGCGCGTGATCTGTTGTTCATGTCGCCTGTTCCGTTTCGAGGATTCGAGCTCCAATCCTGCAATCGAAAACCCCGACCGAGGGGTCGGGGTCAAGGTCGGGCACGTGCCGGGGGCTACTCGTCTTCGCGCTCGTATTCGTAGCCCTCCTCCGCCGGCTGCTCGGCATGCCCGCGCAGCTTCTCGCGCCAGGAGGTGATGCGGGTCAGGATCTCGTCGGTGGAGTCTTTGGCCTCGCTGAGCGATGCCTCGAGCTCGCCGAAGATGCGGTCGGCAACGTCCTCCGCGTCGTAGATGATGCGCCGGGACTCTTCCTGCGCCTCGTCGATCAAGTGGTCGCGCTCGAGCTCCGCCTGCTTGGTGATCTCGGTCTGCTGGACCAGCTGGTCGGCGTGCTTCTCGGCCTTGGCGAGTAGCTCTTCTTCCTTGCGCTGCGCCTCGCCGAGTATCCTGTCGCGCTCCTTGGAGACAAACCTCGCCTGCTTGAGCTCGTTCGGCAGCGTCGCCCGGATGTCGTCAAGAAGGTCGTAGAACTCCGCCTCGTTCACCGCCACGGAGGAAGATAGAGGGATCCGCTTGGATTTGGCGATGAAGTCCTCGAGCTTGTCCAGGCGAGCGAATATGTCCATTTTCTTTCCATCGGCTGTCGTGTCAGATGATGTATCCGGCATCTCTATCTTCTTTCTTCAGCGCGGATAAGGGGCTCAACCGCACGGGGGTCTCCTATCTCCCCGAGGGCTATTGCCGCTAATTTGCGGACATTCTCGCTCTCGTCCCCCAGGGCCTTGAGGTGTCTCTCTACCTCGTACTCTTCGCCCGACCTTGCCATATGGCCTGCAAGCCGCGCACATTGAGGACGCTTCCCCGGCCACCCAGTCCGAGAGGGGACTATGAGGTCCGCCACCTGAAAGCCCGAAAGTCTTTGGATGGCACCCCCAAACGGACCCTAATCAGTATTTCCCATTTCCAACCACCGACGCTATCATTCTGCCCCCCTGAAGCCGATTACCGAG
>DAIUEJ010000035.1:1269-28729 GCA_036845225.1 Candidatus Anoxymicrobiaceae bacterium | reverse complement strand
GGTCGGCGCCAGCATCGGCGGAGTGCGGTCGCTCGCGGCCATGAAACACGTGGGGCTCAACGTGGCCGCCGACCCCTGGTTCACGCTGCCGTACATCGGCGTGTCGGGCGGGCTGGTGGTGGTGAACGCGGACGACCCGGGCATGCACTCGAGCCAGAACGAGCAGGACAACAGGTACTACGCCAAGGCGGCCAAGGTCCCGATGCTCGAGCCCGCCGACAGCCAGGAAGCGTACGAACTCACCCGCGAGGCCTACCGCATGAGTGAGCGGCACGACACCCCGGTGATGCTCCGCCTGACAACCAGGGTCTGCCACTCGCGGGGCCTGGTCGAGACCTCCGAGCCGGAGACCCACGCGAGGGTCCCTTATGAGAAGGACGAGGTGAAGCGGGTGATGATCCCGGGGCACGCGCGCCTGCGCCACCCCGTCATGGTGGAGCGCCTCGCCGAGCTGGAGGAGCTCTCGAACGACTTTCCCTGGCAGCGCGAGGAGAGAGGCGCCGGCGATGCGGTGGTCGTGACCAGCGGGGTCGCCTACCAGTACGTCAAGGAGGCTTTTCCCGGCGTCAGCATCCTGAAGCTCGCGATGACAAACCCGCTGCCGCGTCGGTTGATAACCGAGTTCTGCGAGCAGTACAAGGACGTTTACGTGGTCGAAGAGCTCGAGCCGTACCTCGAGGAGACCGTCGCCTCCCTCGGCCTCTACCCGAAAGGCAAGGAATGGGTCCCGCGTGTCGGCGAGCTCAACGTCGACAACGTCCGGCAGTCTTTCCCGGAGCTCGCCGCCAGCACCGGCGTCGAGGCCCCGGTCCACCTCGCGCACGTCGAGGGGCTGCCGCCGAGGCCGCCGATCCTGTGCGCCGGGTGCCCGCATCGGGGCATCATGTACGCGCTGGCGAGGCAGAAGGCGATCATCGCCGGCGACATCGGCTGCTATACGCTGAGCGTCCTGCCGCCGCTGTCGGCCCACGACTGCCAGGTGTGCATGGGGGCCAGCATCACCATGGGGCACGGGCTCGAAAAAGCCCTCGAGATGGAGGAAGGGGAGAGCGAGGCTGACAGCAAGGGAAGCCACAGGGTGGTCTCCGTGCTCGGCGACTCGACGTTCTTCCACAGCGGGGTGACCGGCCTGATGGAGATGGCGTACAACCGCGGCCGCTACACCGTGGTCATCCTCGACAACCGGACCACCGCGATGACCGGGTTCCAGGACCACCCCGGAACGGGTGTGACCCTGCAGCGCGAGGAGACGTCTTCGGTGAACATCGAGATGCTCGCCCGCGCCATCGGAATAGAGAACGTGCGCGTGGTCGACCCGTACGACCTCGATGAGTGCAGGAAGGTCCTGGACGAGGAGATGAAGCGCGACGCGCCGTCGGTCGTCATCTCGAGGCGGGCGTGCGTCCTGCGTGTCAAGGACAAGGACAGGACGGCGTACGCTGTCTCGCGCGAGGAGTGCAACGACTGCGGGCTGTGCATGAGGCTCGCCTGCCCGGCCCTCGTCAAGCGCGATGGAGAAGTGATGATACTCGAAGACGCCTGCACCGGCTGCGGCGTGTGCGCGCAGGTCTGCAAGCGGGAAGCGATCAAGGTCTGATGGTGAGCAAGGACATGAATAAGAAAGCCATCGAAGGCGAGGCCACGCGCTCGGTCGTTCTGGCGGGCGTCGGCGGGCAGGGCACAATACTCGCCGCCAACCTGCTGGCGAGCGCGCTCGTCGAACACGGCTACGACGTCAAGACCAGCGAGGTCCACGGAATGGCGCAGCGCGGTGGCAGCGTCATCAGCATGGTGAGGTTCGGCAGCGCGGTGGCGAGCCCCCTGGTCCCGTACGGGGAGGCGGAGGCGCTGGTCGCGACCGAGCTGCTCGAGACCCTGAGGAACCTCGAGTTCCTGGCACCGGGCGGACGCGTCATCGCGTCCCGCACCAGGGTCGACCCGCTGCCGGTGCTCCAGGGCGCGGTCGAATACCCGGCGGACGCCGAAGAGCGCATCTCGTCCATCGCGCCGGAGAGCATCATCGTCGACGCGGCCGCGATCGCCGCGGACGCGGGTGACGCCAGGGCGGCAAACACCGTCCTGCTCGGGATATTGAGCCTGATGCTGCCGGTCGGCGAGGACGAGTGGCTGGCCGCGATCGAGAGCCTCGTGAAAGCAAAGGCGGTGGAGGCGAACAGGAAAGCCTTCCTGGCGGGCCGCAGACTTGCGGAGGAGTCGGCTTGAGGGCGCCTGCCGGCGGGACGCCGGCGTTACGCATTGTGAGCGGATGCCTATGAATATCTGGAACAGAGAGATGGAGACGCTCGCCGGCGCCGAGCTGGAGGCGCTTCAGTTGAGCAGGCTCGAGGAGACGCTCGACCGGGTCTGGAACTCCTCCTCGGCTTACAGGGCGCGCATCCAGGAAGCGGGGATCAACCCGTCGAGCATCAAGAGCCTGGAAGACGCATCGAAGCTGCCGTTCACCCGCAAGCAGGATTTCCGCGACAGCTATCCCCTCGGCATGCTCGCGACTCCCCTGGAGGACGTGGTCAGGCTTCACGCCTCCTCGGGCACGACCGGGAGCAGGACGCTCGTGGGGTACACCGCGCGCGACCTCGATACCTGGTCCGAGCTGGTGGCGAGGTTCGCGACAGCTGCGGGGGTCGTCGCCAGGGACGTGGCTCAGATCTCTTTCACCTACGGGCTGTTCACCGGCGGCTTCGGCCTCCACTACGGCCTCGAGAAAGTCGGCGCTACGGTCATTCCCGCTTCGGGCGGCAACACCGAGCTGCAGCTGTCGCTCATCAAGGACCTCAAGACGACGGTCCTGGTGGCGACTCCCACATATGCGCTCCACATCGCCGAGGTCGGCATCGCGCAGGGTTTAGATTTCGAAGCCTGCTCGCTTCGAGTCGGGCTCTTCGGTGGGGAGCCCTGGAGCGAAGGGATACGAGAGCGCATCGAAGCGGACACCGGCATGACCGCCACGGACAACTACGGCCTCTCCGAGGTCGTCGGCCCCGGCGTGTCGGGTGAGTGCGAGCTGAAGGACGGCATGCACATCGCGGAGGACCACTTCATCGCGGAGGTGGTCGACCCCGCTAGTGGTGAGCGGCTCCCGGATGGAGAGCAGGGCGAGCTGGTTCTGACCACCCTGACGCGCGAGGCCATGCCCGTGATCCGTTTCAGGACCGGCGACCTGACCGTGCTCACGCGCGAGCCGTGCGAGTGCGGGCGTCGCAACGCGCGCATGACCAAGGTTCTGGGGAGGACCGACGACATGCTCATCATCAGGGGCGTGAACGTCTACCCGTACCAGGTGGAACGGGCTCTGTTGGAGGTCGAGGGCATCGAGCCGCATTTCCTCATCGTGCTCGACCGCAAGGGAGAGCTCGACCTGCTGGAGATATGGGTGGAGGTCTCCCAGGGAGTGTTCAGCGACGACACGCGCGAGATGCGCAGGTTCGCCCAGCAGGTGGAGGCGCACCTCAAGGGCGCGCTCAACGTCAAGGCCAGCGTGAGCCTGAAGGAGCACAACACGCTCGAGCGCAGCACCGGGAAGGCGAAGCGCATAGTAGACAAGCGCGAGCTTTAAAACGCGCCAGTGGCGCCGGCGGACCGCGCGAGCGGCAGGCGCAGGAGAGGGGAACAATATGCTGGCAACGGAGGAGTGGTTCGAGCAGCGCACCTTCCATCACGGCCAGTTCTCTGACATCGGCGAGCTCGTCCGGCTCAAGCAGGGGCAGGGGGCGAAGATAAGCGTCTGCCTGCCGACCCTCAACGTGGCGGAGACCGTCGGGCAGTGCCTTCGCGTCCTTCGAACCGAGCTGGTCGAGCGGCACCCACTCATCGACCAGCTCTGCATCATCGACTCGCGCAGCACGGACGGAACCCTCGACATCGCGGGGGCCGAGGGCGCGGAGATATTCTTCGATGACGAGATCCTCACCGGGATGCCGCCCGCGGCCGGCAAAGGCGAGGCGTTGTGGAAGAGCATCTTCGTCCTGGAAGGCGACATCATCGTCTGGGTCGACTCCGACATCGAGAACATCCACCCGCGATTCGTTTACGGGCTCGTTGGGCCGCTGCTCGCCGAGCCGGAGATCGGCTACATCAAGGCGTTCTACGAGCGGCCTCTCCAGGACGGCGGCGTCCTGCGGCCGTCTGGCGGAGGGCGCGTGACCGAGCTCACCGCGCGCCCGATGCTGAACCTGTTCTGGCCGGAGCTCGCCGGGTTCGTGCAGCCTCTCTCGGGCGAGTACGCCGGCAGGCGGAAGGTCCTCGAGAGCATCCCGTTCTTCACCGGCTACGGCGTCGAGAGCGGGTTGTTGCTGGACATCCTGCGGGAGTTCGGGCTGGGCTCCCTCGCCCAGGTGGACGTGGAGGTCCGGGTCCATGACAACCAGGAGCTCCCATCGCTCTCGAAGATGTCTTTCGGGATACTGCAGGCGATGTTCAAGAGGCTGCAGGATGAAGGCAAGCTCGACCTGAAAGTCGAGCCGTCGACGGTTTACAATAGTTTCAAGCGGACGGGAGGCAGCTACAGGCTCGAGCAGTCCGATGTCACCGTCGTGGAGCGCCCGCCGATGGTGAGCCTCCCCGAGTATCGTGAGGTCGCCGAGAAGCGGCTTGGCCGCTAGCGCCGCGCCAGTCGGAGGCAGGAGAGAAATGGAACAGGTAGAGAAAGAGAAGACGAACAGGGTGCTGCGGTTCCTGTCATCGCCGCTGAGGAGCAAGTACCCTGCGCCCATGACGCACGTTGGAGACTACTTCGCCGCGGCCGGCCTGGTGATCTTCTGCGTCTCCGTGTTCGGGCTCAAGTGGATAACGGTCTCCGTCAAAGACGTGCTGGGCATCGGCCAGGCGCTTGGCGTCAAAGGTCCCCACGCGAGCTATGGGCTCTTCGTCAGCCCGTGGGCCTGGGGGATGGTGGCGGTCCTGGTGATCGCGGTGGGCGGGATGTGGTTCGTGCAGGCCAGGGGCATCGTCACGCTGGGCGTCGGGGCCTACTGCCTGCTCTTCAACCTGATCTTCTTCATCGGCGTCTGGCACAAGATCAACGCGATAATCGGGAACATAGTAAAGATCGTGAGCAGCGTGCCGGCTATCGGGCAGATGCTCGGCCAGGTGGTCAACACGCTGGCAAAAGAGTTGCTCTCGGTGCACGTCGCGGTCGGATACTGGCTGTTCATCCCGGCGGGCCTGCTGCTCGTCACCGGAGGTGCGCTGCGGCTCGCGAGCCGCCCTCGCGCACTCGCTTCAGAAGGAGAGGCGGAATGACGGGCGCCGGCCCCGAGCGCTCCGACGAGCAGGACGCTCGCTTGAAGGAAGTCGCGGAGCGGAGGAGCATCCACAACAACCTCGACTGGCTGCGGGCGAACCTGCTGCCGGTGCGCGTGATCTATACAGACCTCGACGGCACCATGGTCGGGCCGTTCGGCTGCTTCTTCCGTGACAGCGACTATGAGCTGACCCTTCGCCCCGCCCGCGCGCTCCTCGCGGCCCACGCGCGCAACGTCGACGTCATGCTCGTCTCCGGGCGACACAAGTCCCAGCTCCGCGAGACCGCGAGGCTGCTGGGCTGCATGAACTACGTCGCCGAGCTGGGGACAGAACTGGTCTACAACCTGGGGCTCGAGGTCGTGATGAACACCGGCGATCTCGAGCTGACTTGCGACTCGGTATACCAGAGCATCCTCGATACCGGAGTGCTCGACTTCCTCCTCGACTCTTACCCCGGTCGCCTCGAGATGCACACCCCCTGGTCGGACGAGCGCGCTTGCACCCCGCTGATGAGAGGCTACCTGGACCTGACCGAGGCGCAGGAGCGGCTTCGCGAGAAAGGCTACGACCAGTTCCAGTTGATCGACAACGGAGTGATCCCCAGGAAGAGCCCCACCCTCGATGTCCCCGAGACACACGCCTATCACCTCGTTCCGAAGGGCGTCTCAAAGGACCAGGCAGTGCTCAGGGACCAGGAGCACCGGCACATCAGGACAGAGGAGACTGTCGCCGTCGGAGACGCGGAGGCCGACCTGCCGCTGTCGTCCGCTGTCGGCGCCTTCTTCATGGTGAGGAACGGCCTGGACGCGAACCCGCACCTCGCGGAGTTGATCGACGCGACGGAGAACGTGTTTGTCACCGAAGGCCGCATGGGGAACGGGTGGGCTGAGGTGGTCGAGACCCTGCTGGGGCTCATCGAGTAGTTACGTCGTTCGTTTTACACTTTCATTTACACTCTTCACCCGAAACGCACCAATGGGGTCAGGCACCGGTGGTGCATTTTTATCGCATAGACAGGTGGCTTCCCGAAACGCACCACCGGTGCCTGACCCCAGTGGTGCGTTTACCAGAGCGCTCGCTTGGGTCGCTGGTAGGCCGGGGTGAGGGTGTAGAGGCGATAAGCGACGCTCTCGAGATACTCACTGCCCTCGACGCCTTTCTTCCACCTCTGCGGGATCGATCCCATCCCGTTGAACGCGCCGCTGACCGCGCCGGCCATAGCAGCGAGCGAGTCGGTGTCGCCCCCGGCGTTCGCCGCGGTCACGACCGTCTCTTCGAAGTCGTAAGGGCTCCTGAGGAAAGCGAAGAGCGCGCCGGGGACCGTCTCACTGGCGATGCCTCCGGTGCCCGTGTAGGCGAAACCCTCCTCGGGCGTCGCGTCCAGGTAATCGGCGAGGTCTGATACCTTCGCCGAGAGGCCGCCCTCGATCCCGGCGATGAAGGCTCCGATGTCGGCGGCAAGCCTCGCCCGGTCCAGCTCGCCCTCGTCCTGGATGCCTGCGGCGACCGCGCGCGCGATGGCGGCGCTGCCGGCGACCGCCCTCGGGTCCTTGTGGGTCAGTAGCGCCTGGGCCAGGGCGGCATCGTAGAGGGCTTCCATGTTGTCGAAGTACCTGAGCCCGATCGGGCTCACGCGCATCGCGGCCCCGCAGCCCGCGGAGTCCACCGCGCTCTCTTCGGCAGGGACATTCGCGTGCAGCCTGCGCGAAGCGGTGGCGCTGGCCATGCCGACGCCCCGCGCCTCCTTGACGCCTTCGTCGGACGCCGCGATCCACCGCCCGAACTTGAGCCCGGTGTGGTCTTTGTCGAACTTCCCGAGCTCGAGGATCGAATGCGCCAGCACTACGGTCATCTGGGTGTCGTCGGTGATCCGCCCCGCGCCGAACCGGTCGTCGATGAAGTCGGTCACGTGCCCGTGGGCCTTCCGGATGGACTGCGCGTCCATGCCCTCGAGCGGCGCGCCGAGAGCGTCGCCCACCGCGCATCCGAGCAAAGCGCCTTTGAACTTGTCCACCGTTCGAACCTTCATCCGACCCCCTGTTCCGACCAAGTATACCACCGGCGATGATACACTCATGTCGGCGCTCGAGGCGTTTGGGAGGCCTGTCATCAAACAAGGGAAAGAGAGTTGGACGCTGCCCGCTACCTGCCTCCCGGGCTTCGGCCATAGAAGACGCCCGGGCGCGCACCGTGAATAAATCATTGTGAGCGTGGTTGGACTGTGGTTCATTATTCCTGTCAGACCCTGACGGCCGAACGGCGGTAAATATTGCGATTACGCTTGAAAGGCTGGGTAGCCCTTGTTGTCATCTGCTCTCTCGCGACTCTTATCGCAGGAGCGATGATCGCAAGGTGGAAATACGAGGACAGTAAAGAACAACAGGTATGGGAAGAGGTCCTGCAGGCGGACCAGGAACTGGCCATAAAGGCACAGCAGACTCTGCCCCTCGTCGAGAGGTATGATGCCCTCCAGAAAGTGCATCCTGAAGGGAGTCCCGAGGCGGACGCGGTCGCGCAGCAGATTCTAGGGATGTTCCCGTGGTTCAAGGCGCCGGACGCCGGTCAGACCATGAAGCTGATACCCGTCAAGAGGATGCGGGTGCAGCTCGCGGGCTATATCAGACGCGGGTGAGGCGCCGGCCGGCGTTCTGGAAGGTGCTATGTACACGCGAGAAGATGACGTGAGTGAGCTGGAAGCCAGGCTCGGCCCTCCCGTCCACCGCGAGATGACCTACGAGATAGACCCGTCCGAGTTCGACATGGTCGAGGGCAGCATGTACAACGGGCGAGCCCACGACGTCACGATGTTCATCCGGAAGAAAGACGACCCCTCCAGCATCGTCGTTATCCGCAAGCCATTCTTCCCCCCGGAAGCTTTCCGCGCCCCAAGCGGGGCTGCCAACCGCGGCGAGACCCTCGAGCACGGCGCTGTGCGCGAATCGAAGGAGGAGACAGGTCTCGACGTCGAGCTCACCCGATACCTTGCCCGGATCAACGCGCGGTTCACCTCCGAGGACAGGGTCATCGACTGGACCTCCCACATCTTCGAGGCGCAAGAGCTGTCGGGCAAGCTCGATCCGATCGACACCCACGAGATAGCGGAGGCGAAGTGGGCGTCGCTGGACGAGCTCCAGGGCCCCATCCGCCAGGCCCTGCTGGACACCGGCTGGGGCCTCTTCAGGTACCGGGTCGCGCTGACCGACCTCTCCGTTCAGGCGCTGGAGGGGACGAAGGCATGAGGTACGAAGAGCCGGTCTTCAGGCCTCCCTGCGAGTCGGGGAGCCTCATCATCCAGGCCACCATCGGCTGTCCACATAACAAGTGCACTTTCTGCGGCATGTACAAGATGAAGAAGTACAGGGTTCGGCCGCTCGAGGAGATACGCGACGACCTGCGCATGGCGCAGCGCGTCTGGTCCGAGCCGTACTCGGTGTTCCTGGCAGACGGAAACACGATCGCGATGCGCACCGACGACCTGGTGCAGGTTCTCGACTACGTACGGGAGGCTTTCGGCGACGTCAAGCGCATATCTTGCTACGGCGGGGCGCGCTTCATAAGAGGGAGGGATGTCGCAGACCTTACGCGCCTCAGAGAACACGGGCTCCAGATCGTCTACATGGGGTTGGAGAGCGGGGACGACGAGATACTCCGGCGCGTGAACAAGGGCGCGACCGCGGACGACTACGCCCGGGCCGCCGAGAAGATGCGCGCTGCAGGGATAGAGCTGTCGACCTACGTGCTGGCGGGCCTGGGCGGGCGCGAGAGGACGCGCGAGCATGCGCTGGGCTCGGCCGCAACCCTCAACAGGATGAAGCCCGACTACATCAGGATACGTACGCTCGCGTTCCTGCCGGGGTTCCCGATGTATGAAGACCTTGAGAGCGGCAGGTTCGTGGAGTGCTCCGGCCGGGAGGTCGCCGAAGAGACCCGCCTGCTTCTCGAGAACCTGGACGTGGAAGGGGCCCAGTTCCTGAGTGACCACGTGTCGAACTACCTGCCCATCTACGGGCGCCTGCCCGAAGACAAGGAGTCGATGCTGGCCGCAATAGACGAGGCGCTGGCGCACCCCGACAACCCGATGCTGGCGCCGCGCACCATCACTTCCCTGTAGGGTTACCTCTTCTCGTAGTCGGGGCACTCGGTGGCGTTCGGCCTCCTGGGGTTGAGACAGACGGTGTGATAGTCGTTCCTGCAGGTGTCGCACAGGAGCTTCGGGCCCCCCGCCTTCTTTCGCATCTTCCACCAGGTCATCTTGAACCAGTTCATGCTCTCATTATAAGTGCGGACGCTGGTCTCGACATTGATATTCTGTCGGTGGCCGGTGTTAGATATAGTACCGGCAAACCAACAGGCGGAGAGGCATGCAGGGATTTGACGCCAGCGCAATAGAAGCGGTCTTCTTCGACGTCGGGAACACGCTCTTCAAGCCTTACCCGTCGCTCGAGGCGGTCTGCCGTGAGGTCATGGCGCGATTCGGGTACGACCCCTCCGATGAAGAGCTGCGCCGCGGAATAATCGCCGCCGACCGCTACTACGAGGAGCGCTACTGGAGCGACGACTCTTTCTGGGCAAACGAAAAGGACGCCTCCGAGATGTGGTCCGAGCTCTACGCCCTGATGCTGAAAGAGATCGGCATCGACGGTGACCGCCACCTTATAGGAAGGGCTATCTACGACCACTTCGGGGACGGCGACCGCTGGCGCACCTACGACGACGTGGTGCCGGTGTTCGAGCGGCTGAAGGCCGTGGGTCTGCGCCTCGCGCTGGTCTCCAACTGGGACTCGCGGCTCGCCAAGCTGTGTTTCGACATGGGGCTCGACCGCTACCTGGACGCCATCCTGTCCTCTGCGAGCATCGGGCTCATCAAGCCAGACCCCCACATCTACCAGGTCGCGTGCGAGCGCCTCTCGGTCGAGCCCGGCCACGCCGTCCACGTCGGTGACCATTATTTCGCCGATGTGCTGGGCGCGCGCAGCGTCGGGATACATCCGGTGATGATCGACAGGTTCGGCTTTGGGAACGCGACCGACGTGCCCCTGATCAGCGACCTCTACGGGCTGTTGCCACTCCTCGATATGGAGGCCTGAGAGCTCAGAACTTGTGGCCCAGCAGCCCCTGCGCGTTCTTGCCCAGGATGCTCTCTTTCACATCCGTGGGAAGCCCGGCCTGGTCGATCTCGTCCAGGTGGCGGCGCATGCGGAGCAACGGGAAGTCCGTTCCGAAGAGGATGCGGCCCGCCCCGACTATCTCAACCGCGACCCTGTAGACGTCCGGCCGGTAGAGGAACGGCGAGGCGGCGGTGTCATAGTAGACGGACGAGGTCACCTTGGCGACCTCAGGCATCAGTTCGTAGAAGCAGAGCCCGCCTCCCCAGTGCGCGAGGATGGTCCTGACGTCACCGAACTTCTCCAGGAACCGGTACACGGCCGTCGGGGTGGTCGGGGTCTTGCCCGGGTAGAAATGACCGACGTCCTCGTTGGCATGGAGGAGCAGGAACAGGCCGGCTTCCTCGACGGCACCGACTATGCGCCCCGAGGTCGCGGGGTCGTCCAGCCGGAAGCCCTGCGCGTCCGCCGAGATCTCTCCGACCCCCTTCAGCCCGCCCTCGAAACACCTCTCGAGCTCGGTGTCGCACGCCCTGCCCGCGACCGGGTTGACCGTGGCCAGCCCCACCAGCCTGTCGGGAAAAGCGCTGACGGCCTCCATCATGTACGTGTTGTGCTGGCGGCACATGTCGATGCTGCGCCAGGGAAACCCGCACACGACCGAGATGTCCACCCCCGACAGGTCCATCTCTTCGACGAGGGCGTCGAAGGTGACCATCCTGGACTTCGGGTTTCCGTAGATGAAGTCGAAGGAGGAGTCCCGCTTGGCGTAGAGCTCGCGTCGCCCAATGACGTCAGGCGGAAAGATGTGAGTGTGTACGTCGATAATCACGCGGGCTCCTTATGTCCCGACCCGAACGCTTGACAGGAGGGACACTATCACACGGGAGCATGTTGGTCATCCACGGCAGCGGTGGAACGGGACCTAGGGCGTCTGACTTCCAAAGAGGACCTGTGCGAACCTTATGAACGCGTTGGTGGCCGAGAGCCTGCTGTTGGAGACACTGTTCAGGAACACGACTATCGTCGCGCGCTTCGACGGCAGGTAGAACATCGCGGTGCTGTATCCGAAGGCGTTCCCCTCGTGCCCCACGGAATCTCCCCACTTCATGATGCCCAGCCCGTAAGCCATCGGACTGCCGTCCGTCGCCCCAGTCTTCATACGCTCGGCCTGGGCTTCCTCGGAGAGCAGGTCCCCCCGCCCGAGCGCTTCCGCCCACACCTTCAGGTCGGCCATGTCGGACATCATCGCCGATGAGGCGCCGCCCGCCGACGGGTCGATGTCAGAGGCCTCGGTAAGGATTCCGTTGTCGTTGACGTAACCTTTGCTGTACGGCTCCTTGGTCGGCAGGCCCGTCATGTAGGTGGTGCCCTGTGGTTGAAGCGGCTTGAGGATCTTGCTGTCGATGACTGCGCCGACCTTCTGGCCGGTCACCGCCTCGATTATCAGTCCCAGAACGATGTAGTTGGTGTTGGAGTAGTGCCAGCCCGTGCCAGGCGCGAAGTAGGGGGCATGGCTGGTGCCGCAGGCCAGGAGCTGGGCCTGAGTCCATTTCTTTAACGGGTTCGAGGTTGAGGCTTTCTGGAAGGCGCTGTCTTCGACGAAGTCGAAAAGGCCGCTGGTGTGGTTGAGCAATTGGCGGACCGTTATCGAAGAGCCGTTGGGAAGCGAGGGCAGATACTTGCTCACGGGATCGTCGAGCCCGAGCCTCTTCTCGTCGACCAGTTGGAGCGCCACGGTCGCGACGAACGTCTTGGTTATGCTCGCGATACGGAACTTGTCCGTTGCCGTCATCGGCTGGTGGGTCTTCTGATCCGCGAAGCCCCTGACCCTCACCCAGGTCCCCACACCAGGGACCCAGATCCCGACTATCGCCCCGGCGACGTGCCCCTGGGAGACGTAGGTGTCGAGCACGGCGTCCAGCCGGCCCTGGACGTCAGCGCTGAACTGCTTCTCGGGCTTTCCGAGCGGCTTGGAGGCCGACCGTGAGACCAGCCAGGTGATGGACAGTGAGGTCACAACCGCGAAAGCGATGAGGACGAGGATGAGGGTTACGGTGTCAGTGCGCAGCGTTTTACCAAGCACGCGTTTTGTCATATTGTCACAACCCGGTCCCTGTCTGAGGCAGGAAGGGCAGGCGAATCGCTCCCAGTGGGCCGGGTCTGCACCCCGGCCGCGATGAACAGCCTGTTTCCGGTTTCCTCGCCTATGTCAAATCGTCGAAATATTTCAATCGTAAAACGGTTCAGAAGCCCGCGGGTGACCGGCGTTCACCGACCAGTTCCGCGAACGGAATATCGGGTCCGTATCTGGCAGGGTGGAGGCGGTGAACGGAGGAGTCTTCGGCAGCCCCGTAAGTGCGGGGGCGTGCGGGGCCGGCAAATCCGCTACAATATTGTGCCTGAGTCGATGAGAAAGGAAAGTCTCGAATGCCCGAGTACAAGCTCCTGTTCGAACCGTTCGAGTTCGCCGGCCTCAAAATGAAGAACCACGTGCTGATGCCGGCTATGCACATCGGCATGGCCGCCGACGGGTTCATCAACGACGGCTTCATCGACTTCTACGAGGAGAGGGCGAAGGCCGGCCCAGGCCCCGGCCTGATGATCGTCGGCGGTTGCTACGTCGAGAAGCGCGGGATGGGGGCTCCCAATTTCGTGGGGCTCGACGACGACAAATTCATCCCGAGGCTGACGGAGCTCACCGACCGCATCCACAAACACGACCAGCCGATAGCGGCGCAGCTCTACCACGGCGGCCGGTACTCCGCGAGCTTCCTGACCTGCGAGACCGCTGTATCAGCCTCGGAGGTGCGCTCCGATTTCACACGGGAGGTGCCGCACGCTCTGACCGAAGAAGAGATAGCCGAGGTGCAGGAGCACTACGCCCAGGCGGCGCGCCGCGCCCGCGAGGCCGGGTTCGACGCGAGCGAGCTGATAGTGGCGGCGGGCTACCTGGTCAACCAGTTCCTCTCGCCGCTCACAAACAAGAGAGACGACCGCTATAACGGGGACATCGACGCCCGCATGACGTTCATGCGGGAGACGATCGCCGCCATCAGGAAAGCGACCGGGCCCGATTTCCCGCTTATCTGCAGGCTGTCCGGCTCGGATTTCATGGAAGGCAGCCACACCCTCGATGAGACCAAGGTAGTCGCCGCGGAGATGGAGAGGTGCGGCGTCGACCTGATAAGCGTGACAGGCGGCTGGCATGAGACGCGGGTCCCGCAGATCCCGATGAACGTCCCTCGCGGCGCCTATGTCTACCTCGCGGAGGGGATACGCGGCGCGGTCGAAAGGGTCCCGGTCGCGTGTTGCAACCGTATCAACGACCCGGGGCTGGCCGAGGAGATCCTCGCGGACGGTCGCGCCGACGTCGTCGCCATGGCCCGGGCATTCATTGCGGACCCCGAGATCCTTAAGAAAGCGAAGGAGGGCAGGCCCGAGGACATCAGGCACTGCATAGCCTGCAACCAGGGCTGCTTCGACCACGTGTTCATGTTGATACCTATAACCTGCATGGTGAACCCGCGCGTGAACCGCGAGCGGGAGACGGAGCTCACGCGGGCGGAGGTGAAGAAGACGGTCCTGGTAGCCGGCGGAGGCCCCGCGGGGATGGAGTGCGCCTGGGTTGCCGCGCAGCGCGGGCACGAGGTCACCCTCCTCGAGGAGAACGAGAGCCTCGGGGGCCAGGCGAGCCTGGCGGCCATCCCCCCCGGACGTGAGGAGTTCAACGAGATGGTCGCTTACCTCAAGCAGCAGCTCAAGAACACCGGCGTCGAGGTGATGCTTTCAACGCTGGCGACCCCTGAGATGGTCGAGGAATTGAACCCGGACATCGTGGTGATGGCGACCGGCGCCCTGCAGGTCGTGCCCCCGATCGAGGGTGCGGACAGCAAGAACGTGGTGATGGCCTGGGACGTCCTCACTGAAAAAGTCGAGACCGGCAAGCGGGTCGTTATCGTCGGTGGCGGCGCCGTAGGCATAGAGACCGGCTCCTTCCTCGCGGAGAGAGGCAAGGACGTCCTGGTTGTAGAGATGCTCGACAAGTGCGGCGCGGACATCGGCATCTCGACCAGGTGGACCCTCCTCCAGGACGCGGACCGCCTGGGCGTCCGGTTCATGGAGTCATGCTGCGTGCGAAGGATCACCGAGCAGGGTGTCACGGCGGAAGTGCGCGGAGAGGAGACCGTTCTCGAGGCTGACACCGTCGTCCTCGCGGTGGGCTCGAGGGCCGACGACGAGCTCGAGCAGTTCCTGGTGGATGAGGGCATCATGAACAAGATCCAGTTCCACAAGATCGGCGACTGCGTCCGACCCCGCAAGGCGATCGAGGCCATACACGAGGGTTTCGATCTCGGGCTCCGGCTTTGAGCCAGCACTTGCCCGGCGACATCTTCCCCCGGTTAGGAATATCATTTGAACAGGCCCCTGCGCGCGAGCCGTGCTATGCGCCCTCCGGGACAAGCGAGTCGCAAGAGGTAACACAGGATGGAAACCAGGCAAGAGAAGATTCTGGTTGTTGACGACGAGGAGCACATCATCGAGCTCGTCGAGCTGTACCTCGAAAAGGAAGGCTATCGCGTCACCTCGGCCCTCGACGGCGACGCCGCGGTCGAGAAGTTCCTCTCCGAGAAACCCGACCTTCTGGTGCTGGACATCATGCTCCCCGGCAAGGACGGCCTGGAAGTGCTCAGGGAGATCCGCAAGACTTCGCAGGTCCCGGTCATCATGCTCACAGCGCGTGAGTCCGAGGTGGACAAGGTAGTGGGCCTGGAGCTGGGCGCCGACGATTACCTCACAAAGCCGTTCAGCCCGCGCGAGCTGGTCGCGCGCGTCAAGGCGGTGCTCCGGAGGTCGAAGCCTCCCGCCGAGGAAGCGGAGGAACTCCTCGAGCGCCGGGGCCTCACCATGGACAGCAGGCGCAGGCGGGTGGAGGTCGACGGCGTCGGGGAGGTGGAGCTGACCGCGAAGGAGTTCGACCTCCTTCACGTCCTCGCGTCCAACCCGGGAATCGTGCTCACCCGCGACCGGCTGATGGAGAAGGTGTGGGGATACGAGTACGTCGGTGACACCCGCACGGTCGACGTCTACATACGGCACCTGCGGGAGAAGCTCGCCGACAACGCCGAGAGCCCGCGCTTCATCGAGACCGTCAGGGGCGTGGGTTACCGCTTCAAGGGCGAGTGAGATGTTCAAGACCCTTCGCGGGCGAGTCATAGCAACATACTTCGTAGTCGTGATCATCTCGCTCCTGCTGGCGAGCGTATTCTTCCTGTTCTTCCTCTCGCGCTATATCCAGGACCGCGACCGCAAGGAGCTTCTCGGCCAGGTGGCCGCGATCGCTCAAGACGTAAGGCAGCTCGGGCTCGCGGCGGCCGCGCAACCGGGAATCGCACAGGCCCTGCCGCAGGGCAGCGTGATAACCAGCATCCTCAACACGGAGGGTCAGGTCCTCAAAGCCAAGCTCGTGCTGGTCGGTCCGACGGGGACGGTGCTTTCCGAGTCGCGCGGCCAGCCGACCGTCGGCTCGCGGACCCTCGAGCTCCCGAAAAACATCACGAGCGAGACCGGACCTCGCATCAGCAGGCGTTTCTTCCGGCTGCTGGGCAAGGACTACCTTTTCGCCACGGCGCCGACCCGGGTCCAGGGCAGCCAGGCGTTCCTCATCGCCATCAAGCCGGTGGAGGCGATCAAGTCGGTGGCCGCGCCCCTGATCGGTTACGTGGCGATCGCGGGAGGCATCGCCCTGGCTCTGTCGATGCTCCTCGCGCTCTATTTCTCAGGAGCGCTCAGCCGCCACATACGAGAGGTGACTGTTGCCGCGCAGAAGATCGCGGAAGGGGATTACACCGCGGCGGTGCCGGTCCGCGGCTCCGACGAGATGAGCGATCTTGCCCGCGACTTCAACGCGATGGCGGAGAGGGTGAGGACCGCCTACGAGTTGCAGCGCAACTTCGTCGGGAACGTCTCCCACGAACTGCGCACGCCGCTCACCAGCATTGAGGGCTTCAGCCAGGCCCTGCTCGACGGGGTCTCCCGCAGCGAGGAGGAGCGCTTGCGGTCACTCGAGATAATCAACCAGGAGAGCAAGCGGATGGTGCGCGTCCTGCGCGACCTGCTGCTCCTGTCCGAGATCGACGCCGGAGACCTGCGTCCGGAGAAGAGGCAGGTCGACCTGACCGATCTTATCCGCCGGCTCGAGAGCCTGTACGTCCAGCGCGCGAAGCGCGAGAGTGTCACCCTGCTCGTGGAGGCCCCCGGACAGCCGGTGAGTATCTTCACCGACCCCGACCGCCTCGAGCGGATCCTGACCAACCTGCTCGACAACGCGGTCAAGTATACCGGGGCCGAGGGTACCGTAAGCCTTTCGGCGAGCGTCGAAGAGTCGAACGTCCGGATATCGGTCGCCGACACCGGCCCGGGCATCCCCCCCGATGTGCTGCCCGACATCTTCGACCGGTTCTACCGCGTCGAGAAATCGCGCTCGCAGAAGACCGGGGGCTCCGGCCTCGGCCTGTCGATATCCAAAGAGCTCGTATGGACCCTCGGCGGGGCCATCAAGGTCCAGAGCCTGCTCGGGCAGGGTACGACCTTCACGGTGACCCTGCCTATCTCGTAGAATGGCGTGAACCGGCCTCGAGCAACGGCCACAACCGTATACTGGTCAGCGAAAGGATGCTGAGGGCAGATGAGACCGACCTGGGACGAGTACTTCCTGAGCATAGCCAGGGTGATTGCGGGACGCTCGACCTGTCTTCGCAGGGAGGTCGGCGCCCTGGTGGTAAAGGACAAGCGCATCCTGACGACCGGCTACAACGGGGCGCCCAAAGGCCTGGCGCACTGCCTTGATGTCGGTTGCCTGCGGAACGAGGCGGGGGCGGAGTCGGGGACCACCCACGAGCTGTGCCGTGGCCTTCACGCCGAGCAGAACGCGATAATACAGGCCGCGCTGCACGGTGTCTCGATCGATGGGTCGGTGTTGTACACCACGCACCAGCCGTGTGTCCTGTGCACCAAGATGCTCATCAACGCCGGGCTCTGGGCGATATACTACCTCGAGCCCTATCCGGATCCGCTGGCGGGCAAGCTGCTGGAGGAGGCCGGAGTCCTTTCCGAGAAGATGAGCCTGGAAGGTTGAGCGGCGTTAAGATGCCGCGACTCGTATGAGATTATATTTCGTTTCTTTTGGAGCAGCGCTCGTCAGCGTGCTCATCCTCACACCAATCGTGCGGTGGATCGCCACGCGGCTCGGTGCCGTCGATGTTCCCGAGGACCGCAAGGTCCATGAGAAGCCGACGCCCACGCTCGGCGGCGTCGCGATATACCTGAGCATGATGATCGGCACCGCCGTATATCTGATCTTCGGTCGCAGCCGCGTCTCCGGCGGCGACCTCGCCGGCGTCCTGCTGGGAGCCACCATCATCGTCATCTTCGGCGCAATCGACGACGTGAGGGGGCTGTCTCCCCTCTCCAAGCTCTTCGGTCAGGTGCTCGGGGCCGGGGTCCTTGTGATCATGGGAGTGCAGATACAGAACATCCACTTCCCGGGGATGTCGGTGATATCTCTCTCCCCCGAGCTGTCAGTCATCATCTCCCTTCTGTGGGTCGTCGCGTTCATCAACATCATCAACCTGATCGACGGGCTGGACGGGCTGGCGGCCGGCATCACCTGCATCGCGTCGTTCTCGATGTTCTATTACGCGACGCAGACCGGAGTGGGCTCGACGTTCGTCGACGCCGCGCTGATCTCGATCGTGATGGCCGGGGCCACTCTCGGGTTCCTGCGTTACAACTTCAACCCGGCGAGCGTGTTCATGGGGGACTCGGGAAGTATGCTCCTGGGGTTCATGCTGGGTGCCGTTACCATCCAGGGAGTGCTCAAGAGCATCGCCGCGGCCGCCTTGATCGTCCCGTTGATGGCGCTGGCGATCCCCATCATCGACACCGGCATGGCGATAACGAGGCGTCTACGCAAGGGCATCTCCATCACGCACGCGGACAAAGAGCACATACATCACAGACTTCTGAACATGGGCCACAGCCAGCGCCAGGCGGTGATCCTTCTCTATTTCTGGACCGCGTTGCTGTGCGGCACCAGCCTTGCGCTCAAGTTCATGGCCAACAACAAGTTCCTCTGGATGGTCCTCGGGCTCGCCATCATCGGCTTCTTCGTCACTGCGATACCGCGCATCGTCCGGGGCGACAGCCCTCCCGGCAGGCACAGGGCGCCGCGCAAGCAAAAGGAAAAGCGCAAGAACGACACTGACGAAGAAGAGCCTTGCACCGTTTTCGAGGTAGATGGAGGGGCGAGTGGACAAGTCGAGTGAGATGGCGGACACCGCGGGCGACAAAGGCGAAGGACTCCAGCCCGACAAGCTTTTCGACAGGTTCAACAGGGGGCTGGCCCAGGCAGTCGCGATAGCCGGCGCCGCCATCATACCGGCAGGGATCATCATCAGCGTCGTGTTCGGAGGCTGGAGAGGCCTTGCGGGTGCGTTCGTCGGGTTCGGCGTCGCGTCGCTGTACACTATCGCGGCCATCGCTACCGTGAAGTGGGCGCTCAAGAAACCGATACAGACGATGCCCACGGTGCTCCTGGCCACGGTCATGGGCAGGCTGGTGGCGGTGGTCCTGGTGCTGTTCGGCCTCACGTATGCGACCGCCATCAACCTGGTAGCGGTCTACTCCTGCTTCCTTGCCCTGTTCCTCGCCTACACCATCCTCGAGATCACCTTCGCCTGGCGGACGTTCGGGGTGCTGTTCAAGCCCCCTGCAAAATAGGGGTCAGACCCCTATTTTGCAGGGACGCTGGTAACGCCCGCGATATCACACAAGAGAGCGATTCCCGGTGCGACCGTACCATTCGAAGACAAAAACTGCGTCGTGCCCGGTGACCGGAATAAATGGGAATCGGCCCGCGCCGGTGTGATAGACTTTCGTCCTTGAAAACGGAGTACCTACCAAGGGGGTAACGAGATGGCTATCAAGAAGGTCTTCGTTGTGGGCGCAGGGCTGATGGGCAGCGGGATCGCCCAGGTGGCCGCGACCGCCGGCTACGAGGTCACCATGCGCGACATCAACGATGAGGCCCTTGCCAAGGGCATGGGCTCGATCGAGAAATCACTGGGCAAGTTCGTCGAGAAGGGCAAAGTCCCCGAGGACACCGCGAAGTCCGCACTCGCCAACCTGAAGACGACCACGGACATGGCCGACGCTGCGGACGCCGACCTGGTGGTGGAGGCGGTCTTCGAGAAGATCGAGCTCAAGCAGGACGTCTTCAAGCAGCTCGACGAGATAACCGGGCCCGACTGCATTCTCGCGACAAACACCAGCGCGATATCCATCACCAGCATCGCCTCGGTCACCAGCAGGCCGGAGAAGGTCGTGGGCACCCACTTCTTCAGCCCGGTGCCGATGATGACGCTGTGCGAGCTCATCTATGGCCTGCAGACGGCGCCGGAGACCATGGAGGCGTGCAAGGCGTGGGCCGAGGACATCGGCAAGGAGACGGTCGTGGTCAACAAGGACGTGGCCGGCTTCATAGCCAACCGCGTCGGCCTGGCGATGTCGGGCGTCGCAATGAACATCGTTGCCATGGGGGTCGCCACCCCGCAGGACGTGGACAAGACCATGAAGCTCGGATTCGCGCACCGCATGGGGCCGTGCGAGACCGCCGACCTCACGGGCATCGACGTCCTCATGAACGCGATGAAGGCGATCTACAACGAGACACAGGACGAGCGCTACTGGCCGCCGGAACTCATGCAGCGCATGGTCGCCGCGGGCCTGCTGGGCCGCAAGACCGGCAAAGGCTTCTACGACTACTCGTCCGGCAAGCAGGAGGCATACTGGACGCTGTAAGACTGTCCAGCCGTAACGCTTCTGCGCCACCGGGGTCCGACCCGGTGGCGCAGTGACGAAGGGATGACAATGGACAAGGAGTATGACGCGATCGTCATCGGAGCGGGGATCGGCGGGCTGGCGACCGCGGCCGTCCTGGCGAAGGACGGCATGAAGGTAGCGGTCCTCGAGCGCGAGGACCGGGTCGGCGGGAGGGCGCTCTCTCTAGAAGGCAGCGAGATCAGTGACAAGGGAGCCGACTGGTACCGCGCGGTGCTGGGGCGCCACTACTGCTATCTCGCTGAAGCCAGCCCCTCCATTGAGAAGATCGTCGAGGAGCGCATGCTCGACGGCTATGTCATCGACCTCGGGTACCACGGCGTCCCCTGCGCGGGCCAGGGTTACCTGGGACGGCTGGTGGACTACCTGGGGGTGGACGTAAAGATCAATCCGTGCGACACGGGCCTTTACTACAAGGGCGAGTTCTACGTCGAGCCCGCGCCCGGCTCCGCCCGGCTGGACGACAAGCTCTACAAGATCTGCAAGGAAAAAGGCATCAACTACTGGTCCTTCAACACCGAGGCCCTGGGCCTCACGGCGGAGCAGTTGGACGAGCTCGAAAAGGTAAGCCTCTGGGACTACTGCGAGCGCCTCGGGCTGACCGCCGACGACGTGGTGTGGGAGGCTTACCACTGCCTGGGCACACTTTTCACGACGATCAACAACCCGCACGACATCTCCGCAGGCGAGATCATCCGCTACACCAACGACATCATGATGTCGGTCATCACGTCCGGCAGGGAGCTCCACGTCGGGGGTTTCGCGGAGGGCGGCATACTCAACTGGTCGAAGGCGGTCGCGGGCGTGATCGAGGGGCTCGGAGGGACCATCGTCCTGGGAGCGGACGTCGAGCACGTGCGAGTTGAGGGCGGAAAGGTCAGGGGCGTCGACGCGGTCCTGCCCGGCGGCGAGCATGCCCGCCTGGAAACGGACAGAGTGGTCAGCACCGTTCCGATCCAGGAGACCTTCGACCTGGTGGACGCAACGGAATTCCCCGACGATTTCGTGTCGCGAGCACGCTCGCTCTACGGCTACGGCAGCCTCGCGCCCTACTTCGGGCTGTCGGGGCTTCCAATGCCACAAGAGCAGGCGGAGCGGCTTATCAAGACCCCGACGGTAGTGCCTGCCGGCGACGACTTCGACTACGACATATACATGTGCTGGAACGCGCAGTCGGTCACCGACCCGACCTGCGCTCCTGAGGGCAAGTACCTGCTCACCGCCTACCTGCCGCTCACGGAGGAGGAGTCGATGGACCGCGCCAGGGTGCAGAAGGTCGTCGACGCGATCGTGCCGTTTCTCGATAAGGCTTATCCCGGCTTCAGAGAGTGCATCGACTGGGCGCTATATCCCACGTGCTGGAAGCTCGAGGGGGTGGCAAAGTCCATATCGCAGGCCGGGACGCTCAAGCCCGAAAACACCGCACCAGGCTTGAAAGGGCTCTATTTCGCGGGTGACACCGCCCGTGGTTTCGGGGTAGCGATGGACTGCGCGTGCTCCGCCGGGATCAACTGCGCGGGCGCTATCCTTGGGCGTGCCGTCGGTATAGAATGACGGTTATCTTAAAACCGGACCGGGCCTGGGAGGTACTCGATTGGCGGATGTGAAGTTCGAGGGTGTATACGTTCCCAACATTACTCCGTTCAAGGACGGGGAGATCGACGAAGCGAGCCTCCGCAGGCTGATCGATCACCTGGTGGAGGGCGGGGCGACCGGCCTGGTCCCCTGCGGCACCACCGGCGAGAGCGCGACCCTCACCCACGAGGAGCACGTGGACGTCATCAGGATGACCGTCGAACAGGCGGCAGGGCGAGTCCCCGTCATCGCCGGCATCGGCACCAACGACACCAACGAGACCATCAGGCTCATGGGGCATGCGGAGAAGATCGACCTGCAGGGCTACCTCGTGGTCTGCCCGTACTACAACCGTCCCAGCCAGGCCGGCATCGTGCAGCATTTCCGGGCCGTCTCCGAGGTCACCGACCGCCCCATAATCGTCTACAACATACCCGTGCGCACCGGGCGCAACATCGACGTCGGCACCGTGGTGGAGCTTTCGCGTATCCCGAACATAGTCGGCATCAAAGACGCCTCGGGGGATATCAACCAGGCGATGGGAATCATCGAGCGGACCAAGGACTTCAGCCTGCTGTCCGGCGAGGACCACCTCCTTTTCGCGCTCTGTTGCCTGGGGGGCCAGGGAGGCATCATGGCGAGCGCCCATGTCCTCCCCGGCGAGTTTCTGGCTCTCGTGAACGCGGCCATGAACGGCGACCTGGTAGAAGCGCGCCGGATACACTACCACCTGATGCCGCTGGTGCGGATGATGTTCAAGGAGCCGAACCCGGCTCCGGCGAAGGCTGCAATGAAGATGATGGGCGTCATCGAGTCGGACGAGCTCAGGCTCCCTCTCCTGTCTGTCCCCGCCGCGTGCCGGGAAGACATCGCCGGCGTCCTGCACGGATTGAAGCTGCTCTGAGGACAGAGCCCGGAAAGGGCCGCCCGGATCACGGGGCGGCAACGACTCAAGAGGTGTTTGAAAACTCGGATGGACGACGACAGCCGTAATCTCCATTACCTGGACCTGGAAGAAAAGGAGGCTGGGCGTCGTCTTCAGGAGCGCAGGTCTTTCCGGCTCGAAGAGAAGCGCCGGCGCGGCAGGAGAAACCGCAACATCGCCATCGCGGTGACTCTGACCCTCATAGTCGTTGCGGTCGTGGTGAGCCCCTGGGGCCCGATGAAGGGCATCATCTACGGCAAGGGCAAGTCCTCCAAGAGCGCTCTGGCCGGCACCACTGCCAAGGCAGCCACGCACCGTAAAGCACAGTTCACCGAGCCGGTCGTGCCACCACACGTGGAGAAGAAGTCCGACACGGCACCTCCGACCATAGGGATAGTGGTGGACGACGTGGGTAACGTCACCGACAAGCTCCCCTTGTGGCAGGCCATCGATGCTCCGCTGAGTTTCGCGGTCATGCCTTACCCACCCATCTCCGAGCAGCTCGCGGAAGCCCTGTATTCGAGCGGCTACGTGATCATGATGCACGTGCCGACCGACAACGCACCCCCCAAATCCTTCGCGGGTACGGGGCAGCTGGCCACTGGCATGGACAAGGCGACCGTGTTCGCGACCCTCGATAAAGACGTGAGCAAGGTGCCGCGTGCCACCGGCATGAACAACCACCAGGGGGGCCGCGGGTGCGACCAGCTCGACCTGATGACCTACGAGGTCGAGTGGGCCAAGTCCAAGGGCTTCTTCGTGGTGGACAGCAAGAGCTCCGTCAGCTCGAAGGTGACCACCGCCTGCCAGGCGCTTGGCCTGCCCAGGCGAGCGAACAAGGTGTTCATCGACCATCAGAACGAGCCGGACTACATCCGCAACGCCATGCGCGAGCTCGCGGGGCTGGCCCGCAAGAACGGCACGGCCATCGGCATCTGCCACTGGCATCGCCCCAACACCGCTGCGGTCGTGGGCGAGATGGTCAAGACGCTCAAGGCCGAGGGCATCCACTTCGCATTCGCCCGAGACATCACCGACTGACTTAACTTTTCGGACCTGACCCCAAGAAGTTAAGCGGCAGGTCTGCAGGCGAGAATCTTGAAGTTATGACTGTAATACTTGGGCGCTCACGTACCGGGAGTTGGACATGAAAGAGGCCGTCTATTACGAGAAGCTGGGTGACGGGAAAGTTCACTGCCACCTGTGCCCTCAGGAGTGCAAGATCAACGACGGCAAGCGCGGGTTCTGCATGGTGCGCTCGAACCACGAGGGCGTGCTCTACTCGGACATCTACGAGAGGGTACTCGCGGCGAACCTGGACCCGATCGAGAAGAAGCCCCTCTACCACTTCCACCCGGGAAAGACCATCTTCTCCATCGGAACCAGGGGCTGCAACCAGCGGTGCGACTTCTGTCAGAACTGGGAGATGATAGAGAGTGACTCGCCGGGGACCTATATCAGCTCCGACGAGGTCGCCGCGATGGCTGACCGCGGCGGCTCGATAGGCGTCGCCTACACCTACAACGAGCCCCTGATGTGGTTCGAGTTCGTCCTCGAGTGCGCGAAGAAAGTGCGCGACCGCGGGCTCAAGAACGTGCTGGTCACGAACGGCTCGATCAACCCGGATCCGTTCGAGGAGCTGCTCCCGTACATCGACGCGATGAACATCGATGTCAAGTCGATGGACCCTGAGTTCTACCGCAAGATATGCAAGTCGAAGCTCGAGCCCGTGCTTGCCACCGTCCGCCGCGCGAAGCGAGACTGCCACGTCGAGATAACCAACCTCCTCATCCCGACCCTGAACGATTCGGAGGAGGGCCTCAGCAAGCTCATCGACTTCGTCGCGGAGCTTGGACGCGACACGCCGCTGCACTTCTCGGCGTACTACCCCTGCTACAAGATGACCATCGAGCCGACGCCGCTTCCGACCCTGCAGAAAGCCTACGAGATGGCGAAGCAGAAGCTCGATTACGTGTACCTCGGGAACGTGCGCACCAAGGACACGGGAGACAGTTGCTGCCCCGCATGCGGCGAGAAAGTGGTCGAGCGGGATGGCTATATCACGCGTGCCTCCGGCCTCGAAGGGAACCGCTGCGTTCAGTGTGGTAACGTTCTGCCCTTTGTAGTATAGTTTCTTTCGATTGCCCCGCCCCTTGACCTGAAGGAGGCCTTGATGCCGGTATCTTTACGCAAGACCGCGGAGGAACAGCCACAGGCACCGCTGAAGAAAGCCCCCCAGCGAGACATCACTGACATCGTCGTCCGGATGTTGATCGGGATCGTCATCAACTATGTGACCCGCACGCTCCGCAAGAGGTCCGAGCTTGCCAAGTCCCGCAAGCAGGCGGCGCGTAAGATGGAGAAGCTCGCGAAGAAGGGCAAGGAGATACCGTCCGACGTCAAGGAAGATGCGCTCGCGGGCATGAGCCGGCGCAAGAAGAAGAAGGCGATGGAAGCCGCGAAGAAGGTCGCCGCGAAGAAGAAGGGCAAGAAAGGCAAGAAGGCCAAGAAGAAGGGCCACAAGCTGGTCTGGCTCCTGGCGCTCGTCGCCATCGGCGTGCTCGTCGCCAAAGCGGCCGGCAAGAAGTAAACTGAGACTGCGCCCCGGCGCAGACGCATACACACGAAGGGAAAGAAGCAGGACTTGGAGATAGAAGTAGAGGAGAAAGAGGGCTACCACGTAGTCACCCCCGTCGGAGAGCTGGACGTCTACACCGTCCCCCTGTTCAGGAAGGTGGTCCTCAAGCTCGAGGGCGACCGCCGGCACGACCTGATCCTGGACATGACCCGCGTGACTTTCATCGACTCGAGCGGCATCGGAAGCCTCATCGAGATATACCAGAAGGTCCAGACCGTGGAAGGCGAGCTCGCTTACGTTATCGATAACCCCCGTATTCTCAAGATCCTGCGGCTGGTCGAGCTGGACAAGATCTTCCGAGTTTTCCCCAACCTCGGCAGGGCGCTGCAGGACGTAGGCGTGACAGGCGGATACGTTGACGAAGACTTCTTCTCAGACCTCCCCTGACCCGGCGAGGAGGCTCGTAGTAGACCTGCCCTGCGGCAAGAAATCGCTGTTGAGGGCCCGCCAGAAGGTCATGAAGTTCGCTGAGGCCCAGGGCTTCAACAGCGAAGCCGAGGACGTGGCGCTCGCGACCCAGGAAGCCCTCAAGAACATAATCCAGCACGCCTGCCCCGCCGACAACAACATGCACTTCGAGGCGCTGGTCACGGCTGAAAATCTCGTCATCGACGTCACCGACCAGGGCGCGGGGTTCGATACCGGCACGATGGAAGATGGGCCGGCTCCCGCCATGGCACTGCACGGGCGCGGCATCCAGCTCATCCGAGGCCTGATGGACAACGTCTGGATCACCAGTGACCAGGAAGGCACCGTGGTCCACATGGAGAAGAAGCGCAAGCACCCGGCAAAATGACGATCTACGTCGGGACCGCCGGCTTCAGCTACAGCGACTGGAAAGGCAACTTCTACCCGCCCGCCCTGCGCCAGTCATCCATGCTCGAGGAGTACGCGCGGCACTTCCCGGTGGTCGAGATCAACTCGACCTACTACGCCATCCCGGAGCCCGAGCGGATCAATTCGATGGCAAAGAGGACCCCGCCGCGCTTCCAGTTCAACGTGAAGGCCAACCGCGAGATGACCCACGAGATAGGCAACGGCAAGAAAGTGTTCGAGGATTTCCGCCGCGCGATACGGCCCCTGGAGGACCACGGGAAGCTGGGGTGCGTCCTGGCCCAGTTCCCCTGGGCGTTCAAGAACAGCGATCAGAACAGGCGGTACCTCGACAAGCTCGCGGAGCGCATGGGAGGCCTGGACACCGTGGTTGAGTTTCGGAACGCGTCATGGGAGACGGACGAGACGCTCGACCTGCTTTCCTCTCTCGGCCTCGGTTACTGCTGCGTGGACGAGCCGAGGCTCCAGGGGCTGCCCTCACCCAGGGTCGCGCTGACCAGCCGCATCGCCTATGTCCGCATGCACGGGCGCAACGCCGACAACTGGTGGGCCCAGGGCCGGGAGTCCTGGGAGCGTTACGACTATCTGTACAGCGAGGAAGAGCTTGCGGAGTGGTTGCCGAAGATCGAGGACCTCTCCGACAACAGCGACAGGGTCTATGTCATCTTCAATAACCACTACAAGGGGCAGGCCCCGACCAACGCCCGCACCTTCGAGCAGATGTTGCATGCTCTGCTCGGGAGCGAGCTCTATTTTGTGGAGGAGCCTGAGGTCGAAGGCCCACCCGACAAACTGTTCTAGCGCCACGCGGCATGACGCCTTTCCTTGCCTGCCACTTACCCTACTGCTATCATCATCTCGCTGCGGAGGGGGAGTGCCCGAGTGGTTAAAGGGGGCGGACTGTAAATCCGTTGGCGCAGCCTACGCTGGTTCAAATCCAGCCTCCCCCACCAATGCAAATGACCACCACCCTACCATGCCATTACGTGCATTGGTGGGGGAGGCTGGACGCGAATAATGAGTCGGGGTCACCGCGCGCCGCCATCCACGCCAGGATTTCAAATCAACTTCTAATCAGGACAGGCCGGAAAGATCACCGATGTCTGGTCCTGCAGGGAAAGAGAGACTACCGGGGCAAGCGCACCATCGCCGCGCGGCGCGTGGGGTGGTTCAAATCCAGCCTCCCCCACCAATGCAAATGACCACCACCCTACCATGCCA
>DAIUEJ010000035.1:0-1169 GCA_036845225.1 Candidatus Anoxymicrobiaceae bacterium | reverse complement strand
CGCACCATCGCCGCGCGGCGCGTGGGGTGGTTCAAATCCAGCCTCCCCCACCAATCCTTTATCATGCGGGTTTAAGCGCTTGAGGCTTCGAGCGGTCATGTCCGAGAAGAATACATACCTGCTCTTACCACCTTTGCCGTTCCTGATCCATAAGTACCTGTTATCAGGAACGACGTTTTCCAAGGTCACGCAACAACATTCACTTGCCCGAATGCCAGTATCAGCAATACAAGTAGAAGGGCTAGATCGCGGGGTTTCTTCTTCGCAACATGTATCAACTTCTTGATGTCATCGTCTGTCAGAAATGCTGGGATCTGCTACGGGACACGCGGGTTTGGTATTGCCGCCCTCGGGCCGGACTGCAGATATCCCTCGGCTGTTAACCATCTGCAAAAAGTACGAAGCACTTTTGTCCTGATGCCCAAAGTGACCTGGCTGACCGTCAGCGAAGCAAGGTAATGATTTATCGAGGAAGTATTGAATTCAAGGTTATGGTCGGTGAGATAGTATATTTTACGCTCCTCACAAGAATCTGTGGGCGCCACCTGTCCGATAATTCCCTTGGCGAAGCCATTTCCTGGCCGTTTTTACCCCACTGAAACCGTGCCACAATTCCAACTCATACAACCCTTCCCCAGCTGCCCTTGGGCCGAAGGACCCTCGAGGCTTAGAAATACCCATTATGGGGGCGATGTCCAGATCCTGACTACGGCCTCAAAATGGCTGGCTCGGCCGCTGAATTCTCGAATTCAACCCACAGATTCTTGTGAGGACCCATATTTTATTAACCTTCGAGTATAGGTGTCGTAGTCATCCATAGTTCGCTGGCTCAGCCCCGTAATTGTTCGGCAAGCAGGTAGTCATGTCTCGCCATTTCCCAGTCCACTTTTCCGGCCAGAAAAACACCACCACCTTGCAGAGTTTTGGGTAGTGTTTTGGCCATCGGCAATATCGACAAGTGGCTTTAAATAGGGCGTGGTGGCCCAAACGCTACGAAACGTAGAACCTTTATTGTCAGATGCAAACTACCTCGTTTCAAGACAAGATGGCTGACGGAGGTAGATGGAAAAGAGGGAACATGCCGCAACCCGGTTGTTCCTGGCCGCGAGCCGAAAGAAGTTCCCGGACATCGTGGATGTCATCGTCGAGGTGCCGAAAGGCTGCAGGAA
>DAIUEJ010000034.1:10722-29454 GCA_036845225.1 Candidatus Anoxymicrobiaceae bacterium | reverse complement strand
GTCCTTGGCCTCCACCTGCGCCTCGATGTTCTTCTGGTACTCGCGCGCGCCGGCGTGGACGATGTAGGCGTCCTTGGCCTCCACCTGCGCCTCGATGTTCTTCTGGTACTCGCGCGCGCCGGCGATCTGTTGCTCCAGGCTCTCGGCAACCCGCTTATACTCGGCGACCTCTTTCTCGAGGACCCTCAGCCGCCTCTCGGCCTGCACCTTTTCCTCGGAGAGCCTCTCCACGACATCCTCCTCGCTGGCGGGGACAGCCTTGATCACGAACTGGTAGGCGACTGCCTCCCACTCCGAGAAAGCCCTGGCGACCTCGTCCAGGTTCGCGAGGCCGAGCGGGTCGAGCGCCTCGTGGAGGTCGTCTTCGCTCACCTTCTGCTCGGTCCAGTCCATCACGTCCACGAGATAGCCGCAGCTCTCCATGAGGTCGCCGATGCTGTCCCGCGTGTAGAACCTCAGGTGGGTCGAGTCGAGTATGCCGACGTCCTCGTAGTCGAACTGCCCCTTGAGGAGCGCCAGCCTGACGCTGGCGTGGGCCACGTTGGGCACCGAGAGCACGATGTACCCGCCCGGCGCCAGCAGGTCTCTCATCGCGACCAGCACGCGCCTGGGGTCTTTGAGGTGTTCGATCACGTCACCGAAGAGGCCCACGTCGTAGGGCTGCCCGCCGAGCTCTTCGGCCAGGTCCAGCTCGTCGAGGTCTCCCACGATGACCCTGTCGCAGTACGCCCGCGCCTTTTCCGCCGCATCCGCATCGAGCTCGATGCCCGTCACCGTGCAGCCGTTGTCCGAGAGCACGCGCGCCACGAAACCCGTGGAGCAGCCGAAGTCCACCACCCGCTTGTCGCTGCCGACGAGCGCGATGGACTTCAGGTGTGAGGTGTTGTCTTTGGAGGGGTCTATCTCGGACTCGTATTTCGATTCGCCCATCAGGAGCCGTCCCTCCGGGCTCTTTGGGCCACCACCGCGTAGTCGCGGTGACTGAACAGTATCCGGTTGAGCTTGACGAAGTTCTCGTTCACCTGGTGGAACAGCTCCTGCTGGCGCGCGTCGAGCAAAGCACCGCTCATCGCGAGCTCCAGCTCCTCGAGGTGCTCCTCGGGGGGGAGCGGGTTGAGGAACATCACCGACGGCTCGGTGAAGCCGTAGGAAAGGCAGAGCTGCTTGAGCGTCTCAGGGTGCAGCGGGTGGGCCTGCTCGGCGCTCTCGAGGGCGTAAGACGCTACCGCGTACAGCGAGAAGGGGTTCGGGGACTCGATCACCAGCGGCGCCCCACCGGCGAGCTTCTGCCGGCAGAGGGTGAGCATCTTCACCAGCCTCGCGGGCGGCTCGTGGCCCGCGAACCTGGACAGCACGATGCCTCCCAGCGAGTCGTCGACGCACGCCTCGAGGTACTCGACGGGGTCGACCAGCAGCACGTCCAGCTCGTTGTCCCTGCAGAAGCCGACGAGGGTCGGGTTGGTCTCCGTCCCCTTGGCGGTGATGCCCTCCTGCAGGAACAGCTGCAGCAGCTCTCCCCGCCCGCAGCCGATGGCGAGCACGTCGCTGCAGCCCTCGAAGTAAGGAAGGTAGACCCGCAGCCTGTCCTTGACCATGCGGGGCGAGCCGTGCACCCTCTGCTCGAGCGTCAGCACGTCGATGGTCGCCAGCAGGTCCTCTTCCGTCCCCCCGCCGTTGCCGCCGCTGTCTATCTCGCCTGCCGCGCTTACCGGCTCGCGGGCCAGCAGCAGCGCGAGCTCGTTGGAGAAGTCGACCATCCGGCGCTCGAGGTACTTGTTGAGGAACAGGATGTTCGCCCTGAAAAGCGCGAGGTCGCGGTGCATGATGGTCGAGAGGATGTCCTCGTTTATCTGGATGTGGTCCAGGTACTGCTTCATCTCGTTGATAGTGCGGGTCACGGCGGCGTTGAACACCCTCTGCTGGTCCACCGCGGGCTCGACGTACCAGCCGGTGAGCTTCCTGATGATGCGCTTGAAGAAGCCCACCAGCGCGCCGGACACCTTCCGCCCGCTGGACGCCGCTCCAGGCAGGTTCTTGTCGTAGAGTTCGTTGGTGAGGTGCAGGTTCTCCATCAGGGCCGCGTCGTCGAAGGACTGTATGCGGTGCCCGTTCGGAGACTTGTCTCGGAGCCGCAGGGAAAGGTCCTGCAGCGTCTCCTCTACCGCTCCCTCAGGCGGGGCTTTCTCGCCCGCCCGTTTCCTGGACAATTCCCCACCGCCTTTCCGATGGCTCGAAGGAGGGATCTATCAAAAATTATAGCACTCGGCTCACGGCGAAATCTCGGACAGCCGCGTCTTGATGCGCCTCGCCGCGTCGAGCCAGGTCCAGTTCTCGCGCGCCCATATAGAGGCCCGCAGGCCCTTCGCGCGCGCCTCCTGCCGGTTCTCGTAGACGTGGCGCATTAACGAGGCGAGGTGGTCCACGTCGGGGTCGGCCCACTCGAACCCTTCATAGTAGGGGCACTTGGCGACCGCCGGGATCAGACGTTTGATGTCGACCGGATAGCCGACGTCCTGGTTGAAGAACTCCGTCTGGGCGCTCCAGTGGGTGCTGATGGTCGGCAGCCCGCACGCCATCGCCTCCAGCGTCGGCATGCCCCATCCCTCTCCCCTGGTCGGGAGCACGAAGCAGTCGCTGGAGCAGTAGAGCGAACCCATCTGGTAGCTGGGGATGTTCTGGTTGAGGACCACCACCACCGGGGCGCGGTCAGCGCGCAGCCGCATCGCCTCGACGTGCCTCTCTATGTTGACGGCGGGGTCGGTGTTGATGACCTTGAGCAGCAGGAGCACGTCGTCGCTGGACGAGAACTCCTGGTTGTACGCCTGCAGCAGCACCTCGGGGGCCTTGCGCTCGCCCCACTCGAACACCGACATGAAAGTGAAGCGGTCCTCGATCCTGCGGGACTTTATGAACGGGTGGAAGTAGTTGACGTCCACGCCGAGCGGCATCACGTGGATCGGCCGCTTCACGCCGCTCGCCGAGAACGTCTCCTTGTTGAACTGTGACGGGACCCAGATCTCGTCGAGCGCGTTCGCCTGCTCGACCCAGTCGGCGGGTATCCCGGTCACCTCGAGCATGGAGTAGCCGACCTTGTAGCGGCCGCTGTTCTTGAAGAACACGTCCCCCTGGCCGTACACGACCTGGGTGATGTCGAGGTCCTTGGGCTTGCGCCGGACCTCCATGATCCGCTCGTCGTCGTTGGGAGGCTCCTCCACGCCGTAGACGAAACCGTACCGCACGTCGACGTCCAGCGCCTCGAGCGCCAGGACCAGGTACTGCGACGAGACCGCGTACCCGGTGGGGGCGTTGATCCAGGAGTGCCACATCACCCGCGTGTCGTACCTGTCGGAGTAGTACTGCTCCCAGCGCTCCCGGTACTGGGCTTTCGCGCCGTCCTCGCCGGGCCGCTCGCCGTCGCGCTCGCCGCCCCGGACCGCGACCCTCGCGCTGCCCGCGCATACCACCGGCAGACCGGCGGTCTTCACCTTGAGGCAGAAGTCGAGGTCGTCGTAGTGCTCGGAGAAGCCCTCTTCGAAGCCGCCCGCGGCGTCAAGCGCCTTGCGCGTGACGTACATGCACGCCGAATCGACGCCTTCGACCTCACGGGCGTAATAGTACTGGTTGATGTCTTTCTTGCCGCCGCCCAGCCGGAACAGGTCGCAGTCGGGGCGCAGCACGTGGTAGCCCGCGTCGACGATCCCGCCGGCGTCATCGACGATCTTGCAGCCGGCAACGCCCGCCTCCAGGGACTCCGCCTCCTCGACGAGCTTCTCCAGCCAGTCCCTGTCGACGAGCTCGGCTCTCGATGAGAGCAGCACCACGTCACCTTTGGCCGCGGCGATCCCCGCGTTCTTCCTCGCCCCGGAGCCGGCGCCGTCCGGCGCCTGGATGACCTCGAAGCCGAGAGGAGCGAGCGCCTGGCGTGCGGCCGCGACATCGCCGCGGGCCGCGACCGCGACTTTGCGGACCTCGGAGGTCTGCCTGCCGGTCGAGAGTGCGCGCGCGAGCCGCCCGGCCTCCTCGGTAGGCTCCCAGTCATATACGACCAAGGTCAGGTCTTCAGGCATCTTCCCTCTACTTCTGCGCTATCGCGGCGTAGTCCATGTAACTGAACAGAACGGAGTTCAGCTTGTCGACGTTGGCGTTCAGTTCGTCCACCCAGGTCTCGCCCGGCTTGATGTCCTGGATGACAACCTTTCCGAGCCTCTGGTTGCGGGGCACCGGGTTGGTGAGTTTGATCTCGACGTCGCGGAAGCCGGCCGACAGCAGCAGGAACCTCATCGTCTCCGGGTGGATGGGCTGGACGTGGGACAGGTCGGCGTAGAAGAAGCTCGCGAATATCAGCAGGCACTGCGGGTTCGGCGTCTCCACCACCACGTAGCCGCCGGGCTCCATCTTTCGGTAGGCGAGCCCCACCAGCTCGATCAGCTCGCTCGGGGTCATGTGCTCGGCGACCTGGGAGATGAAGACTCCGTCTATGCTCCCGTCCTCGATTGCGGCCAGGTGGGCGAGCGCCTCCGCCTGCTCGGCGCGCAGCCCCGAATCCGTGCAGAACTGGATCGAGTCACCTTCGATGTCGATCCCGTACCCGCCTATCTCCTTCTCGCCCAGGAGCTCCAGGAACTCGCCACGGCCGCAGCCGACGTCGAGGACGTTGGCGCACCCCTCGAAGTACTCGAGGTAGGGCTGCTGGCGCCTCTTGATAAGCGCGCGGTCTCCCCTGTGTATGCTCTCGAACCAGTAATAGTCGAAGTGGAAGAGGGGCTCGGCCCTTCCCGCGGGCACCCGGTCCCTCCCGACGCCTCTCTCCTCCTGTCCCGGCGCGGCTACAGCGGCCGCGGCCGGCCGGCCGGCGGCGCGCTGCCTCCAGGCGCGCTCCAGGCGCCCGATCCTCTCATCGAACCTCTCGCCCTCCAGCGCCCTGACGCGCGGCCCGAGGGTATCCTTCTCGAGGGCCTCCAGGCGGTCGCTGATGTTCTTGAGCTGGTCGGCCATCTCGTGCATCGCCCTTGCGGTCGAAGCGTGCATGCGGTGGAGCTGGGCGACGATCGGGTTCACGTACCAGTAGACCGACTTCTGGATGACCCGCTTGACTATGTTCTTGAACCTCTGGGCGAACCCGCCGCCCTCCTCCTCAGGCTCCTCTGCCGCGGTGAAGGAGGCCTCCAGCGGCGCCAGGCTCTGGTCCAGCGCGGTGAGGCTGTTCGCGATGCTCTGCCAGGCTCCCGGCATGAGGTAGATGACGTCCTCGATCTCGCGCACCTCGGAGCGGTACGACTGGCTGCGCCCGGTCTCCCTCTCGCGGAGCACGCTGATCACGTCGGTGAGGACGTCGTCGATGTCGACGTCGACAGGGTTCATGAGGCCCCCTCCTCGGAGTGGTGGATGCGCGCGTCCGTGGGTATGTACAGCAGGCCGACGTCGCTCACGTCCGAATGCATGTCAAACGGGTAGCGCCTGTCCAGCCAGTGGTAGGTTGTGCTCTCATCGCGGGAGTGGATAGCCACGCTGACAAGGTATCTCCCCTCCAGCATCGGCAGTTGCTTGAGGTCGAACTCGACGAATCCCTCGCCGGTCACAGTCCCCAGGTCCATACCCTTGAGGCGGGTGTTCGTGCCGTAGGCGGTGAAGCCGCGGTAGTCGTCAATCGAGAAGCCGAAAACGGGGTCGGAGACCGGCTCGTTGGCGCGGTAAGCGACCCTTATCTTCATGTCCTCTCCCGTGTCGAAATCGTTTACCGCCTCGTCCTTTTCGTTCAGCAACGCGACACCGATCACCTCGATCTGGCGGGTGCCGCGCTCGCCGCCTTCCTCCCCGGTCTCCATGAACTCGTGGTAGTACTTGACGACATCTTTCGGCTTGCCCTCCCTGACGACGTCCCCCTGGTCGAGCATGATGACGTACGAGCAGATCTCGCGGCATACCTCCACGTTGTGGGTGACGAAGATGATCGTCTTGCCCTCGTCCTGTATCTGCTCGATGCGCTCGATGCATTTGCGCTGGAACGCTTCGTCCCCGACGGCGAGCACCTCGTCGATTATCAGGATGTCCGGGTCCACGTTGATCGCCACTGCGAACCCCAGTCTTATATACATCCCGCTCGAGTAGTTGCGGACGTGGTTGTCGATGAAGCGCTCCATCTCGGCGAATGCGACTATCTCGTCGAACCTCTTGTCGACTTCCTTTTTCGAGAAGCCGAGGATGGAAGCGTTGAGGTAGACGTTCTCCCGCCCGGTGAGGTCCGGCTGGAACCCGGCGCCCAGCTCGAGTAGCGCGGCGATGGCGCCGTTGGTTATCACTTTACCCTTTGTGGGGTAGAGGATCTTCGTCATCAGCTTGAGCAGAGTCGACTTACCGGAGCCGTTCGCGCCGATTATGCCGAGCGTCTCCCCTTCCGCGACCTGGATGTTCACGTCTTTCAGTGCCCAGAACTCCTCGTAGCCCCGCTTGTTGAAGAAGAGGACCTTCTCCTTCAGGCTCCGGACGTTCTCGTGGTACAGCTTGAACATCTTGGAGACATCCTGGATTTCAATTGCGAAATTCGATCCCATATCAAATCACCGGCCTATATCTGCTCGGCAAACCCACGCTCCTTTACAGTGAAATACCAGTAGCCGAATATGAGCAACGCCACCGACCCTATGATCGTCCCCAGGATTCCCCAGAAAGAAAGATAGACCACCGGCGGCTGCTTCTTTGGTCCGCTCACGTACGAGAGCGGCGCGTAGTAGCGAGGGTTGTAGATCACGTAGACGTAGAGCTCGCTGATGTTCGTCATAGGGTTGAGGAGATACACCTTGAACCAGCCCCCCAGCACGCCCATCACCGTGCCGATCACGTAGACGATCGGGGTCAGCCAGAACCATGCCATCGTGGCGACCTCGGTGAAGTGCTGAATGTCTCTCAGGTAGACGTTCGCCGCCGCGATAAAGAGCGAAAGCCCGGTTGTGAACACGATCTCCAGAAGCATGACAAGCGGCAGGTACAGGATATTGATCGAGAAGTGCCAGCCGATGATGACGAGGAATACCAGCAGGATCAGCATCTGCATCACGAAGTGGAAGATGTTGGCGCCGATGGCTCCCAGCGTGAGCACCTCACGAGGGAAGTAGACCTTCTTCACGAGCCCGGGGTTGCCGACCACCGAGCCGACGCTCCCCATCAGTGAGTTCGAGAAGAACAGCCACGGGAAAAGGCCTGACATCAGGTAGACCACGAACCAGTTCATGCTGGTCCTCGCCAGGATCGAGAAGACCAGGCCGAATACGGCCAGCATGATGAGAGGGGTCATGAACGACCACAGGAAGCCCAGCACGGAGCGCTTGTATTTTACCTTGAGCTCCTTGCGCGTCATGTTGAAGAGGAGCTCGCGGTGCAACCAGAGGTCTTTGAGTCTTTCTATCATATGGAGCGGGCCCTGTCCCGTTTCGCCTGGATCAACTGCTAGATTCTACCAGAACGGCTTTCGCCCTGGGGCAGGATTCATCCTGCCCCAACGGTGCTTTGGCACCTCAAACTTCGCGCCGATGGTGCGTCACTCCGGTGATGCACCTTCGGCGAGTCACCTTGCCCACCCCGAGGGGTCAGGCACCGTCCACTTTTCTGTCCACCTCTCAAGGGATGCGCTTGAACCTGAACCGCAGCAGCGTCCAGATGGCAACGAGGCCGTCGAAGGCGCGTATCTTCTTCCCCGCCTCCACGGTCCGGGCGTGGTAGGAGATCGGCACTTCAACGAGGCGGTAGCCTCCCCTGAGCGTCTTGGCCGTGGCCTCCGGACAGAACTCGAAGCGCTCGCAGGATAGTTTGAACGAGCGGAGCACGTCCGTCGCGAAGACCTTATAGCAGGTAGCCTCGTCAGTTATACGCTTCCCGTACAGCAGCGAAGCCGTCCAGGCGAGGACTTTGTTCGCGACCAGGTTGGCGAAAGCCATGTTCTCGCGGCGTCCGGCGAAGCGGCTGCCGTACACCACGTCGGCCCGGCCCTCGATTATCGGGGCGACCAGGCGCGGGTAATCTTTCGGGTCGTACTCGAGGTCCGCGTCCTGGATGAGCACCATGTCCCCGGTCACGGAGGATAGCCCGGTGCGTATCGCGGCGCCCTTGCCCCGGTTCGCGGGGTGCGTGAGCACCTTGATGCCGGGTTGCCCCGCCCGCGCGGCGAGCTTCTGGACAGTCGAGTCGGTGGAGGCGTCGTCGACCACTATGATCTCCAGGGCGACGTCGCCCAGGTCGACCGCGCGGACCTGCTCGATCACCTCGTCGATCGTAGCCTCTTCGTTATGTGCGGGGATTATCACCGACAGCTTCACGTCTCTCCCTGTGGGACTTGAAGGCGTAGCGCTTCACGATCATGGCTCCAAGGTATAGTACCAGAAGCGCCGCCACCACGAGGGAGACGATGATGCCGTTGCGCAGGCTCTTGGACTCGAAGCGGAACTCGACCGTACGCTGGCCGCCGGGCAGCAGGACACCCCGCAGGGCAAGGTCCGTCTTGAACGTCTCGGCCTTCCTGCCGTCCACGTACGCCTGCCAGCCGGGATAGTACATCTCTGACACCGTGAGCAGGCCCTTCGCCCCCGGGTCCACCGATAAGACCAGGCGGCTCGCCGACCTCTCCGCGACTTCCACCGGGCCTTTGACCGACGGGATGATGGCCCCTTCCCCGCCGGCGGCAGCCACCTTCGGCATCACCACCAGCGCCACGTCATGAACATTTTTTCCGCGGGTGCGGAGCATCTCGTCGTAGACAAGCTTGTTGGTGCTGTAGGCGCGGGCGTCGCTCACCCAGGCGCGTGGCAGCGCCGTGGTCTTGCGGTACACGTAGATGCCTCCGACGTATCTCACCAACTCCAGCTTTCCCGCGGCGAGAAGCCTGGGGTCTATCGGCTGGCGGGTCATGAAGTAAACGTCGTTCAGGGCGTCGAGCATCGGCGAGTTGATCGCGCCCTCGTAGAACAGCCCGATCTGGACGCCGGGCGACACCTGGGGAAGGATGATCTGCCTGTAGTCGTAGTAGTCCTGCAGGACCAGGGAGTCGTCCCCGGAGGCCTTCTCGAGGCCGTAGAGAGCGCCGTTGTCGAGGGACTTGTACATCGTCTCGGCGTCGGTCTCGACGCGGAACACCCCGGGCTGCGCGGCCACGAACCCTGACGCGCCCCTGTCGCCGTAGAGGTCGGCGGTGTTGACCTGCGTCATCACCCAGGGCACGTTCATCGCGATGAGGTCGACAGCGACCAGCAGCACGATGCCCACCGCGAGCACTGAGCCTTCAAACTCCAGCCGGCGCGCCAGCAGCAGGAACACGAAGAAGACCACCACGATAGCGGTGGGGAATATCATGCTCCTGAAAGCGATCGCGTTCTGGGTCGGCTTGCCGCTGCGCACCAGAAGGAACGCGGAGAGCGCGGCGACAACGATGAGGAGCAGCGCGGTCAGGAAGCCCACCAGGCGCACCACGGACCCGTAGCGCACCCTCCCCTCCTCGCCGAAAGTCTTTACCACGTGGTCGGCGCCGAGCCCCGCCAGCAGCGCGGTGGCGAACCCGAATATGACCAGTATCCGCGCCGGGTCATGGAAGCGGTTCACGAAGAGGCCCATCTTGAAGAGCACGCTGAAGAGGAATCCGCCCGGGCCGAGCGCCAGGATCACGGAGAGCACCAGCGCCGCCCAGAGGAAGAACACCAGCCCGCGCCTCTTGCGCAGGAGCGCCACGAACGCCAGCACGCCGCCGATCACGCCCGCGTACCCGTAGGTCTCCCACATCAGCCAGCCGCCGGTGTAGTTGTCCGGGTTCGTGCCGAAGAACTTCGGGAAGACCAGGTTGATGACCTGCCACCTCGGCAGGCTCGAGGTCTGCGCGATTTCCAGCGGGATGCGGCTGCGGGTCGAAAGGCCGATGAGCTCGTACGTCGGGAACAATTGAGCCGCCGCGAGGCCTCCTCCGATGACGACCGCGAGCGCGAGCGCCGCGATGCCGAACCCTATTCCCGCCGCATCGGGCTCGGACCGGTAGTGCTGCCATGCCCGGTAAACCACCAGGCCCGCGAGCATGGCGCACAGGTAGAAGACTGACTGGAGGTGCCCCGCCAGCAGGGCCACCGCCATCGCGAAGCCCGCCCCCACCGCGTAAGAGAACTTCCTCCGCGTCAGCGCGCGGTTGAACAGGAAGAATATGAGAGGTATCCAGGCGGCGCTCGACACCTGGTTCATGTGCCCCGCCTGCGCCACCATGAAACCGCAGAACATGAAGGTGAGGGCCGCGACCGTGGAGCCGGCCCTGCCGCAATCGAGGTCACGCGCCAGGATGTAGGTGAACGCGCCGGCGAGGAAGAAGTGGAACACCACGAACACGATCAGCGCCTTGAGAGGCAACGTGGCGCCGGCCGCCGCATAGAGCCCCACCATCAGCAAGTTGAACGGGTACAGCATGGCGGTCTGATAGGACGCGAAGTAGGCCTGGCCCGACAGTACGTATGGGTTCCAGAGCGGGAACGAGCCCGACGAGAGCGAATGCACAGCGTACACCCGCGCCGGGTAGAACTGGCGGATGAAGTCGGTCTCGATGCCGAACGACCACTGTTTCATGAACAGGACGCGCGACCAGGCGAGTATCGTGAGGGCCAGCAGCCCGAGAAGCACCAGCCAGTCGACCTTGTTCCATCTCTCTCTCAACACGCCTCCACAAACGCAAAATAGGGACAGGCACCTTTTTGCATTTTAACCTTTAGTCGGAGGTGGCTGAGAAAATGCAAAAAGGTGCCTGTCCCTATTTTGCGTTTTTCTTAAGGATGCTGACGCCGTCCCGGTCATAGATCCTGGTGTAGCCGCCCCCGTGCAGGAGCCGCAAGACCGTCTGGTCATAGATAACCAGTGGGATGCCGAGCTCGGAGCCCCGGTCCAGGGCGACGTAATCGGTCGCGATGCTCCTGCCGCGGTCCGCCATGCGGTACGAGTTGGGGAAGATGATCTTCTGCGCCGTCGGCGGCAGCGAGCGGTAGAAGGACAACGGCACCTGGTACCTGAACGGGTCCGGGAACTGGTAGAGGAACTGCCTCTCGGACAGCTTCGCGAGAAAATAAGTCTGGGCCGAGACCGACGCGTCCGCTCCTATGAGCTTTAGACCCTCGTCCAACGCCCTGACGTGCTTGTCCGAAGAGTAGGCCGAGACCCGGAAGCCGTCGGAGAACGGGCTGGGGCTGAGGTAGAAGTTGCCCGCCAGTGAGGCAAGAACCAGGACGACGGCCACGCCACCCACCACGAAGCGGGCCCGGAAACCTCCCTCGGTCCACTTCTTGAACTTCTTGATCCCGAAGATCGCCGCTATGAAGACAAAAGGTATTATGGCCGCCGCGTACTGGTAGCCGATGGTGTGCTGCGGCGAGAAATCGCTGATGATGTTTATGATGAACGCCGGCAGCGCCGGCAGCAGGAATATCGGCGCGAAGAGGCACAGGAAAGCCACCGGCAGCAACAGGTCGAAGATGTACCGCAGGTTCACTCGGGTCGCCAGTATCTCGAACGTCCTGCGCGGGTGGAGGAAGAAGTTCTTGAGAGCCTCAGTCGGCGTCTTGCCGAACTGGCCCAGGCGGCTGGAGTACTGGTAGCCCGCCGGGGCGAAGTGCGGTATCAGGAAGAATACCACGCCCAGGAAGTAGACCAGCGAGACGCCGGCGACCCACTTGCCCGCCCGCCTGTCGTAGAGGAAAAAGACGACTATGCCGAGGACAAGGACCGCGAGGACCATGTCCTCCTTGCAGATGGCGGCCAGCACGCAGAGGACGTAGAACCACACGAACCTCTTGCGCTCGATGGCGAGAAACGCGAACAGCAGGAACACCAGGCCGAGCGCCTCGGGATGGAAGTCGAACAGGTTCACGTACTGCAGCGCCGGGTAGAGCAGGTAAGCCCCGGCGAGGCCGAGGGCGACCCAGCGGCTGTCGAGCTTATCCTTCGCGAGGAGGTAGATGGGGACCGCGCCGATAGAGAGCACGACGGTCTGGACCGTGAGCAGAGCGGGGGCATTTCCCTTGAGCCAGTAGATGGGCGTGAGCAGGAAGAGGATCGGCGCCATGTGGTCGCCGAAGAGGTTCATGCCCCTGATGGTGCTGAAAGCCCCTTTGAAGCGCGAGAGCAGCCAGATGACCTGGTTGAAGATCGCGGTGTCGAACTCCGAGCCGCGGAAGTTGTAATAGCGCAGCAGGCTGAGCGTGATGAAGGTGGCGAGGTAACCTGCGATGAGGACCATCAGGAGGACGATGAATATCCTGTCGTTGCGCTTGTCGGTGGCGGATCTCTCAGGTGGCTTTGCCGCGGCGGCCGCGTCTTCCTTCACCTCGTCCGGGGCTGCGGGCGCCTCGTCCGTCGGGGTTGAAGCAGGCTCTTGCTCAGGGGCTGTGTCAGCCAAATGCGGCTCCTTTCATACTGACATATGATTCGTTCAGCCCGGCGGTAAAACCTCGAAGATCACCGTGGCGAGGTCGTGCGGCTTCGGATAGCTGTAGTGGTTGACCCACCTCTTGACCTCTCTGATCTCAGGCCTGTAGATGCCGACGATGCCGAAGAGCTTGAGCTCGTCCGCGACGCCCTTCTCGGTCTGGCCGATGACCAGGTAGTGGACGCCGCGCTCGTACAGGAGCCGCGGGGCGTCCTGGTAAGCGACGTCCGCCGCCTCGACCGGCAGGTCCCAGGGGACCGGCCTCATGTAGAGGACGTCGCCCGGATAGTAGAGCCACTCGAAGTACGGGCCCGCGTCCGCCGCCACGAGCTGGCCGGGCGCGTTCCGGTTGAGCCAGTCGGCCGCCTGCTCCATCCCCCTGCCGCCGTGGTCGTCGGCGAAGGCGAGGTAATTCTCTTTTATCACCAGGTCGGCGCGCGCGAGCCCGTGCCATACGGTCGTGGCCAGAAGCGCGGCGAGCAGCACCAGGCAGACCACCTGTGCGGCTCGCAGGCCGGTCTTGAGGCCTGGCGAAGCGCGCCTGGCGTGGCGGCCCGCGCGGCGCGGCCTGTCCGGCGCGGCCGGGACGGACGGCTCGAGGGAGCCTTCCTCTGTGGGCGCACCGTCGGGCGCACCGGCTTCGGCCTCCCCGGCGGCGGAGTCCGGCGGCGCGCCGAGCTTGCGCGCGACCCATCCGCTATCGCTGAAGAACTTCCACGAGAGCGCCGCGAGGTCCACGAACAGGAAGCCCAGCACCAGGGCGACGGCCGGGACCGCGGGCGCCATGAAACGCTCGTAGGCGTAGTACCAGAACAGGTGGAAGCCAGCGAACAGCGCGTACCACCCGCCCGCCAGCAGGAACGCCTTCCACTTCTTGCGGAGGAGCAGGTAGAGAGAGCCGAGGAAGAACAGCACCACGTACAGCGAGTCGGAGAGGCCTTCCCACACCAGCACCTTCGTCCGGTGCTTGAGGACCTGGTAGCTGACCTTGATGCTGTAGTCCCTGAACTCGCCGATGTAAGAGGTGGTCTTGCCGGTGACGATGAGGTTGCGCGCGATGTAGATGCCCATCGGGAGCCCGAAGACAAAGAGCATCACCGGGGCCTCCCACCACTTGAACTCCGAATCTTTGAAATAGATGATCGCGATGAGCACCATCAGCGGCAGGAAGAGCAGGCCCTCCCAGCGCACCAGAAAGCAGAGCCCTCCCGCGATGGCCCCCAGCGTACGCCTGGGCAGAGAGGCGCGCTTGAACCCCGTCAGGAGGAGGTAGATGCCCGCCGCGAACAGGAACGTGAAGAGCCCCTCAGTCATGGGAAGGACCGTCCACTTGAGGAACGTCGGCTGGAACGCGACGATGAGCGCGGCCACCACGCCCGCCCACCTGTTGAAGAGCTCGCGTCCGAGCCCGTAGGTCACCAGCACCGTGAACGTTGCGCCGAGGAGCGCGATCAGGTTGGCCGCGTGCTGCAGGCCGCCCGCGACGTAGCCGCCCAGCCAGATGCTGATGGGGTAACCCGGCAGGTACTTGGTGTGTGCGACTCCCCGGACCGTATAGGTGAAGGTGTCTCGTATCGACCGGGCGAGGATCAGGAAATAGTAGCTGTCGGCGGTGTACTCGGTATGCCTGTGGAGGTAGTAGAGCCTCAGCAGGAACGCCGCCGCCATGATGGCGACGACGAGGATGATGTGCCAGTGCGCTTTGAAGAATGTGAGAGCCCGCTCCCCGAGGTCACGCCGGGGAGCTCTCGCACGCCTTGCGCTGCTATCCTCGGGCAATGCTATCCAGCCTCTCGATCATCTTGAGCGCCGCGCTCTCCCAGGAGCGCTCGAGCCGTATCTCGTCGGAGGCGCGCTCCGCGTCCCGCTTCGCCGCCTCGGTGTCCTCCAGCGCCCCGCGAAGGGCTTTTCGCATGCTGCCGTAGTCGGGGTCGGCCCATCTGAGGCTGGTGGAGGGCGCCTGGACGAGCGAGCACTCGAAACCGGTGGCGCGCGCGCCGCCCAGCAGCTCGGCCACCGAGCCCCAGCCGGGAGCCAGGACCGGCACGCCGCAGGCGAGTGCCTCCGCGGGGACCGTCCCGCACTCGCCCGACCTGCCCGCGAGCACCACGCAGTCCGAGGAGCGGTAGAGCGAGCCCGCCTGGTAAGGCTCGATGTCGTGGTCGACCACGAAGACGACGGGCGCCCTGTCCGCGGGCAGGCACAGCGCCTCGACCGCTTCTTCGACCTCCGCGCTTCCGCCCGCCGCCGCCGCCTCGCCGGCCCATCCCGCGACCTCGCTCTCGGAAGCCACCGGCGACTTCACGTTCATGACCAGGACGACCTTGTCCTCCGCCGCGAACTCGTCCGTGAAAGCGCGCAGCAAGGTCTCGGCGGCGTACTCGTCTCCCCACTCGACCGGCGCCAGGAAAGTGAAGCGGTCGGCGAGACGGAACGATTTGATCCCGGCATGGAAGTAATCCGGGTCGAGCCCGAGCGGCATCACCAGTATCTCCCGCTTCACGCCGGAGGCCGCCGCGGCCTCTTTCTGGAAGGCGCTGGTCACCCACACCTCGTCCATCCGGTTCAGCTCTTTGACCCAGGCAGGCTCGAAGCGGTCATAAGGGGTGAAGACGTAGGCGATGTTATACGCCCCGTCCGCGCGGGAGAGCATGTCGCACGGGCCGAACAGCACCTGCGGGCATTCGCGGTCGGGGGCGCGGTTTTTCATATCGTTGATGCGGAAGTCGTCGAGCTCCGCGCGCTCGACTCCCTCCAGGAAAGCGAGGTTCACGTCCACGCCGGCCTGGTCGAAAGCCCAGAGCAGCTTCGCGCTGGCGCGGGAGTAGATGCCCTGTCCGGAGATGAACGAGTGCCAGGTCAGGCGGCGTGTATATCGTTCCTCGTAATACTCTTTCCACTTGGAGAGGAATATCTCGCGCGAGCGCTTGAACGTCCCCGAGAAGTCCATGCGGTTGAGGTCGGTGGACGCGTTCTCGAGGTGCTTGACAGTCGCCGACCCGCAGCAGTAAGTGAGGAAGCCGGCGCGGGCGGCCTTGAGGCAGAAGTCTGTGTCCTCGAAGTACGAGAAGTAATCGGTGTCGAGGGGCCCGACCTTGTCGATGACCGCGCGCTTGATATAGGCACAGGCGGCGATGACGCCTTCCACCTGGCGGTCGCAGGCGTACTGGCCGATGTCGCGCTCGTTGCCCGGGTGCTCCTGCCCCCAGAAGCTGGGCAGCGGCATGTAGGTGCCGGCGTGGACCAGGTTGCCCTCCGCGTTGACCAGCCTGCAGCCGACGACGCCGATGTCATCCGCCGAATACGCGGTCTCCTGCATTCGCTCGAGCCAGTCGCCCTGGATTATCTCGGTGTCGTTGTTGAGCAGGACCACGTCACCAACCGTGGCCGCGAGGCCGACGTTGTTGCCCCCTACGAACCCCAGGTTCTCGCCGTTCTCGATGAGCGTGATGCCATCGAGGCCTCGAAGGTACTCCAGGGTGCCGTCCGTGCTCCCGTTGTCCACTACTACGACTTTGAAATCGGGGTGGGTGGTGTTGGCAATAAGGCTTGCCAGGCACCTGGTGGTGACCTCGAGCCCGTTCCAGGTCAACACGATGACGCTCACGGGCTCCGCCCAGGCGAGGGCCATCACTGGTCCTTCCCGCCCTCTAGCCGCGAGAGCCTCTCCTCCAACTCGGCGAGCCTGCGCTCGGCCTCCACCTTCTCGAGGTCGGCCAGCCTGTCGGACGCCTCCTCCACGTTGTTGGCGAGGTCGTGCAGGGTGCGGGTGACGAGCATGTTGAACTTGCGGACCTGGTGGACTATCGGGTTGATGTACCAGCGGAGGAAGCCGCGGGTGAACTTCTTGATGGTTACCACGACCCCGCCGACACCCCGCCTGCGGGAGCCGATCTCGAACTCAGGGTCGATCTCCCAGTTGCGCGAGACCATGTCGAGGTTGACGGCCAGGGACCTGGAGTGCGGCGGGTACAGGAACGACACGTTCGGAGAAGCCGGGCGCTCGGCGGCCCAGAAGTCGGCCAGCAGGGTGTGAGGCGCCGCGACCGCGCGGTTCACCTCTTCCATGACCTGTTCGACGTCGATGCCCTTGTTCTGCATAGAAACCATACCTGCTTATACGCCACGGATCGTGACATCGCGCCGTCGCGCGGCGGGACCGGGAGCCCCCGGGCTAGCGGCCTGCGCCGCCTGCCGTGCCCGTCAGCTCCTCGTAGAGCCCCTTCACGACGGCGTACTTCTCGTCCCAGGTAAACTCCGCGAGCACGCGGTCGCGTCCGGCCTGCCCGAGGCCTCGGGCATACTCTTTGTCCAATAGCAGTTTCTGTATCGAGAGCGCGAGTTCCTTGACGTCGGCGAAGGGGACCAGCAGCCCGTCGACGCCGTCACGCACCAGCCCGGGGATCCCGCCGGCGAGGGCCCCCACCACCGGCTTGCCGTAGAACCACGCCTCCAGGAAGACGATGCCGAAAGAGTCGGACCTCGATGGCAGCACCAGAAGGCTGCAGGCGTCGAGCATGTCGAGCTTGTCCTCCTCAGGGATGAAGTCGAGCATGATGCACTTGGACTTCACGTTCTCGGGCAGCTTCGCGTGGTACCGTCGGAAGTCCTCGATGTCGATCCCCGCCAGCACCAGGGTCACGGGGTCGCCCCCCGACCAGAGCCGCTCCATCGCCTCCACCAGGTGGAAGGTGCCTTTGTCATAGGTCTTGGGCCCGATGCAACAGACCACCGGCCCGGCGATGTCGTACTTGCTCCTGAAGCGGTCGGCCTGGCCTCCCTCCAGCTCCCAGGGATTGATGCCCATGCCGAGCAGCAGCATCTTCTCCTCGGGAAATCCGCTGGACGAGAGGAAGTCGCGCTCGATGCTCGTCTGTACCGTGACTTTGTCGGCGCTCTTCACCAGGCGCATCTGGTGAGGGCGCGTGTAGAACTTGCGAACGTCCTCCACCCCCTCCTCCCCCAGGTGGAAGAACGGCGAGTAGACGAGCGGTATCTGCTGCCTCTTCGCGATCTCGTAGGCAGTGTAGAGGATGGAGTCGTAGGGAAGCGCCGTCGCGTGGACGATATCGAACCGCTCCCGTGAGAATATCTGCGCGAGCATTCCCGGCACCAGCGGTGAGGGGAACGAGAAAAGACTGCGGGGGCCCAGGCCAGGTATTTTGCCAAGGACCCGGAGCGCCTGGGCGTGCTTGGGGAGGCGCTTTACATTGAAGCGCCTGACGTCCACGCCGTTGTGGTCCTCGCGGGGCTTGTCAATGCGCTCCTTGCCTGGGAGCCAGTAGTGCTGGATGTCGATCGCGTCGGTGGTAAAGATAGTGACGCTGTTGCCGTCTGCGGCCAGCCTCTCGCTGATCTCGATGAAGAACTTCTCGGAGCCGCCTCTCGCGGGCCAGTACCGGTGGATGAGATGGAGGCACCTCAAGATGAGGCCTCCGGGGGCAAGTCCCTCAGGATGAACTCTTCCAGCGCCTCACGGTACGGGCGCATCGGCGGGATGCCCTGCAGCTCGAGGGCGAGCCCCCTCATGGTCGAGAAGCGCGGGCGCGGAGCGGGGCGCGCTAGCTCGGCGGTGCTTATGGGCAGTACAGGCGTATCGAGCCCCGCGATCTCGAAGATGTCCTTCGTGAAGCGGTTCCAGGTGATGCTCCCCCGGTTGCTCAGGTGGTAGACCCCGTAGGCGCCGGTCTCGATTATCTCCAGCAACTTGCGCGCCAGGTCGAGCGAGTAGGTGGGCGAGCCTTCCTGGTCGTCCACGACCTTGACCTCAGGGCGCTCGCGGCCCGCCTTGAGCATGGTCTTCACGAAGTTGGGGCCGCCGACGCCATAGAGCCAGGAGGTGCGGCAGATGTAATAGCGGTCGAGGAGCCCCGTCACGTACTGCTCGCCCGCGTATTTGCTCTTGCCGTAGACGCCAGTGGGGTCGGGGCGGTCGAACTCCGTGTACGGAACGGTGGCATCACCGCTGAACACGAAGTCCGTTGATACGTGGAGCATCGGGACGCCGGCCGCCTGGCAGGCCAGTGCGATGTTCTGCGGCCCCAGGGCGTTGACGCGGTACGCGTTGAGCTCGTCGGCCTCCGCGCCGTCCACGTTGGTGTAGGCGGCGGCGTTGACCACGATATCCGGCGCCACCTCGGCCACGCGCGTGGCCACCACCGCGCGGTCCGTGATGTCCAGGTCGAGGTCGTGTGCGACCACTTCATGCTCTGGCCCGGAGGCGCGCAGGAAGTCGGTGCCCAGTTGTCCGTTGCTACCGGTCAGGAGGATCTTCATAACAACAGAAATCCTACCACACG
>DAIUEJ010000034.1:0-10622 GCA_036845225.1 Candidatus Anoxymicrobiaceae bacterium | reverse complement strand
TGTCCGTTGCTACCGGTCAGGAGGATCTTCATAACAACAGAAATCCTACCACACGTATGCACCACCGGGGTCAGGCACCAGTGGTGCATTTCATGCCCGCAAACCAACTGTGCCGGGAAAACGCACCACCGGTGCCTGACCCCGGTGGTGCATTCTGCACGACCCGGCGCCGATGTTATACAATCCAACTACCCATAATCCCGGAGGCAGACCCTGGGCACTGGTTTCAAGATCGAGGGCAATGGAATAGACGCCGAAGCGCTGGAAAAGGAGCTCGCGAAGCGGGTCGCCGCCCGGAAGGAGTCGGGCGCGTTCTCGCCGGAGGCCGAGGCCTTGCTGGCGGAGCGGCTCCCTGACGAGGAGGGCCACGGGACCCTTCCTCCCATCGCGGAGCTCGACTACGCCGCGACGCGGGCGATGTCCTCCTGGCAGGTCACGGCCGCCTACCCGGTCGAGACTGAAAAAGGACGTCTCGCGAAACCCTTCATCATCTTTGCCAAGCGTATCGCCCGACTGTGGGCGCGCATAGCGGTGGGGCCCATCCAGCGGGAGCAGACGGCGTTCAACCGGCACGCGGCCTCGGGCCTGGAGGCGCTGCGCCGCCAGGCTGTCGCGGAGCGGGCAGAGAGGCTCGCCGCCGAGCAGGACCTGAGCAAACTCGCGGGCGCGCTGCTGGCCGAAGGTGAGACAGCCGCATCCGCTTCGGCGGTCGCCGACTTCTTCAAAGGAGCGAGCCGCATCACGGTCGTCGGTCCATGCCCCGCGCCCGTTGCAGGCGCACTGGCCGGCGCGGGAGGGAACATCCTGCGCGTGTCGGCGGGATCGGCGTGGGACGAAGCGGCACCCGGTCGATCGCTCGCGGCGAACGCGGCGCCGCTGTCATTTGTCTCTCAGCTCGGTGAAGGAAGCCAGGAGGCGGTCCTCGTAAGCGAGCTCTCTTTCTGGCTGAAGCCGGAAGCCCTGATAACCCTTGCGAGGAAATCCTATCTGGCGCTCGCCGGGCGCGGCCGGTTCGCCGTCGCGGTCCACGGGTTCGCATCCGCGGGGCCGGCTCCCGCATGGTGCTCGGCGCCGGTGGTCAAGAAAGCCCTCTCCATGGCAGGCTTCATCGATATCTCCATAGCAAGGCCCGGCGACACGGGCGGATACCTCGCGACCGCCCGCAAGCCCTGACGGGTGAGCACCTTGCCCGCTGCCGGCCCCCCACACCCCGGTTTCAAGCCCGCTTTCGTGGTGCCCCGCTACGGCGAGGAAGTGGTGGGCGGCGCGGAAGACCTCGCCCGCCGGACGGCGGAGGAGCTGGCGTCTCGCGGCGTCAGTGTCACCGCGCTCACGACCAGGGCCCTCGACCATTACACCTGGCGCAACCATTACCCCGCGGGCAGGGGCATCCTCAACGGCGTGGAGGTCCTGCGCTTCGACGCGAACACCCGGATCGGCGAGCCCGCGGTGCAGAAGGCCGCCGCCGCCATAGAGCGCGGCGGTGAGGTCAGCGAGGAGTACCAGCGCGAGTGGCTGTCGGGGGTGATCTCGAGCGACGGGCTGCTCGAGCACCTGCTCTCGGAGGGCGCCGGCTACTCTCACCTCATCTTCCTGCCGTATCTGTTCGGCACAACGTTCCTGGGAAGCGCGATCCGGCCCGAGTCTTCATACATCATCCCCTGCCTCCACGACGAGCCGTTCGCTCACCTGCCGCTGGTGCTCTCGATGCTCAGGAGCGTGAAGGGACTCATGTTCAACAGCCCGGGGGAGCGGCGCCTGGCGGGGCGGCTGCTGGGGCTTGATGACCCCGGCCCCGTGGTGGGGATGGGCTTCAAGCCGCAGGCCGGCGACCCGGCTGCCTTCCGCGACCGCACCCCGGTGAGGGGGGACTTCGTCCTCTACGCTGGGCGGCGCGAGGCCGGCAAGAACACGCCGATGCTCGTCGACTATTTCAGGCGCTTCGCCGCGGAGCAGCCTGGCAGGGCGGCGCTGGTGCTGATGGGCGCGGGCGAGGTGTCCGTGCCCGGCGACTCGTCGCACCTCATCATCGACGTCGGGCGGGTCACGGAGCAGCAGAAATGGGACGGCTATTCCGCCGCCTCGGTCTTCTGCCAGCCGTCGGTGAACGAGAGCCTCTCCATCGTCCTGCTGGAGTCATGGCTCGCGGGCAAGCCCGCGCTGGTCCACCGCGACTGCGAGGTAACCCGAGAGCACGCGGCCGCGAGCGGAGGGGGCCTGGCGTTCCGCGACTACGACGAGTTCGCCGCGGCGCTCGACTTGCTCCTCGAGGACAAAGCCCTCGCGGCGGCCATGGGCGAGGCGGGTCGTGCTTACGTTTCGAGGGAGTATAATTGGGACTCGGTCGTCACGCGACTGTACGACGCCCTTGGAGTGAGGAACCCTTGAAGATCCGTCAGCTCTGCACGCGCATAGAGTACGGGGACGCGGTCTCCAACCACGTCCTCGAGATCGCGCGCGCCCTGTCCTCATGGGGCTACGACAACGAGGTCTTCACAAACACCGCGGACGAGTTCGGGCGCCAGGTGACGCGCCCCGACTGCGATTACGACCCGGCCGGCGACTCTACCGATGACGTCCTCATCTATCACTACTCGGTCTACTGCCGGAACTACGAGCAGTACCTCGCCTCGCCCGCGAAACGCATCCTCATCTACCACAACATCACCCCGCCCGAGTTCTTCGAGCCGTACGACAAGGGCGCCGCGGCGTTCTGCCGCCTCGGGCGCGACCTGCTGGCGAGCCTCAAGGGCTGCGACCTGGCGCTCGGGGACTCCGAGTTCAACCGGCTCGAGCTCGTCGACGCGGGGTTCGAGGCGGAGAAGACCGGCGTGCTCCCCATCTTCGTGGCTTACCAGGGCCTGCTGGCCGCGGCGGACGGCACAGGCCCGCTCGTGCCTTTCTCCGACTCGTTCAAGGTGCTCTTCGTAGGGCGCGTAGTCCCCAACAAGCGCATCGAGGACGTGCTGAGGGCCTTCTTCTACTACAACCGCTCCGTGAACTCCGACTCTCACCTGTTCCTGGTGGGCGCCACCTGGGTCGACAAGTACGACGCCCAGTTGCGGTGGTTGGTGGACTCGTTCGGCCTCTGGGGCAACGTGCATTTCTCGGGGCGGGTCTCGGACGCCGAGCTGGCCGCGTACTATCGAGGCGCCGACGCCTACCTCTCGATGAGCGAACACGAGGGCTTTGCCGTGCCGCTAGTGGAGAGCATGGCGTTCGACCTTCCCATCCTCGCTTACTCTTCGGCCGCGGTGCCTTACACGCTCGACGGGGCGGGGCTTTCCTTCGAGGGCAAGGATTTCGCGATGGTGGGCGAGCTGCTCGAGTCTCTGCGTACCGACAAAGAGCTGCGCGCGGCGGTGGTGGCCTCCGAGCGCGACAGGCTCGCCGCCTTCTCGCCGGAGACCGTGCGCGGTGAGCTCAGGAACGCGCTGGCCCGCGTCACAGGGGCGTCGCAGTGACCGGCCCGGCCGCGAGCTCCGTCTCGAGCCTCGGCTTCGAGCTGCCCGATTGGGACGGGCTGGCCTCGAGCCTCGAGGTGTCCGTGATGTGCGCGGGCCAGGAAGGCCCGGCTGCAACTCTGGGGACCTGGGTGTTCGAAGGCTCCGCGCCGGGTCCCGCGACGGTCGAGATCGACTGGCTCGCCGACGGCGACAGCGCGCTCTCCATTGTGACGGGCGAAAGCCGACAGACACCTGTGCTGGTGCGCGCCCTGCGGCAGGCCGACGTCGTGGTCAGGCCCGAGATGCTGGTGCGCGTCACCTGCGGGGCGGCCACCCTGGAGTTACCCGTCAAGGTCACCGACACCGGCGCGCTGGAGCGTTACTACCAGTCCGAGGACCACCAGCAGGAGTACGTCACCCAGCACCCCTTCTTCAACAGCTTCCACGAGGCGAGGCTGCGCACTCTCTCCAGGGTCTACCGCGAGTACATCCCGCCGGGCAGCAGGGTGCTGGACGTCGGCTCCGGCTACAGCATCTTCTACATGACCAGGCCGTGGGATTTCGAGATGACCTGCTGCGACCTCGACGCCGCGGCGATGCATAAGATGATCGGGCTATGCCCGGAGTGGACCTGGATGGTGGCTGACGCGGTCCACCTCCCCTTCGAGGACCGCGCCTTCGACGCGGTCTACGCGGGAGAGATAATCGAGCACGTGCCGGACACACGCGGCGCGCTTGCCGAGTGGGGCCGCGTGCTCAAGCCCGGCGGCACCCTGATAGTCACCACGCCGAACCGCGAGAGGCTGCTCGCCCGCGCGAACCGCCGGGCTATCCCGGTCCATCCCGAGCACGTCCGCGAGTTCAGCCTGGGGGAGGCGAAAGCGAACCTCATCGCCGGAGGGTTCCGCGTCGATGAGGTGACGGGCATCTACCTCGAGCTGCTGCTCAACTGGTACAGGCCGGTCGGCAATCGCGGCGACCTGCTCACCGCGCGCTTCACAAAGCCCGAGCACGAGCGCCTCTACAAGCCCCTCATGTGGGCGGGGCGGCTCTGGCCCTCCCGCGCATTCGACCTCGTATTCGTATGCAAGAAGATGTGACGCCCGAGGCGGCCGAGGCCCCCGCTCCCGAAAAAGAGAAAGTCAGCCTCGCCGCCAGGTGGATGAGGCTGCCCGGGCGGACGCGCCTGGGCCTCATCGTCTTCCTGCTGACCTTCATCGTCTACTCACTGATGTTCGTGATATTCCCGCGCTACAAGGGGGTCCCCTCCACCCAGGGCGACGAGCCGCACTACCTGCTGATAACCGAGAGCATCCTGAAGGACGGGGACGTCTTCCTCACCAACAACTACAAGGCGAAGCAGTACCTGCCCTACTTCCAGCAGGACATCTCGATGTGGCACGTGACCCACGGGCGGGATGGCAGGTTCGTGTCGACGCACCCCATGTTCCTCTCGATACTGGTGCTGCCCGGCTTCTGGGCGTTCGGGTACCCCGGCGCCGCGATGACGATGATACTGCTCATGAGCGCGGCGGCGCTGTTCACCTTCCTGCTCACGGACAGGTTTGTCACGCGGAGCATCGCGGTGGGCGTGACGCTGTTCCTCTTCTTCACCTACCCGCTGCTTTTCTACTCCAGGCTCATCTATCCCGAGACGGCTGCTGTGTTCCTGGTCGCCATGGGGCTGTGGAGCGCCTGGCGCCTCAAGGAGTCTTCAAAGCCTGTCTACGCGGGGCTGATGGGCCTCGCGGCCGGCGGTGTGCTGCTGTTCCACCCGAAGTTCATCGCGATAACAGTCGCCTTTCTGGTCCTGTTCTTCATCGTGCGGCCCAGCAAGGACTGGAAGTTGCTCGCCTGGATGGTGGCGCCCGCCGGCGCATGCGTCCTGCTCCTGCTGCTGCTCACCTGGATCGCCTTCGGGCCCCACCTCGCCCGCGGGCTCACCGCTTCGGGTGGGAGCAAGTTCTCGGGCGGCTACTGGGGCACCAACTCTGTCTGGGGCATCCCCGGGCTCTACATCGACCGGGCCTGGGGGCTTCTGATATTCGCGCCTGTCTACGGGCTGTTCGCGTACGGGCTCGTCTGCCAGAAGACCCCGCTGGAGTGGGAGCGGTGGTGGATATTCTTCCCGGTGGCGATCGGCCTGCACACGCTCGTGCTCGGAGTCTTCCAGTCCTGGAACGGCGGCGCCGCCCCGGTCCAGAGGTGCCTGGTGCCGCTCGCGCCGATGTTCATCCTGTGCGTCGCCGTCTTCCTCGACCGGGTCCGCTCGCGAGTCGCCTGGGGCATCGCCGGTGTCCTGGCCCTGTACCAGATCGTGATGACGGTCTGGGCGTTCTGGTTCATGGTGGGCACCTACGGCATGGAAAACTCAGACAACATCTTCCTCTCGCACTTCCTGGGCAACGACATCGTCAAGAGGTTTCTGCTCTTCGTGTTCCCGCTGCTGCATCCAACAGGGGTGAGGTCGGTGCTGTTGCTGGCGGCGTGGCTGGTGTTCTACGCGTTCACGGTGTACCTGGCGCGCAGGTACCATATGCACTGGGGCGGCGGCAAGCTACCACCAGCGTACTAGGGGTCAGGCACCGTCCACTTTTTTGTCCACCTCTTCCTGGTCAGCGATGCCTTAAAAGTGGACAAAAAAGTGGACGGTGCCTGACCCCTGCTGTTACTGGCCGGTGTAGCCTTCCGCGAAGTACCAATCCTTGCTCGCCCCCGTCGCGCCGACCACGTCATGTCCGCCGGTCCAGCCGTTGTAGTCGAAGTACATCGGGCGCTCGGCTATTATCTGCTGGTTGTTGGTGCACTCCACCCTCGCGGAGAAGTCGTGCGCGGAGTCGTTGTATACCCCGAGGACGTCGCTCGGCCTCACGGTCACGCGAGAGTTCTTGGAGACCATGAGGTGCTGGCTCGCGGTCGCGCCGTTGCCCTTCATGTAAGTGATCACTACTGACGCATCGGAGCTGCCCGGGTTCTGGATGCAGATGTATGGTTGGAAGTTCGGCCGGCAGGTCCCTTCCGCGAAGTAGAAGGTCGAGGACGGCTCGGACGCCCCGACCACGTCGTGGCCGCCCGTGATGCCGTTGTTGTAGTCGAAGTACATCGGGCGCTCGGCTATTATCTTCTGCCCGTTGGTGCAGGTCACCCTGGACGAGAAGTCGTATGCGCTGTCATTGCCCGTGCCCAGCTTGTTGCGCGGGATGACGGTCGCGCGCGAGTTCGGCTTGACGGTCAGTTCCTCGGCCGCCATGGCGCCGTTGCCCCGCATGTAAGTGACCCGTACCTGCGCCGCGCTCTGACCGGGGTTCTGGATGCAGAGGTAGGCGTCGAATCCGGGTCGCGTAGTGCCCTCGGCGAAGTAGAAGGTGCCCGCCGGCTCGGTCGCCCCGACCACGTCGTGCCCGCCCGTCCAGACACCGTTGTAATTGAAGTACATCGGGCGCTCGGCGATTATCTTCTGCCCGTTCGTGCATGTCACCCTGGACGAGAAGTCGTGCGCGACGTCGTCGCCGGTGCCCAGCCTGTTGCGCGGGGAGACGGTGGCCCTCGAGGCAGCCTTGACCACCAGGTTGTCGACCGCGGTCGTCCCGTCACCCTTCATATAGGTGATGGCGACGTTCGCGTCTTTGACCCCGGGGTTCTGGATGCTGATGTAGGGGTCGAAGTTCGGGCGGCAGGTGCCCTCGGCGAAGTAGAACGTCGTCGCGGGCTCGGCCGCCCCGACCACGTCGTGCCCGCCGGTCCATCCGCCCTTGTAGTTGAAGTACATCGAGCGCTCGCTGATGATCGGCACATCGCTCTTGACGTGTGCGCTCACGCTGCAGTTGGGCATCTGCTGGTTGATGAATACGGTCGTGCGGGACTGCCTGGCGACCTTGACCGCCACGTTCTTCGGTTGCCCTTTCTCGTTCATCAGCAGGATGGTCGCGTGAGCCTCGCTCGTGCCGGGGTTCTGCAGCAGGATGTACTCGTGGAAGTTCGCCGGCGGAGGCGGAGGTGGGGGCTCGTGGCCGGTCGGTATCGCGCCGGTATGCTGCGCGACGTTGCGGAACTGGGGCCACGGCAGGATGCTCTCATCGCCGGAGCTGCCGGCGCGTTTGGGCCCGCAGTCGAAGACGTAGAACGTGCCCCCTCCGCTCTCGGAGCCCGTTCCGACCGCGACCTCGATGTGGCCGTCGTGGTCGAAGTCCCCGATACACGGGCTGGTGATGACGAAGTTGTCGAGCACCTGGTTCCAGACGCAGTTGCCCCACACGTCCCACGCGCCGATCGCCTGCCCGGAGCCCATCACGAGCTCCGCCTTCCCGTCGCTGTTGACGTCACCGAGAGCCGGCGAGGCCCTGTTGGGGCCGCCGAACGCGGGGATCTCCCACATCTTGGTCCCCGCCCCCTTGATGAGCATTATCCTGTCGGCGCCCTTCCCGGCCACGGGATAGGACGCGATCGCGATCTCTTTGATGCCGTCGTGGTCGACGTCACCGATGGCGGGTGAAGACATGGTGCAGCCCGGCGCAGCCATCGGGAAACCGTTGCAGTCCGAGCCGTCGTGGTTCCAGGCGTATACCCTGAACCCCTCGGTGCTGAGGTGGCCGGTGGCGGTGTAGTAGTGTCCGGTCCCGACCACGATCTCGTAGAACCCGTCGTTGTCGATGTCCGCGCATGCCGGCGAGGACCAGATGACCTCCGGGGTGACCTTCGGGAAGCCGGGCAGCACCGCGCCGCCTCCGTTCAGGACCCAGAGCAGCCCACCGGGCGGGTACGGCCAGCCGCTGCCTCCGGTGCTGTCGCCGCCGATCACAACTTCCTTGAGGCCGTCGCGGTTGATGTCCGCGAGGGCCGGGGACGACCAGATGGTGTCCTTGGTGTCTACGGGATAGCCGGGCACCAGGCCGCCCGAATAGCTCCAGGCGTAGACGTAGTGCCCGTAGCAGCCGACCACTATGTCCGAGGCCCCATCCCCGTTGATGTCGCCGATCGCGGGGGCCCCGTACACGCCGACGAAGCCGCCGTTGTTAGGGGTCTGCTTCGGCCAGCCCCACTGGGTCAGCATGACGCCGTTGCACCCCAGGCCCCAGACCACTCCGTTCATGTCGCCGAAGAAGACTTCTTTGGTGCCGTTCCCGTCAACGTCGAAGCAGGCCGCCCCGCCGCGGATGGCCGCGCCGGTGTGGAAGGCCCACTTGGTGCCTCCGTTCGGGGTGAAGCAGTACATGTAGCCGTTGGTGTTGCCCGCGAGGATCTCGTCGATCCCGTCGCCGTCGATGTCACACGACGTGAACTTCGCGTCGTTGAAGGTGGATTGTACATTGACCTGCCCCTTGATGGCCTTGCTCATGCTGGCCGCGGACAACTGCGGCGTAAGCGACAGGAGCGGCGCGATGAGGAGGGCGGAGAGCGCGAGCAGGCTGAGCACGGCCGCCCAGCGGTAAACCGGTTTCCGGGTCCTGGTCAGTGACAAATCAACCACCTTGTTATCCGCTGCGGCGCGCCCGTTCCGGCGCGCACTTCCATGCATCCTACAATTAGATTAAACGATTATTCCCTTAGCTCAGGAAGCCACCATATGTTGTACACAGCTTTTGTGAATCTTGAATTGAATTAGAAAAGCGGGGAAAGCTGGGAAACCTGTAGTGCTGCGGTGGACACATTATTACCACTTGTACCCGCAGTCTTTGCACTTGAAAATCTTGTGCACATTACCCAGTCCGAACACGCCTACAGATGCTATCTTGGTCACTTTCCAAGTACGCGAAAATCGTTCGACCCGAGTGGAGCCGCAGGTTGGACAAACACGGACTGGTTTTCCAGCAGTCCCCCCACCTCCAGAGACCCCCTTTGCAATACCCAACGCCAGTCCAATGACTAACCCAAGAACTATAAGTGTTGCCGTGGGGTACTTGGCTACCAGAAAACCGAAGCCCACAATAAGACCGATTACCGCCAGAGAAATGACTGCTACCTTTACCGCCTGATAGTCATAGGGTTCTTTCGTTGTCGCTGTTTGGCTTTTAGGCTTGGAATCTTGCTTCTTATCAATCACCGTGTTGACTCTGCAACCAATACACAGGTTAACAGAGCCCATGAATTCCTTGCCGCACTTTTCACATTTTCTCAGAGAAGGCGTGCCTGCTTTTGTCGGCTCTTCCGAACTCGAAGGGGAGGCCTTGGATTTTGGTTTCTGCTGGAGAGGCTCTGATTCCTTTTTGTCTTCCGGTTCCAGCATCGACCAGCAGTGTTTGCATTTGATGGCCTCCGCCTTTATGGTTTCAGCGCAGTACGGACACTTCTTCTCGTCAGGTTCCAATTACTTTTCCTACTGTCCATTTTGTTTAACAAGAGTAACGTACAGAGCTGCCTCTTCCTTCAAAGATATAGACTGTGCTATCTCAGGGGTGATGCCATTATTGATTTCTTGAGCTACTTCCAGGAGCGTTTTTTTCACAATGGTCTCTGTTTCAATTAGTTCTTTTGCTTTACAAATATAATCAGCAATACTCATTCGAGTTTCACTTGGATATTTACTTTGAAGAGAATTAAAAACAGTTTGGAATGAATACACCAATGGGTCGGTCAGTTCAACTTCATACCCCTTTTGAATACAGGCACATTTGTAATCTGGAGAATCTTTTGTAAGAGGTTGTGACGGCGAAACATATGGAGTTGCAGTAGATGGAGTTACGGAAGGCTGGACGGGGGCCGGAAGAATCCCAACAATTGTGATATCTTTGTTGTACGTCTTGCCTCGTTTGTTGGTTACTACGAAACCAAGCCTGTTCAGACCTTCTACAACAGTAGCAACTGGAGCAAACTTTTTATCTGTAGCGCCTACTCCCACCGCTTGTCCATTTAACGTCAAGGTGCAATCATCCTTGACTGTCCCGCTTACTGTGACGGTTTGACCAGCGGTGTTCTGCTGCCCCTCTGTCGGGTATGTAACAGATATGTAATCATCGGCGGTCTTAAAGTTGTCCAGTTCACTTTGCGCATTTTCAAGCAGGGCCGGAAACTTGCTTGATAGTTCTTTCCCATTTTGAAGCATTTTTGAATATGAAGTCGCGCTGTTTGTGCTTGCAACGAGTTCTTTGAACTTGCCGGACAGCAACGGGTCGTACTTCTTGTTCTGATGTTGTGACGTGCGGACGAAATCCTGGACCAGATAATCGTCCAAGAGAAAGG